>AP019005.1:1440000-2040000 GCA_003945285.1 Hydrogenimonas sp.
ACATTCAGGATGAGATTGTCCTTTTTGGAAGTGGTCAACTGCTCAACTGTCAAAGCGTAATCGAGAAGAGGTGTACTCGGGAAGTACTCTTTAGCGAACTTTTTGAGACCTTCGACACGCTTGTCCGGGTTTCTCAGTGACTTGATTCGGTGTCCGATTCCGGGGATAGGCACACCCTCTTTTTTCATATATGCCAGGAACTCCTGCGGAGTCATATTGTTGTCGTTGGCATATTTGAAATATTTCGCGGCACCGTCTATTGCGCCTCCGAATCTCGGGCCGATTGTAAGAAGCCCCGTAACAAGAGACTCTACGACAGATTTTCCTGCACGTGCCGTAACTTTGGCATTGTGTGCACCGGATACCGCAGGTCCATGGTCCGCAACAGTTTTGAGAACTGTTTCGATGAAGTCCGTAGCCCATTTCGGATACTGCTTCTTGAACCAAAGAAGGCTGATGACATCTCCGATTCCCTTGCCTGTATCGGGAGTGGCGACGGAGCTGATCGGGAATCCTGCGTATGTAGCCTCTTCACCGCGGTCGTCGCTTATAGTACAGATGAAGTTCTTGGGCTTGCGGTTCTTTGGAATGGTTCTTACTTCAGGCTCCTCTATTTCGGAAATGACTCCCTCTTTTTTGAGGTCGGTATATACCTGGTGAATCATTTGGGGAAGATCGTTGAAGCTGTTTGGCACATGTATTCCCGCTTCTCGCATTGCGGCGTTTTTGGCCTCTGCGGTTTCACGCTCCGCATTGGCACTCGCGCCGGCATGGCCGAACTGTACTCCGCTGCTGAAGTGTTTGGCGATCGTTCCGATACACCATGCGATGATCGGTTTTTTTATCTTGCCGCTTTTGACAGCCTCGATAACCTTGTACTCTTCGGTTCCGCCGACCTCTCCGAGGAGAATCATATATTTGACATCCGGATTCTCTTCCATTCTTAGAAGGTTGTCGATGAATACAGAGCCGACGAACCTGTCACCGCCTATCGCAACACCTTCGGCAACACCGTCCGCGTTGAGTGAGATGATATTACAAAGCTCGTTGAAGAGACCGCCTGAGCGTGTAACGAGTCCGGCACTTCCGGCTCTGTGGAGCTTCGATTTTATGATATTCTCGATAGTGCCGCCGATATTGGCGATCTTGAAGGCTCCGGGAGTGATCGCACCGACCGTGGCCGGTCCTATTACAAGTATCCCGTTGTCTCTTGCCGCCTGATTCATCTTCCTCGCGAGTCTTTCCGGGATACCCTCCGCCGTTACCATTATGGTTTTGAACTGGTCTCCCATATTGATGGCTTCCATCGAGACATCGTATGCGGTACGGAACGATGCGAAGTTGAGAAGAACGTCCGCATTTTTGTGTTCACTGACCGCATCCGCGGTGTTGCGATACAGCGGTACCATTATCTCATCCGGTCCGTAAAAGAACTTCTCAAACTTGTTTGAGCTTGTCGGTGCGACTATAGCCGCTACAGATGGTTTCTCACGCCCTATCACATAGTCGTAATCGAGCATTCTCTGAATAGCGCTCTTGTTGTTGTTCCAGAAAATCGCCTGTGTATCTTTTGTAAAAAGTCTGCTGCTCATCGTCTTACTCCCTTACTTCTCAAGTGCCATACGTACGATATCGGTAACGTGTGTTTCCGGTCCGTAGACTTCCATATAGAGGCCGAGTCTTTCAGCCGCCTCTTTGATGTCTTTAAGACCCTTTTCATAGTTGGGTCCGCCTCGTCGTACATAGATTTTGGTTTTGTGCTCTTTGAGTTTGTCGGCATACTTCTCAAGTGCCTTGATGATTCCTGTAAAGGTCTTTGCGACATCGGTGAAGTTCGCTATCGCCCCGCCGATTATGAGAATCTTTCCTCGCGGATCTTCATATCTTGTCATGAGATCGAAGATCGTTTCTGCGTAGAACTGTGTTTCGCTCTCTGTCGGCCCTCCGGAGTACTCTCCGTAGTTTGCCAGATCTTTTACACCAGCAAGGTCGGCGATTGTGTCTGCATAGACGACGGATGCGCCGCCTCCTGCGACCATGGTCCAGATGCGTCCCTCTGGATTGAGAATGGTCAGCTTGAGAGAAGCACCCGATTTCGCGTCGGCTTCCGCTATCGCTTTCTCCTCCGGAGACATATCTTCCATACCGAAAGGTGTCGGGAACTCTATATCGCCCCATTTATCTTTCATCAAGAAACCGGCCGTATCGTCAAGTCTGGCAACAAGATCGAGTATATGCATATCGTTTCCGATCATGACGATCGGGTTTATCTCCAGGTATGCGAAGTTTAGATCACGGTAAAATTTGAAAAACTGGATTGCGAATGATCCGAATCTCTCTTTGGCTTCGTCGGGGATTCCTTCGGGAACGTTCGCTCTGACGGCTCTCTCCATCTCATCGTCCGTCATATTGATCGGAATACGAACCTCGTTAACCTTCTCCTCCCAGCCCTCTTCGACTTCCATACCGCCTTCGGCCGACATATAAAGAACGTCGTCATCATCTACGACAGTGGCGGAGATGTAGTACTCCTGCTCCTGTGTATGGGGAGTGAACGGCTCTACAATGAAGTGAGTCAGCATCCCTTTCTGCCCCGTAAGAAGTGTAACTTCGTGGCTCTGTTTCTCTTCTATCCATTTGGCCGCATCTTCGAGTGTGACATCACCCGGCTTGTTGACTTTGAAAAGGACGAGATCGTTCTTTCCTCTCTTTCCGAAAAGCATATCCGGCTTTGCCACCAGCGGCTCCTGGTTCAACCACTCGAAACCGTGCTCTTTGGCTTTTTCGCGAAGCTCGTCCGCGCTGGTTACAAGAACCGACTTGAAACTGTAGTGAAAGCCGCTGAAATAGTCATTCCAGTGCTTGGCGAAAATGGCTTTGCCGTCATACTCACGTATCGCTCTTTGAGCCATCATAACTCCTTATGATTTTTATTGGACAAGTCTACCATTATTTTTTCAAACTGTTACTTATTTAAATATATATTCTCTCTCAATTTTGATAACTGTTTATTTTTGAAACATAACAGCTTTTCAGTTCCCTGTTTCTGTATCGAATCGAAACTTTTTCACACCCTTTGCACCGTTTTTCTTCAAGAGTATACCCGTTGTCGGAACCTATACCGTAGTATCTCAATTGATAGGCCAGATCGCTCTTGCCGACACTTATATTCTCAATTCCGGCACTCTTCAGAGCCTGTGCGCACCAGTAGGGGAAATAGAAGGGTGCGGCAAAATGTCTCTCCGGCTCCTTCATCAGGAGGAAAAAAGGTTTGTGAAAAAGCAAGACAGCAGTATTCAGAGCCAACATACCGAGTACCGCGGCCGCCAGATAGAGATAACGCCTTCTAAACTGCGGCAGACGTACCCTATATGTCTGAAAAAAGAGTTTGACCATCAGCGGTACGGCCACAACTACATATGGAGCGAAATCCTGGATCGGAATTTTTTGGCGGATAGAAAAGAGCAGTGAAACGAGCATGACCGTGAAACTCACGAACCAAATTATGCTCTTCTCACCTTTCAAAAGAATCCTGTACATGGCATAGAAAAAGTAGAGAAAAAGAAGCGGTGAGAATATCGCGGCGTAGAGGCCTATTGTATCCGCAAAGTAGTTTTTCGGTTTTCCCTGTACGTTGAAGCCGTATTTCCATAGTGCAAATGCGAACAGAAGGGAGACCCAGGCCAGAAAGTCTCTCTCGCGGCGGAAAAGAGCATAAAGGAGCAGTGCGGAGTATAGTACGACAGAGCTTCTATCTATAAGCACGAATAGAGGCAGCAGAGCCATTGCCGCTACCCTCTTCCCCCTTAGCCACAGAATGAGAAAGAGTTGGTAGAGAGCCAGTATCATACCTGTAGATGAGGCCAGAACCGCGGAGCTAACGATCCCCGGAAGAAAGAGATATATCAGTACAGAAATTATTACCGATACCTCCTCTTTCAGCAACATCAGGCTGAGTTGATAGAAGAGGTAGAGGTTTATCAGATGGATAAAGAGAAAAGGGAGTCTGATATCGAGAAATCCGCTGTCGGGGAAAAGAGTTTTTCCAAGATGCATCAAATATGAGACCGGACCGCTGTCGGCATAGAAGATTTTCGCTTCGGCCGGGCCTATCGGAAGACCCCATGCGACCCATAGCAGTACCAGTATATGGAGTGTGAGAATCAGTGTAACTGCGACTCTGATCCTGATCATGTTTACAGTTTCAGGAAATTGTCCAGCATGAGATGTCCGTGTTCACTCATGATCGACTCGGGGTGGAACTGGACGCCGTACACATGAAGACCCGGGATCTGCAGCGCCATGATCTCATGATCGTCATGGCTATACGCGGTTGCCACCACTCTTTCCGGGAGAGTCTCTTTTTCCACGACGAGCGAATGGTAGCGTGTGGCGGTAAAGGTATCCGGCATAGAGTTGAATATCGGGGACTCTATATGCACCTCCATCATCGAAGTTTTGCCGTGCATGAGATTTTTTGCCCTGACCACCTTTGCACCGAAAGCCTGTGCTATCGTCTGATGACCGAGACAGATGCCGAATATCGGGGTATCCTTGTGGAAAGTCTCTACCACCTCAAGGCTCACACCCGCCTCGTCAGGCGTAGCCGGACCGGGAGAGATGATGATCTTTTCCGGCTTCAGCCTTCTGATCTCCTCCACACTCATCTCATCGTTTCTGATTATCTTCAGTTCGGCTCCCAGTTCAAGACAGTACTGGACTATATTGTATGTGAAGCTGTCGTAATTGTCTATCATTAAAACCATAATATTTCGCCTTTGGCTGTTACTTACTGACTAATGTTACGCAAAGCTCTAGCAGATCCCCAACCTTGGCGGGAACCTCTCCCACACACCTTTGAAGCTACGAAATCATAGATTTAGAGATGATCTTGCGCACTTTTGACAAAACCTCTTCAGGTATATTGCTCACTGACCTTACGCAAAATTTGTCAGCCCCGGGATTTGAGCTGAAAAATATTGTTCAAAAAACCGTGCTTGCCCGTCAGGCGCCGGAGGCGTTAGCGGTTTTTAGATATTTTGCAGCGTCCCGCAGGGCAAATCCCGCTCGGCGTGCGGATTTTGCGTAAAGTCAGTTACTCAGAGTTATTATAACGTTTCAACTCTTCATTCCAGAAAAAGTCTATCCACCCGTCGGCCCTTTTTAGGGTGTAGTCGGGCTGAAATTTCGCTTCAGGCTTGAAAAACATAGTTGCCGTCTTGAAATATTTCTCAGGATATTCGTTCTGCAGTCTCTTCATTACGGCTGCAAGTGTCTCTCCGCTGTCGGCAATGTCATCGACTACGAGTATTCTTTTGCAACCGCTCAGATCCGGTATATTGAAAACTTTCGTCTCCGGAAGCTTCCTCGTATCTTCGTAGCCTATCGCATTGATGACGAAAACGTTACGGATATTCCAGTACTCTCCGAGCATGTGCGCCATAGTCATTCCGCCGCGAGCTACAGCGACGACGGCATCGAACTTTTCCTCTATGGAGTCGGCCAGCTCGTGCAGATCTTTCGCGAAGGTGTCGAAATCGTACTCTATACGCTTCATCACCATACTTTCAGCTCATTGTAGAGGCTGTCGCGTTCTACCGGAATGAAGCCGCTGTCTTTTATGAGGTGCACGAACTCGTCAAGCGCCATTCCGTGAGAGCTACCGGCTCCCGCCGCCGACTGTATCGACTCCTTCTCTATAGTGCCGTCCAGATCATTCGCACCGTACTCCTGGGCTATGAGGGCGAGGTTTATCGTTGCCGTCACCCAGTAGGCCTTCAGATTGGGGATATTGTCCAGCACTATACGGCTTATCGCCATCGTTTTGAGAATCTCCTGTCCCGTTGGAAAATCTGTCACCTTCAGATAGTTGTTCTCCCTCTGGTAAACAAGAGGTATGAAGCAGTTGAACCCTCCCGTTTCATCCTGGAGATCACGAAGCCTGAGCATATGGTCTATACGGTGGGCCCTGTTTTCAACATGACCGAAGAGCATCGTCGCATTCGACTTTCTACCTCTCTGGTGCCACTTTCTGTGGATGTCGAGCCACCCTTCGCTGTCGACCTTACCTTTGCAAATATAGCTTCGCACCTCTTCATCGAAAATCTCCGCACCTCCGCCGGGCATCGAATCTACACCGTTTTCGACCATCTTGTCGAGTATCTCGTCGTGAGTGATGCCGTACTCTTCGGCCAGAAAGTTGATTTCGGCCGCGGTGAGCGCTTTTATATGGATATCGGGAAGCTCCTCCCTGATGGCTCTGAACATTCCAAGATACCACTCGAGTCCGGCATCAGGATTGTGCGCGGAGACGATATGAACCTCTTTTGCGCCTCTTGCCCAGGAGTTTCTGGCGATCTCCACTATCTCCTCGATACTCATCGTATATGGGTTGGGATTCTTTCTGCCGGCACTGTAGGCGCAGAATTTGCATATATCTTTGCAGATGTTGGTGGGGTTTATGTGGCGGTTTATGTTGAAGTAGGTCTTTTTGCCGTGCAGCTTTTTTCTCTTCTCGTCTGCCAGCTCGGCCAGCGTAAAAAGATCCAGTTCATAAAGTTCCAGTGCCTCTTTCAGACCGATTCGCTGACCGCTTCGCACTTTTTCGACTACATCCATTCTGCTACCCCGGCGGAAAATTTTCGCTATTATACCCAAAAAGAAAAAGGTTCTCACGACGATGGATCTAAATATCGAGATAGAGTCTCTGCTTGAAAAAGACGCACCGGACTTTCAGATATCCAAACTTCTCAAACAGGCTGTAGGAGAGTATCTTCAAAACCTAGAAGAGATATTCAAAGAGACACAGGGGAAGGCCTTCCTGGTCCACCACACCCGCAAGATAGACAACTTCCTCTCCATTATCTACAAGGTTGTCCTGCGCAAGATGTTCAACGAGTTCCAGCCTATGAGGAACTCGGTGCCTATCGCGCTCGTTGCGCTGGGAAGCTACGGGCGTGAGCAGCTCTGCGTGCATAGCGATATAGATCTGATGATCGTCTACAAGGAGACACCCGGCTACAATATAAAAGAGATCATAGAGAAGATTCTCTACATCGCATGGGACGCCGGATTTCAACTCGGGCACAGGGTGCATGAGGTTTCGGAACTGCCGGATGTCGCGAAAACCGATATTACGATAAAGACGGCACTTATCGAGTCAAGGTTCATCATAGGATCAAACTTCATATGGATGCAGACGGAGCGTCAGCTCAGATATATCCGCCTTGACGATCCGAAAACCTATATTCTGGCGAAGCTGGCCGAAGCCGAGAGCAGACATGAAAAGTTCCCGATCTCCATGGAGCCCAATATAAAAGAGGGTATCGGGGGAATGCGCGATGCAAATCTCGTTTTCTGGATTGCAGCGGTACGTCACGGGGTCTTCAAGCTCAAAGAGCTGGTCGGAAGAGTTATAGACGAGAGTGACTATGCCGAATACCGGACCGCGCTGGAGTTCATTTTCCGCGTTCGTGCGGCATTGCACCTTAGCGCCGGAAAGAAGGAGGATACACTGCGTCTGGAGCACGTTCCGGGGGTCTCGACACTACTCGGACTGGACAGCAGGAGTCCGCAGAAGGCGCAAAAAGAGCTGGTCACACGTACATTCCACGCACTCGATACCATCAGGAAAAAGACCTCATACTGGAGAGGACTGCTGGCAAAACCATACCTTTACAACAGCGGCAATCTTGCGCTTCTAAGAAGCGAATTTATCGAGAGCGGTATCTTCAGATGCCAGGACACCCTCTATGCAAGAAGGGGAATGAAACCTAAAACCTTTCTATACTATCTGAAATTGATGCTAAAAGAGGCGCAGAACTTCCCCCTTGTCGCCGATGCCTCGTTCTGCCACCTGATAGATCTCACCGAAATACCCAAAACAAAGGGGAAACAGCTTATCGCCGCCATACGCCAGATATTCTACTCCCCATACAGTGCAAAGATAATCGAAACTCTCTACAGGAGCGGAAAACTTGCACAAACCGTAACCCCGATGAAACGTGTAATGTACCTCCCTCAGTTCGACGGATACCACCACTATCCGGTCGATATACATTCGATCAGGACGCTTGAAGAGCTGGATATGCTCTCTCACGAAACACTGAAGCCACTATTCGAAAGCCTCGATCGCGACTCCAAAGCTATGCTGAAACTGGTCGCACTGCTGCACGATGCCGGGAAAGGGCGCATCAGGGACCATCACGAAGTGGGAGCCGATCTATTCAAAGTGTATGCAAAAAAGCTGGGCTTTTCGGAAGATCTGATAAAAGAGGGGGTTCTTCTAATCAGGTATCACACCAGGATGACCAAAACCATTCATAACGAAGATATATACGACGAATCGACAATCTCGAGATTCGCGGCACCGCTCAACAGCCGAAAACTGCTCGATATGCTCTTCATTCTAACCTACTGCGATGTAAGGGCCGTCGGCGAGGGGGTTTACAACGCCTTCACCGACAGAATGCTGAAAACACTCTATTTCGAGGCATCCGAGATACTGGAAAAGCCGTACATCATAGATGAGACAGCAAAAAGATTGAGACGTGAACAGGCGTTAAAGAGAGCCGAAAGGTTCAAGGAGCTTCCGAAATCTTTTCAGAAGAAGATACTCTCGATAGAGTCGAACCTCTTTTTTATCAAACACAGCGTGAAAGAGATACTCGATATCACGGAGCAGGCGATAAAGGTAGAGGAGTATTCGATGAATATATCGGCTTCGGCCTCGGAAGCGCTTACGATAGAGATTTTCAGAAAAGTGCCGATAAACCTGGGGTATCTGCTCGGAAAACTGAGCCACCTGGAGCTTGTAGGAATGGAGATATTCAAACTCTTCGACGGTGTAAAATATTTCGTACTTGAGTTCAACGACACGATAGGACCGGATGAGCTTCCGACGGTGGAAGCGATAGTCCGCGACTCTTTCGATATGAGCAAGAGAATCAAACTGACAAAGCCCAGAATTCTCCCGAAAGAGATAAAGATAAACTGCGAACACTCGAAAAGCTACGCTACAATGCAGATCAAAACTTCCAATCAGCGCGGACTGATGGCCTATGTAGCCCACTACTTCGACAAACTTGGTATAGATATAGCTTCAGCCGTCATAACAACCAGAAAAGAGCGCGTCAACGATTTCTTCCTTATAGAAAAAAACGGAAAATTCTGCACGAACCAAGAGAAGATAATGAGAGAGCTTACGGAAGAGGAGAGGTAGAGCCTCTCCAAATTCTATCTCCGGAAACCGTGAGCTCCGGAGACACCTCTATCAGTGACCGCAGCCGCCGCCGTGTCCGCCGCCTGTGGAGCAGGCTGAGACGCCGGGAGGTGTAGTCGGCTGAATCGCTTCGTTGCTCACGCCCCCCTCTTCGTTTATCTGCTCTATCGTAGCCCAGAGATCTTCGGCCGCTTTCATGTAGCGCTTCGCCGTCTCGCTGTCGGGGTAGTGGTAGGTAATGGGCTTCCCTTCGTCGCCGCCTTCCCTTACCGCAGGCTCTATGGGAATCTGGGCCAGAAGTTTGCTGTCGTACTCGGCCGCTACTGCAGCGGCGGTACCGCGCCCGAAAATATCGCTCTCCGTACCGCAGCTCGGGCAGATGAACCCGCTCATGTTTTCGACCACACCGGCGATAGGTATGTTTAGTTTCTTGAACATGTCTAGACTTCTTCTCGAGTCGTCGAGAGAGACCTTCTGGGGAGTCGTAACGGTAATTCCGGCAGTGACCGGAACGCTTTGTGCGAGTGTGAGCTGCGCATCCCCGGTTCCGGGCGGCATGTCGATGACAAGTACGTCAAGATCGCTCCAGAGGATGTCGCGTAGAAACTGCTCTATCGCCTTCATAACCATAGCCCCTCTCCAGATGAGAGACTGCCCCTCTTCCATCAGTACACCCATACTCATAACCTCAACCCCGTAGGCGTTTATCGGCTTGACCTTGTTGCCGACAACTTCCGGGCGCATATCCTCTATACCCATCATACGCGGAACGTTGGGGCCGTAGATATCGGCATCGAGAAGCCCCACCTTTTTGCCCTCCATGGCAAGGGCGATAGCCAGGTTTACGGAAGTCGTAGATTTGCCGACACCCCCCTTTCCTGAACTGACCATAACGAAATTTTTAACCTGCGGAGCGATGTTTTTGCCGTGGCTGGATGTCTCTCTGGGCATTTTCGGCTGGATTATCATGGGTATGACCTCTGATGCTCCGGCCATCTCCAGCTTCGTCTTTATCTCATCTTCCAGCGCCTTTTTCACCTCCGGCGCACTCGATGTTATCTCTACCGTTACGGCGACTCGGCCGCCGTCTATCTCTATGCCTTTAACAAACCCGAAAGTTACGATATCTTTCGTAAACCCGGGATATGTAACGCTAGAGAGCACTTCTTTGACTTGTGATTCGGTCATCTACTTCTTCTCCTGAATATTGATTTGTGATGTTACGCAAAAATGGACATATATACGCTAACTCGCAGCCGTATCGAAGGCTGTCATATCTACATTGCCCTCGATGAGATCCTGGCTTATCTTGTAGCTGCAGAACTTCGGTCCGCACATGGAGCAGAACTCCGCCTCCTTGAAGACATCCTGGGGCAGTGTCTCGTCGTGATACTCCCTGGCTCTGTCGGGGTCGAGGGCCAGCTCGAACTGCCTGTTCCAGTCGAATGCGTACCGGGCGTCGCTCATCGCGTCATCTATGTCGCGGGCACCTTTTCTGCCTCTGGCGATATCGGCTGCATGGGCCGCGATCTTGTATGCGATTATACCCTCTCTTACGTCGTCCGCGTTGGGAAGGCCCAGGTGCTCTTTCGGCGTAACGTAGCAGAGCATGCTCGCACCGTGCCAGCCTCCCACCGCGGCACCTATTGCCGAACTTATATGGTCGTAACCAGCTGCGATATCCGTAACAAGAGGTCCCAGTATGTAGAAGGGTGCTTCATGGCAGTACTCCCTCTCGAGTTTCATATTGCGCTCGATCTGGTTCAAAGGCACATGCCCAGGCCCCTCTATCATCACCTGCACATCCTTCTCCCAGGCACGGAGAGTGAGCTCGCCCAGAACCTTCAGCTCACCGAGCTGCGCCTCGTCGCTGGCGTCATACAGACACCCCGGGCGCAGGCTGTCTCCGAGAGAGAGGGAGACATCGTACCTGCGGCATATGTCGAGTATATCATCATACGCCGTATAGAAAGGATTCTCCTTGTGGTAGTGCATCATCCATGCCGCCATAAGGCTTCCGCCTCGGCTCACTATTCCCATCTTTCTCTTCGCAATGAGAGGCATGGAGCGCAGAAGGAAGCCGGCGTGTATCGTAAAGTAGCTCACCCCCTGCTGTGCCTGACGCTCTATCACTTCAAGCATCGCATCGATCGTCAGATCCTCTATCCTGTTGTTGCAGTCGTGCAGAATCTGGTACATAGGTACGGTACCTATCGGAACATCCGCATGTTTTATCACTTCGCGGCGAATCATATCGAGGTCTCCGCCGGTCGAGAGGTCCATGATGGTATCGGCGCCGTATTTCTGGCACACTTTCACCTTTTCCACCTCTCCTGCGGCGTCGCTTGCGACTGCGGAAGAGCCGATATTGGCATTGATCTTGCACGTAGCGCCCATACCGATAGCCATAGGCTTGAGGTTGTGATGGTTTATGTTCGCCGGAATTATCATCCTGCCGCGCGCAACTTCGCTTCGCACGAATTCGGGATCGAGCTTCTCGACTTTCGCCACATACTCCATCTCCTCGGTAACGATACCCTGTTTGGCATAATACATCTGCGTTCTAACGCTGTCGTTTTCTCTTTTTTCTACCCACTCTTTTCTCATAAAAGTTCCTTCCTGCAGCCATTGAAAATCAAGTAACATCGTCTGCGACTGATCACCCAAAAATTATCACAAAAAAGATAAAAGCAAGCTTTTCTTGTGTATACTTTCGTAACACCAAAGCTGGTTTAGGAGAAAATTTGTCTGATTTAACGCTCATCCTTCTGGCGGCCGGCAGTGCTACACGTTTCCAAAGGGGTGTCAAGAAGCAGTGGCTGCGTATAGGATGCGACCCTTTGTGGCTCAAGGTGGCCCGCGGCTTTGAGGAGATGGACCTTTTCAAAAAGATCGTAGTCGCCTCCCATCCGGATGAGATCGCATATATGCGGCGTTTTGCGGACTACTACTTTACGGAAGGCGGATCTACCAGGCAGGAGTCGCTGAAAAGAGCCCTGGAAGAGGTCGAAACGGAATTGGTGCTTGTAAGCGACGTAGCGAGGGTCTGTGTTACGAAAGAGATATGTCTGAAACTTCTGGAGAAAATCGGCCCTGCAGACGCCGCTGTCCCTGCACTAAGGACGAACGATACAGTCTATTACGACGGCAAACCTGTAGACAGGGAGAAGCTGCTACGCATCCAAACCCCGCAACTGAGCCGCACCGATGCACTGCGATCGGCTCTTTCGAAAGAGGGCGAAACATATACGGACGAGAGCAGCGCAATTTTCCGTAACGGCGGAAAAGTTCTCTTCGTAGAGGGCGACGACTCGCTCCACAAGCTCACCTTTTCGGACGATATAGAACGCCTCCCCTGCCTGAAGGGTGAAGGGCCCGATACCGGCCTCAGTTTTACCGGCAGCGGGTATGACGTCCACGCTTTCGAAACCGGCAAGAAGATGATGCTCTGCGGCATACATATAGAGAGCGGCTTCGGCTTCAAGGCACACTCGGACGGCGACGTGGCGATACACGCACTGATAGACGCTCTTTTAGGTGCCGCCGGCATGGGTGACATAGGCGAACTCTTTCCCGATACGGATGCCGCATATGCGGGGGCCGATTCGGCCAAACTTCTCGAGAATGTGACACAAAAGATCCGTCACTGCGGTTTCGACATCGTTCATGCCGATCTGACGATAGCCGCCCAGACCCCGAAACTCTCCCCATACAAAAAAAAGATGGCCGAAAGAGTCGCCTCTCTGCTCGGCATACCGCCGGTCTTTGTCAACATAAAAGCGACCACGACCGAGGGGCTCGGTTTCGTGGGACGCAAAGAGGGTGTCGCCGTTTCGGCAACCGCCACACTGAAATTCAACGACTGGACAAAAAAATGAGAATATTGATCGTAGAAGATGAGATCTATCTTGCGCAGAGCATTGCGGGAAAGCTGGTCGACTTCGGTCACGAATGCGATATTTTCGCAACAGTCAACGACGCCCTGGCGCAGAGAAGATGCTATGACGTCATTCTGCTCTCGACAAACCTTTCCGGACAGGACTTCTACCCGATCATAAACAGGTTCAAAAACGAAATCATCCTCCTCATGGTCTCCTATATCAGCAACGACACCGTTACAGACCCGCTCAAATCGGGGGCTAAAGACTACATACAAAAGCCCTTCATGATCGAGGAGCTGATAAGGAAGATAAACCACTACCACGACTACAAAAGACTTCGGCAGGAGTGTGATCTCTACGAGGAGTATCTGGCCCACCAGATGAAAAATGTCCGGCTGCCCGATCAGATAAAGTGCAAGCTTCCGATCATGATAAAGACCAACTACCAGAAACTGGCCGACGCCTACGCCTTCGCACTGGCGAAAGAGCTGAAAAGACCTATGCGCTACCTGCCCCTGAGCGACTCTTCGTGGCTGGAGAAGCTCAACGGCATAGAGAGTGACTGCATCGTATATATGCCTGAGTTCCAGACACTAAAAAAGAGCGAGAGAAAAACCTTTCTGGCAGAGGTGGAGGGGAAGGATATCATAAGCTCCACGACGGAGAGCTTCGAAGAGGAGGGGCTCGACTCGATAGAGATGATAAGCGAACACAAAATTTTCGACCGTACCGAGATTTTGACCATAGATGACTATGTAAAGTTCATTATACATATATATCAGAGCAAGTTTCCCGATACCGAACTGAGTAAAAAGCTGGGAATCTCCCGAAAGTCACTCTGGGAGAAGAGAAAGAAGTACGGAATTTTCAAGAAAAAGTAGCGGGAGAGATACCGCAACATAACGACCGGCGGTCAAAGGAGATTTTTTGGGCAAAAAAGCTATATATATCGACAAAGAGGCGCTCTCAACACTTGCACTCGTGCAGGAGGGGCTGCTCAAGCCTGTCGACGGCCTGATGGACAGCAAAACGGCACAGGAGGTCAACCGCACCAAGCTCTACAGGGGCCACAGCTTCCCCTTTCCCTTCATTCTGGCACCGAAAGGGAGGCGCAACGAAGAGATACTGAAGTCTCTCAAACCCGGTGAACCGGTAGATCTGGTTGTAGACGGCAAGGTGGTGGGCCGGATCGAAACAGAAGAGGTGTTCGAGATAGACCCTCAGGCGAGGGTTCAGGAGATATACGGTACACAAAATGCCTCGCATCCGGGCGTTCAGGCCACCATGAAACGCCTGGGCCGTTACGCCATAAGCGGCAAATACCGCGTAGAGTACCCCGATCTGCGAAAAATAAAAGAGCAGATAGCCGTGGCGAAAAACAGGATCGGGGCAAAACAGACCAGTGCACTGATGATGGCGGCCAGACCGCTGCACAGGGCACACGAGAGGCTCATAAGAACTACACTCGACCGCTCCGATCTGGTGGTGATCTTCCTCTTCAAACCCTACAGGGAGGACAGTATACTTCCGTATGAGCTGCGCTACCGCTCGATGGAGTATTTCGTAAAGAACTATCTGCCCGCAAACAGGGTTATAATAGTCCCGCTTGAATATACATATATATTTGCAGGCTACAACGAAGTGATACTCGATGCTCTCGTAGCGCAGAACTACGGATGCGACGAACTTGTGATCGGCCAGAACCACGCCGGCCTCGGCTCATTCTACGACAAGAACCGTATTCAGTCGGTATTCGACCATATAAAAGGGTTCTCCATACAGATACACACCGCCCCGGAATACGCCTACTGCGACATCTGCCGCACACTCGTGAGCAGCCGCACCTGCCCGCACGGGGAGCACCACCACATCTCCTACCATGCCGACTCCATTCTGGAGCTTCTGAAAAAGGGGCTTCTGCCTCCCGCCGTACTCATCAGGAAAGAGCTTTCGGCGATGATTCTGGCACACCTCTTTCCGGGCCGCTTCGAAAATCTCGAAAAGATATACTACGACCTTATGCCCGGCTCCGGCCTCCTGGAGAACCAGAGCGAAGAGGACTTCTACATAAAGCTGATGAAGCTCTACCAGACAACATCTCTGAAGTGACGGGGGAAGATCTATGAACGGTTCGGAAAAACTCTTTCTTGCCGCCCTTGGAAGCGGACTTCTCCCGAAGGCTCCCGGAACATGGGGGAGTCTGGTCGGGCTGGCGACAGGTGCTTCGGTTCTGCATCTCCTGGGTGTCGAGACTCTCTTTCTGCTTACGATTCTGGTGACACTCTATGGGGTGAAGCAGATAGATATCTACGAAAAGAGAACCGGGATACACGACGATAAGCGTATCGTCATAGACGAGGTTGCGGGTATGTGGCTGGCTCTCTGTTTCAGCGGAGCATCTGCCGCCGCCCTTGTGTCGAGTTTTCTCTTTTTCAGGCTTTTCGACATCTGGAAACCCTCCGTTATCGGTAAAATCGACCGCGAAGCCCCGGGCGGCTGGGGCGTCATGGGAGACGACCTCGTTGCCGGAGCGGCCGCCGGGCTTGCAAGCGCTCTGGTTCTCACGGGGCTGCGACATCTCAACCTGCCGGTATAGAGCATGGCGCTTCCAGAGACTTTTATAGAGCGGTTCAGGGAGATCTACCCAGAAGACGCCGATGCGCTTTTGAAAACCTTCGAAACGAAAGAGCGTCTCTCTTTCCGCATAAACCCTATGAAAACTGATATCAAAAGTGCACTCGCCGAACTCGAAAAAGAGGGGACAAAGCCGGAGCCTGTAGAGTGGTACGAATACGCCTTCACCGTCGAGGCGGAGATGAAAGATGCTCTAAGCGGAAGCAAACTTTTCGAAACGGGTCAAATCTACATACAGAGCCTCTCTTCGATGCTCGCCCCTCTGGCCCTGGAGCCCCTTCCCGGCGAAACGGTTCTCGATCTTGCCGCGGCACCGGGCGGAAAGTCGCTGATGATAGCCGCCATGATGCAAAACCGCGGCTGGCTTTCGGTTGTGGAACCGGGCAGAGACCGCTTCTTCCGCCTAAAGAGCAACCTGGAGCGCGGAGGGGTGGAGATAGCTCACTTCTACATGACCGACGGCCGCAGCGTCGGAGCCAAATGCCCCGCTATGTTCGACCGTGTCCTGCTGGACGCACCCTGCACCACCGAAGCCAAATTCAGAAGTTCGGAACCCAAAAGCTATGCGTACTGGAGCGAACGCAAAATAAAAGAGATGTCAAAACTCCAGAACAGACTCATGATTTCGGCCGTAAAGAGCCTGAAGCCCGGTGGCACTCTCATTTATGCAACCTGCTCTTTCGAACCTGAAGAGAATGAAGCGGTCGTGCAGAAGGCTCTGAAAAAGTTTCCGAATCTGAAAATAGAGCCGATCGCCCTCCCCCTCGAAAACATCCGGCCCGGCCTCACCTCATGGAGAGACAAAAACTTCGACCCTTCGCTGGCACAATGTGTCAGAGTACTGCCGGAAGGGGCGATGGAGGGCTTCTTTCTGGCCAAACTGATTCTGCAAAATCGGTAACTACCTTTGCCGACCTTTTTGTAGAGCTTTCACAGTGTCCGTTTTTTTACAAATTATGTTACGGAAAAATTGAGCTAAGCTCAATATTTATCATAAACGACAATCCTCTGAATCCTAAAACCTGGAAAACAGGAAATGTGATTTCTTAGAAGTTATTATTCTTTTCAACATCTACCGCCTATTCAATACAATAAGTACCGATATTATTTGTTTATATTGACAATTAGTAGTTTTTTTTTATAAACTGTCGTATCACTGATATATAGTAAAGGTTGCGATATGTTTTCATCTGTCAGGCTTGTTCTCTCGGCCCTTATTTTGTCATCGTTTTCTGCAATATTTGCGGCAGATACAAATAGCTCCATAATCTCAATTTCAGGTATGAGAGTGACAGCAAATTGTGAATTGGTTGAGTCACAAAGGTATTTCGAGATATTTTTTTGGGCGAGCGGCTGCAAACTGCCGACCTACAAAGCACATATGGAATGGTTATTGTCATCTCCTCAGAATTACTCTTCACCGCCACCTTGTGAGCCGCCGGAAGAGCCTATTTTGTCAGAACTAGGTGAGCACCTGGATTCACCTGTTCCTGACGGATACGAACTTGTAGACGAAAACGTTACTCAAGTAGAACGCTTTAAATACAAGGCATATGGAGATGGTCAATTTGACACAATATACACAAATTTCCAAGAGCTTCATGGTTACTGCTACAGTCTTAGAGAAAAAGCATGGTGGAATGCCGACGTATATAGCGGCTTCATAACCAAAGAGTACTTTACAAGACTCTACAAAATTGTAAAATGCACCAAACCTGATAACCCTTTTCCGCTTCTTGCCGAAAACGAATATACTCTCTTTGAATGGAAGGAACCTGAAGATAGAAGCGGTGAATGTACGTCGGAACCGATCGACGGCAAGGTTCAGCAAGCTCTCTATTCCTGCAAAAAGCGCTTCAGATGCGTAAAAGAGATTCAACCGGAATGTCCTAGGGACGAACAGGTTGGTTCATATGTGGAACCGACAAACGGTATTCTTCATGAAGATATAGAGATTACCGGTACCGACTATACACTTCACTACTCAAGTAACCGCACAGATTCCAACGCGACTCTCTTTAAAAACTGGGACATTGATATCCATCACGCATATAAGAACGGCTATCTTCTTCTCGGCAGCGGTGAAAGGATAAATCTTGCTTCCGTGGGCTATGTGGATGAAGCCAACCGGACCGTAGTGCCCTACTCTTCACAAAAATTTATCTTCGACACCGACGGACGGCACATCGAAACCGTCGACACTCTTACAGGGAAGAGTATCTATCTCTTCAATTACGATGCCAACGGCACTCTAAGCTCGATCACCGACGCATATTCCGATACGACAACCTTCAGAAAAGATGGAAACGGCACAATCATAACGGCGCCAAACGGGCAGACAACAAGGGTCATCAAAGAGAGCACGGGCAATCTATCTTCAATAGTCTTCGAAGACGGATCCGCCTACCGGTTCATATATGACGGGAGCGGACGCCTTGTGGAAAAGATCGATCCGGAAGGAAACCGTTTCGAATACATTTACGGAGACGACGGCAGGATAGAAAAAACGGTAGATCCCGAAAACGCGTCTTGGCTCTTTTCTAGCAACCGGGACGCCGATGGTGTCGAAACCGTCGTCACAAGAGCCGCCGGTGATATCGTAAAATATATAGACAGATACCTTCAAAACGACAGTCTGACCAGTGAAACCGTCTATCCCGACGGGCACAGGTTCACCAGAAGCGTATCTTTGGACGGCAGCCGCATAGAGACCGGATCTTGCGGTATGCACAGGCTCTTTCTCTATGAGACCCGAAACGGCACTTTGCAAAAAGACCCCGTAACGGGCGCTCCTCTGCTCTCGCTCGAACGTATACAGACCCCTTCCGGTCTGCAAAAAGAGACTCTTTATGCGACCGAATACGGCAAGGATGCCAACGGCACCCTGACGAATATCAGAAAAACCGAGACAGTCAACGGCAAAAGCTACATATACGAAAGAGACCTTACGGAGCACAACGCAACCTTTACGACACCCGAAGGGAGAGTCACCAAACTCTTCTACACACAAGACGGCAGGCGCATAGAACGCATCGAAGCTTCGGGAACGACATACCCTCAGCTCTTTACATACGACGACAAGGGCCGTTTGATAAAACAGACGATGAGCTACAGAAGCTACGGCTACAGCTACGACGAGGCCGGCAACCTTTCCGAGACAATCGATCCGCTAGGCCGTGTCACGAGGTACACCTACGATCTTCTCGGCCGCGTCACATCCGTAGTTACCCCGCTGGGGAAAGAGGTGCGCTTTGCCTACACTCCAAACGGTAACATGAGGGTACTTACTACTCCCAAAGGTGCCGACCACGCCTTTGCATATAACGGCGTGAATCGTAAAATATCCTATAAGACCCCGATCGATGCAACGACCTCCTACCATTACGATCCGCAGCGAAGGCTGACCGAAATCGTGCGTCCTTCCGGAGAGAGCATCAAATACCTCTACAGCGGCGGCCGGCTCGATACCGTCAAAACAGCCGACGGAGATACAAAATATGAATACTCGTGCGGCAATCTCCCTTCGAAGATAAGCCGTTCGGATGAGACGGTCCGCTACGAGTATGACGGCACATTGATTACAAAGGTGATTTTCGAAGGCATACTCGACAAAGAGATTGCATATACCTACAACAACGACCTGCTTCCATCATCCATGGAGTATGCGGGCAAGAAGCAGGAGTACGAGTATGACAACGACGGACTCTTGAGCCGGGTGAATACTTTGGCGATAACAAGGGAGTTCAACTTCAGAGAAGTAACACACTACGAAGAGGAAGGCTACAGCCGCTACAAGATGCTGAACGGTTTCTTCGAGCCCGCCTTCTCCATAAGCGACGACTACGTATACGGGCTCATGAGAGACAAAGACGGCAGGATCGTTATAAAGATAGAGTACACAAACAACAGACTATACTCCATCCGCTACGAGTACGACAGAGACGGACGGCTTGTCAAAGTCTACAGAAACGGCACGCTTTCAGAGAGCTACACCTACGATGCCGATGGAAACCGCATCGAAGCTACGGTGAACAATAAAACCTACACAGCACACTCCGCTCCGGATGACCGTCTCGAAGTATACGGAGATAACACATACCGCTACGACGAAGACGGCTACCTCACAGAGAAAAACACACCGGAAGGAGCCGTGACATACGGCTACAACATACTCGGAGCACTGACAGAAGTAAAACTGCCTGACGGCACCGATATACACTACCTGCAAAACGCTCTCAACCAAAGGGTCGCAAAAGAGGTAAACGGCACCGTTACCGAAAAGTACCTCTGGCGTGATCTCACCACGCTTCTGGCTCTTTACGACGGAAACGGAAACCTCCTTCAGCGCTACGAGTACGCGGACGAGAGAGTTCCCTACGCTATGACAATGAACGGAAAAAGATACCACCTGCACTACGACCACCTCGGAAGCCTCAGAACGGTAACGGATGAAAACCACAATGTCGTAAAAGAGATAGTTTACGACGCCTATGGTAATATAACAGAGGACACGAACGAAAGCCTGAAAATCCCCTTCGGCTTTGCAGGAGGGCTTCAGGATAGAGAGACAGGACTGGTCCACTTCGGATTCAGGGAGTACGACCCGTTTACCGGAAGATGGACCGCAAAGGATCCCATAGGCTTTGGAGGAGGCGATGTCAATCTTTACGGGTATGTGTTGAATGATCCGGTTAATTTGGTGGATCCTTTGGGACTGTGGGATCCTGCATCTGAAGTATCACCATATTTTACAGGAGCGATTACCGATGATGCAATTGAACTCTGGAATGAGTCAAGAGGAAATTATGGAGCAATATCCGGACCAGGTCTGTCTGGGGCTGGACCCTTCGGTCCTATTTGCGGCAGCGGTCCAGGTGCATCGTGGATTCCGGATATAACACCAAATGCCTGCCTAAAGCATGATATTTGTTATGAAAAATGTGCCAATAGTTGTGGCGGAGAGAGTTGTAAAATACAGTGTGACCTCAATTTATGGGATGACAACCCTTTGTACGGTTCAGCAACATACTGGTTCGGCGGAAGTGTATATTTTCCGCTTGAAAAACAATGTGGATGTCAATAAATATTGTGACAAAATTGAAATTTTTTCTTGAAGGGTTATGGAGAGGTTTTTTTATTAGTGCAGGCCTGTTTTCTATATTTGGTATTATTTATACAACGTCCGAATATGATTTGAGCAGAATATGTTTATTTGCTATATCTATAGCGCTGGTGCTGATTGGTTTTTGGTATAGACAATATATGCTTTTTTCCAAGATTTTAATAGTATTCAGCATCGTTATTTCAATAGTTTTGCTTTATAATTGCAAAATTGTGGGTCTTGCATATTGCAAAATCATACTAATATTATACCTAATAGGGCTGCTACAGCTTTTATTTCTACCGAAAGTAAAAACAAAATAGCAAAAAAACAGAATTTATAGTAAGACCTGACAACACTGCTATCACATACGATGGAAACGGAAACCTCCTTCAGCGCTACGAGTACGCGGACGAGAGAGTTCCCTACGCTATGACAATGAACGGAAAAAGATACCACCTGCACTACGACCACCTCGGAAGCCTCAGAACGGTAACGGATGAAAACCAAATGTCGTAAAAGAGATAGTTTACGACGCCTGTGGTAATATAACAGAGGACACGAACGAAAGCCTGAAAATCCCCTTCAGCTTAGCAGGAGGGCTTCAGGATAGAGAGACAGGACTGGTGCACTTCGGATTAAGGGAGTACGACCCGTTTACCGGAAGATGGACCGCAAAGGATCCCATAGGCTTCATAGGAGGCGATGTAAATCTTTACGGGTACGTGCTGAATGATCCGGTTAATCTGGTGGATCCTTTGGGGCAGTTTACCTTTACCTCTTCCGGGAAGATATGGAGTCAGATTGTGAGGCTGTTGATGAATCTTCGAAAAAATCTCAAATACGAAATCGAGAGCTTCTTCATAAAGCCCGGAAAAACAGATATCGATATAGAGGCGATCGGGCTCTACCGGGTATGCAGAGAGCGGCGATGATTCAGGCATGACAACGGCGAAGCTTCTCTTTTTCGGCATATTTCTGCTCCTCTTCGGAGCCATTCACTACCTCTCATATACGAGAGTGGCGGCCCGGATGCATATTTCGGCTGCTTCAAAAGCGTGGCTGAAGATATTTCTGATACTCAACTACCTATCGAATATCGGGTATATAGCGGCAAGATATATAACGGACGTTCCGAAGTCCCTCTATGCGCTGCTCTCCGTAAGTATCGGTATCTGCTTCATACTGCTTCTGGCACTCATCCTCTATGAAATTCTGCATCTGCTTCAGCGGATAGTACCGCTTAATGACGAAAGGCGGCACTTCTTCAAGCGCGTGAGCGATGCAGGGTTTCTCGCTTCCGGTGCCGCAATGGCCGGTACCGGCATCTACGAGGGCAGCAAACTGCCTCTCATCAAGCGTATAGAAGTGAAGCAGAACAGATTCGGGGGCAGAAGTTTCAGGATCGTACAGATAAGCGACATGCATATAGGCGGATTGATAGAGCGTGAGTTTGTCAAAACTGCCGTAGAGATGATAAACGGATTGCAGCCTGATCTTGTGGCTGTCACAGGCGACCTTACCGATCTTCCGATCAAAAGAATCGAGGGGGCCGTAGCCGAGCTGGCAGATATAAAGAGCCGCTACGGAACCTTCTACGTTCCCGGCAATCACGAATATTTCCACGGTGTAGAGGAGACCATGGAGTTTATAGAGTCGCTGGGAATCACCGTTTTGAGAAACGAAGCCCGGCATATAGGAGCCTTCTGGATAGCCGGCGTTTACGACCTTTTCGGATTTCGCTACGGCAGATATGTGCCGGATATAAAAGCGGCGGTATCGAAAATACCTCAAGGAGCTCCCACTCTTCTGCTGGCACATCAGCCGAGATTTGTCGAGTTCCTTGAAGATTTCACACCTTCGCTTATGCTCAGCGGACACACCCACGGCGGCCAGATATGGCCCTTCGGATATCTCGTAAGACTTCAGCAACCCTTTCTCAAAGGGCTTCACAGACTCGGTGAAGAGAGCCACATATACGTAAACAGCGGCATCGGATTCTGGGGGCCGCCGATGCGTTTGGGAACCACCGCGGAGATCACACTCATAGAGTGGATCTGACACCATCTGCTCAACTGCACAAAAGAGAGTTTTATATTAAATATATTTTATGACGATAAACTTCTCACTCCATTTGACGATAATTTCAGTATAAAAAATCACCATATAAGGGGAAAAGATATGTCCCGTTCACTATTTTTCCGCATGAGGGCCGTTCACTGGATAGGGATGGCTCTTCTTGTCGTCAACGCTATCTTCTTTACCGATAACCCTATAGGTTCCGCCGTGCAGTTTACGGTGGCTCTTGTAATTCTCATACACGATATGGACGAGAAGATAAACGGCGTCAACATTGCCCGTAAAACCATCGACTATCTCAAACAGATGAGGCTTTCGGAGCCGCTGGCTATCGATGCAAGGTTCAGCAGCGAATATGAAGAGCTCGTAAAAGCGGTCAACT
Organism: Hydrogenimonas sp.; assembly: GCA_003945285.1. NCBI lineage: Bacteria > Pseudomonadati > Campylobacterota > Epsilonproteobacteria > Campylobacterales > Hydrogenimonadaceae > Hydrogenimonas > Hydrogenimonas sp. The sequence goes on from AP019005.1 coordinate 1,463,298, forward strand.
CTTTCAGGGAGAAGATTCTCTCCGTGGTCGACCTCAACGATCTGATGGAAGATACCCAGAGAGTTACCAAGGATATAGACAAGATCTCCTCATCCATAGACAGTCTGATGGAAGAGACGGACGAACTGTCACGGGAGATTGTAGGGGCGCTGAATACCGCCGAAGAGGAGAGCAGAAGAAATATAGAGTACTCAAAAAGCCTTCAGAACGAGATAATAGAGTCAAGGCGTATGATAGAGGAGGCCCAAAGAGAGATCTCAACACTCAACAAAGATGTAAACACCCAATATGAGAAGAATATGGACGTAAGCAACCAGCTTCATGAACTGAGTGAGACTACTGTGCAGATACGTGACGTTCTCGGAATCATCTCCGACATAGCCGAACAGACGAATCTGCTTGCTCTGAATGCCGCCATAGAGGCCGCCAGAGCCGGTGAACACGGCCGCGGATTTGCCGTTGTCGCAGATGAAGTACGAAACCTGGCCGAAAAAACCCAAAAGAGTCTTAGCGAGATCAACATAACGATCAATACCATAGTACAGTCCGTAGAAGATGTCTCCGGCAGAGTGCGCGACAATGCGGAATCGATGCACAAACTCGTCGAAACCAGCGAAGCATCGTATGAAAAGATGAACGGGGCCAACGAAAAGATCACTCATATAAACCGGCTCAGCAAAGAGGATACGGAGAACTCCAAAATCATAGACGAAGAGGTTATCAGGGCCAAAAAGTTGGTCGAAGAGCTAAACGGCAAGCTCAATGAAGATATGAAGATAATATCGCAGAGCCATCAGCTTGTCGAAAACCTGACCGGTAAGATGCAAACCCTTAAAGAGCGCCTTTCCGCCATATAGCGGCAAAAGGGCTCTATAGATCTCCGCCCATTATCTCCTCCGGAACCTCCATACTCTCCTCATCCGACGACCCGGACGAGGAGAGATAAGCGCTTACCTCGTCGATCTGTTCGTCGCTGAGCGCTTTAGCGTAAGGAACCATCATCTCCTTCCTGGATGTATGCCCTACCCCTTTTTTGAGCTCTTTGAGGCGCTCTTTCAGATAGTCTGCCGGTTTTCCCGCAAGTTTCGGAAAGTCGTTCACACCTTCGCCGGAGACCCCGTGACAGCCGTAACAGCCCATCGACATATAGAGCCTCTCTCCGGCACTTCTCAGCGACTCCTGGGCTGGGTAGGCCAAAAGAGGAAACAACACGGCTATCAGTACCGCTTCAACCCTCATTCAACACCTCTCTCTTTATACGCTTCAGATCGATCCTCTCGTGTTTATGGAGTGCGCGCTCCAACCGCTCTATTGTATCTCTGTACCTGTCGGCATCTTTTAACAGCAGAAGCATCATAATCTCTCTTTCATCTTTACTCGATTTTACCCTTTCGCTCCACTCATCTTTTTCGGTTACCGCTCTGAAATGCCGCCGAAGTCTGAGTGTCAAAACGGCACTGATCCATCCTGCCGAAAAGATCAGAAACAGAGTCAAAAAGCGCTTTATAACAGCGAGCGGAGACTCGACGGGCGGAGGTCTGTTCTCTTTGTCCAGAAGTGCGGATGCCTCTACCGCTTTTACATGCACCTTAACGGCATCCAGGTCGATGGTGTAGGCCCTTTTTCTCACCGTATCATAAGCTGTCAGGTGGAGCTTGGGAATCTCGTAATCTCTCTGCGATATCAGCGCGTATCGAAAGAGCGCATCGACACTCATCCCCTCTTTTGTATAGCTTACCGATATCTTCGGTTTGTCGGAGAAGAGTCTCACTCCGGGCAGAGGCGGCAGCCAGTCAATCTTTTTCAGGTCGGGTATATACCCGTTCCCTCTCACTCTCACATCTATATAGAGCGGCTCGTACGACTCCACCTCATCTGCCCCGAGAGTGCGTGATACATCGAAGCTCCCCGCCAGGTCAGCATCTACCGGCAGCGGCTTCACCTCTATCTCCGGCGAGGGGAGCGGTTCGTGCCTGTCATCAGTCTCCACTGCTTTCACATTGTATCTGCCGCCGGTAAATGCGGTAGTCAGAAGCTCGTCGTTACCGCGGCGGACCAGAAGATCGAACTTCATACGCAGTTTGCCGCTCTTCAGTGGATAGACAAGATATGTATACCTCTCTCTCCTGGCATGATACGCTTCATCTACATCTTTATCGAGCCTATGTACGAAAAAAGAGTCACCCGCATCGATATCGAAGTCGAAAAACATCACCTTGGAGCTGTCAGTCTGGTTTATATCGAAGGTTACGACCATCGGCTCCTTCAGATATAGCGACCTCTTGGAGAGATGCAGCGAATAGCTGTAGTCTGCCGCACCGACCATAGATGAAAAGAGAAGCAGTAGGATAACGGTAAATCTACCAAGGCTTGCGTTCATCTATATACCCTTTGTTGATCAGTTCATAGGCTTTGGAGCCGAGCGGATGCTTCAAACTTCCCGCCCTGGAAGAGAGTTTCGAAGTTCTACCTCCCTTTTCGGCGCCGCCGCTGCCGCTCTCCCCGGCACCGGAAGATTTCGACTTCCCGCTTTTTCCCTCCTCCCACTTTCCCTTCCTGTCGGCTGTACCGGAGCCGGATCTCTTTCGAGCGGCCCGAGAGGGGGGCTTTTTTCCCCTCCTCTCATCCGCAAACAGTATCGCCGAAAGATTTTCCAGGGCATCATCTTCGGGATAGAGCTGCAATGATTTTACATAGTACCCTCTTGCCGCTTTGAAGTGTCCCGTTTTGACGGCACAGTTGCCGAGGTCATACAGGAGTGACGACTTCACCGGCCTCTCGCTACTCTTTATCGAAGCGAATATACGGGCGGCACTTTTGTAGGCTCCTACACGGTAGAGTGCGGAAGCTTCGGCAAAAGATCTCTGCAACGAGCTATCGTCTACAGAGCGAAGAAGCGAAAGCGAACTGTTGAAGTCCCCTCTTTCATAGGCTTCGTAGGCTCTCTCAAGATACCAGAGATCAAAAATCGAAGCATCGGCCTGCTGCACACCAAGGAGTGCCGAAAGAGCCGCGACGATCTTCAGCCTTCCCGGCCGTTTCGGAACTCTCGCGACAGATATGAAAAATAGAAGCAGTGCCGCCGAGATAGGAACCGGGAAGAGTTCTGTGATGCTCACTTCAACCGTAGTTTCGGAAATAAAGTCGTCATCGGCAAGGGCCGACTCGATCTGTGCGGCCGCTTTGGAAGGTTCCTCCTCATCTATTACCTCCCCTCCGGTCAAAGCGGCGAGTTCCGCGAACGACTGGTTGCGCATAGATATGACTAGCCGTCCCTCTTCGTCCCTCACGAAACCCCCTCCGGCTTTCGGTATCTTCGCACCGCTTTTCGATGCCGCCTCCACCGCAAAGATTTTGATTCCGTTTTCACGGCATATCCTCAGGGCTCTGCCAAGATCGCGCTCATCTCCCCCGTCGCTAAGAATCACTATGCGCTTCCGTTTTTCGGGCATCCCGGCAATAGTTTGTATAACCGAATCCAGGCTGGTGGAGCGGGTTATTATGAAATCCTGATTTATCGATTCAAGGGCGGCTTCGACCAGTCTGCGATCCATGGTAGCGGGTGAGAGTATCAGGGTGTTGGAGGTAAAACCGAAGAGTCCGAAAGGGTGTACTCTATCTATTTTCAGAAGATTGCGGATCACCTCTTTCGAATACTCCAGCCTGGAAGGCTCTCTGTCCGTCGCACGCATCGAGGCTGAGAGGTCCAGCGCCAGGTAGACCGGAGCCGACCTCTCGCTTTTCAGAGTGGAAGGGTTTTTGTAGACCGGTCTGGCAAGCGCGATGACCATAAGAGCCAGTGCGGCCGTCTGCAGGGCACGGAAGCGCGGCCCGGAGGAGTCTTCCAATACTATCTTCTCATGCAGAGGAAGTTTGCGTCCCGCCTTCGTAAAACCGCCGCCAAGCGCCAGAAGAGCGACGGGAATCAGCAGCCAGAGAGCCCAACCTTCCAGAAAGGTCACGATCTTCTCCACGGGTATGCAGATACGAAATATACCCTTCCGCCCAGAAGAGCGAGGGCTACGAGAAGAGGATAGATATAAAGAGGTCTACGCTCCGTCCTATCTTCCGAGCGCAGCGGACTCGGCTCCAACCCGTCGATGGTTTTGTAGACAGATTTCAGAGCCTCTGCATCGATCGCGGAAAAGATCTTTCCGCCGCTCTCATTCGCCGCCCTCTTTAATATCTCCTCGTCGAACTCACCTTTTTTGCCGATACCTACGGCATAGATTTTCACCCCCTTCTTTTTCGCCTCCTCCACAGCCTCGGCAGGAGATACGGAGCCGGAGTTGTGGCGTCCGTCGGTGAGCAGGATTATCATCTTCTCTTTCGCATGGCCGAAACCCAGGGACCTTACAGCCTGCGCTATCCCCTCGCCTATCGCCGTATTCTGCCCCGCTATACCTACATCTACCATATCCAGAATCTGATTGAGAGAGTTTAGATCGTAGGTGACAGGAGAGGCGGTAAATGCGAAAGTACCGAAGACCACAACCCCTATATTGTCATCGTATCTTCTTTTTATGAAGTCGGAGACGATCGATTTGACGACATCGAACTTCCTTTTGTCCGGCTCGTTTCTGTCGAAGCCCGACTCCGCCATAGAGCCGCTGGCATCCAGAACCAGAACGAGATCGCGGCCGCTGCGCTCATGTGCCGCGCTGAGTCTGTAGAGGTATGGTGAGGCGAGTGCGCTCACCAGCATGAAGTAGATCAGGGCATCCCTCCAGATTCCGGGATCTTTGTAAAACGGTGAACCCGAAACAAGGTCCGGACGGGGAAAGTAGAGAGAGATATCGGCCCGGCGGCAGCGCCATAGACAGGGCAGCAGTATCAACAGGGCGAAAGAGAGCGGATATGCAAATGAAAATTCTATTCCCCAGCCTCCGGAAAGTATCTCTCGAGAACCTGGTCGAGATAGGCTTTTACCCGTTCGGCTTTCTCTATTTTATCACTAAAAATCGGCGAAGCGGACGGGTATGCCTCCATCATCTCGCGATAGGGCTCTATCTTAGCGTCTATCAAAGAGGTGAAAGCTCCGAGCAGTTTCTGCATCGTCTCCCTGTCGTGGATGGAGCGCATCAACATTTTGAACATTCTGTTTCTCGCATCCATCGCAATGGAGGCATCTATCGCATCACCCACCATTTTCAGATCCCACCTGCTTATATAGACTCCGCTCCTGTTCGGCGGCATCAGCTCCGAATTTATCGCTTCTACATAGTCAGGATAGTCGTAGCCGTCCTCATCTTCACGGCATTCACTCTCCACGCAGCGATCCTGCATGAAGTTTTCAAACTCTTTTCTCAAATCTTCCATATTCTACCCCCCGATAATTTTTTCCGCCGCTATCGCGTAATCTTCACACTCCACTTCGGCACCGAGCCACTCTCGGGCCACACACAAAGATGTCGACAGCATCCATTCGTCACTTCCGAGCTTTCTACAGCCAAGCTCCGACGCAATAGTGTCGAACGGGCTCTTTCCGCGTATGAAATCGATAAGTACAAGATCTCCGTTTTTACCCTCGGCGGCTATGATCCGTTTGTCACTGTGTGCATGTATATCGACCGCGTTGACGATCATATCATACTCGGAAACATCCACTTGCATACCGTTGTTGAACCAGATTATATCGCACTCCACACCCGCCAGCGATACACTGTTCTTCTCGAGAAGTTCGGCCGCACGCTCAACGACTGTATCTGCTACGACGATCTTTTCGGCGCCCATTACGCCAAGAAGCGGCAAAACGGCGCCGGCGATCGTACCGGCACCCATGAGCAGAACCCTTGCTCCGTGGAGATTTATACCTTCACACGCCATCATAAGTTCGAAGGCCGCGGGGTAGAAGCATTTACCGTACAGTTTCCCGTTCTCGGCATAGGCACCGTCGCATATTCCGCTCCGGCGTATACAGTTTTCGGAATAGTCCAGCAGCGGAACCACCACCTCCTGGTACTCCGGCTCATAGAGCGCCATCGTGACTTTGGACTGCGGCATTCCGCGGACCATATACGGAAAATCTTCCGGTGATATATTCAGGCCGATGGCATAATCGGCAAGGCCCAGGCTCTTGAACGTACCGTTCAAAATTTTCAGGAAAGGTGAGCTCTGGGCATCACTGCCGTAGAGCGCTACAAGGCGGCTCTCTTTGGAGAGAATTCCTTCATCGATCATTCAGTATCATCCTTTTTGTCGGCCTTCCTGAAGACTACCGTAGTGTCACCCTCTTGAGTGAGCCCCCACAGGTCGAAGGCCTCCCTCTCCTCTTCGATGCAGCGCCGGCAGACCCTCTCTCCTTTCAGAGATGTAAAGGGGAGTCCGCACTCATCACAGTGCAGAATCTTGAAAGAAGCCAGCAGACGCTGCGTAGGTTCGAAAAACTCTTTCAACTCGAAAACCGGCTGAAGTTTGATGGCGTCCGGCTCGCAGGTATCGTGACAGGCACGACACTTTATGCAGAGCATCGCATCGAAATAGATACGGCTCATCTTCGAATCTGAGCTCAATGCACCCGTGGGGCAGATGCGGTAACACATCTGGCAGTTTGTACAGGTTTCGGCCTCAATGAATTTCTGGGAGACGAAAGATATCTCCCCTTCGTCTACTGTATGATAGATCGGCGGTTTGGGTAGGCGCTTAAGAGCGGTAAAGAGAATTTTCCGTTTGTCCGGGACCTCTTTTTTGCGGATTTTTGCCAATGCCGCAAGATCGATCCGGTGAATCTTCGGTTCGTCGTCACTCTTTTGAACAAACGAGTCGAACTCTCTTTTTGCTCCGGCGGCCCCTTTCAACGAGAAGGTTTTCAAAAAGGCGCGTCTGTCGTGAGCGTCCGCTTTCCGTGACTCTTCCGCCTCTGCCGCGATATCTTCAAGGAGGATGGGACGCTCCATACCGCACGCCTCGAGAATGTAGTTGGCTTCGGCGACGCTCTTTCGTATAATCTCGTAGAAAGGATCGGCATGGGGGCATCCGCTGCAGTGGCCGGTATCGACCACAATGTTTTTTTCTTTGACGATCGCCATCGATATAAGGTGCTCAGTGCTCAGCGCCGCTATACATGGAAGGTTTATCCTGCACGAAAGGAGACTCTCTTCCGACTTCGCAAAGTCGAAGAAGAGTTCTGTCGCGTCGAAAGAGTCAAGGCTGAAGGCCTCGCCCGGGCATACCCCCATACACCCTCCGCAATCGACACAGACGGAGGGCACGAACGAGGGAAGGTTGTTCTCGGCGATTGTCAGGGTATCTACCGGACACGCCTCCAGACAGAGAGTACACTCCGAAAACCTGGTGACGCTTCTGACGCATTTGGCAGGCTCGAAAGATAGTCCGACCATACCGGCCATCTAGCTCTCTTCTTCGAGGATTTCGTTGAGATATTCGTAGTCGTTGAGCATGAACTCCAGCGCCAAAGATGCGGCGTCGTAATAGAAAGGAGTTCCCGCCTCGGCTTTGACATTCTGCAGGAACATCGGTGCCCACTCCAGCAGATGGTCTTTAAGAAAGTCGCGCTCTATGCGCGCAAGCTCTCTTGCAGCTTCGTAGTCGTCATTTTCCATCGCCCTGTATTCGGAATTTGCCAGGACATACATAAACTCCAGCTCTATCCCTATATGGTCCGGCCCGACCGCTCTCGCCTTGTCGAGCTGGACTCTGAAGTCGTATCGGTTATAGAGTTGAACGACGGGGTTGTCTCCTCCGGTCTCGAGCATCTGGTCGTCGCGTCTGTAGAAACTCTCGTAGGGGATCATGTGCAGAACAAATAGATTGGTGAAATCTACATCCAGAAACTGCTCTTTGAGTCTCTTTCTATCCAGCTCTTTCGGTTTTTCCCACTGCATGAAGTTGGGGAAAAAGGAGAGTATCACCTCGTCGTTTTCGATGGTTTCGAGAAACTCTTCGTCTACCTCCTTCATCATCGCCCTGGATATCAGAGCGTAGAGATTGATGCGCGCAATCTGTTTGGTAAGCTGTTCGTTCATCCGGTACCTTTGTCTTTGGAGAATGGAAGGAAGAGGTGAACCGTATTTGCCCTACCGTTTACCTCTTGCTTCCGCAATTATATCCGATATTCAGCGGGGCTTGACACCCCGCCCGCGAAACTCTCTTTTAGAGATCTTTCACCCTGAATTCGTAAGCCTTCTTGCTCAGGGGAACGACCGGACGCTTGATCCACCACGGCCTCCTCTCCGTGTCGGAAGAGTCAAGCGGCCTGGTAAGTTCGTCTCTCCATGCCTTGTAGGTCTTGAAGTTGTTTTCGTAGTTTACCCAGATGTCGCCGATCTTGTCATCTTTGCCCGCTTTCTCTATGATGACCTTCTGGTGCCAGGCGTGGTTGCCTGCAACCGGATCGGGGTGTACCGGGGCCACGGCATTCTGCCATGAACCGCTCAGGCCGTCCCACCAGATATTGTCGAGGTCTTTGTTGAACTCTTTGAACTGCCACGATTCGGGGCGGCTCTTGATCCCCTCTTCTATACCCTCTTTCGGCTTCAGCGTTCCCACTTTGCCGTCCATCGTCATCTCATACAGAGGAGCTCCGACCCCCATTACACCCAGTTTGTGCTTAAAGCCGGGAATCTCGACGGCATTTTTGAGTTTCCAGCGGCCTGCATGGTGGCTGCATGCCAGAACACCGGGGAAGGTCCCTTCGGTCGGAACGGCCATAGCAATGAAGTAACCGCTCTCCAGGTTGCTCACCGTATCGACTATTCTAACTTTAATAGCGTCTCCGCGCTTGATTCCGAGGCGCTCCGCATCTTTCGTGTTTATCCAGACCGGGTTGTGGTTCTGGCTTATCTCCATCAGGTGCTTGGAGTTTACGCTCCTGGTGTGGATATTGTACGGAAGCCTGAATACGGTATTTAGAGCGAATTCGTTCTCCTTTTTCATATAGCGGTGGTGGACATGCGAAACTATGTGAATCATCTTGTCATACTCACGCTCGTTTCTTGGGTAGATCGGAAGGGCGTATTCGGGCCACTTCCAGTCGATAAGCCACTCACAGAAGAGATCGAGCTTCTTGTCCGGGGTATGGAAACCTTCGTAAAGTACTCCGTCTATCTCCACACCGATAGATTTTCGGCGTCCGCCGTGCTCCACCCACAACACGCCGAACCTGTCCTTTTCGACGTCGTATGCCGGGTATCTGTGTCCGTGGGCGTAGTAGTATGCACCGTCGAATCTGAGCTTCTTCTCCTGCGGACGGTAGATATTCGTATTCTCCGTCCATGCACCGCGGTCACGCATAAATTCGTAACAGGGGTACTCACTGTCAGGATAGGCCGCTTTGGCCGCCTTTTTGAGCTTCGGAAGCAGACTGAACGCTGCGTCGTAATACTCTTTTACGGTAACCGGCTGACCGGGGTGTCTTGCGCTCTCCCAGTGTTTGCGAACACCCAGTGAGCCGTCCGGGTCGGCGTGCAGGCAGAGAAGCTCGGCGAAGAACTCGTTCTCCTCCCACACCTCTCCGAGGCCCGCTTTCATATGAGCCTCCAGAGTGCCGCGGTAGGGCACTTTCGGCTTCCACCCCATCTTCTCCATCGCAACCCGAAGAACCGGCTGCCTGAATGCGGTCCACTGCTCCGGTTTGGTAGGAGCGGACTGCTGGTCGTGGCGCTCCCCGGCAAGCCCGACCGGAAGGACGTAGTCGCAGTACCAGTTCGTTTCAGACCATGTCGGAGAGAGGTTGAAAGTGAGTTCCATGCGATTTTCGTCTTTAAGACACTCTATCCAGCGGAATCCGTCCGGGTTGATCCATACCGGGTTGTACATTCTTGGAATCCAGACGGCAAGCCTGTCCGGAATCTTCAGACCTCTCGCATTCCACTTGTTTCTCCACTCGTCATCCATCATCAGATGCGGAAGGATCATACTCATCTCGTAAGTACTCAGAGGGTACTCGGGCGGCCATGCCAACTCGTTCCAGACATTCACTTTGTCGGGGCGTCTGCCGGCTACGGTAGCCTTGTCACCCTTCCCGCCGACAGAGATTTCGTGCCAGTGGTGCCAGCCGACACCGCCGATGTCGCCGGCCAAAGCACCGCGGAGCGCGAGAGGCAAAAATGCGGACCGGGTAATCATCCAGCCGCCACGGTGGGCTATGGGGCCGGACCTCCAGAGATATGTTGCGATCCTGGGACCGGCATCTATGAACATTTCGAAAAGCTTGTCCAGCTTGTACTCCATACCCTCAAGTTTGCACTCTTTGACGACGAACTCCTTGGTATAGGGCGAATAGAGCTCTCTCATGAGCTCGATAAAGCTCTCGTAACTCTCGTCTTCTGGCATTTTGGAGATATACCCTTTTGTAACCATAAACTTCAGGTATGTACGGTTTGCCATCAGGCGGTCCCAGTTTATCCAATCTTTGACAAACCTATGGTCTATAAGATCGTCGCCGTTTTTATCCTTCTCGTTCAAAATACGGTTGGCGAGATAGAGATATAGAGCCGTCTCCGTACCGGGCCATACCGGAAGCCAGAGATCCGCAATACCCGCGGAGTTTGAAAGACGCGGATCGAGTACGACCATTTTCGCACCTTTCTTGCGCGCGTCCGCTATAAGACCGGCAGACTGCTGGAAGTAGTGGCCGGCATCGGCTGCATGCGACGACTGGAGAAATATCAGTTTCGCGTTTGCCCAGTCCGGAGAGTTCCTGTCATCATTCGCCCACTGGATGGAGCCTTCACGCGCACCGGCGGAGCAGATGTTCGTATGGGAGTCGAAGCCGTCTATGCCCATTGTGTGCGGAACCCGTCCAGAAAATCCGTTTTCGTTGGGGCGGCCGACATGGTATATGATCATCTTTTTTGATACTTCATCGCCTCTTTTCAGCGTCTCGTTGATCTTCTTTCCAATCGTTTGAAGAGCTTCATCCCATGTGGTGCGTATCCACTTCCCTTCACCGCGTTTGGAACCAGGAGCTCTTTTTATCGGGAAAGGAATCCTGTCGGGATCGTACATCTGGGATTCCGTGGCATAACCTTTTGCGCAGTTTCTGCCGCGGCTGCCGCTGTGTAGAGGGTTACCCATGTACTTTCTTACGGTCATCGTCTTTTTGTCGACCCATGCGGTGAGGCCGCAGCCAGCTTCACAGTTCGAACAGACGGACGGCACTATCGTATAGTCGTGCACCAGTATACCGTCGGGATTGTCTTCACTTCTGACACCTTGGCGTTCGATGCCTCCGCGCTTCCAGTCGTCCCCGTCCAGTTCACGGAAGCTGTCCCACTTCTCGAGAGGGGGGTAGAAGTCCAGACTCTCCGGTGTGTTCGTAAACTCGGCTTCAGCCTCTGCAGAAGCCTCTACGACACTTTCGAAAACTCCCGTAGCCAGAGTGGCGCCGGCAACGGTAAAAGCCGCACCCTTTAGAAAAGTTCTTCTTTGTTCATTTATCATCGTATATCTCTCCTGCTCTTTAACTGAGATTCAAAAGCTGCGGAATCACTAGCCACACATGCTTTGCTATCCACAGACCGGCCAGGGCCAGAACGGACGCAAGCGCCAAAAGCGAATTGGATCTGTTCTTCAGACCGAGTATCACCAGTACGACCGGAATGATATATCCCAGGTACTGGCCGATCCAGAACATGGTATGGTATTCGCCGCCGCTCTTGACGAAGGCGATGGTGGCCGCAACCTCTTCCGCTTTCATGGCGCCGAAGTAGTACTCGCCCATATATATGATGAACGATAGAGATGCGCTGACCGCAAGGACGATCGCAAGGTCCCGTTTAACCTCTCTGTCACCTATCCCAAGAACCAGATAGACCGCCGAGCCGCCTATAAACGCCGCAAGCACCATCTGCATGAGCTCCGTAGGAGTCTGCCACAGCTCTCTTGCAGCTGCTTCGCCCATGATGGTTGCGGTGTAGAGCGTCACAGGAATCGCAAAAATGAACGCAGCCCAGAGCAGTTTGTCGTACAGCTCCTCATCCAGTTTGCCGAGCACCCTGCCGGCAGCCATGACGAAGATGATGCCGGTCAGAATCGTAGCCAGCCATGCACCCACCGTAATCGCGGATGTAAAGTGCGGATGGAGGAAGATATTGAGCATCCTGTAGGGGTGGTGCAGATCCAGTAGCGTGAAGAGAAGGAATATGTTCAGAAATATGAACGCGATCACCGGCATGAGACTCTTCACTCCGCCTACACGGTCCCCATACTTCTTGAGCAGATAAACTCCGACCAGAATAACGCCCGTGGCTATACTCTTGGCCCACATGTTGAGAGTGATCATCCAGCCCCATACGATGCCCGGAAGCGCAACGTCGAGGGTCACCACCGCATTGGTCGCGGCTGTCGCATGTTCTACCATCTTAGTGACCTCCTATATGTTTAAGGTGCGTAATGTTGTCAAAGAGACTGAATCCTTCTATACGCTCGCTTGCCAGAGGATTGAGGTTCACCTCGCCTCCGCCTACGTAGAAGTGCTTCGGAGCGGTGTTTTTCTCCGGCTTTCTGACTTTTACGTTGCCCTGATGCTCCATGATGTAGCGGCTTATGCTGCTGGCAGGATCGTCCAGGTCGCCGAATATGTTCGCCTCTACCGGACAGGCGACCACACATGCGGGCATCATTCCGCCGGCTACACGGTGCGCACAGTATGTACACTTGTCCGCCGAATTGGTCTCGGGGTCTATATAGATAGCTCCGTAGGGACACGCCATGACACAGCCTGCACAGCCGATACAGCGCTCCTTGTCCACATTCACTATACCGTTGTCCAGATAGTGCAGAGCACTCACCGGGCATATACGCTCACAGGGCGCATTTTCACAATGGTTACACCTCAGCGGCGTGAAGGTTCTCTTCGCCTCGGGGAAGGTCCCCACATCGACATATTTGACACGAAGTCTCCACATTCCGATCGGAACGCTGTTTTCCACTTTGCATGAGACCTCGCACCCTTTACAACCCATACAGAGCCCAAGATCTACCAAAAAGCCGAGCTTCATAAACCCCTCCTCTAAAATTTGACTGATGTTAAGCAAACAACGGGCCAAACCCTTGGTTCGGCAAAGCCCGACAGCCATTCAACCGCGAAATCGGCTTTCGGGCTGAAGTTGTGCCGTTTGCGTAACATCAGAGTTCAATACGAATATCGCATAATAGATCGTCCGTTTCCCGTTTCAGGTTACAGCAGTTTCACAATTTATGCGAAAAAGCCCACCTATCAGCCGTTTTTATCCATGAGAGCGTTTCAAAAAAAACGAAACCTCTCCAAACCGCCTTGAAACAGGGGATAATCCAGTCTAACAATAGTTTTTTTAATTGAAGCTTTATCGGCCGTGCGGCAGCTTTATGAAGGCTTTTTGGCAGTATGTTTTATAATTTTTGGCTATTTCAATCAAGCCTGCTTGGATCGCACTTCACTTTTATTGATGATGCCGCATACGGCGGGGAGTCTGAAGCTGACCGTAGTCCCCTTCCCGCGCTCGGAGCTTATCTCAATCTCTATATTATGCAGCTTTAGAATATATTTCACTATAGCTAGTCCAAGGCCCATCGAGTTGTCCCAGCTATGTTTCTGAACACGGTAAAACTTTTTGGTAACGGCATCGATCTCACTCTCCTCTATACCCTCACCGCGGTCAATTACACTAAGACGCTCCGAATCGATGCGGACCTCGACATCACTGTCGGAGTACTTGAGGGCGTTGTCTATGAGATTGACGATGACCATCTCCATCATCGTTTTGTCGGCATGTATGAGCACACTCTCGTCTGCTTTAACGAGGACATCTCTGTCATGATACTTCTGCATAAGCGCATGTGCCGCAGCCTGAACCACGCCGTTTAGCTCGAAATCACTCATATTAGGGGTTATCTCGCTGTTTTCGAGGCGGGTGGCGAAACTGAGCCTGTCGATCATCTCGCTTATTCGCCTGGTATTCTCCTCTATGCGGGTCAGAAATTTTTTTCTTATCGAAAGCGGAAGGTTTTCATCGTCAAGAAGAGTCTCCGTATATCCCATCACGGCGGCGACAGGATTTTTGAACTCATGGCTTATCGCCGATATGATCTCACTCCGCTGTCTGCTTGCAAGCCGCAGTTTCGCCGTATATTTGCGCTTCTTCTTTTCATTCTTCTCGAGCCGTTTGGCAAGCTTTTTCAAAAGTTTGGCAATGGCGGAGAATTCGGCCGAAAATGCGGCGGATATATCGGCCTTGTAGTTTTTCGCGGCTATTACCCTGAGATATTCGGTAACCTTTCCCAGTTCGGCATCTATCGCTCTTTGGATCAGACGGCTTATGATGAAACCCAAAACTACCGCAACCAGAAATACCAGTGCTATGCGCAACCACAACTGGGTGAAATCCATCATCACACTGTCAAGCGAGACCGACAGGCGCAAAACGGCATCTTCGCCGTTCAACTCTATCTTTTTGGCAGCATAAATGCGGTCGTTTCCCACGGTTTCGGAGTAGCGCACCGCGGTTGCGAAGCCGCTTCTGCGCGCCTCCATCACCTCCGGCCTGTTCGCATGGTTCTCCATACGGGTGACATCGGCTTCATTGTCGAAAAGCGGTCTGCCGTCCATCGCTATCAGCGTAACACGCAGCGGGCGTCCCATGATCTCGCTCATCTCTTTGGCGGCGAGACCGAGAGATTTCCCCTCCTCCAGCCTGGATCTGACATAGGCTATTTCACTCTTGAGCTGGTTCGTATACTGTTTTATCTCTATCTCTTTTATGGAGTAGTAGATGATGAGCGAAGCGAATGCCAGCGTACCTGTAAGAAGGAGTATGAAGTTCAGATAGAATATCTGTGAGAGTTTCAGGTTGGATTTCAGCACATCTGGTACCCCACACCGCGGACAGACTTGATATAGTTTTTACTCTTGTCCGGGTCAATCTTCTCTTTAAGCCTGTTTACGGCCACGTTGACCGTGCGGACCTGGAAGTCGCCCACATCTCCCCACACCCTCTCGAGAAGGAGATCGCGGCTAAGAACGATATTTCTGTTTTTCACCAGTTCCAGCAGCAGGTCGAACTCCAGCTTCGTAAGCTCCACCGCTCTCTCACCGACAAAGACTTCATGGCTTTTGGGTTTGATCGTGATGTCACGGTAACGGACCACTTCGCTCTCCTCCGGTTTGCTCCTGCGCAAAATTGCCCGTACCCTGTGAAGAAGCTCTCTGAAGTTGAAGGGTTTGGTCACATAGTCGTCTCCGCCGCGCAAAAAACCCTCCTCTATCTCCGAGTCGGCCACTTTGGCGGTAAGAAAGATAACAGGGACGTCGATACCCTCTTCGCGAAGTCCCTGCACAAACTCGCTCCCCTCCACGCCGGGAAGGTTTCTGTCGACAATCATCAGGTCCGGCATCTCCTCCTCCAGCAGTTTCCGTACCGGTTGAACGCTGAGAGAGGCGAATGTCTCATGCCCCTCTTTGTTCAGGTGGTACTCCAAAAGCTCCAGAAGATCTCTCTCATCTTCGATGACCACGATAAACGCCATCTCAGCCGCTCCCCAGTTCTCCGCCGCTCTTTATATATATGAGAAGCCTTGCCACATCGGTAGCGTGGTCGCTTATGCGCTCCAGTTTTCTGGCGAGTTTGAGCACGGTCATGAAGTCGAGCGGATCTATATCGGTATGGTAGAGAGTATCGGACAGATCCTTCTGCACTATCGAGTAGAGGTCGTCTCCTTTGGACTCTTCCACTTTTATGGAGCGGTAGAGAGAGCGCAGCTCCTCTTCGCTTTGGGATATATCTATCATCTTTACCATAGAAGTTACCGCATTAAGCGCGCTCTGGTGAAGCGCCTGCAGCGAAGCCTTTATCTTCCCGAGGTCGAACTCTCCGGCTATGAGCGATTTGTTGTTCTTTATATATGACCTAAGAGTCGAACAGGTGTTGACCAGTTCGTTGGTCATCTTCAGGTAGCCAACCATCTCCCGAAGCTCCGTAGCCTCCGGCCCGTAGAGCGCAAGCGTCTTTATCACTTCGTTGTCTATCTCGTTAGCTTTGGAACCGCACCCTTTCAACGCCTCTTTCGCTTCGTCCAGTTTCCTGGTATCGGAGTTTTTGAACCCATCGAAAGCGGTTTTCTGGGCCTTCTCGATCATGCCGGCGAGCTCCCTCATAGCACTGTTGACCTCTAAAAGCTTCTCCTGATAACTTGAAAGCATTACAACCCTTTATATACATAAAATATAACCGGAAGTCTATGCAAAAACGGTAACGGTTCGGTAACAGGGATTATACCATCACATACACTTTTGTAACCGTTTCGTATCTTTGGACTCCTACAATAGCAGCGTTGAAAACGAATCATCAAAACAAGGAGCAACATATGCTTAAGAAGACGGTCGCGGCTCTGGCCGCAGGTGTGATAGCGGCAACGGCTGCAGACATCAGCGGTGCAGGTGCATCGTTTCCGGCGCCGGTCTATTTCGACTGGGCTTACATCTACCAGAAGGATACCGGCAACAGGGTAAACTACCAGTCCATCGGATCGGGCGGGGGAATCAAGCAGGTCTCCGCCCGCACGGTAGACTTCGGCGCGAGCGACAAACCTCTTAAAAAACGCAAACTCGACAAAAAGGGGCTCTACCAGTTTCCGGCGGTCATAGGCTCCATCATAGCGGCCTACAACATTCCCGGGATAAAAGACGGCGAACTCAGGCTGGAAAACCGTGATCTCGCGGCCATCTTCCTCGGCAAAATAGAGTACTGGGACGACAAGCGCATAGCAGAAGACAATCCGGGCCTGAAGCTTCCGCATAAAAAGATTGTCGTCTGCCGCAGAGCCGACGGCTCAGGTACGACATTCAACTTTAGTTACTTTCTGGCTCATGTAAGTGACGAATGGGCCGACACCGTAGGCATCGGTAAAGCTCTCGACTGGCCGACCGGACTCGGCGGAAAGGGCAACGAGGGAGTCTCAAGCCTTATAAAGCAGAATCCATACAGCATAGGTTATGTCGAATACGCCTACAAACTCAAAAACGGTTTCGGCGCCGCGGTTCTTCAGACAAAAAGCGGGAAATGGGTCGAAGCGAAAGAGGAGAATTTCAAAGCGGCGGCAAAATATGCGAAGTGGTCCGGCAAAAACCACTTCTACCGGATTCTTGCCCTTCAGCCCGGTGACAACAGCTATCCGATCGTAGCGGCAACATTCATACTCCTGCCCAGAGAGAATAGTGAGAAGAACAGGGAGGTGGTCAAATTCTTCGACTTCGCCTTCGAAAAAGGTGACGAAGCTGCGAAGAAACTCGGCTACATACCCCTGCCGGCCGAAACAAAGTCGATGATAAGAGAGTACTGGAGAGAGCACGGAATATATTGACGAAGTTCCGACGGAGTAAAAACGTAACGTCCTATCAGAGTATGTGATTTTCATAACTTCATGGGAATGTAGACGGTCACTCCCCGCCGAATCTTGGGCTTTGCGCAACACCTGTCAGAGAGTGTTCAACAAGAGGCGGGAGTTGAAGAACTGTTACGATTCTACATATTACGGCGGAACTTGGTACCCAAGTGTAAGAAAAAGGCCGCTATCCGGCCAGGATACGATAAATTTATATGACTGAATTACAAACGTTACGCAAAAAGCGTAACGTCATCTCGAAATCTATGATTTCGAAGCTTTAGAGGGGTATGTAGGACGCTTAGTCCACATAGAAAAACCAGTTTATTCAAAAAAGGAGAGACAGATGAAAAAGATACTTGTTTCAGCGGTTGCCGCAACACTTGCGGTCTCTACACTTTCAGCCGGAGCGATCACCCTCTACCAGGATAAAAACACAGGTGCCATCTACACCAAGCCGGGTGCGGATCGGGTCGAGATCGGTAACTTCGTAAGTTCACAAGATGCTTATGCAGGAAAGAGTTCCGGCACCAAGGTCAAATCCAAGGTTCCGGTGCTAAAGTTCAGCGGTAAACACTACCTCGGTTACACATATACCGACGACAAAACTGACGCCAACGAAGACAGCAGCACCTTCGAGACACGTAGAAACTACTTTCAGGTCAAAGCCTACTGGAACTCCAAGGACTATATGAGACTCACTCTAGACACTTACCAGAATGCCGAAAACGACTGGGCCGTCCGCCTGAAGTACGCCTATATATTCCTCAGTGACGTTCTGCCAAAAACCGGTGTCGAGTTCGGCCAGGTCCACCGCCCGTGGATCGACTGGGAGGAGCATCACGGTTGGTGGTACCGATCTATCTCCAAAACGTTCATAGAGGACAAACATGCGGCCGACCTGACAAATTCAGCCGATATCGGCATCAACTTCAAGACGAAAACCCCCTATTTCAGCTCCGAAATAGGCGTTTTCAACGGCGAAGGCTACCACGGCAGACATGAGGGCACTGAGATGTCGTACGAGTGGAGAGTTACAGCAAACATCCTGGGCACCGGAAAGAGAAAGGTGCATATGGACGACGAATATTTTGACCTATCCTTCATGGGGCAGTACAACAACGACAACTACTACAAACTGGACGCTCTGGGCAACCCTTCAAAAAAGCAGTGGTGGGGAGTGCATGCCGTATACAACCGGCCTGAGTTTCTTATAGCCGGTATGTATGTAGACTCCAGCTCCAGCACCTACAACAGTGGAAAAGGACGCGGAACCGGTTACAGCGTAAACGGTGAGTACCGGCCGGTAGAGAAGTGGTCCGTTCTGGGAAGATATGACTACTGGGAGGTGGAAAACGATGCTGAAGCCGGATCGTATGCCGGAAAAGATAAAAACCAGTATATCGTAGGCGTAGCGTACGACTATAACAAAAACGTCAAGTTTATCGGAAACGTCACATCGTACGACGACAAGGTCAACAAAAGCAAAGCGGATAAATTCATGTTCACCGCAGAGGTACACTGGTAGAATATATCTTATCTGCCGAAAGTTCTTGCTCTGCAATGACGCAAGAGCTCTGTATAGCGCTGCAGCCGGGGCCACCCTATGCGGCTCCCGTCTGCACAGACACCATAAATCAGCGATAAAAAATCTTTATTTCAAGTATGGGGTCTTAACAACTCAGTCAGGGTGCCGATCTTATCTTTGCCGGTTCAAATGAGCCATTGCCAGATGGCTCAGAGAGCTTGCAAATTTCACTCTTACTCCCTCGCGGCCGTTTTACGGCCGCTTTTTCAACTCCCACCGATTTCATAACTGATGTTTGTAACAGTTTCGTAATCAAACGGCCATATAATTGCGCAAATAATTTCAACCCGGATTTTGCCACAGTAATTCAAAACTCAAAAGAGACGAGCCGGTCTGTTCTACGTGTAATTTTGAAATGGTGTTTGGGAAGATCCGGGTCAAACCAGGGGGCCGATGTGAATCGAGTGATCGACACCATCTTTCACAATACTACACGCTTTTTCGCCATATCCGTACTACTGGTGCTCGCCGCACTCTTTGCGGTACTCTTCAGCGAGGCCAAACCGGCGATGGAGGCCTTCGGCCTCGACTTCATCATAAACAGCAAGTGGGCACCCAACATGGAGATTTTCGGAGGGTACCCGGCAATATACGGCTCTATAGTCTCGACGATCATCGCCATGCTGATAGCCACGCCGATAGCCATCGGTATAGCGATATTTCTCAGTGAACTCACCCCTCCCTGGATTTCGACACCGGTGGGGATGGCCATAGAGCTGCTTGCCGCCATCCCATCCATTATCTACGGTATGTGGGGGCTCTTTTATCTGGCTCCCGTCCTAAGGGACATATGGGGCGGCAACGGCCTGGGCCTTATGACAGCCGGCATAGTCCTCTCTATCATGATTCTCCCTTTCATGGCGGCCATAACCAGGGATGCCATGAAGACTACACCGGAGATTCTGAAAGAGTCGGCCTACGGCATGGGAGCCACACGCTGGGAGGTTCTTAAAGATGTCGTCATCCCGTATGTCAAAAGCGGCATAATCGGTTCCATCATTCTCGCACTCGGCCGTGCGGTCGGGGAGACTATGGCGGTAACCTTCGTCATGGGCAACTCCCACAAGGTCCCAAGCTCGATATTCCAGCCCGCTACATCGATTCCGGTAACACTCGCCAACGAATTCACGGAGGCCGATACCGATCTCTACTACTCGAGCCTATTCTATCTGGCGCTGATACTGCTTGTAATCAGCTTCACGGTAATCGCGGTGGCGAAATTCTGGTTTCTGAGAAACCTTCAGGAGCAGCGCATATGACACTACAGAAGAGGCGTATATTTGTCAACAAAGCGGTTATGGTGCTTTCAACTGCAGCGGCCCTGACCGGGCTCATTTTTCTATTCTGGATCATCGGGGTCCTCTTCTACAAAGGCTTCAGCGCTCTCGATCTGAGCATATTCAGATACGACATGGCGCCCCCCGGAAGAGAGCCGAGCGGCCTTAGAAACGCCATTGTAGGGCAGTTGATGCTGGTTGCCGGCGCTTCTGTGATAGGTGTTCCCATAGGTGTACTGGCGGGGACCTACCTGAGCGAATACGGCGGGAAAAAGAGCAGGCTGGCGCGGCTGGTTCGAGATATTTCCGACATCATGATGAGCACGCCGAGCATAGTCATAGGCGCCTTCATCTATGCCATACTGGTAGAACCTATGGGGCACTTCAGCGGATGGGCCGGCATCGCGGCTCTTGCGGTCATGATGGTCCCGATAGTTCTAAGGACCACCGACGACATGCTCCAGCTCGTACCAGGCAGCCTCCGAGAAGCCGCTGCAGCCCTGGGTGCCCCGAAATACAAGATAATCATCCAGGTGGTCTACCGCGGTGCAAAGGTCGGTATGTTCACCGGAATACTGCTCTCTGTGGCCCGTATTGCCGGAGAGACGGCACCGCTACTGTTTACATCGTTCAGCAACAACTTCTTTTCGACGGATCTGGACAAGCCGATAGCGTCGCTTACCGTTACGATGTTCAACTACGCCACAAGCCCCTATCAGGACTGGATCGACCAGGGGTGGGCGGCGGCTCTGATTCTGGCGCTCTTCGTACTGGGCGTCAACATAGTCGGACGCATAGTGATACGGAAAAAGAGATAGAAGCGGCCGCGAAACGGACCGCAATCACTAACTGACCTTACGTAAAATTTGTCAGCCCCGGGATTTGAGCGGAAAAATATCGTTCAAAAAACCGCGCTTGCCCGTCAGGGCGCCGGAGGCGTCAGCGGTTTTTAGATATTTTGCAGCGTCCCGCAGGGCAAATCCCGTTCGGCGTGCAGATTTTACGTAAGGTCAGTTATCAATGAAAGGATTTTAGCCGATGGCTACTATATGTGAAGTCACCCATGAACATATTATTGAGGTAAAAAACTTCAGTTTCTACTATTCAGGCGTCGATACGCCGAACCTGAAAAAGATCAACCTCCCCATAGGGAAAGGGGCTGTTACCGCTCTCATAGGCCCCAGCGGCTGCGGCAAAACCACGCTTCTGAGATGTTTCAACAGAATGCACGACCTCTACCCCGGCAACCGCTACAAGGGGGAGATAATCTTTGAAAACAGAAACATACTGGCAAAAAACGAAGATCTCATCAGGCTTCGCACCAAAATCGGGATGATTTTTCAAAAACCGACACCCTTTCCGATGAGCATCTACGACAATGTAGCCTACGGCCTGCGCCTGCAGGGAATAAAGAGCAGAAGTGAACTCGACGGACGTGTAGAACAGGCTCTCAAAGACGCGGCACTCTGGAAGGAGGTGGGCGACAGGCTCAAAGAGAGCGGAACAGCCCTCTCCGGAGGCCAGCAGCAGAGACTCTGCATAGCCCGCGCCGTAGCCGTTGAGCCGGAAGTTCTACTCTTCGATGAACCTACATCGGCTCTCGACCCCATAAGTACGCAGGCGATAGAGGAGCTTATAATAAAGCTAAAAGAGAAGGTAACCGTCATCATCGTAACACACAACATGCAGCAGGCGGCACGCGTAAGCGACTACACCGCTTTCATGTACCTCGGAGACCTGATAGAACTGGGGGTTACGGAGGAGCTCTTCATCACCCCCAAAGAGGAGATGACGGAGCAGTACATCACCGGGAAGTTCGGTTGATGCCTGATATCTATCCACTAATGTTACGCAAAGCTTGAGCAAAGCCCAAGCTTTGGCGGGGACTGACCGCCCCCTGCACCCCCCTGAAGCTACGAAATCACAGATTTCGAGATGATATTACACTATTTGCGTAACATCAGTTATCTATGCAAGTAGCGGGCAAAGCCCGCTGTGCGGCGGGGAGCTGCCGTCCCAGGCATATTCCCTGTCAGGCGTATTGCGCCATCTTCGTACCGAGTTTTCCCATTCTGCCCAAGAGCTTCTCTACGGCATCGCTGCGAAGTTCTGATATGGCGGCCTCCTCCTCTTCAAGGAGCATCTGCTTCTCCAGCAGCTTCTCCTCTTTGGCGACCAGCTTTTCATAACGCTCTTTGAGTGCGTCATACTCCCTGTCGAGCCGTCCCAGCTCTTTTACAAGCCTCCTGTAGTCCCTGTCGAGGCTCTTCAGTTTTCTATCTGTGGTGGCACTCAGAAGCTTCTTTTTCACACGGGCGATCTTGTTCACCTTCTTGTGAATCTTCTTCTCGACCTTTCTCATAGCGGAAACGACCTCTGTAACCTCCTCCTCTATCTTCGAAACCTTCTCGTGAAGCTTATGTATGAGATCGTCTATATCTCCGAGCCGCTCCTCGCTCTCACCCAGAACCTCCATAAGCTCCTCTATGGCTTTTTTCGTCTTTTTGAGCTCTTTTTGCATAACTCTTCTCCTTTTTTTCTCTCCATTTTAGCAGAATCCGCAACAGATTAGCGCTACCTGGAGTACAGAAAAGCCTCTTTCATCCATAATCACCTTCCTTGAGTGGCTCTTTGTGTCTCGAAAAGCGTCTTTAGGTGCAATTATTATAAAATTTTATTCAAACACAGTATAATGAAAAGATCGTAAAGGCCGATACTGCTACAGACCTTCTTTAAAAGGTCTAAACAGATACGATGAACAAAGGAAAAGTTATGAATGAAAAAAACGGATGCCCCGTGACGGAGTCTTCCTACAGACATACCACACTGGGCGGAAACTTGATACGTGACTGGTGGCCCGAACAGCTCAACCTGAAAATACTCCACCAAAATCCAGATGCCCTGAAGCCTATCGGCGACGGCGAGTATGCAGAAAACTTCAAAAAGCTCGACTACGAGGCGCTCAAGGAGGATCTTAGGCGTACATTGAGAGAGTCGCAGGAGTGGTGGCCGGCCGACTACGGTCACTACGGACCTCTCTTTATCAGAATGGCGTGGCACAGCGCCGGAACCTACCGGGTCTACGACGGACGCGGCGGCGGCAGCACGGGCAACCAGCGCTTCGCACCCGTAAACAGCTGGCCGGACAATGTCAACCTCGACAAAGCCCGACGCCTGCTCTGGCCCGTCAAAAAGAGGTACGGCAACAAGATCTCATGGGCCGACCTGATGATTCTTGCCGCGAATGTAGCCATGGAGGATATGGGTTTTAAAACCTTCGGTTTCGGCGGAGGCCGCATCGATATATGGGAACCCGAAGAGGATGTGAACTGGGGACCGGAGCTGAAATGGCTGGGTGATGAACGCCATGCCGAAGGGAGAGAGATGCAAAAACCTTTGGCAGCCGTACAGATGGGGCTCATCTATGTCAACCCCGAGGGTCCGAACGGTGAGCCGAACATACTCGCTGCAGGAGAGGATATCCGCGAGAGTTTCAAACGGATGGGAATGAACGACGAAGAGACTGTCGCACTGATCGCCGGAGGACATACATTCGGAAAGTGTCACGGCGCGGCGAACCCGGAAAAATATGTGGGTCCTGAGCCGGAAGCCGCACCTCTGGAGGAGCAGGGGTTCGGATGGAAAAACAGCTACGGCAGCGGCAAGGGGCCGGATACGATCACAAGCGGACTTGAGGGGGCCTGGACTCCGACACCCACAAAGTGGGACAACAGCTTTCTGGAACTTCTCTTCAAGTATGACTGGAACCTCGAAAAGAGCCCTGCTGGAGCATGGCAGTGGGTGGCCGTAAACCCGGAACCTGCCGATATGGTACCCGATGCGCACGATCCCGAAAAACTCCACAAACCCATCATGCTTACAACCGACCTTGCGCTGAGAATGGATCCAAAATACGGCCCGATCGCCAAGAGCTTCCGCGACGACCCGAAGAGATTCGCCGACGCCTTCGCGCATGCGTGGTTCAAGCTGACCCACAGAGATATGGGGCCCAAAAGCCGCTATCTCGGGCCGGAAACTCCACAGGAGGAGCTTTTGTGGCAAGATCCTCTCCCTCCGGTCGACCACGAAATCGTAGATGAGCAGGATCTGTCGACTCTGAAAAGAGAGATACTCGAATCCGGAACAGCGATAGCGGATCTTGTATATACCGCCTGGTCGGCAGCCTCCACTTACCGTAACTCCGACAAGAGAGGCGGTGCCAACGGAGCGCGTATCCGCCTAGCACCGCAAAACAGATGGGATGTCAACAGGCCCGACAGGCTGGAGAAGGTACTCGAAACTCTCGAAAAGATAAGAAACGAATTCAACTCCACCCAGAGCGGCGGCAAACGCATCTCTCTCGCCGACCTGATCGTCCTCGCCGGAAACACAGGTGTCGAAGAGGCTGCCCGTCTCGCCGGGTTCACCCTGAATATCCCTTTCACCCCGGGACGCACCGACGCGACCCGGGAGCAGACCGACATCGAGTCGTTCAGCTATCTAGAGCCGATAGCGGACGGTTTCAGAAACTACCTCAAAGAGGGATGCGGCTTCTCCGCGGAGAAGGCTCTCATAGACAGAGCGCAGCTTCTTACGCTCACCGTACCCGAGATGACGGTGCTCGTCGGAGGTATGCGGGCGATAGGTGCCAACTACGGCGATACTCCGTACGGAGTATTTACGGAGAGACCCGGAGCGCTTACAAACGACTTTTTCGTCAACCTGCTGGATATGGGTGTCGAGTGGAAACCGGTTTCGGAAGATGCACTCCTCTTCGAAGCCTACGACAGAAAAAGCGGAAAACCGAAATGGAGAGGCACAAGGGTAGACCTGGTTTTCGGATCGAACTCACAGCTAAGGGCCCAGTCGGAGTTTTACGCCCAGGAGGAGAACGCCGAGAGATTCGTAAACGACTTCGCCGCCGCATGGAACAAAGTGATGAACCTCGACCGGTTCGACCTGCAGTGGCACTGAGCGTATAAAGATATAGACGTAAAAAAATTGGCGGCTGTTTCGTTACAGCCGCCTGCCGTCTCCTTACCGACATGCCAAAAGCAAACCCTGTAGTTATCTCCTTCTTTCCACAAGCATCTAATGCACCACTCAAACCTCTACAAAAATCTTTTGCGCTACAATCTCGAAAAGAATCGAATATATCCGGAGTGTGAATGGGTGAGATAAATGAATATTGCTGCGGCAGAGAGTATCATGAAGCTACGAAGCACTCGTGGCTTTCGGTTAGGCGCAGTCCGAACCGGCTGGATTGGGAGAAGCAGCCCTCTTCCATGAAGTTCTACCCCGACTCCCTGCCGCGTACTCCGCTTCTGAAAGATGTCGCCTCCCACAGGCTCGTCTACAACATTGCGGGGATTACCGCCAAAAAGAGCTATCCGGGTGTCGAGTACTATCTTCGCACCAACCCCAGCGCAGGTGCGCTCTACCCCAACGAGCTCTACTTTCAGGCTGTCGGGGTAGAGGGGTTTGAAGACGGCATCTACCACTTCGAGGTAGGCTCCTCCTCCGCGGTACTGCTGCTTCCCCTGAAAGAGGACGAAGGGCTGGAGCCTCTGCTCAACCTTCCTTCCAAGATGAGGGGCCTGCTCTTTCTGGTAAGCTCCATCTACTACCGCTCCTCCTGGAAGTATAAAAAGAGAGCGTTTCGCTACTGCCTGCTAGACGGAGGCCATATTCTCGGCGCCCTGGAGGCGGCTAGCCATATATACGGCCATGCCTACCGCATACTCTACGACATAAAGCTGAAGGAGTTGAACACCTTTTTCGGCTTCGGCAGGGAAGAGTTCTTTCTATCGGCCGCAATCTGCACCGTTCCCGAAAAGAGAAGTGTCGCTATACCCGAATCGGGACCCGTCAACGCGGATGCGGCGGGAGAGTTCGAACCGGAACCTATCATAGAGCGCACATATCTTGAGTGTACGGCTCTGAAGCCGTGCAGGAAGGAGGCGAGATTTCCAAAAATAGATCTTCACAAAGAGAGGCTGCAGGAGGCGATTTTAAATAGACGCTCGATAAGGGAGTTTTCGAAAAGGCCAATCCTGAAAGAGCAGTTCGAGATGATAATGAGGTATATAAACCAGCCTATACCCGGCGACTGCGACGAACCTGTAGAGATCTTCGCCGTCATAAACCGTGTGGAAGATATGCAAAAGGGGGTCTGGCACGACGGGAAAATCGTAAAGGAGGGAGACTTCAGCGAAAGAGCCGGATACCTCTGCCTGGAGCAGAGACTCGGAAGCTACAGCGCGGTGACACTCTTCCTGCTCTCAAACGGCTGCAACTACAGGGCTCTCTACCAGAAAGCCGGAACAATCGGCCACAGGGCCTACCTTGCGTCGGAGTACCTGGGACTCGGATGCAGCGGCATAGGGGCCTACTACGACGACGATGTCAACACTTTTCTAGAAACGGATGGGATGGTTCTCTACGCTTTGGCGATAGGAGTCTGATATTTTTCAGGTCACGGCGTAGCGTACCTTTTGTCCGATAGATTAGCGCAAGAAGCCGCAGGCATCTATAAATTTGGATTTCATGCGGATTTGTGTCTCTGCTCTTTGGCTGGTTTAATCAATCCTTTGTTACCATTTCGTAACTGATGTTATGTAAAATCTGCACGTCGGGCAAGAGTTTCCCTCCGGGACGAAAAACCGCTGACGCCTTCGGTGTCCAAATGGACAGGTGCGGTTTTTCAGCGATACTTTTCCGCTCAAATCCCGGGGTGGCAAATTTTGCGTAACATCAGTATATACTACTTTGCACAAGGTATGGAGAATGGAGATCAAAACATTCGAGAAGATGCAGAAAAAGGCGGTTAAAAAGAGCCGTTCCGACTTTCTGTACCTCGGTATTTCGCTTATATTCATGGCAATAGTCCTCATAGCCACATACAATAAAATCCCGGGTAATCCGTTTCTGGCCGTAGCGGCGCTCTTCGGTGCCTACATGGCGATGAACATAGGCGCCAACGATGTCGCCAACAATGTCGGCCCGGCCGTGGGCTCGAAAGCCCTTACGATGATGGGTGCCATCGTTATCGCAGCCATATTCGAGTCGGCGGGTGCGCTGATAGCGGGCGGAGACGTCACCGGGACGATAAAGAAAGGCATCATAGACCCGGCGGCGTTCGCCGACCCGCAGTACTTCGTCTGGGCTATGACCGCGGCGCTTCTGGCGGCGGCTCTGTGGCTCAACCTGGCAACATGGCTCAGAGCCCCGGTATCCACGACCCACTCCATCGTCGGAGGCGTCATGGGAGGGGGTATCGCGGCGGCGGGAAGCTTCGGTATCGTCGCATGGGGTACGATGGGCAAGATAGCCGCTAGCTGGGTTGTATCTCCCATACTTGGCGGAGTCATCGCCGCCGGTTTCCTATACGCCATAAAAAAGAGTATCCTTTTCAAGGAGAATACAAAAGAGGCGGCTATGAAACTGGTGCCTCTCTATGTCTCGGTGATGGGTTGGGCATTCGTTACATACCTGATTTTGAAGGGTATGAAAAAAGTGGTCAAACTCGGCTTCCCGACCGCGGCCGGAATTGGCCTGATCGCGGCGGTAGCCATCTTTTTCGCCGTAAAGAAACTGATCTCAAACTATTCACACACCCTCGACAACGAACGTAAAAGCATAAGCAGCCTCTTCACCATCCCGCTCATCTTCGCGGCTGCGCTTCTGAGCTTCGCACACGGTGCGAACGATGTCGCGAACGCAGTAGGACCGCTGGCCGGCATCTACGATGCGTTGGCACACGATGTCGTATCGACCAAGACGGCAATTCCTATGTGGGTGATGGTTATAGGGGCGGTCGGTATCTCCCTGGGCCTCGCTCTCTACGGCCCGAAACTCATAAAGACGGTTGGTAGCGAGATAACGGAGCTAGACCAGATAAGGGCCTTCTGTATCGCGCTTGCGGCAGCAATTACCGTAATCATCGCATCTCAGCTCGGACTGCCGGTAAGCTCAACCCATATCGCCCTGGGAGGAGTCTTCGGTGTCGGATTTTTGAGAGAGTGGCTCGACAGAACACAGAGACTGGAGTACCGCATAAAAGAGGAGAAAGAGAAGCTCAAGGAGTTGGAAAGACGACTGGAAGCGTACAGAAGCGAACTTCACAGCCTTGAATCCAAAGAGACCAAATCGCAGCAGGACTACGAACGGATAGTGCACCTCTTCGAGCTGATTTCGGAGCATGAAAAGCTTGTCAAGAAAGAGAGCAAGGCCCTCAAGTCGGTCTATAAGACAAAATATGTCCAGCGCAACGCGCTAAAAAAGATCATAGCCGCCTGGATCATTACCGTACCCGCGGCAGCACTGCTTTCGGCAATCATCTTCTATATAATAAAAGGGATTATGGTATAGGGAGCCGCTGGCTCCCGGCCATATATTATATACACTTGATTCCATATACCCAGCTTATCCATATTATAAAGTTTCGCCCTTTATAAAAATTTTTTCGTGCCGATATTCTCAATACATCTTATTATGGAAAAGAGATTATGATAAAAAGATTGATATCTCTTGCAACTCTTCTTTGCGGTACAACTATAGCATTTTCGTCCGATAGTATGGATGATCTGCTTCGGGCTTTCAAAAACGAGTCGGAGCTCTCGAAAATAACCAAGAGCGAGTCTGCCGGTTTTCTCGACATATATACGCGGGACGAACTCGAAAAGATGCAGGCCCGCACCCTGATGGATGTCTTGAAGCTCTTTACGATACCCAACATAACCAGAACATCCAACAACATAAACCAGTTCACGAAACCAACTTTCCCGGTAATGCCCCCTTTCGCAATACGTCTTTATGTAAACGACCACGACATGACATCTTCATCTTTCGGAAGCGCACTCATGCTCTGGAGCGAAATGCCGGTCGAATATATTGACCATATCGAAGTGTATAAAAGTGCGTCATCCGTCGAGTTCGGCAACGAACCTGGAAGTGTCATCATAAAACTCTATACAAAAAAGCCGGAGAGGGAAGAGGGAGGCAAAATAAGGCTTCTAGCCGACCAGAGGGGCAGCAAGGAGGCGGATATATACCATGCACGTACCCTTAAAAACGGTCTCTCCTATTTGGTATATGCAAATGCCGGCGATATAGAACGTAAGAGTTACGAAAATAGCGGCCACAGCATCGACTCGGACAGCCATGAGCAGAGTTTCTATGCCAACATATCCAAAAACGGGTGGTGTCTGGAAGGGGGCTCATACAGAAAAGCCAAAGATAGTTTTCTGGGTCTCGGCAGGACATATACTCCAAATTACGGGGAGATAGAGAGCCATCACCGCTATTTGCAGTTGGAAAAGGTGTTTGAAAACGGGCTCAATATACGTGCGGGATATGACCACCTGGACCACCACGAAAACGAATCGGACGACAGCGGCATACCGGCTGGAGCCGCAGGGTATGTGACAAACTACGATCTCTGGCTGCACGATAAAATTATCTCTTTTATCGCAGAAAAGAGCTTCACCCATACTAAAGGGAAACTCCTTGTCGGAGGCTTCTATAAAAACAAGGGGCTGGATGTGGAAGGAGATTTTGACGCCGCAACCACCTCTTTTACCAACACCCTTCATCTCTACTCTCTTTATTTGGAAGAGAGTTACAACTTCAATCCCACGACTACCTTCATAGCCTCATTCAAAGGGGACTACTACAGGTATGAAAAAGAGATAGAGTCCAAAAAAGAGCATATCATACGGGTCGGCCTCATAAAAAACATAGGGCCCTTCCAGATCAAGACTTTCTTTACGAAAACCTACTATGCGGTACCTTTTCTCTATCTCTACGGACCCGACAACACCCCATACAAGGTGAACCCCGAACTCAAGTTCCCTGAGCCTGCACTCACATCTTTCGGAGTCCGCTACAAGGAGGGGCGTCATACCATAGATGCCAGAATGTCCCTGATCACCGTAAAAAACAAGGTCCTTACCAAACCGGACGGTACACTCTTCAACATACCTAAAGGATGGTACCACCAGTACGAACTGAGGTATTCATATGAGATTGACGACAGAAACAGGCTGAAGATGGACGCTTACATGGGAGAGAATGCATCCGGGCTGACCATGAGCCCGAAATATGGCGCACATATAGAGCTTTTCAACAGCTTCGACAAGATAGACCTCTACAACCAGGTCGGCTACAGAAGCAACTTCGACTATTACGGAGTGAATATAGAACCCACATATGACTATACAGCTTCGCTTAAATATCATGTGACAAGGGACCTCTCGGTAGGGTTGAGAGGTGAGAATATCTTCGGAACCGGATACAGGCAGAGTTACAGCGGACTACCCTACTCTATGCCCATATTCGACAGAAAATTCTGGATCAACATGGAGTACCTGTTTTGAAAAAGTTACTGCTTATTCTTATTTCCGCCCTGATACTCGCGGCTTCCGGCACGGACAAAGAGATTCATATTTACAGCACCATTCTCAATGCCATATTCCCGAACAAAAAAGTAATTTATGTCTGGCTGGACAATCCTGCAAAGAGGAAAATTTTCCAAAAGATCAAAGGTGTAAGGGTCGTAAAGAATCACAATAAGGCCGATATTCTAATACTCTATAAATCCTTCGACGTACCTACCGATGACAAGATTATCTTCGCTGACGGCTATCTCGTTTTCGAACATTTCAAAAACAGGCTGGTCGGAGGTTTCTACTGGCAGAAAGGACGGCCCAACCTAGTCTTCATTAAAAAGAATCTCAAAGACCACAACATAAGTCTGCCGGCAAATCTCAAAGATTACATTGAGGACGATATGTGAAGCATATTAGCCGCATCTACTTTTTTCTCATTTCGACTATAGTACTCTCCGTAGTCTACCTACACTACGGTGTGTCGGAAACACATGAAAAGCTGATCGGCAATCTCGAAAAGATATTCGTTCAACAGGCGGGAGATTTCGCAAAAAATATCGAAGATGAGCTGCTCAGGCATACCGGCCCAGACAAGAATCTCTACGATTTCCTGAAAACGGAAAAGGAACTCAGGAAAGAGCTCGAACACACCCTCTCCGCACTTATCACTCCATCTTTCAAGTATATTTACGTTCTCTACAGGGACAAAAAGGGTAAATACCGCTACCTTCTTGACGGGAGCAGGGAAGACAAAGGCAGGTTCAACCAAAAGCTGGATGTCGACAAGCAGAAATGGAACAGGTGCTATTCGGAGAGAAAAGATCAGGTTCTTATGCAGAAAAACCTGGAAGGGCTATGGATCACATACCTTAGGCCTATAGTAAAAAATGATAGCGTAGACGGCGTTATAGCCATAGACTTCTCGACAAACCTACCTTCAACAATTGCATCTGCGACTAGACCGCTGGAAAATATCTTTCTCTATATTTTCGTAGCTATCGGTATTCTTCTGCTTATCCTCGTATACCAGACGATTCTCAATATAAAAACCAAAAAAGAGAGTATCATAGACCCTCTTACATCTACATACAACAGGAACTTCCTGCGCACTTTCCTTAAGTCGATCAATCCAGCCAAATACCAGATTATGATGGTCGATATTGACCACTTCAAAAAGATCAACGACACTTTTGGCCACAAGGCCGGCGACCTTGTCCTGCGTGAAGTGGCAACGGTGATAAAAAACGAACTAAGAGAGAAAGACAGGGTGATCCGTTTCGGCGGAGAGGAGTTTTTGATATTCCTCTACAAAGAGAAGAGCGAGTGCCTGGCTGCGAAGAAGATATCGAAACGGCTCAAAGAGAGTATTGAGAAGAGAACTTTCACCTATGAAGATACACCTATACACATCACGGTCTCCATAGGTATAACTTCAAATCCGGAGCACTTCAAAAGTGTACCGGATGCGATAAAACGGGCGGATGAGATGCTCTATATCGCCAAACGGGAAGGGCGTAACAGGATAATTTTCGACAACCCGGACCACGAAGGGCCTACAAGTGAAAAAAAGACCATTTCCGAGGTCAAGGAGGCTCTGGAAGAGGGGAGGATAACCTGCCACTACCAGCCGATTGTCGATCTCAAAAGCGGCAAGATCATAAAATACGAAGCACTGGTACGTATGGTGGAGAAAGACGGGAAGATACTTACACCCTATCTGTTTCTAGATTCTATCGCATACACCAACATATATACGGATCTGACAAAACGGGTACTTACTATCGTACTGGAGCAGATCAAACTGCAAAGGATGCCGATCAGCATCAATCTCAATATTTCCGACATCCTGGACAATATGGTCTACATGATAATAGCCGAAGAGATCGAGGAAAATCTTGATCTTGCACAGTGGCTTGTGATAGAGCTCCTGGAAAACGAACCGATACACAACGTAGAGAACTTAAGAGAGAGACTCACCAAACTCAAATCCTACGGTGTGAAGATCGCGATAGACGACTTCGGAAGCGGCTTCTCCAACTTCTCCATCTTCCAGGAACTGCCGATAGATATTCTGAAAATAGACGGCTCACTCGTCAAAGATCTGGATACCTCGAAAATAGCCTTCACTATAACAGAATCGATCACCCTTTTTGCGAAGAAACTGCAGATAGAGTGTGTGGCCGAGTTTATTCACAGTGAAGAGATACTGCAAATAGTAAAAGACCTGGGTATAGAAAACGGCCAGGGATTCCACCTAGGCAGGCCGGAAGATCGGATCGCGGCTACTGCACAGGCATCTGAAACTTCTGCGTAACCAATTCACCCTCATCGTTGAAATAGAGATAGTAGAGCAGATCTTTTTTCACACTCTCTCCGGCAAGATACCTTAAAGCGAGATTGGCCTGCAGCGATGCGATGTGCATAACTATCGGTGCGGCAATGCCGGCCGGTTTGCGGTCCGTAATCTTGAAAGCATCGAAGCTGCTTCTCTCGATGAAGCAGACCTGTCCGTTGAAAGCTTCGACCGAGCCGTATATCCATGGGGCTCCGATCTGTTTTGCATACAGGTCTATCTGCGCACGGCTCGGCAGGTTGTCGGTTGCGTCCAGTATGAGGTCGTACTCTCTCGGCATCTTAGCGAACTCATCGAATCTTACCGTATAGGGAGTCACTTCGACGAAGGGGCAGCGGCTTTCTACCAGTTCGGCCGCAACTTCAGCCTTGAGCCTTCCCTCGTCACCCACCCTGAAAGCGATCTGCCTGTGGATATTGTGAACCGAAACCTCATCGAAATCGACAAGGTCGATATGCCCTACTCCGCTGGCTCCAAGGGCTATGGCCAGTGAGCTCCCCAGACCGCCGGAGCCTATGATGGCGATCTTTTTCTCCTGCAGCGAGGCTTGGGTATCCTCACCCCAGAGCATTACCTGCCGATTGAAATAGTGGAAATACTCCTCCATCTTAAACTCCGTTTTTCGGAGATTATAGCATATTAATTTTTCTAATCGGATCTTACTTTCAGCTGTTTTTCGAAACCCCAGGCCCTTTTGGCCTCCCTGGCCGCCTTTCTGTCGACAGGAACTACCATGAGGGACTCTTTGTCTTCAAGCAGGTTCAAAACCTCGCCTCTGGGGTCGACAAGCATTGAATCTCCGTAAAACTTCCACTTCAGCTCCCGGTCCGTATAGTCTCCGACCCTGTTGGCACGGAGAATATATATATTGTGCAGAAAGGCTCTGGTTTTTAGAATCTCTCTCCACCTGTTGTGCGATTCGAACGTAGAGGAGGTAGGCAGAAGCAGAACATCCACGTCACGGGCGTTCAGACGGTCGAAAAAATGGTTGAAATGGAGTTCGTACCCACCGATGACACCGAACCGCATCCCCCTGTGTGTAAAGACCATGGGATCTTCAAGCGGCTTCACTTCGTTTGCGAAGAAGCCGGCTTCGTCCCAGTGCCCGTAGTCCATAAGGATCTGCTGATTGTAGGTATGGGTACTTTTCGGCGAAACCTTTACGACCGTTTTGTAGCACTTGCCCCCTTTTACCTGAACGAGCGGCGCGACCACGACGATATCGTACTTTCTGCTCAGCTCCTTTATCATCGCCAGATGGTGGTCGCTCTGATCTTTTATCATATTGGCCGGCATCTTCTCAAGCTCTTTGAAGAAGTGGTTGAGTACATACTCCCCGAGCAGTATGATCTCCACATCTTTCGCTCTTGCCGTCTTGAAGTAGTGGTCCAGCGCATTGGGACTCATACCCTGTGTAGGCATCTGAAGCGCGGCGATACGGATCACGACTCGTCTCCGTTCCCGATTTCACTCTTCTCTATGGTCTCCACTTCGAGTTTGGCGTTCTCCAGTATGGTCCCCGCCTCCTTCAGCAGCTCCATCCCCTCTTTATAGAGCTGCACACTCTCCTCCAGAGGGATCTCGGGGTCCATCAGCCTCTCCATTATCTTTTTTGCCGCCTCGATCTTCCCTTCGAAGTCCATATCTCTCTTTTCAGCCACGAAACTCCTTTAATTACGATCTGATATTACGCAAAGCTTGAGCCAAGCCCAAGCTTTGGCGGGGACTGACCGTCCCCTGCACCCCCCTAAAGCTTCGAAATCGTAGATTTCGAGATGGCGTTACGCTTTTTGCGTAACATCAGTAAGTTATTTCAAAACATCCGCAACGTAGTCTGCAAACTTCTCCACTTCTACGAGAAACGCATCGTGACCGTAGTCGCTATCCACCTCGTAGTAGCTGACCAGGCCGCTCTGCCCCTGGGCATCCATCACTATCTTTATCTCTTTCATCTCTTCGGGCATAAAGAGGAGGTCCCTGCTGAAAGAGATGAGATGAAGATCCGTTTTTATTCTGCCGAGCGCCTCATCCAGCGTGTCGTATCCCCTCGAGATGTCGAAGATGTTTATCGCTTTGGTTATATAGAGGTAACTGAGAGGGTCGAACCATTTGCTGAACCCGTAACCGTTGTACTCCAGGTAACGCTCGACCTGGAACTTGCCGAAAAGCTCGAAAAGTCCGTCCGTCTCGACGTAACTGCGTCCGAACTTTCTGTCCATCGACTCGGGACTCAGATAGCTTATATGTCCCGCCATACGGCCGACAGCCAATCCTGTAAACCCCTCTTCCGCAAAATCGCCCGGCTCGTAGTTTCCGTTTTTGAATCTGGGATCTTTGATTATCGCTTCCTGAACGACCTTGTTGAAGGCTATCGCCCATGGGCGGGTAGCGTGCGTCGCGGCCATCGCGATGGTATGCTTCGCCAGACCCGGGTACTCCACCGCAAAACGGAGAGCCTGCATTCCACCCATCGAGCCGCCTATGACGGCGTGCAGCCGATCGATGCCCAGGCGGCTCAGAAGTATCCGCTGCGCCTTGACCATATCTTTTACCGTTACAACGGGAAACCGCAGACGGTAGCGCTCTTCACCGGGATAGATTTTGGACATCGGGCCTGTAGAGCCGTAGCAGCTTCCGATGACATTTACACATATCACGAAGTAGCGCTCCGTATCTACGGCCTTTCCGTCACCTATCAGCGCGTCCCACCAGCCCGGTTTTCTGTCTCCTTCATAGAGACCTGCGGCATGGTGGCTTCCGCTGAGGGCGTGCGTGATGAGTACGGCGTTGCTCTTCTCTTCGTTAAGCTCTCCGTAGGTCTCGTAGACCAGTTCGTACGGTTCGAGAATACGGCCGCTCTCCAGATATAGAGCATTCGTAAAGATCTCTTTACGTGTATCTATTTTCAAACGACTCCGCCCTCTCTTTCGCAATCATCCGGATCAATATCTCAGATATAATAGTTCGGTGCCTCTTTGGTTATCATCACATCGTGTACATGGCTCTCTTTGAGCCCCGCACTCGTGATCTCCACGAACTCGGCACGCTCCCAGAATCTCCGGATGTTTTCGCTGCCGCAATACCCCATCGAGGATCTAAGGCCTCCCGTAAGCTGGTGGATGACGTCGGCTATACGGCCTCTGTAGGGGACTCTCCCCTCTATCCCCTCCGGTACGAGCTTGTCCGCGGCCGTACCCTCCTGGAAGTAGCGGTCGGTGCTCCCTTTCGTCATAGCACCTATACTTCCCATGCCCCTGTAACTCTTGTACTGGCGCCCCTGGTACATGATCGTCTCGCCCGGGCTCTCTTCGGTACCCGCCAGAATCGATCCGGCCATGATACAGCTTGCACCCACCGCAAGAGCTTTGGCGACGTCGCCGGAGTACTTTATCCCCCCGTCGGCGATGACCGGCACTCCATATTTGTGTCCGACCTGTGCGCACTCGTCAATGGCACTGATCTGCGGAACTCCCACACCGGCAACTATGCGCGTAGTACATATGGAACCGGGTCCTATACCGACTTTTACGGCGTCTGCTCCAGCCTCTATCAGATCCTCCGCAGCTTCCGCGGTAGCTATGTTTCCTGCGATTATATCGACCTCAAGTTCACTTTTCAATCTTTTCAATGTATCGATAATACCCTGTGAATGGCCGTGTGCGGAATCGAGAACGAGTACGTCGGCTCCCGCTTCGGCCAGGGCATGAGCCCTCTCTATCTGCCCCACACCTATCGCGGCACCTACACGGAGTCTTCCGAACTCATCCTTGCAGGCGTTGGGATACTCTTTTCTCTTCTTGATATCCTTGATCGTAACGAGCCCCTGCAGAATGCCGTTGTCGTCTATGAGCGGGAGCTTTTCGATCTTGTTTTTGTGCATTATATCGGCAGCTTCGTCGAGAGAGATCCCCTTTTTTGCCGTGATGAGCGGCATGGAGGTCATCACCTCTTCGACCCTCTTGGCCATATCGGTCT
The DNA here is from genome assembly GCA_003945285.1 of Hydrogenimonas sp. Classification (NCBI taxonomy): domain Bacteria; kingdom Pseudomonadati; phylum Campylobacterota; class Epsilonproteobacteria; order Campylobacterales; family Hydrogenimonadaceae; genus Hydrogenimonas; species Hydrogenimonas sp. Next base: position 1,500,198 of record AP019005.1, read on the forward strand.
CAAAACGCATATCCCTGTTCGTGAGAATACCCAGAAGCTTCATATTCTCGTCGACTACGGGAACGCCTGAGATTCTGTACTCTCGCATTATCGACTCCGCTTCCGCCAGAGTCTGCCCCGGGTGCATGAATATCGGATCTATGATGATGCCCGATTCGCTCTTTTTGACCTTCTTTATCTGCCTCACCTGGGTTTCGGTATCCATATTTTTATGGATTATCCCGATTCCGCCGAGGCGTGCCATGGCGATAGCGGCACGAAACTCCGTAACTGTATCCATCGCTGCGGAGACTATGGGAATGTTAAGTCTGATGTTACGGGTCAGCTGTGTAGATATATCCACCTCTTTCGGTAGAACTGTAGAGTGTTTCGGGACCAGCAGAACATCTTCGAATGTCAGGGCTCGTTTTCTGATTCTCATAGGATTCTCCTTCGTTATTTTTCGTATGCTACCGCTTTTTCGAGGCTAAGGGCCCCGTCGAACAGCGTCTGCTCGTCGAAATGCTTTCCAATCAGCTGGAGTCCGACGGGAAGACCCTCCGCACTCTTTTGGATCGGAAGAGTTATAGCCGGAAGCCCTGCAAGATTTATGCCGATGGTGTAGGCGTCGCTCAGATACATCTGGAGCGGATCGGCCATCTCCCCGAATCTGAATGCGGGTGTCGGTGCGACTGGGCTTAGAATGAGGTCTGCCTCTTTGAAGATCTGCTCGAACTCATCTTTTATGAGATGGCGCACTCTCTGCGCTTTCAGATAGTATGCGTCGTAGTAGCCGGAAGAGAGCACGAAACTTCCGAGCAGGATTCTCCGCTTCACCTCTTCGCCGAACCCTTCGCTTCTCGTTTTGAGGTAGAGCTCTCTTAGATTCTCCGCATCCTCCGCACGGTTTCCGTAGCGTATCCCGTCGTAGCGGCTCAGATTGGCACTCGCTTCCGCCGTTGCGATAATATAGTAGGCGGCGATATCGTATTTCGCACCCATCATCTCCTTGTGGACGATCCTGTGCCCGGCATCTTCCAGCGCCCTTACCGCAGTCTCGTAGGCCGACTGAACATCCTTCGAAGCCTCTTTGACGTAGTTGTCCACGACTGCTACGGTCAGCTTTCTATCCGGATCTAGGTTCACGGCAACCGGGGTGTAGTCGATATCGGCGCTTGTACTGTCCCTGGTGTCATGGCCGCTTATGATGTCGTAAAGAATCGCAGCATCTTCCACATTCTGCGTCATGGGCCCAATCTGGTCGAGACTCGAACTGTATGCGCCGAGCCCCCACCGGCTAACTCTTCCGTAGGTGGGCTTCATGCCGACGATTCCGCAAAAAGCGGCAGGCTGCCTGATCGATCCGCCGGTGTCGCTTCCGAGTGCCGCCACGGCGATACCTGCACCTACTGCGGCGGCGGAACCGCCCGAGGAGCCGCCGGGAACACGCTCGGGATCGTGGGGGTTGAGAGTCTTGCCGTAAAAGCTTGTCTCCGTGGAGCTGCCCATTGCGAACTCGTCCATATTCGCCCGCCCGAACGGTGAGAGCCCGGCCGCTTCTATCTTCTCTATGACAGTCGCGTTGTACGGTGCGACATACCCCTGAAGAATTCTGCTTGCGGCAGTAACGTTCCACCCTTTGACCTGGATATTGTCCTTTATCAGCAGAGGTACACCCTCTCCCGACTCGTCCATCGCGATGTAGGCGTTCAGCTCCGCTCTCTCTTCAGCCTTTCGCTTTATATCCTCCCGCAGTGCAGCGATCTCCTCTTTGGGCAGCTTCATAGCCTCTTTAAGCGTTATCAACCTTCTCTCCTTTTCTTCATCTTCAACAGAACGATACCGAGAGCTATAGCGACGAAGATGGCCGCGACGGTCTCGGCTATAACCGGCCAGGTTACCGGTTTTGCAAGATCAAACATTCAAAACCCTCGCACACCTCTCGCACAGCGCATCCTCTTCCGGTGCCGCAAAGCGCCAGCAGCGCGGACACTTGTGACCGGAAGCCCTGACTATCTCGAATCTGTCACCCTCCACTTCGAACTCTCCAAGCACCTCCCGGCCGCCTGAACCGATCTCGCTGACTACAAACCAGTCCTCGGCATCCTTTTCGCTCAGAACGGAGAGTCTCTCACTCTCTGTCACTACGGCAAGCTCCAGGGTCTGCTTTATGACACCCTCTTTCTTGAGGCGGTCGACGATTTCAAAGAAGGCCTCTCTGGCAGCCGTCAGATACCTCTCATCGAGCAGGGTCTCAGGTTTTTCCAGCGGCTCGTAACGGAAGTCGAAGATATCTTTCGCTTCACCCTTTATCACGCCCGGAGCGTACTCCAGCAGTTCGTCGCATGTATACGTAAGAACCGGAGCGACAAGCGGAATGAGCGCCCTGGCGATCATAGCCACGGCGCTCTGGCTGCTCCTTCTTATCGTACTCTCCTTCTCTTCACAGTAGAGGCGGTCCTTGGTGATATCCAGATAGATGCCGCTGAGCTCGTTGGTTATGAAGTTGTTGAGAAGATGGAAACCTCTCGAGTAGTCGTAGTTGTCGAACGACTCCCTCATAGAGTCGAATACCTCGGCGGCCTTCCTTACTATCCAGCGGTCGAGCTCACCCATCTCTTTGAGCGGAAGGGTCCTATCCAGGTCATCCACGTTCGCGAGCAGAAAGCGGAAGGTGTTTCTGATTTTACGGTAGTTTTCCGAAATCTGTTTCAGTATCGCATCGCTTATCTTCAGGTCGCTCTTGTACTCGCTCATGGCGACCCAGAGACGAAGAATCTCGCTTCCGTACTTTTTCGCCACCTCGTCCGGTGCGACGACATTCCCCTTCGACTTAGACATCTTCTCGCCCCTCTCGTCGACGGTGAAGCCGTGCGTGAGAATGGCTTTGTACGGCGCTTTGTGCTCAACGGCGCACCCCAGAAGCAGTGAGCTCTGGAACCATCCCCTGTGCTGGTCGCTGCCCTCGAGATAGAGATCGGCCGGGAACTCTCCGGCGTCGTAGTTTCTGGATTTGAGCACCGCATACCACGTAGAACCGCTGTCGAACCAGACATCGAGAATATCCATAACCTTTTCGAGATCTTTCGGATCGTAACCGCTTCCCGGGTAGAGAAGCTCTTCGACACTCATATCGTACCAGGCGTCGCACCCCTTCATCTCGAAGATCATCGCTATGAAGTTCAGAACCTTCTCGTCGAGTATCACCTCTCCAGTCTTTTTGTTGCGGAAGAAGGCGATGGGAACACCCCAGTCCCTCTGGCGGCTTATACACCAGTCGGGGCGCCCTTCGACCATCGAAGTGAGACGGTTGCGACCCCACTCGGGGTAGAACTTCGTCTTGCCTATCTCACCCAGAGCGATCTCCCTGAGGCTCTTCTCTTCGCCTTCCGGTTTTCCGTCTATGCTGATGAACCACTGTTTCGTAGCGCGGAAGATGAGCGGCGTATGGCTTCGCCAGCAGTGCGGATAGGAGTGTGTAAACTTCTCCACCTTCAAAAGCGCTTTGCCGAGGTGCTTCAGTATCTCCTCGTTCGCTTCGAAAATATGTTTACCGACAAACTCTTCGGCATTCGGCAGAAGAGCCAGACCGACTACGGACTCATCGAATCTCCCCTCTTCATCTACAGGCATTATCACATCGAGCCCGTATTTCAGCCCTACCCTGTAGTCATCCTCTCCGTGCCCCGGAGCGGTATGTACCGCCCCCGTTCCGTTCTCCATCAGGACATGTTCGCCCAGAACTATGCGCGACGGCCTGCCGTTGAGCGGGTTTATGGCGATCTCCCCTTCCAGATCTCTTGCGGGAATTCGCATCTCGATAGGCCCTTCCACGACACCGCTCTCCTGAAGATCGTCGAACAGTTTTTCCGCCACTATGTAGCCGTCTCTCGTAAGAACATACATCTCATCCGGGTTGAGGCTGATACCGACGTTAGCGGGAAGAGTCCACGGCGTCGTGGTCCATATGACGATCGCCGCGGCTTCCGGGTGACCCAGCTTCTGCTTCGTCTTGTCAGAAAGTTCGAAGGCGACATATATGGAGTAGTCCTCTCTCTCCTCATACTCCACCTCCGCCTCCGCAAGGGCGGTTCTTTCGGCCCAGCTCCAGTAGACGGGCTTGTTGCGCTCCACAAGCAGCCCCTTCGCGGCTACGCTGCAGAGTGTCCTGTAGATATTCGCCTCGAAACGGAAATCCATCGTCACATAGGGCTTTTCCCAGTCTGCTATGATTCCCAGGGCCTTGAACCCCTCTCTCTGTACATCTACGAACTTGGCTGCATGCCTCCTGCAGAGTTCGCGTATCTTTGTCTTGGGAAGCTGCTCCTTTTTCGCTTTTCCGATCTTCTTCTCCACCTGCTGCTCTATCGGAAGCCCGTGACAGTCCCACCCGGGCGTAAAGCGCACCGCGCGACCCTGGAAGTAGTTGTCTTTGACGATTATATCTTTAAGCACCTTGTTGAGCGCGTGGCCTATATGTATCTTGCCGTTTGCATACGGCGGCCCGTCGTGAAGTGTGAAGATCTTCTCTCCCTGACGGTTGGCCTTCATCCTCTCGTATACCCTCTCTTCAAACCACCTGGCATATCGTTTAGGTTCGTTTTGGGGAAGGTTTCCGCGCATCGGGAAACCGGTTTTGGGAAGATTTAGTGTAGACTTGTAATCCATTCAGCGCTCCGGATAAAAATTGGACTATTATATTTAAAGAGCCATTAAAAAGCGCTGATTCGTGCCGTTCACTTTGGTATAATGGCGTAACAGGAGGGATCCGGACAATGAAAAACAGATTGATAATCATAGGAAAAAACCTCTACCTCAATCCTCCGTTCATGGAGTATATCGAACGTGAACTGGAGCATCTCGGCTTTCTCGAACAGATAACGAAACTACCAGAAACCAGCAGTGAAATTGTGCCGCTGCTTCAGGAGCAGATAAGCGGTGAAGGGAACATTGTAATCGTAGCCAACAAGAAGGCCTTCGCACCCATCAGCAAACTCCTGGCGACGATGACGGATGACACGCTGGTACTCAAAGAGTCTATTCTAATACCCTCAAAAAGCGAAGTTTACGACGACAACAGCTTCCTTCTGCGTTACGGGGAGAGATCAGTAAACGTCGTGATGGCCGAACCCGGCAAAACCGTCCCTCTCTTTCTGGTAGAAGGGGAGAAACGGCAGGGAGTGATCCATATATTCAATATAGACGAAGAGGGGGCGGAGGCACTTTTGGATCCGCTGGCCAAAAGTTACGAAGTCGAATTTTCCTCTACCGCCCTTACACCCGGATGGCTGGTGGTAGAGTGCGGTGCCAGAAAGTTCGGGCGTATGGAAAACTTCCTAAAAAGTGTAAAGCAGCTTATGGGAGAGAAGGTGATAGAGTCGACAGATATCATCTCCTACCTAATAAACAGACTCTCACGGGCCCAAAAGAGTGTAACATTCGCAGAGAGCTGCACCGGGGGACGCATAGCGGCAAAACTCACATCAAAGGCGGGCTCTTCCACAGTCTTCAAAGGCTCCCTCGTAACTTACTCGAACAGGCTCAAAGCGGGATGGCTGGGTGTCGAGAAGGAGGTGCTCGAGAAGTTCGGAGCAGTCAGCAAAGAGTGTGTGGAGCAGATGCTGACCGGAGCCAAAGAGATAGCCGGGGCCGACTATGCAGTGGCAGTCAGCGGCATAGCCGGCCCAGGAGGAGGAACACCCCAAAAACCGGTAGGAACCGTAATAATAGGAGCGATGAGCGATACCCACACAATAGTGGAAGAGCTGCACTTCGAAGGAGACAGAAACTATATACAGGACCAGAGTGTTCTGTATGCGTACAAGCTGCTCTTTCAGGTAGCATCCGATGAGTTATTTTGATTGACACGCAGACAGGAGCAAAGCCCCTGAAGACTACGCTGGCCGCTGTGGCACTAAAGCTTGCCCCATTCGGGGCAGACGCTCGCTTTGTTCGCGGGAAGCTTAGCAGTGTTTTAGGCTTTTTCCTTTCTCGAAATCTCCGATTTCGTAGCTTTAGGGGGTTATAGGGACAATTTGTCCCTGCTCTTTTGCGGGCTCTGCCTGTAAAAAGAGGTCACACAGCCACGGTAATTTAAAACTCAAAATATATGAAGAGACGGGTCGACAAAATCTGCCGGTATTACGATTTGAGCGGCAACGGGGCGTGAAGAAAACCTCTCTTGCCCGAAGGGTTCCGTCCGTAGGAATTTGCGGTTTTTAGCCCCGCTGCCGCGTCCCAAAGGGCAGATCGCATCTGCGTACGGGTTTTGCCGACCCGTCTCGGTTTTTTCTTTACGCTTAATTTTGAATTACCGTATTCCGTGGAGAAACCCCTTGACAAGCCTGCTCTTTTTTCCTATAATTTCGCTCACGTTTACAAGATAAACGTAAAAAGAGATCGACCCGTTAGCTCAGCTGGTAGAGCAATTCCCTTTTAAGGAATGGGCCGTTGGTTCGAATCCAACACGGGTCACCATTTGATCACTGTTGATCGAATCTGAAAAGAGTAAGGGTCCTCATGACCCCTTCATCTAGTGGCCAAGGATGCCATCTTTTCAAGGTGGACACAGAGGTTCAAATCCTCTAGGGGTCGCCAGTTCAAACGGTCGCTTAGCTCAGTTGGTAGAGCGCCACCCTTACAAGGTGGATGCCAGTGGTTCGAGTCCACTAGCGACCACCATTTACTTCTAAATCCGGTGCGGTGGTAGTTCAGTTGGTTAGAATACCGCCCTGTCACGGCGGGGGTCGCGAGTTCGAGTCTCGTCCACCGCGCCACTCTCCACTACAATCTTCAAAACATAATAAAACCTTTTTTGTCGAAAAAAAGAAGATGTCACTTTTCCGTCATTTTTTTCTGTGCCCAAATATTTTTAACGTATTTCGCCCTGTTAATTTTCCTTTATGTTTTTATCGGTTATAATTACAGAACAACATCATAAAGGAGTACTGTTATGATCGATAACGATATTGTAAAAATCGCGAACGAGACCAAAAAGCTGAACGCTCTGGTTGTTGAAGATGAGAAGGAAGCGAACGAGCTTATGCTCTCCACTTTCGGAAACTTCTTCAACTCTGTAGATTCAGCTTCAAACGCCGAAGACGCACTCGAGATATACAAGGAGAAGAAGCCGGATGTCGTTTTCATAGATATCATTCTTCCAGGGATGGACGGCCTGGAACTTGCACGCAGAATACGTGAAATCAAGCCTGATCAGATCATAGTCATCATATCCGCCAGCAACGATATGAACAAGATTTCCGAAGCTATCAAGATTGGTGTCGACAGCTTCATCCAGAAGCCCATAGACTCCAATAAGATCATAGATCTTCTCAAGAACATCAACAAAACGATAGCGAAAAGAAAGAAGATAGAGACAAAAACATTCTCAATCACCCTGCCGATGGATCTTTACGACAGGGTACATGCAGATGCGAAAGTGGAGAGAATCTCCAAAAACGCGATGATTATACGCGCGCTCAAAGCATTTTACGACATCAAGCCCTGAAGATAGGTAGTTCGACCCAGAAAGATGCCCCGCGACTCGTGTTGCGGGCGCTTATCTTTCCGTGCAGCCTCTTTTCGACAATCATTTTCGACATATAGAGCCCAAGACCTGTCCCCCTTGCCTGGTATTTGGTTGTGAAGTATGGTTCGAAAATCTTGTGAATGATACTCTCGTCTATCCCCCCTCCGTTGTCCCTTACATTGATATTTACACTTTCATTGTACTTAACCTCGATCTTGATATATGGCTCTTCCGTTTTCGACTCCTTCAAGGCATCGACCGCATTGTATATGAGATTCAGAAGCACCTGCTTCAGGTCATTTGCACTACCCTTGACGATGGCCTCTTTCTCCGGAAGCTTGAGCTTTAACTTTATATTCTCATCCTCCAGCACAACGGAGACCAACCTTACCGTATCTCTTATGGTTCTGCAGACTTCAAAAGCGCCGGGATGCTCGTAATCCTTCCCGTTCGATGCGAACTTCCTGAAGTCGTCAATTGTGTCGGAGAGATATTTCAGCGTATCGTGAATCTTCTTTTCAGCATGTATTATCGCCTCTTTAGAGATACTTCCTACACGCGCCTTGATGGAAAGGTCCTGCATTATCAGGGCGATGATATTTAGAGGCTGGCGCCACTGATGGGCGATATTGTTTATCATCTCACCCATGGAGGCGAGTTTCGACTGGTGGTAGAGAAGCTTATCTTTTTCCCTGTTTTTCTTAACCTCCAGGGCGATCCTGCGCTCGAGGGAGGCATTGAGTTCGGCAAGCTCTTTCGTTCTCTTCTCAACCTCTTTTTCAAGATGGCGGTTTAGATCGACAATCTCGTTTGTACTCGATGTAACCAGCGTCGAGAGCGTCATAAGGAGCTCATCTTTGCTGTCCAGTTTGGGCTCTCTCTCTTTCAGCTGCAGTCTCGACTCTTCCGACTCCGTCAGAGCGACTCTGGTCAATGTGTAGTTGTAGTAGCGGTTCTTTCCCTGCTCATGCGTAAACTCACCGAAGGTAACCAGCCCATAAATATCTTCAGGATTTTCGAACATCTCCGCCGAGCGGCGGAGAATGTCCATATAGCCGTTTTCGTAAGAGATACATATGAAAAACCAGGCCACTTTAGCCGGAACATACCTGTATACCTCCACCATACTCTCGTAGCGGCTCATCATACGTTTATAGTGCCCGAACCCTATCTGTACCTTCTCACCCTCTTCGAACTCTCCCGTGAAAAAACCCTTTCCCTCTTCAAGTGTCAAAAGTGTTCTTGCCACGGTACCGAATTCGGCAGACCTGCGTATAAGAGGGTGTGCCAGCGTGATCTGAAGGATTTTATCCTCGCACATAGGACCGAAATATCCGGCATAAACCTCTTCTATGGGCTTGCCGTCGAGCTCCTGGAGATACCTGCCGTTCGCCTTCGTAACGGTAAGCTCCTTTCCGATTGGAACCCAGTCGAAATAGTGCCTGCAGTCTACCCGAAGAGATTCACCCTCCATCAAAACCGCCACTATACCCTCTTCTTTATAGATACGGTTTTTTGAGAAAACCATAAAATTATTATATGGTTCGTTGTCGGATGCGATACCTCCGAAAATAGGAACCTCTCCGAAACGGCTGTTGCACTTTTTGAAAAACTTCTCCATATTGAAATAGACGGCATTGGTCAGGAGAAGGATTCCCTTCGTTTTCGAAGATATTTTCGAAGCCAAAGCGGCAGCCAAAGCGTCGTAATCTGAGTCGGACTCAGCCTTCAGGACGCTCTCGAAGAGTGTAAGAGTACTCTTTTCGAAATGAGTCAGGGAGAGGACTATGCTCTCTTTTATAAGATTACCGCCATATAGCTGGGTCACGCCGGTGGCACCTGCAATCATAGCCTTCGGAAGATGCCTTTGCAGACTCTCTTTCAGAAGATTCAGGTCCGCACCGGGGCGGCAGTTTACCTGCACAAGCAGCTGCTCCATCTGTGCGAGTCGATGCTCTCTTACAAACTCCGCAAATCCAGCTTCATTTTCATACTTGAAACTCCACTGCCGCATCTCATACCTCTCTATCCCGCAAAGTGCGGAGATTTTTTCCGGTTCTGCACAAACGGCGCAACTTCCGGTGATTCAACTCGGACACTACCCCAGTCTTATGCGTACCGACTTCTCATGAGCCGTGAGCCCTTCGGTTTTCGCAAGTAGAGCGCATGCTTCCCCGATGGCGTTTATTCCCCCCTCGCTCATCGCTATGATGGATGATTTCTTGATGAAGTTCTCGGTACTCAACGGCGAGTAGAACCTGGCCGTACCGCCTGTCGGTAGAGTATGGTTCGGACCGGCCATATAGTCGCCTATGGGCTCCGGTGTAAACTCTCCCAGAAATACGGCACCCGCATGTTTGATTTTGGGCAGCAGTTCGAAAGGGTTCGCGGTGACGACTTCTAGATGTTCCGGCGCTATCCGGTTCATCAGCTCCACCGCTTCGTCCAGGTTTTGCGTAACTATGATCGCCCCCCTCTCCTCTATCGACTTCCTGGCTATCAACTCCCGCTCCAGCTTTCCAAGCTCCAAGTATACGGTCTCTCTTACAGCCTCGGCAAGCTCCCTGGAGGGTGTTATCAGTATAGAGCTGGCCATTTCGTCATGTTCGGCCTGTGAAAGCAGATCGATCGCCAGATATTCCGGTATCGCCGTCTCGTCCGCAACTATACCTATTTCACTGGGACCGGCTATCATATCTATGTTCACATCCCCGTAGACCATCTTTTTCGCCGTAGCGACGAAAATATTGCCCGGGCCTGTAATGACATCCACTTTCGGAACGCTCTGCGTACCGTAGGCCATCGCTGCTATAGCACTGGCCCCACCCACCTTGAACATCTTTTTTATACCACAAAGATGCGCCGCCGCAAGCAGAAGATGGTTTATCCGGTTCTCCGGCGCCGGTGTGGTTACGACAATCTCCTCCACTCCCGCGACTATCGCCGGTATCGCATTCATCAACAGTGAACTCGGATAGGCCGCTTTACCGCCCGGTATATAGAGCCCCGCCCTCTCCACGGGCGTAACCTTCTGCCCAAGTATGTTTCCCTCTTTGTCGAAATCTATCCAGCTTTTGGGCAGCTGCTTTTCGTGGTAGGCTTTTATGCGGTCATACGCGAGATGAAGAGCACTTTTGAGATCGGCCTCCAGTTCATCGTAAGCTCTTTTCATATCCGAAGTATCGACCTTCAGATCGTCGCCGCAAGAGGGGCTCCAACCGTCAAACTTCCCTATATGTCTCAAAAGAGCCTCATCACCTTCACTTCTAATCTCTTTTATTATCCCGCCGACGATCGAAGAGACCTCTTCCATATCCATCGCTCCCCGACCCAGCAGCTCTTCAAACTTCTGCGAAAATCCGTCGTCACAGCTTCCAATAATAACCATAGCGCTCCCTTTCGGCATCTTATGGCCATTATTGTATTTAAACTATTATTTAAGTATGCTTTTGTATACTTTCATTCCCATTCACGCGGACGTGGCGGAATTGGTAGACGCGCTAGATTCAGGTTCTAGTGGGCATTAGCCCGTGGAGGTTCAAGTCCTCTCGTCCGCACCATCGACAATCCCCTAAAAATCGGCCTTCCAAGCACCTCACCTCTCAATGTGTGCAGAAAGTGTGCACTTTTTTACCCGACTTTCAAGTCAAGATTTTCTATAAATCCGGCGCGTTTCCTCCTTTCTCTTGGTATATACCTCGAATAACGGGTCAATGTTGTATGAATATCTTTGTGGCCCATCATGGCAGAAACCCAGGGAATTTCTTCGCCCTGCTGAAGCATAATAGAAGCGAAAGTGTGGCGTGTTTGATACAGAACCCTGTAATTCAAACCGCATGATCGAAGCAATGGCTTCCAGTGATACCGTACGATCTTTTCGTATTGGGTAAAATTTTTCCCGTATTGATTGAGAAAAATGTAACTGTTTTCCAGTCCTGTAAGTAGATATTGCGCTTTCATTGCTTTGGAAACAATGGGGAGCATATCCACTATACGCACACTGTTTTCGGTTTTGGGCGTGCTGATCGTTCCGCGACTAACCGCTCTGGAGATGGAGATATATTCTTTTTCCCAGTTAACATCTTCCCATTTCAGAGCCAACAATTCCCCGATACGCATTCCGGTAAAAAACGCTGTCGTAAGATAGTGCTTAAACCATCCCTGGGCCCGATTGATAAGAATTTGCACCTCTTCCAAGCTGAAAGAATTGATTTCAGGTTTGACAATCCTGGGAGCTTTGACCCGATCGAAGGGATTCTTGTCGATAATTTCATTGACGAAAGCATCCTGCAATATGCCACGGAATACATGACGAATATTCATGACATATTTGCCGCTGAGACCGGACTTTAGAAGTTTTACTTGCCACATTTTAAGATCCATTGGCCGGATCTCGTAAAGTTTCCATCCCTGAAAATGTGGTAATATATGCCTTTGGAAGTCACCGAAATATTTTCGGTTGGTACTCTCCTTTCGGTCCATTGCACTAGATTCCAACGATAAAAGGGCGAAGTCCTCGAAGAGAATTTCCTCGTTGGGTTCAGAAGGCATGCCGACAAGTTTTGAAAGAACATCCTGGGCATTTCGTTTAACCCAGGCAATATTTGCCCGTGTGGCCGGTTTTTTCGTACTAATTCGGTAAAACCTTCCATTTATGCTACCTTGAACATGAATAGTGTTATTGCGTACGAAATAGCCGGCTTTGTTGTACTGCTTCTTTTTCATGGCCGTTTCCTTTGAATTCTTGAAACGGCACTTCTGGCAATATAGATTTTATTGCCGATGTACTTAAAATCTACTTCCGGTTCAAACTCCCCGCGCTGAATTCGTGCCCATAATGCCTGACGATTCATTCCCCGATCCCTGGCCACGTCACCAAGGCTGATCCATTCAGGTATCGACAAGACCGCCTTTTTGATCTCTTCGATCTCCTGGCGAATTTGAATGAGTAGCTGTCGGTCTTCCATCATGCCGCCCTTAGATATTCTCTTTCAGCACGGCCGATGCGATTGATTCTAAAGTTTTCATTCCGCATATAGAGTAGCTCATCGCCATCGAATATCTCCATGATCTTGTTTTCGTCATCAACAGGAACAAAGATGCTCAGTTCTTTGTTTCGACACAGTTTCGTTAGTGCACGTAGCGAGAAGCGGCGATATAGAAGCCTATAGATTTTTAGCGGGGCTAGGGTTCTGCTACTGTTGAAGCGGATAATCCGATGCTTGCTATACCAGGCATTGAGATAACGTTCCGATTCGCTGAGTTTCTCCTTTTTGGAGAGGGGGAGCGTTTTGTTGATGTACTTCATGACGTAAGCCGAAGCGTCATTGATGTCGGTTTGGATGTCGTTTGCCGACGGGTCGAAGAGCCGATTGAAAGCTCTGATGACACGATCAACCCTATCGGCGGGAATATACATCAGAATGTGGGTGTGCGGCGTGCCATCTTTATGAGGCTCATTCACCCGGTAATAGATGCGTTCCTCTTTGGAAAGCTCTTTGAGCGAACGATCTTGGCGAAGTTTTGCAAATAGCTTCGTAAGCACTTTGACCGCTTCGGCAGGAGATGTGCCGTTATAGCAGGGGTTGGCAATCATCTTCCTGAATTTTGTCTGCTTCATCCGGTGATATTCGCCCGGAAGCGTCAGCGTCATGAAGATCGGGACAAGTCCCCGGCGCGTCGCCTCTTCCACCAAGGTATTAACACGGTTTTGAATTTCGGCGTAATATCGGTCCGGGTTGTGGTAGGCCGAGATTACGATACTTTCCAACGGAAGCTTCTTTTCCTGGAGTGTATCGTAGAGATAGCTGTATCGAAGGAAATCACGCTGAGTTTTTAGCTTCCGTTGAACCTCGTTGTAGTCGTTTTGACTGAGGCCATAATGGATGATTTGCTGTTTGCCTTGTTGTGAAATGTCCACAACTTTTTTATAAGTAGTCAAGAGGCCATCCCCTGCAATTCGTTCCGCCGCAAGCGGCGTCACGATTTGCAGTTGCTGGCCATTTTTTACTTGTTTAATCATTGCCTGCCTCCCCCAATGTAACAGCGATTTGGACTTTAATCTTTTCAATTTCGGCAATGATTGATTGGATAAGCAGATAGTGACCGATAGAAACTTCTTCCGATACGCCATCAAGCTGAAGCATGCTCAAAGCGTTAAGCTTGTAAATGATGTCTTGCAGCTGATCTACCGGCTCTAATTCTTTTTGAGCATCGTTTTCGATATAATCCATTTCGTTACCCTCCAGGTAATATGTCCAGGAAAAGCGGTCAAACTACTTCCTGGATGTGCGCAGCTAACGGGTCGCTAACGCCCTCGCTGCGCTCGGTTGTTTCCCCAAAGTGTGCTTCGCTTCGCGAATTTCCTTTGTGGCCCTGTTGATCCCTCGGCCGGGCATACGGGATGCGCGATCATACACCATAGAACTTGACCGGCGTATTGTTTTCGGTAAAGAACTTGCAACGAACTTGAACGGTTTCACCGATCTTTTCTTTATAGGTAGAGACCAGACTATCGGGAATGCTGACGTTGTAGAGTTCAAGCCTCTTTTCCCCGTTTTTCAACTCATTGAGGGATTGAAGCTGGAGTATATGTTTCCCCGGTCTGACTTCTCCGGTATCTTTATCCTTGAACTCCGGTTTCTGGTACATGGACGCAAGTTGGCCTTCGATGATCACCGTCATTGTTTCTCCCTCCTTTTCTTCTCATCCATCAACAAATGCAAGCTGTATTCGGCATCAGCAATTGCTTCTTCTATAAGCTCATAATTCATCAAAGGATTACCAACTTCATCTATATCAATGGCTACTTCAACCATCGTTTCACCTTTATCACGCTTTGTGCGAAGATCTTTGATGTATTTTTTTAAATTCTTTATCCTTTTATCCAATTCATCAAGATCAAGATGAGAAAATTTTCTTCGATTTTCTTCTATGGCTATTTGCATAAAAGATAATAACAATGATGTCATTGTTACACCTCGATTTCTACAAACCTCTTCAAATTGCTCTTTTAGGCTTACAGGTATTTGCATACTAAATCCTACCTTTTGCTCTGGTCCCTTCTTGGCCAGTTGTACAGCTTTGTCCAAAATCATACATGCTCCTTTTATTAATATATGATAATTATATACCTTAATCAAATATATGTCAAATATATGCTATTCACATATAAATTGTGCAGAAAGTGTGCACTTTTTTAGCGAAAAACATTGACATTTTGACGGTATTTATATTTGCCAGAAGTGCCGTAAAGCACCTATTGAAGGTAGTTGAAAGGGGTTTTCAGGGGCTAATGGTTTTGCGTTCAAGTCCTCTCGTCCGCACCACTTCGAGACTTTAAACAAATCCCCCAAAACGATCTTACGTAAAATCTGAACGCCGAACGGATCTGCCCAGTCGGACGCCGCGAAATATCTAAAAACCGCTGAGGGGCAGGGGCGGTTTTTCGACCTATCTTTCCGCTCAAATCCCGATACCACAAGTATTGCAAATCACAATAAGTGTGACGTTCGTGCTCTACAATGGCGGTATGAATTTTCAAACACCCAAATCAAACTCACCATCTCACCATTTTTTTTATACCTCTTTCATTACCCTTCATATTTATAGTTCAAGGAGGATCCGATGGGCGTAATAGGTCTGATAAAAAACAGAAGCGAAAGCGAAACCGGCATCGACAAAAAAGCTTCGTCTGTTCTGCTGGAGGATAACTTCGAACACTGCTGCATCGTGGGCCAGACAGGCTGCGGCAAGACGACATCCGTCATCAACCCCAACGTCGAGGACCGTATCAAAAGAGGTCATGCCCTGCTGGTGTTCGACCACAAGGGAAACTATCACACCACCGTAAAGGCGCTCGCGAATCGCCACGGACGCCTTGAAGAGGTAGTGGTGCTTGGCGAACCACTCGGGGGCAGAATCAACCTTATCCGGCATATGAATCAGCGCGACCTGGAGCAGTTTCTCAGCCTGGTTCTCGGACATAACGACAGAGACAGGTTCTGGGAGCATAGCGCCATATCCCTCGCCATCGAAATATGGAAACTTCTCAAAGCCTATGAAACCCTCATCGGCGTAGATGGCAGGAGACTGGGCGCGGACTTCAGCCAGATGCGTTATCCGGTGACGATCGGATCGATCCACGACATCGCAAAAAATGTACGAAACATTCATGCGTTCGGCGAGCGGATGAGAGAGTATTTCTACAAAATCTCCGATCCGGAATGCAAAGCGATCGATTACGACAAAAATCCGACGCCAGAGACGAAACAGCACATCGACGACCATTACAGATTCGGCCGGGCCTATCTCGAATTCAAAAAAAACATCCTGGAGAACGACACTTACAAAAAAAGGGGTGAGTCCGATGAAAACAGAACCGCCACGAGTATCCTCATCTGCCTTACCGGCCCGCTGGGCGCACTCGCTTCCAACGAGAGCCTCAACGACCCGGACGGCGAAACGCTGGAAAACCTTCTAAACAGCGGGAAGATCGTCGTCATGCGCACCAACAGCCTCTCCGACAACGCCATGGCCGCCATTACCAGATCATATTTCGACAGGGCGCTCAAACGGATCGGCGACAGAAAATCTCCTCCCGTCAGCGTCTTCATCGACGAGGCCCAGAAGGTGCTCAGTCCCCATTTCGACCTGCCGCTGGATACTGTTCGTGAAGCCCGAATCGACGTATTTCTGGCTTTCCAGTCCATCTCCCTGTTGGAGCTGGCGGTGGGAGAGATAAAGTCGAAGGCGCTGCTCGTCAACATGACGCGCCGCTTCCTTTTCAAAAGCTCCGAACCTACGGAGGGCGTCGCAACGTCCGGCCTGGAGCGGTTCGAATACTATACAAGCCTGGACGACTACGCCAAGAGCCATCACGCCGCACCCTTTTTCATCGAAAAGAGGGAGATATTCGAGGCTGAATACGCCCATCAGCGTCGGCTAGGGCTTTTGGATATCGTTCCACCCCAAGAGCGTCCACAGGAGTGCAAATTCATACTCTTGCCGGACGATACCCGAATCGGCAACAGTGCGACCATCGTTCTTGAAAACGGCGACAGCCGAAGGGTGAACCTATGGAACGAAGAGAGAGAGGAGAATGTCTGGACCATGCTCGAAAAGATGTATCGGTACAGAAAGAAAATGGATTCTCGGGAAAACGAAGTCGAAAAAGTCGAACTGTTGTTCCAGGAGGTTTACCAGGCACGGATATGAGGGAATAGCTCCGCTAAAGTAGGCATAACCGGTCTCCGTCACACTAACTGTGACTTTTCTATTCTATCATTCCGTCATGATGACGGCAAAACCATTTTTCCATCTTTACCCTCATCCCCAATTTCATTTTTCTATACATCAACCAATCCATAAACATAAAAAGGAGGTCGCATGGCACGCATCATCAAACCCGAAACCAAAGAAAAATTGCAGTGGCTCATAAAAAAAGGGAATCCACTGAAATATCTCGACGTCTCTTCGATAACCGATATGTCGTTGCTTTTCTTTTACGATAGATCCATCGACTGGGACGATCCGGACAACGACATTTCCGGATGGAACGTAACCAACGTCACGGACATGACCATGATGTTCACGGAAACGGGCTTCAACCAGGACATCTCCGGTTGGGACGTATCGAAGGTGGAGAGCATGTGTCTCATGTTCGCCTACACGCCTTTCAACCAGGACATTTCCAGCTGGAATGTCTCGAACGTCACCAATATGAACGGCATTTTCGCCGTCACGCCATTCAACCGGGACATTTCGTCCTGGAACGTCTCGAAGGTCACCGACATGAGTCTGATGTTCAAATCGTCATCTTTCGTGAAACAGACGGACATTCTCTGCTGGGACATCAACCCCCAATGCAATATGGAGACTTTCTGTGAAATCATAGGTATAACGAGCTATGGGGACTGGGCCTCCCTTGCGGAAAAGTTGCATATAGACCACTTAAGACAAATCTGGCAAAATGGTGGTGACAAATCAAAGTACGAAATCATGCTCTTCATCAGAAAACATAAAAAAGCATTTCTTGTACGAAATAGGGAAATAATGCATACTATCGCCGATATGAAAAAGCAGAAGGATGCAGGGTAAGTGGATTTCACTCGTTAAAGAGACTTTTCAACCGAAAGGAGCAGATTTGCCTAAAAGAGATGATAAAAAAATTCATACTATTATGGAAATAATCGAAAAGATTACTGACCACCGAAGACACAAAGATAGTGTCATTATCACAGAAGAAGATTACAAGCGCATCAGAAAAGAGGTTATCGATGCAATGAGAATCAAATACAATCTCTCAGAAAAAGATATTCATACCATAAGAACCCGATACAATGATTGGTTTGCGGAATTGAAAAAAGTCAATCTCATACAGAACAGCGACATCGAACGTTTGGACCGTATAGGCCCGGACGACTATGAAATATACATTACGAGACCGGCGAAGAAGATATCGTCGGAATCGGCGGCGGCGAAAATGGTGGCCAGGGCTGCGGTCTTGAGCGACGATGAGACTTTTCATGATGAGGATTTGAACATCATATGGGAAAAATATGACTGTGA
Organism: Hydrogenimonas sp.; assembly: GCA_003945285.1. Classification (NCBI taxonomy): domain Bacteria; kingdom Pseudomonadati; phylum Campylobacterota; class Epsilonproteobacteria; order Campylobacterales; family Hydrogenimonadaceae; genus Hydrogenimonas; species Hydrogenimonas sp. The sequence continues at coordinate 1,518,274 of AP019005.1, forward strand.
ATACCGCATTCCCGAAGAGCCGCAACCTGCAATATTGCGAATGCTTATACCTTCGGTGCGAAGGACGATGATGCGCGCCTACGCCAAAACGGTCACCCACATCTTCGCCTCGTGGCGAGAGGAGATGGAAGAGGCCGAACGCGCGGGGAGAGGGAAAAGGGCCTACGACATCGCCAAAAAGATGAAGCTCTTCCTGGAGTATATGCGGGAGTACCAAGAGGAGATTCCCGAATACCGGGAGATTCTCGGCCGTCGGCGTTGAATGCGTGAAGAAAGAGTCGGCCGGGGCCGAAACGGGTTCGGTGCAAAGAGGACGCCCCGTTAAAAAATTTCGGATTTCGACCGATTTAACACCGATTCGGACATACCGACGAAATGCATGGAGCGTGACGAAAGGAACGAGATGAGTATTGATTGGGATTATAGTAATAGAAATTGCGATGACGACGGAACGCTGCAGAAAATCTGTAAAATTGCAATGTTTTATGCTGGGCATTTTAAAAACCAGCGTGAGATGTTCGCTGGATTGATCAATGAATATTTTAGTAAATCCAATAAGACTAAGAAAAAAATAAATTTCAATAACAATGAAATAGAGATAAAAGATCCGTTTACATTGATGCTCGACTATTTGGGAAGAGGAGACGATGAGAGGAACAAATACTATAATAAAATATTAGGAAAAGAAGAAACACATTTCTATTTAGGCGTTCAGAAGTTGGTCAGAACGAAAACACAGCATCTAAAGAGTTATAAAGATCAAACAGATTATGATAATAATTTTGCCACTCAAATAAGAAAAATTTTTTTAGATAATAATGATGATGAACTAAAAAAATTTCTTGACGCAAACGACATCGCCCAATTCATCGCTCTCTTTCAAAAACCGACCGTAACGGCCACCTCCGTTCTTTATTGGCTCTTTCCCCATCAATTCATCCCTTACGACAGGCATACGAAATATTATCTGGAGAAATTGGGTTGTCAAAAAAAATATAATTGCTTGATTTTGACCAAATTTCACGCCGATTTAGAAAAAGATGAGTGGAACAAGTATTTCTCCGCCATTTTTTGTCTGTCGCAAAAAAATGTATTCAACCCTACCAACAATTCCTATCCGGTAGAGCTCCATCCCGCGGCGGTTTGTGCCATGAGTCTGCTGGCCTATGCGGATACGAAGGGGGTCAACGAGATTCTCGAGGAGATGATTAAAGGGAAGAGGGATGCGAAAAATCTGGTCATTACCGGTATTCCCGGTACGGGAAAGACCCATGCGGTGGTGCGGTTCCTGGAAGAGAATAAGGAGATAGGCGGTTACAGGTTCGTGCAGTTTCACCCCTCCTACGATTATGAAGATTTCATCGAAGGGCTGAAACCGTTTCCCGATAATAATAATTTGACCTTCAAACTGGTTCCCGGTATATTCAAGGAGTTGTGCAGGGAAGCGATAAAAGATAAAAATAAGAAATACGTTATGGTCATCGACGAGATCAACCGCGCCAACCTCTCACGGGTATTCGGGGAACTGCTCTACTGCCTGGAGTATCGCGGCAAGCCGGTCGACACGAAGATGACGGGGTATATCAAAGGCCTTTCTGATGAAGATGAACAAAAAAAACATACCGTCGATCATAATAATGAGAATAGTGGCCGTTTCGAGATTCCCGAAAACGTCCTGGTCATCGGCACCATGAACGACGTGGACCGCAGCGTCGACGCTTTCGACCTGGCGTTGAGACGGCGTTTCGTCTGGGAAGAGGTCGATTTCGACAGGTTTCAGCTCGCCGTGTACGACAAATTTTTCGAAAGAAAAATGGGGATTGAGAACATTTTTGCCCTCATCGAAAAAGCCGAGAAGCTCAACGAGAAAATCGAAGAGAAGATGGGCAAAAACTTCAGGGTCGGGCATACCTACTTTTTCAAAGTCGCCGACTACCTGAAAAACAAGGATTATTTTGACAGTGCCCTGGAGGATCTCTGGCGCTTTCACCTGCACTCCCTGCTCAAAGAGTATTTGAAGATGCACTACGACGAAAGCGAGATCGATGAAGAACTCAAAGAGTTCGAAAAAATCGTCGTCGGAGACAAGTGAAAATAGAGACTCGAGCCATGTCCAAAGCGCTGAAAGAATTGACGGATTACATGGTCGATGTGCCGTTGGACAAAGAAAGCCAAACAAACATAAAGTCTTCCCATACATTCACCGCCACGAAAGAAGATGTCGTCTACGGAAGAAGCGAAGAGCCCGTCATCACTTTCGATGTAGGGAAAACCGCCAAGGGAAATAGGGAGGTCAGAGTGACCACCTACGGTTACATCGGTTCTTTCCATATCAAGATCGGGAAGTGGGAAAAAGAGGTCTCCATAGGCTACAGGTTCGGCAAGCCGGTTCTCGAACGGATGGTGGCGAGGTCGATGGGCTTCGACTCTTTCATTCACTACGATCGAAGCGGTGAGGGAAAGAAGAAGGCGGAGGAGCGTATCGTCATAGTGATGATGTGCCTCGCCTACGTGCTTGCCATGGAAAAGGCGACGGCGCTGGGGCTGCCCCAGGGCTACCGTCGGCGGGAATACAGGGAGAGCTCTTTGCGCGGGCAGGTGGATGTCTCCCGTTTCGTGCGCAAGGACATCCCTTTCATGGGGAAGATATCTTCCGTCCTCTACGAACGGGTCGAGGCGCAGGAGATCATCGACCTGCTCGACGCGGCCTTCGGAGTCGTGGAAAGGGAGAACCGGAATCTGGTCAATCGTCGCGTCTGGGGCATCCGGCAATATGTGCGGGAGAGAGCGAGCCGGCGTTTCGTCGACCGGCGCGTCGTGGAAAAAGCCCTGGGGCATCGGCTGCTCAAAAATCCCCTCTACGCCCATTTCAAAAAGGCGGTGGAGCTGGCGGCGAGGCTGATTCGGCTCGACGATACGCAGAAGGAGGGCAAATTCGAAACCTACCTGTTCGACGTCAACGCCATGTGGGAGGGGTACGTTTATGCACTGCTCAAAGAAGCGGTGGAGTCGGACGAAGATTTGAAAGGGAGCTGGCGCGTCCTGCACGAGCCGGAACTGCCGGTTTACGAAGCGTGCTTTTTTCGGCGGCTCATGAAACCGGACGTCGTCATCGTCAACGAAAGTGAAAAGCGAGTGCTGGTGCTCGACGCAAAATCCAAGCGCATGGCTTGCCGCGGGAGCGGACGTCACGACATGGGGGACCTGGACAGGGGGGACTTTTTTCAGCTTCATACCTACATGAGCTACTACCGGGGCGCGGGTTACGAAGTGCTTGGCGGAGGACTCCTCTACCCCATGGAAAAAAGTTGCGCGGAGCGCTCCTGCGAATGGTTCGGGGACGAAAAAGGCAGCTTCTTCGTAGAGGGCCTCGAGCTCGATTTCATGGATGAAATCGATAGACAAGTAGAAGAGATTGACCAGTTCAAGGAAAATTATAATCCGAACAAGACAGAGCTAATAAGCAAGCTAAACGAATTACTAACAGATGGTGATTCAAATAAAACGGAAATTGATGAAGATGAGATAGAAAGACGGTTTAGTTTTATATGGACCACAAGAAATAGATTAAACAGAAATAATGTTGATAATAAAGAAGAGTGGAAAAAATTGATAGAAGAAATTAAAAACAGACGCTATGAAAAAAAGATAACGGCTTCGGAAGAAAAATTCTGCCAAGCGATTATGGGGTATTTGAAACAGTCGTGATCGGAGCGTGGCGTTGCCGTCCGACGGGGGGCGGTCCCCTCATCTTTCGGCTTCTTTCACGATACCTTCCGCGAAAGCGGTATCCCGGCCCGTTCGACGCAGGTAGGCCAGAACGGATTCGAGTGCCCTTCTGCCTTCATCGCCGGCTTTGGCGTAAAGGTCGGCAAATTCCGACTTCGCGTCGACCCCTTCGTGCAGCCGGTAGAGGAAGAGATGGGCGGGGGCGTAATTTTTCATGGCCGCCAGCAGTTCGTACCTGCCGTAATCGAAGGTGTCGATGAAGGCAAACGTCCGTTCCATGGCACCGAAAGAGCGGGGTTGCTCCATAAGAGTGCCGATTTTTTCCAGGGTCTCTTCCTCTTTCGTATCGGGAAAGGCGGTCATGAAAAGGCGATTGAGCAGTTTCGCCAATGTGTCGTCGGTCAATATCCCCCTTTTTTCCAGCAGCACCAGCAGCTTTTCGAATCTTTCCGCTCCGGGGTGGGCTTTTTCGAGCAGGGTCACGGGGTCCGTGCGATTCATGATGGAATCGTAGAGCCCTTCGTAGGCCAGAAGCATGTCGGCGTACAGGTCGTGTTTGACGTGGCCGTACTCGCTTTCGTAGAAGTCGAGTACATATTCGAAAAAGCGCGGATCGGGATTCTCCACCGAGGCGATGAAAACCTTCCAATCATGTGGGTAGGTCAAGATGGGAACCAGAAGAAGCGGCAGGCCGCGTTCGCGCATCGTGCGGCTGAGATCTCCTTTCATCGTCAGGTAGCAGAAAATGTCGCGCGAGACATGCCTGAAAGCTTCGACGAGAAGGTCGTCGTCGTTGCCCGTTTCTGGCAGCTCCTCCCTCGCTTTCAGGAGTGTCTCCAAATCGTCATTTACAATCGCGTCGCGCAAGAAATCCGTTAACGGTTTCGGAACGTTAATAGCCTTCTTTGGAGCGGTGATTTGTCTGTCTGTGGTCAGCTTCATGCAAGATCCTCCTTCATGGTATCTCTGTCTCCCCGGATACAGCAATCAAAGAAATCTTTTGAGTTCTTCGATGATATGATCGGACATGGGGATACCTTGTTTTTTCAACTTTTTCATACACTCGTAGCGCTCTTTGTCTCTATTAGTCGAGATCTCCTCGTCGAACAGTTTTGGACATGCGTTTTTTAGATATTTGGCGAATTTTCGTACATGCTCATGGTTCTTTTCATCTTTCAGTTTTTCATACATGTGCTTCACTTTTATCCAGGGAAGATTCCTGTAGAACTCTCCGGCGGAGATGGAAGTGAAGAGGAGTTTGCCCATTCCCTCGACATGCATCTCCTCACACTCAATCAGCGAGGTTCCTGCGATCCTATCCAGAGCCCAATCGACATAAGATGTGTCGGTTTCCTGTCGAGCCTCTTTGTTCGAGGCGATCGCGGCCAATGAGATAAGTACGAATTTTTCGTAATCATCTTTTTGCGGTTCCTCTATCTGAATGAAGTATTCTCCGGTCACGGTATCGTTCTTGGCGAGTATGTAGAGTTCGGTCAATTCGTCCAGGCGCCTGTTGACAGATATCTTCTCGGCGCGGGTCAGTTTCCTTCCATATTTTTGGGTGAGTTTTTCGTAAATTTCCTTGTTGGTTGTCGTTGTAGAGCCGTTTTTACGAATTTTCAAAATGATCTCCAAAATTTCTTGCTGTACCGAAAATTTGCTCATATTCGACTCTCCTATCTTACTTTTGCAAAAACGCCGGGGTTCTTCTCTTCTTGCACTGTTTCTTATATTTCGAGAACCCCTTTCGAGTTGTCGCCTCTTCTATTATCGACATATTTGCAGTTCGGATTATCTATTATCCTCTCATGCTCTTTTGCCGCAGCACTCACCTAGGGGCATTGGGCATATAGTCGAACATTTCCGGTACCCGACGATCCGTTCGCCACCTTCGAAACCTTCACGGGCGGTGAAAATATGACGGAATAGCGGGTTTTGCCGGGTCGATCCATGATTTACGGTGCCATTGTACAGCACATGTGTCACAAAAATTGTGACATCGGCATACGCAAACCGTTCAGCGGCCGTTCGCATCTCTTATCAGGTGAAGGAAGTCGTACATGCCGTAGAAAATTTCCAATCTGAATCGTTTTGAGACGATCCGCCCTTTCTCCTTCAAATCGTCCCAAAGATCGAAAAAAGTGTCGTCCCCGGTACACCCATGACGGTCTTCCCCGATGTAGATCAGGTTGCTTATCGTGTCGTGCTCGGAGAAATATTTCAATACGTCATGCGCCAAAGGCTCCAGGTAGGGAGGCCACGAGAGGATGATCGTGTCAATCTCGTCGACCAGGTCGTACGTTTGTATGAAGTCCTCGAAACTGCAGTCGATAATGTTGTCGAAGAGGGATATGCTATCCACTCCATAAGGACTACCCTCCATGCGGATGCCCAGCAGCCTGTTTTTCAGATGGGGGAGTCTCTTGGCCAGCATCCCCAGCATCAATCCGCTTCCGGCGCCGACGTCTAGAATGTATTTGCCTGCATCGTGATATTTTTCTACAAGTTTCTGAATCTTTTCCAAATTTGTATCCAAGGGTAAATAGTAACAGTATTTGCCCGCTATATACATTCTAAAATCTTCGGGCATCGGAAACTCGCCAAAAGCCCTTACATAGTCCAACAGATCATCGAATTCGCTGAACCCCAATATCTCCAGGTAGTCCATGGAGCTAAATGGATCCAGAGCCGTAAGCCTGCTGTCTATCAGCTCTTTCTCTTCTTTCGTTATATCTCTGTTTCTGCCTATTATTTTCTCTTTCATTTCGATCCTTTCATGCAATGTAGCTTCAGGGGGTGCAGGGTGCGGTGAGTCCCTGCCAAAGCCTGGGCTCCGCTCAGGCTTTGCGTAACGCAAGTCGAAGTCTCTCCTCTCACAGAAGCGGGGAAGGCTCCTCCTTTACGAGGCCCAGTTTTACGGCTTCCTCTTCAGGAAGAGGTATCGGGTATCGTGCGTCGCCGAGAATGGCGACGAAACCCGGTACACAGTTTTTCAGATCTGTAAAGAGTGCTTTGTACTCTTTTGACGAGGTGTCAACACAGATATAGACGTACCCGGGAATCGGCCCGTTCATCTTGGCATCTATCAATGCGGGATGACGATTCATATCGATAAGGTTTTGCAGGCTTTTGACGACTCTCTTCTCATATCTCGGTGCTGTTTGGATGGTGAACCAGTGATTCATGGGCGCTCCTTTTGAAAAATTTGGGCACAGGTGTATAGTGTGTGTTGTAAAATTGAGTGGAATTGAAAAAAAGACTCTGCAATGATAGAGAAGAGTAGTCACAATAACTGTGACCCACGCCTGGATTGCGCCGCATAACGATGGTTCGATATACTTTTACAAAAGAGTCGGAGGATAATATATATGTGGGACCGTTTACTCAGCAGTAAGAGGGTGGGAGCCGAGAGCGCTTTTCGGAGTAGTTGCGAAAGTCGGGACAACTTTCATAAAGATTACGACCGTATCATCTTTTCACACGCTTTTCGAAGGCTTTCGAAAAAGACACAGGTGCATCCGCTTTCGAAAAACGACCATGTCCACAACCGTATGACCCACAGTCTCGAAGTGGCCAGTGTGGGCAGAAGCCTGGGACTCGGAGCCGGTAAAGTGCTGAAAGCAAAAAAGATCCCCGTCGATCCGTATCAAATCGCCTACATCGTCCAGACCGCATGCCTTGCCCACGATCTTGGAAATCCCCCTTTCGGCCATGCCGGGGAGGATGTGATAAAGGTATGGTTCAGGGAGAACGTGGAACGTCTGCCGGATATGGATGAAACACAGCGCAACGATTTTCGTCATTTCGACGGCAACGCCCAGAGCTTTCGCATCGTCACGCAACTGGAGAACTATCTGTACAACGGAGGTCTCCGGCTCACCTACGCCACCCTCGCCACCCTCGTGAAATACCCCTTCTCATCTAACGAGTGTAAAAAAAGAGAAAAATCGAAATTTGGCTATTTTCAGAGCGAGAAAGAGCTTTTCGACCGAATCTTCGATGCTCTGGGCCTAAGGAACGACGACGGAAGCTACCGCAGGCACCCGCTCTCCTATCTCATGGAGGCGGCGGACGACATCTGTTACGCTCTTCTGGACATAGAGGACGCGCTGGAACTGGGCATCGTGCGATGGGAAGATGTGGAGGAGATATTTTTCAAACTGACGGGTGAGAGTAAAGTCCGTGAAATCCTCTCCTCGAAAGGTCTGCCTCCTTCGCATCTCCATTCCAAGATCATCGCCTTCGCCATCACCCATCTCGTCGACGAGGGAATGGAGACATTCGAAAGAGAGTACGATCGTATCGTCTCCACGGGACTGGAGAGTGATCTCGTTGCCTGCTTCGATAACCGGGCCCTGAGAGAGGGGTTGCAGGAGGCCAAAGATTTCGGGGTCGCCTCCATATTTTCCAACCGGCGGAACGTGGAACTCGAGCTGGGGGCCTACAGCATCATAAAAACGATTCTCGATGCGCTTGTCGACGCCGCATGCCGACACGCGCAAAACGAAAAGCTGAGCTTCTATCAGAAAAAGGCGCTTATGCTCATGGGTGAGAAGTCACCGCTGAAACTCCGGCCCGCGAACACATATGAAGCGATTCAGAGGGTCGTCGATTACGTCTCCGGCATGACAGACAACCATGCCCATCACGTCGCCCGGCAGCTTAAAGGAGTTTTCAGCGGCGTCGAATAACCCTGTCACGCATCTTTGGTGATGGTTCCGTTTCTATATTTGGCTGTGAGATATTTTCGGAACTTCAAAAGAATGTATCGACGCTTGTCGGTCATAGAACTCCAAGCCTTTTCGTCCCTTTCGATCTGTGCCATGAATTTAACCAGCGAAACGAAATCCATCTGCATCTCTTTCATCGCTTCAAGGAACGGACTGCGATGGCTGCCCAGAAGAATTTCGACCTCCTCCAACTCCAGAAGCTTCAAAAACCAAAATTTATCAAGCCAATGTTTTTGATGGGAAGATGGAACTTTCGAAAAAAAATCGATGATCGACCTGAAACGGTCTCCTCTATTTATAGCTGACATGAGTTCTCCTTTCACTTTCTGTGCTCTATCATGCACCTACCCTGTTTTGTTTTTCAATAGAGTCGTGTCGCGACAGAGCATTACGCTTACATCCGATCTGTTTTTTACGCACCGGCCAGCATTTCGTTGATTTCACTCAGCAAATCTTTTTCATTATCCCCGCTCGATCTCTCCTCTCCATTGCCTATGGCTTCCAAATCGATCGAAATATCGATAAACTCCACCAACATGTTTTTCCCGTCTTCAAACCTCAAGTGGATAAAGTCGTTCTCATAATGTTTGGGGAAATAGACAAATATAAATCTTTCATCGATCTCTTTATCCAGCAGATACCTGTCGAATATTCCCCTGCTCTTCTGGTAGGACCATTCGGCTTCGAAAAGCTCCTCTTTTGTGAGAAAGAGGGGCTCTGCACGGTACTTCTCTCTGTAACCGTCCATATTGGTCAGGTATTCGAAGTCCTCCAGGTCCTCTGTTTCAACCCCGTCGAAGGACTGGTCGCTTTTATATACCAGTTTCGTGGTCAGGTTGGCATGCAGAGATTCGTACCCGTCACTTCCGAGTCTCTCCCGAATCAGTGACTGGCTCTGAAAAGCCATGAATACGTCCACTTTCGCTTCACGCATCGTATCGATCGGAATTTCCAGCTCCTTGTCCAGAACCTTCTGCGCCTCGTCGATAAAAACCGACACAGGCTTTTTAAACGGCAACAGGAAACGCTCTTTGAGATTTTCGAATATGGAGTGCGTCAAAAACTGCAGTGCCGCTTCGGCCAGTCCGGTAGTATTCAATATTACGATCTTTCCCTCGTTCAGTTCATCGACAATATCTGCCTCCGCAGAGTTGAACATGTCGTGTTTTCCGACAATGGCAAGCGTATCGATGCATGTATAGATCGACGAGAAAGTGGTATACCTCGTCGTATCTACATTTTTATATTGCGTGTGCGCTTTGGAGATCTTGTCTATGTGTCTGATGAGATCGACAAACCTTTTCTGCGCAAAATCATCCACACTTCCACTCTCCGACAGATTTTTGTATTGCTCCAGCAGGTGTCTCTTGAGTGAATCGTATCCGTTTACATACGATTTGATAGCGGCGAGAGAGGGGATGGCATCCAGAACTCCTTTTATCGTCGGAGGGTTTGCATAATCGGTCTCACCGTCACGTATCGTAAAATCCATCTCTTTTCCGATCTCCCCGAGAGTGCATTGAAGTCTTTCGATCTTTCTATGCAGTTCGAATATAGGCATCAAGATATTCAATGCACTCCGCTCCCAGTATTTGTCATCTTTTTTCATTCCCATGATTTTGGCCAACATATTCTCTATCTCACCAAGCGACATCTTTTCCACGATGTTGACTTTTTTGCCCCATGGTACGCCGATCATCGTTACATCATCAAGTCTGCCGTACTTTTTGGCGAGGGCTTTGACCTGCGCGTGCTGGTTGCCTTTGTAATCATATACGAGTATCCCGTGCCCCTCGGAAATTCTCTCTTCGATATTGGGCAGTATCGCCGAACTCGTCTTTCCGCAGCCTGTCTGACCTACGATGGCACAGTGGGTGAAGTTCTCCGCGACAAGCGCCTTCTTTGACTTCACCACCCGCTTTTCGCTTTCGTTCTTCGTTGTTGTTTGAAGAATACCTATTTTTGACATATTCACTCCTTTCCGATGAATTGGGAAATTGTGGCATATGATGCTCACACTAATTGTGATGATCTGTCGATATCATTCGTCTGCATTTCATCAAATAAAAAGGAGTTTCCAGATGGCATTCATCCCTACAATCGTAGACACCGAAGGAAAAAGAGAGTACGCAACCGACCTTTTCTCCCGGCTTCTCAAAGACAGAATTGTGCTCGTGCATCAACCGATCGATTCGAATCTCGCTTCCACTGTAGTATCGCAGCTTCTCTATCTCGATAAAATGTCGGACGAACCCATTTACATATATATCTCTTCTCCCGGAGGAGAGGTGATGGCGGGTTTCGAGATTATCGATATCATGAATCTCGTCAAATCGCCGGTGCATACCGTCGCAATGGGTATGGTCGCATCGATGGCCTCGATTCTGCTTTGCAACGGTGAAAAGAGGTATATACTTCCAAACGCACAGGTCATGCTTCACCAACCGCTCGGCGGTGTGCAGGGACAGGCAAGCGATATCGAAATCACGGCCAAGCAGATTCTGAAGATAAAATCGAAGCTGAACGAAATACTCTCGGCAAAAACGGGAAAAAGCATCAAGACAATTGAAAACGTAACGGACCGGGACAGCTATTTCGATGCCCGTGAAGCTCTCGATTTCGGCCTTGTCGACGAAATACTCGACGGACGGGACCATTCGTGCGCATCGGCGTAAATCAAAACAACAAGTAGAAAATACGCATAACAAAAAACTACGCTGTACAGATTGTTCAAAAAACGGTGTACGCCATGCTTGAGAAGGATATAAGCCGCCTCCAGCTTTAAGAGGCGGAGCTTCTTAGCCATCTGACACATTTTCGCGAAAAATTGCACGGTGTCAGACAAAATGTTTATTACACCAGATTTGAGGAAAACACGAGCAATTCGGGTTTTCTATACCCCATTTAGCCCATAAATGCAATCGGGCCGACATTTTTACGCATTCTTTCACAAAATTTTCAATACAATACCTAGTAAAGAACCGTCAAAAATAAAAAGAGAAATAAAAAAGAGATGCTGCTATGAATGATTTGTCGTATGCCCCCGGCCAGAGGGCTCTTATCCGCGATGCTGAATGGGTGATCCGTCGTGTCGATCTGCTTGCAGATGGCGGGTATCAGCTAACCTGCGAAGGCGTTTCAAATTTTGTCAAGGGGAAAGAGGCGATCTTTTTAACGAGCTATGAGAAAGAGATTAAAGTGATCGACCCGCCCAAGACAAAGCTCGTCATAGACGACTCTTCATCGTTCGAGCGTTCGCAGCTTTATATCGAGAGTCTTTTGCGTGAGCTGGTTCCGACTGATGATAAAATCTACCGTGCCCACAAAGCGGCGATGGATGTGGTGCCTTACCAGTTCGATCCGGCTCTTCAGGCTCTAAAGCAATCCAGACAGCGAATTTTGATGGGAGATGCCGTAGGACTGGGCAAAACCCTTGAAGCGGGTATCCTGGTAAGCGAACTCATGAAAAGAGGGCGTGGCAAACGTATTCTTGTCTTGACTGTCAAGAGCATGCTCACCCAGTTTCAAAAGGAGTTCTGGAACAGATTCTCCATTCCTCTGACTCGTCTCGACTCACAGGGGATTCAAAGGGTGCGCAACCGTATACCGGCCAATATGAACCCGTTTTACTACTACGACAAAGCGATAATCTCCATCGATACCCTCAAGCAGGAAGCCCTTTACCGCACCTATATCGAGGAGGCCTACTGGGATATCATCGTCATAGACGAAGCCCACAACGTTGCTGATCGCAACAGCAGATCGCGCAGGGCGGAACTGGCCAAGCTTATAGCCTCCCGTTGCGATTCACTCATTATGCTCTCAGCTACGCCCCATGACGGCAGTGCGAAAAGTTTCGCTTCGCTTCTAAACCTGCTCGACCCAACAGCCATCGCCGATCCGGAGCACTACACTGCCGATGATTTCAAAGAGAAGGGCCTGGTTATTCGCCGCTTCAAAAAAGATATCGCCGATCAGGTCAAAGAGGAGTTCAAACCCCGTAAAATCTTTGTCGCTGAGGGTATGGCGAAGGCAAGCGAAGCAGAAGAGAATGCTTTTGCCATACTCTCGAAAATCAAACTCCGCACAATCGATGCCAAAAAGCGCAGTGGAAGTGAACTATTTCGCACCACACTCATAAAATCCCTGATGTCCTCGCCTATGGCGTGTTCGGAGACGATAGAGGAGCGGATCAAAAAGCTTCAAGCGACTGAAGGCGATTTTGAAGAGGATATTGCGGAGCTGGAAGAGCTAAATTCGTCCCTGGCGGCGATAGGAGCGGAAGAGTTTTCCAAATACCGGAAACTGGTCGATCTCATCAAGCACCGGATAAAATGGAAAAAGAGTGTCACCGACGATCGGTTGGTAATATTTACCGAACGTCTGGCGACGATGCGTTTTCTGGCCGAGCATCTCAAGCAGGATTTGAAGCTGAACGATGCCCAGCTGGTTACGCTGCATGGCGCCATGCCGGATGTGGAGATCAACCGCATCGTCGAAGATTTCGGTCAGGAAAACTCCAAAGTCCGGGTGCTCGTCGCAACCGATGTAGCCAGCGAAGGGATCAACCTCCACTATCTCTCCCACCGTCTATTTCACTTCGACATACCCTGGTCGCTGATGGTTTTTCAGCAGCGGAACGGGCGAATCGACCGTTACGGTCAGGAGAAAGAGCCGGAGATCTACTATATGCAGACAGCCAGCAGAGATCCGGAGTTCAAAGGGGACAACCGTATCCTCGAAATACTCATCGAAAAAGATAAACAGGCGGCCGAAAACATAGGAGATCCTTCGGCCTTTATGAATGTGTACGATCCGGAAAAAGAGGAGGCCATCACCGCAGAAGCGATCGCCGAAGGCAAAGATCCCGAAATCTTTTCCGCCGAACTGGACAGCAATGCGCAAAATTCGGAGTTCGATTTCCTCGCTTTGCTGGAAGAGAGACAAGAAAAGCGTGCAGAGACAGAACCTGAAAAGGTCTTCGTCGATATGCCATCTCTCTATCCCGACGATCACCACTACGCCACTGCTGCTTTGAAATATCTGCAAAAAAATGCCAACGGGTATCTGGAGGTACAGTATGAAGAAGATCGCATCCGCCTTGTCGCTCCCGAAGATCTCAAATATCGTTTCAAAATGCTTCCCAAAGAGATCTGGCCGAAAGACGGTTATTTTATCCTGAGTCAAAATCGGCAAATTATAGAAAAGGAGATAAAAGAGTCCCGCAAAAACGAATCTGCATGGCCGCAGATCCATTACCTTTGGGAGCAGCACCCTGTGCTTGAGTGGTTGCGTGACAAACTGCTGAGCAATTTCGACCGCCTCGAAGCACCCCTTTTGCGCCTGCCTACACTGGCGGCTACTGAAACACTCTTCATCGTTTCGGGACTTATCCCAAACAAAAAGGCCCAACCGCTCATTCACCATTGGATAGGCGTACTGTTTGTTGACAGGAGGTATTGCAAAACTCTCTCCTGGGAGGAGATCGTGGCCAAAAGCGGATTGGGGCGGAAACGCTTCCCAAACCCTGCACAACCTTGCGACACGACGCCATACGAGACACTGCTTCCCGAAGTCATCGAAGCGGCCAGGGGCTACATGAATGAAGAGTATCGCCGTTTCGACGAAGAGGCAACCCGCCGGCTTCAGAAGCGTTACGAGGAGCTGGAGAAGCTAAAAAAGAGGCACATGAAGCGCTACAACCTCTTTCATGAAGAGGAGCTGGATCAGAGCAAGGAGGGGCGCCGCATCAAAAAGATATTCGACGACTACTGGCGCTGGATGGAGGAGACGATGATTCTCGAAAAAGAGCCATATATCCAGGTGGTAGCCGCACTGATCGGAGAGCAGGCATGAGTCTTGTCGGTATTATCAATGAAAATGAATTCTACACCTCACACTATCTAAGCGAAATCTTTGAAAAGGATATCAAAGAGCGTATTGATATCTGGAGTGCCAAAGCCCAAGAGGATGAACGCCATATACCCCCCTATAAAGAGTTGCGCTCTATGGCGGGTGACTATTTCGCTATGCTCGACAAACTACGCAAAAAGCATCTGACGACCCCGGAAAAGCTGGAACTTTCGCGGGCGTTCATTCAGCGGTTACTTTGGGTGCTGGGGTATGAGACGCAGCCGGAGAGAGAAGAGCTAGAAGCCGGTTTTGTGCCGCTTCTGTGCCGCATCGACCGTGCAGACCACTCCCCGCTGCTCTGGATTCTTGAGAGCCACTGCTCTGAGCCGTGTGATGTGCTCAAAAGCGTACCCATAGAGGATCAGTTCGGCCCCCTTGAAGATGGTATAGAGGCGGAGAACTACGATGAAATCATCACCTCCCATATCTTCAGCCTCGAAGAGCCACCACGCTGGGTAATGCTGGTCTCCGCCTGGCAGATCGTACTTATCGATCGCGCCAAATGGGCACAGAAGCGCTTTTTGCGTTTTGACCTCGAAGAGATCTTCGGGCGCAAAGAGGAGGCCACCATAAAAGCCGTCACAGCGCTCCTGCACGTCGACTCTTTGGCGCCGGCCGACGGTATCAGCCTGCTCGATACCCTGGATGAGAACTCCCATAAACACGCTTTCGGCGTCACGGAAGATCTCAAATATGCCCTGCGTGAAGCGATCGAACTGCTGGCCAACGAAGCGCTCCGTTACGCCAAAGAGCAACGTCCCGAACTGCTGGACACTCCCGATCTCGATACGGTGCTCAGCCGCGAAAGCCTGCGCTACATGTACCGCCTGCTTTTTATCTTCTACATCGAGTCGCGTCCGGAGCTAGGTTATGTGCCCATCCGATCTGCCGCCTATTTGAAAGGGTACTCCCTGGAGAACCTTCGCGATCTGGAGTTGATGCCGCTGGTGAGCGACCAGGATAAAAACGGCTACTTCTTCGACGACTCCATCCGCCTGCTTTTCGATATGATCTACCATGGACGAAGCTACACCCATCGGCAAAACGGAAGGGAGCTGTTCGAAATCTCTCCTCTGCGCTCCCACCTTTTCGATTCGGACCATACCCCTCTGCTCGATAGCGTCAAACTGCGCAACCATGTCTGGCAGGCGATAATCCGCAGCCTTTCACTCTCGAGGCCGGGCAACGGCAAAAAGGGGCGCGGACGCATAAGCTACGCCAATCTCGGCATCAACCAGCTCGGCGCGGTCTACGAGGCGCTGTTGAGCTACAAAGGCTTCATCGCCCGCGAAACCCTCTACGAGGTCAAAAAAGCCGGCACCCATCCCACACCGCTGGAGAACGCCTACTTCGTCACCGAATCGCAGCTCGCCGACTACAAAGAGGAGGAGCGCGTCTTCGACAGTGAAGGAAAACTGGTGCGCTACCCCGCCGGCACCTTCATCTACCGCCTGGCTGGGCGGGACCGCGAAAAGTCCGCCTCCTACTATACCCCCGAAGTGCTGACCCGCAGCCTGGTCAAATACGCTCTCAAAGAGCTCTTGCAAGATAAGAGTGCCGACGAGATTTTGCAGATAACGGTCTGTGAGCCGGCGATGGGGAGCGCCGCCTTTTTGAATGAAGCCATCAACCAGCTGAGTGAAGCCTACCTTCAGCGCAAACAGATCGAAACGGGTGAACGCATCTCTCATGACAAATACATTTTGGAGCGCCAGAAGGTCAAGATGTACCTGGCGGACAACAACGTCTTCGGGGTGGACCTGAACCCTACCGCCGTGGAACTCGCGGAGATCTCACTCTGGCTCAACGCACTCTTTGCCGATGAGAACGAAAGCTTCATCCCATGGTTCGGCCTGCAGCTTGTCAACGGCAACTCATTGATCGGAGCAAGAAGAGAAGTGTATGAAATCTCTGCCTTGAAAGCCAAAAACAAAGAATTGCTCTGGTACAAAGATGCTCCCAGGCGACTCTCTCCCAAAAGTCTCTGGCTGCCAAAAAAGCGAAAAACCCGCACACAGGCGCAAGAAGGGGGTTCACTCTTCGACGATCATACGAAACTGCCGCCGGAGAGCGTCGTAGAAGAGCCGGAACAAAAGAGCGCGGGGCGCAAAGTGGAGAGTGAGGTGTACCACTTCCTGCTGGGCGACAAGGCGATGGCCGACTACAGCGACAAAGTGGTCAAAACCCTTAAAAAAGAGCAGATCGAGACCATCAAAAACCGGCAAAAAAATTTTATCAAGCCCTACAGCGACCGGGAGATCGAGATTTTGCTCGCACTCTCCAGCTCCATCGACAAACTCTGGCAGGAGCATACCCGCCACCAGCACGAGATGCGCAAAAAGACCACAGATCCCCTCAAGGTCTGGGGGCAGCCGGGCAGCGAGCGCAAGCTTACCGACCTCAAGTTCAAGGACACGGTGCTGCAAAAAGAGCGAAACTCCCTATCGGTCAAAAGCTCCTCTCCCTACCGGCGGCTCAAGATGGTGATGGACTACTGGTGCGCACTCTGGTTCTGGCCCATCGACGAGGCGGACAAGCTCCCAACACGCGCGCAGTTTTTTGAAGATATCTCCCGTCTGGTGGACAAACGCGGCGATATATTGATGGATCTGGACAAAGATCTTTTCAGCGAAACGATGGACGAGGAGGAGATTCGCCTGCAGCTCGATGAACTGGGCTTTATCGATGTGGATGAGCTGATAGCCAAAAACGAGCGGCTGCAGGTGGTGCAGCGGGTAGCCAAAGCGCAGAAGTTTCTGCACTGGGAACTGGAGTTTGCCGACATCTTCGCCAAGCGGGGCGGCTTCGACCTGATTCTCGGAAATCCGCCGTGGCTGAAGGTGGAGTGGAACGAAGGCGGCATCATGGGCGAGGCCAATCCACTCTTTGAGATACGAAAGTTCAGTGCCAGCAGGCTCAATGAGCTGCGAAGCGAGACTTTTAAGAAGTATCCGAAACTCTTTAGCGACTATATCGCCGAGTATGAGAGCGCGGAAGCGACGCAAAATTTCCTAAATGCCGCAACCAACTACCCGCTGCTCAAAGGGGTGCAGACCAATCTCTACAAATGCTTTCTCCCAACCGCATGGAGAGTAGGCAACAAAAAAGCGGTTACGGGACTGCTGCATCCCGAAGGGGTTTATGACGATCCCAAGGGCGGAGGACTTAGGAGGGAAATTTACAAGCGGTTGAAGTATCATTTCCAGTTTCAGAATGGTAAAAATCTTTTCCCAATTGCGCATAGAGCAAAATTTAGTACAAATATCTTTTTCAATGCCAACAAAGAGGTCAATTTTACAACGATCGCCAATCTTTTTTTACCCCAAACCATCGATGCCTCTTTCGAGCACAGCGGAGAAGGGGCTGTTGGCGGCATCAAAAATGATGAGAACAGGTGGAATATAGAGGGCCACAAACACCGTATCGTCCCCATCACCAAAGAGGAGTTGAAATTTTTGCAAGACTCTATGACGAAGAGGGTACACATTGGCTCGAAGCGCGCCTGCCCGCCATCCATGCCGTCGAGCTGCTGAGCGTTTTGCGAAAGTTCGCCGACTATCCCCGCAGGCTTTCGGATATCAAAGAGGAGTACTACTCAACGGTTATGTTCGATGAGACATATGCGCAAAGAGATGACATTATCAAACGCGAAACCACATTTGTCGATTCTCCCGATCGATTGATTCTTTCCGGCCCCCATTTTATGGTGGGAAATCCACTCTACAAAACCCCGAGAAGTGTTTGTACGGAGAAGGGTCATTACGATGTCATCGACCATACCATCATCCCCGACGACTACCTGCCCCGCACCAACTATGTGCCGCTGGCGGCGGATTATGAAGAGAGAATACCGACGGTCGATTTTGGGGAGGGGAGGCGGAAGGTTACGGAGTTTTATCGATATATTCATAGAGCAATGTTGTCGCAAGCAGGAGAAAGAACATTAGTTCCTATCATTGGTATAAAAAAATGCGCTCATATAGATTCAATTTTTAGTATCGCTTTCGACAACAATGATGAAATGATTAAATTCTCTTCAACTATGCATTCACTAATTTTAGATTTTATTATAAAAACAACAGGAAAATCAAAATTAAGAGGCGACATTACCAAGCATATGCCATTGATAGATTTCGATATAAAATTAAAAAATAGAACTTTAGTTTTGAATTGTCTCACAATTTACTACGAAGAACTATGGGAGGAACAGTTCAATCCTTCTTTCACCAAAGACCGATGGACCAAACCCGACGACCCGCGTCTCAACCAAGACTTTTTCAAAAACCTTACACCACACTGGCAGCGCAATGTCGCGTTGCGTACCGACTACGAGCGCCGTCAGGCGCTGGTGGAGATCGATGTATTGGTGGCGCAGGAGCTGGGTTTGAGCCTCGAAGAGCTTAAAACCATCTACCGCATCCAGTTCCCCGTCCTCAAACAAAACGAAGCCGAAACCTACTACGACATGAACGGACGCATCGTCTTCACTGTCTCCAAAGGCCTCACAGGCGTAGGACTCCCCAGAAAAGCCCGCAAAACCGACCGCCCCTGCAAAATCGTCATCGACGGCATCGAAGAGGAGCGCGTCATAGGCTGGGAGGACATCGCAGACTTCCCCGAAGGCGAGATCCACCAAACCATCACCGACGACACCATGCCCGGCGGGCCGATTGAGCGCACCGTCTTTTACAAAGCTCCGTTTGCCAAGTGCGACAGAGAGAAAGATTACGAGATCGCATGGGCGGAGTTTGAGAGGAGGAAAGCAAAATTATGATAAAGCCTGATTGGAATCGATTCAAGACAAAGTTTAGTGAAAATCCTCATGACGCCTTTGAATGGTTTGCATATCTTCTGTTTTGCAAAGAGTTTAATAAGCCATCAGGAATTTTTCGTTATAAAAACCAATCGGCAATAGAGACAGAGCCTGTTATTATGGGAGAAGAGGTTATTGGCTGGCAGGCCAAGTTCTATGAAGACACCCTGTCGAGACATAAAACAGATTTGTTGGAGACTATTAAAAAAGCGAGGAGAGATTATCCAAATTTAACTAAACTGATTTTTTACACCAATTCTCAATGGGGACAAGGCCGAGGTGCCAACAATGCTCCTAAACTTAAAATTGAAATTGAAAAAAAAGCAAAAGAATTAAACATTACCATAGAATGGAGGATAGACAGTTATTTTGAATCACCCTTTGTAGCAATTGATCAAAAAATTATTTCCAGTTATTTTTTTAGTGAATCACCTCTCATAGATTTGAATCCTGCAAAGGGCTGGTTTCCTTATGAAAACTGGTCTAATCCTTCACAAGGCTTGGATGAAGAGTTTTTTATTAGCGACGAAGCTGTAATTTTTAATGACCAAAATGAAAAAAAACCTGTATTAGATGGATTGAATGAAGTCAGAAACACTCTTTCAAAAGAGCAAGGTGTTGTTCGATTGGTAGGGCTTTCAGGTGTTGGGAAAACAAGATTCGTACAAGCCGTTTTCGATGAAAGAATAGGAGAAAACGCACTTGATCCGTTAATGGTTTGTTATGCAGATATGTCGAGAGAACCAAATCCATCACCTTTAGCTATGGCTGAAACACTTTTTGAATTGAAAGAACGAGTTGTATTAATTGTCGATAACTGCCCTCCCGACTTACATAGAGAGCTTGTAAAGATTGTTACAAAAGAAAAGAGTCATATTAGTCTTTTAACCGTGGAGTATGATATAAAGGATGATAAACCAGAGGAAACTTCTGTATTTAAACTTGAGCCAAATAGCATAAGAGTTATTGAAAAAATACTTGAAAATAGATTTCCATATATCGGATATGTCGATAGGGGAAAAATTGCAGAGTTTTCCGGAGGCAACGCAAGAGTAGCCATCGCTTTGGCGAACACTGTTGGCCAGGGTGAATCACTTTCGGGACTTCGCGACAGTGAACTGTTTAAAAGACTATTTCTGCAAAGACATGAACAAGATAATAATCTAATGAAAAGCGCAGAAGCACTTTCACTTGTCTATTCATTTAGCGGAAAAGAGACCGATGAAAATTCCGAGTTGCATTTTTTGGCAAAAATAGCTGGAAAAGATGTGTATAAATTGTACAGGGATGTACAGGAGTTGAAAAAAAGAGGCTTGGTTCAAGAAAGAGGAGTCTGGAGAGCTTTGCTTCCACAGGCTATAGCAAACCGATTGGCCAAACAGGCACTTGAATATATGCCACCTTATATAATAAGTAAAATGATTTTATCATCCGCCAATGAAAGACTTATAAAATCTTTTGCTCATAGACTCTCCTTTTTGCATGATTCGACAGAGGCCAAAGAAATAGTAGAAAAATGGTTGGATGAAATTGGTTGGTTGGGGAAGGAAGAATGTAATTTCAATGACTTTGGAATGGTTATTTTCCGTTATGTTGCGCCTGTGCTTCCAAATAAAGTATTGAAGTGCATTGAGAGAGCCGCTATAAGTAGAGGCGAAGATTTTTTGAGCCCTTCAAAAAACATCGAGACAATGGAATTTGTGCATATTTTAAGACATGTTGCTTATGAGACGGAATATTTTGAAAGAGCTGTTGATCTGATTTTAGAATTTTTATATTTTGAAAAGAAAAATGGTAAAGAGAACAGTATAGAAGAAATTTTGAAGTCGTTATTTTGGCCAGTGCTCTCAGGAACTCATGCACCACCTCATTTACGCAAAGTTTTTATAAAAAAATTGCTGGAATCTGAGAACCTGATAAAACAGGATATAGGATTTGAACTTCTTGAGGCTTCTTTAGAGACCGACTATTTTACTTCTCCTTATGGTTTTGATTTTGGAGCTAGACCTAGAGACTTTGGATGGGAACCTAAAACCAACCAAGAAAAATCATTATGGTACAGTTTATTTATTGAAGTATGTGTAAACCTTGCTTTGTCTGAGCATCGTTTATCAAAAAGAGCCAAAAAACTTTTGGCTGATAGGTTTATGGGTTTATGGAACAATTCCTTTAATTTCGATTTACTTGAAGATGTAATAAGACGACTCAATGAAGATGAACCATGGATAGAAGGATGGCTTGCCGTAAAAGAAGCAATCCGGTTCGATAAAGAGAGATATTCTCCTGAAGTTTTGGCGAGAATATCGAACCTAGAAAAGTTTTTAAGGCCAAAAACACTTTATGAAAATGCACTGGTTTTTACACAGGAAGATGTGAATTACGCATATGAGTGTTTTGATTTTGAAGAAGACGAAGAGAGGAGAAAGTGCGAAGAGACACTTCGAAAAAAAGCTTTTGAAACTGGTGAAAACTTGGTAATTGAGCAAGAATTGTTTTTATTATTGCTACCGCGAATTGTTACTTCAAATAATTACATGCTTGGGGTATTGTTGAAGGGTGTCATTTCAAAATATACTGATAAAAAAGAATTATGGAATGTATTATATGAGCAATATAGAAAAACTCCAAAAGAAAAAAGGCGGCTCGATGCAATTAATGCTGTTTTAGGATTTTGGTTTGAAAATGATATGGAGTTTTTCAACAAAACAATGGATTTTCTGTTGGAGGATGAAATATTTGCAGATTATTTTCCGGTGTTGCAAATCAATTATCTTGATAAAAATGGATTGCGTAGGTTGCATAAAGCCTTGGATTTGAATATAGCACCATTGCGGCGATACATAATTTTGGCTTACGGTCGCAGTCATGAAAGATTGAGCGATGAGGACTTGTATGAGTTGTTAGAACATATTCTCGCATTAGATGGCGGTTTGGAGGTAGCTTCTGAAATTTTATCGATGCGTTTTCACGGTAGAACCGAGGAAAAGCATTTTGAAAAACTCATCGAACTTGGATATAGAATATTGCAACAGTTTCCTTTCCTCGACGCTTCCAGTAGCCATAGTGACCATATGATTGAGATTATTGCTAAAACATGTTTTGGAAACAACCATAGTGAAACAAAGGTAAAAATTATTTGTGAAAATATCATAACTTTATTTAAAAATAATTATCGTAGATTTGATTTTCACCGATTCAAAAAGGTATTGGCAGTTTACTACCCTTCTGTATTTTTAGATTTCATATTTAATTTAGAAAATAATAAAAATAATATTCATTTAATTGATCGATGTAAAAAGATAGATGTAAATATAGATGATGAAACTATTTTACTGTGGTGCAAAGATAAACCTGATATAAATATAGCGTTTATTCTTAAAAATATACAAATTTTTGATGACAATAAAAATTTAAGAATGATAATATATAAATTGTTGGAAGAATATGGTGATTTGGAGGAAGGATTAGAGTTGCTTTATCAATCTTCAATTTCTTGGTCGTGGATAAATTCTGAAGTTAATCGGTATGAAAACTGCAGGTTATTTTTAAATGGACTAAAAAAATCGGACAATAAAATTATAAGAAAATGGGCAAATAGGAAATATAAAGAATATTTGAAAGTAATTAATGATATTAAAAAAATAGAAAGCGAGGAGGAATCTAGAATATATGAAAGATTTGAATAAACTAATTAAATTAAGTGATTATTTAGTATGTTAAAGCAAGATAGCAGTCCAAAAATTATGACATTACTTGATGTTACAGAAAATCATCTAAAGATATTGGAGAGGTTAATTTGAATGTGATAGTAAATGAGTAAAGGAGAACAATATGCTACTATCTAAACAAAAGGCCCTCCAGTATCTTCACGATTCTCTTCAAAGAGACAATATCGATTTCCGCGAAGATCAATGGGAAGCCATTGACGCTGTAGTTAACAAAAACAAAAAGCTCCTCGTCGTACAAAAAACCGGATGGGGAAAGAGCAGCGTATATTTCATCTCTACCAAATATATGCGTGAGCAGGGCAAAGGGCTTAGCATCATTATCTCGCCACTGCTGGCCTTGATGCGCAACCAGATCGATTCCGCTAAAAAACTGGGACTTAAAACCGTTACAATCAACTCCTCCAATACCGAAGAGTGGGATCAGATCAAATCTGAGATCTTGGCAGATAGGGTTGATGCTCTGCTTATATCGCCCGAACGACTTTCGAATGAAAAATTTATGCAAGAAGTGTTAGAGCCTATAGCGGGCAATATCGGCCTTTTTGTCATTGATGAGGCGCATTGCATAAGCGACTGGGGACATGACTTCAGACCTGACTATCGGCGTATCACCAACATTCTCAAGCAGATGCCGGCCAATACTCCTATATTGGCGACGACAGCGACGGCCAACGACCGAGTCATCGAAGATATAGAACAGCAGATTCACGGCCTTTCGACGCTTCGGGGGAGTTTGAGCAGAGAGAGCCTCAGCCTTCATACCATTAGACTGCCGGAACCTTCGCACAGATTGGCCTGGCTGGCGGAACATATACCAACCTTTAAAGGTTCCGGTATCGTATATGTTCTTACGCAGCGTGATGCCCGCATTGTCTCTGAGTGGCTCAATAAAAACGGCATTGGCGCCGAGGCCTACTACAGCGGTGTCGAACACGAAGATTTCGAAAGTAAAGACGACTATAGGATCTATTTGGAAAACAGGCTTCTGAACAATGAGATCAAAGTATTGGTCGCAACATCGGCGCTTGGCATGGGGTTCGACAAGCCCGACCTCGGTTTTGTCGTGCATTACCAGGCACCCGGATCGATTATAAGCTATTATCAGCAGGTCGGGCGTGCTGGGCGCGGGATAGAGAATGCTTACGGTGTATTGCTTAGCGGTCATGAAGATGACGATATTCACGAGTTTTTCAGAAGTTCATCTTTTCCGAAAGAGGAGAACATTCAATCGATACTGGATGAATTGGCTCAAAGCGACGGACTTTCCATAGTTGAACTGCAAAAACGTTTGAATCTTTCTCAAAGGGAAGTTGACAAAACGCTGAAATATCTCAATGTAGAACAGCCGGCCCCAGTAGTGAAGATGGGGAGCAAATGGCACCGAACGCCAAATGTCTACCGGTTCGACCGTGAAAAAGTTGAAGCTGTGCTTGAAATTAGAAAAAAAGAGTGGGATGAGATGCAGGAGTATCTCGATACCGACGAGTGCCTTATGAAGTTTTTACAAGTTGTACTCAACGACCCGCACCCCAAAGAGTGCCGTCGGTGTGGGAACTGCACGACCATGATGAGCGGGGCGTTCAGTCATGAAAATGGATTGAAGGCGGCAGAATTTTTGCGAAAGAGTGAAATCGTTTTTATTCCCAAAAAGCAGGTGAAACTCGATGCACTCTCGGAATACGGTATTCGAGGAAATATCAAGGCCGATTTGAGAGCCGAGGAGGGGCGCATACTTTCTCGCTGGGAAGATGCCGGCTGGGGTAGAGTTGTAGCACAGGACAAACACAGCGGCTATTTTCGTGACGAACTGGTTGACGGTATGGTGGAGATGATAAAAAAATGGAACCCAAACCCTTTTCCAACCTGGGTTACCTGTGTGCCGTCACACCGGCATCCGGATTTGGTGCCTTCATTGGCCAAAAGGGTGGCAGACAAACTTGGGCTTCCTTTTGTCCCGGCAGTTAAAAAAGTCAAAGAAAACGCGCCGCAAAAGCAGATGAACAATACCTATCATCAGGCAAAAAACCTCGACGGTGTTTTTGAGGTAAGCGGCAGTATGGATGGACCGGTGTTCCTGGTCGATGACGTCATAGACTCCGGCTGGACTGCAACCGTTATAGCACTCTTGCTCAGAAGCGATGGTTCCGGCCCGGTCTATCCGGTAGCCCTTGCGACGACAGGGAAAATGTAATGAATATAACAAACCTTAATTCTCAAGCAATTATTTTATTGACGGCATACTTCAACAAGGGTGACAAACCTTTGACGATTACGGAGTATGGAAGATTTGCCCAATGGCTTCGAAGCGAAGGCATGACTCCCGCCGACCTGCTCCAAAACAATCCTGAAAAAATCGTCGATGGGTATGAAGACAAAAAGGTTACCGGGGAAAGGATTTTGTCACTTCTTGAGCGCGGAAATGCAATGGCCATAGCGATGCAGAAGTGGCAAAATGCCGGTATATGGGTTATTACCCGAGCAGACGATGAGTATCCTAAGCGGCTGAAAAAGAGGATGGGGCAGAAGTGTCCACCAATTCTTTATGGAGCAGGCAATAAAAAGATTCTGCGCACGAAAGGCGTTGCCATTATTGGTTCCAGAGATGTCAGTGATGCCGATCTGGATTTTACTTTCAAGCTGGGAGAGAAACTGGCCCTTTCCGGTTATAGTGTTGTTTCCGGGGCAGCGAGAGGTGTGGATGAGGCGTCGATGATGGGTTCAATTCATGCAGATGGTACGACCATAGGTGTTGTGGCCGATGGTTTGATGCAAAAGACCCTCTCGAAGAAATATCGTGATGCGATCATGAACAACAATTTGGTGCTGATAAGTCCTTACTACCCCGAAGCACGATTCAGTGTGGGTAATGCCATGGGGCGCAATAAGTACATTTATGCGTTGGCGGAGTCTTCCATTGTGGTCTACTCCGGATTGAGTGGCGGTACATGGGAGGGTGCAAAAGAGAATCTCAAACATCAATGGGTGCCGCTTTTTGTAAAAGAGAAGATCGATGAACGTTCCGGAAACAGCAAACTGTTGGAGATGGGCGGGTTGCCGCTTGATAAAGATATTTTGGATAGAGAGGATATGGAGTTTCTGTTTGTTGTACCGAAAAGCAAAAATGTATCGGAGGATACTTCGGTTACAGGTGAAAATAGAGAGTCCATCGACCTTGAGGAGAAAATATTACAGGTTGTAAAAGGCAGAAAACTGACAATTTCAGAGATTGCCAGCGAGATAGATGAAGAGGAAAAAAGTGTCAAGAAAGTGGTTGAAACACTTGTCAAAACAAAAGAATTGCAAAAACATAGAAATAGACCTTTGAAATTCAGCAGAATAGATAAACTACCCGGAATGGCATAATAAGCTCTCCGGACTGGAAAGATTATCTATGGATAGGAAAATCGATATCCGGAAGCATGGTTTATAAATAATACTCTCTGCAGAGTATATATATGCGATATTTACCAAATATAAACTTTTTAACTCATCAAATGGTTTATTAAGTAAAATAAACGCATACTCTGTGTATGCAAAAAGAAGTAAATAATAAACTATCGACACATCGAATAGAGCAACTGCTCCCGGATGGGCAGGTTGTCAACCGCGAATGGCTTCGAAACAAAGGGTATGGACGGACTGCTATCGATTATTTCCTGCGATCGGGAAAACTGGAGAGTTTGGCGCGGGGCATCTATCGCCGTCCCGGTCCTCCATTGAGATGGCAGCATATCTACTATTCACTCCAGCAGATGGGCATGGACCTCCATGTGGGTGGCCAGAGTGCCCTTGAATTGCAGGGATTTACCCACTATCTCTCTCTGGGAGGCAAAACTACAGTCATCGAACTCTACGGTCATGATAAATTGCCCAAGTGGGTCGAAGAGTGGGAGGGGGATGCCCGTTTCATCAAAAAGCCGATGAAATGTTTTAAAAGTACTCCCAAAGAGGCATTGACGGAGATACTCTTCGGTCATTGGGATTGGAGGTTGAAAATTTCCTGTGCGGAATTGGCGCTATTGGAATTACTTGCGGGTGTTCATGACGAATCCGGTTTTTTCAAAGCGGATAAATATTTCGAATCGGCGACGGCACTACGTCCTGCGCTACTGAATTCACTATTGCAAGCGTGCACCCATATTCAGACCAAAAGGCTTTTTCTGTGGTTTGCCCATCGTCATGGTCATGCCTGGGTAAAGCATATCGATGAAACGCAGATCGGGCTCGGAAGCGGCAAGCGTGTTATTGTCAAAGGCGGTGTTTTGGATAAAACCTACAAAATTACAGTACCTAAGGAGATGGCAAGCGATGTCGCCGATTTTTTTTGAACAGGTCAAGTTGCTTGTTTCTATCTTGCCGCTTATAGGGAAAGAGAGTTGTTTCGCCCTGAAAGGCGGGACGGCGATCAATCTGTTCGTGCGCGATTTGCCGCGACTCTCCGTGGATATCGATCTGACATATACACCTGTCCACGATAGAGAGAAGAGTTTGCAAGAGATTACGGCTGCCTTGTTGCGGATTAAACAGTATATCGAAGAGATATTTCCCGATATTGAAGTGATAACCAATCGGCTCCAAGGGGCTGAGACTTCTACCAGATTGATTCTCAAAAGATCCGGAATTCAGATCAAAATCGAGGTTTCACCGGTACTCCGCGGGTGCGTACACAAGCCCGCGCTACGTTCCATTTCTCCCGAAGCCGAATCTGTTTTCGGCACAGCAGAGATGGTGTGCCTGGCAATGGAGGACCTCTATGGCGGCAAAATCTGTGCGGCACTGGACCGTCAGCACCCCAGAGATCTTTTCGATGTCCATTTACTGCTGGAAAACGAGGGCATAACCGTCGCTATGAAAAATACATTTATGGTTTATCTGTTGAGTCATCCACGTCCGGCGGCTGAACTGCTGGAGCCGCGATGGAAAGATATCGGCGCACTTTATCAGCAAGAGTTTGCGGGTATGACGACGATGCCGATGAGTCTGGAAAAGCTACTGGAAACACGACATCTGCTTCTTGAAAAGCTCTTTTCATTGTTGGATGCAAAAGATCGCGAGTTTCTGCTATCTTTTAAACGTCTTGCTCCTAAATGGGAGCTTTTCGCTTATCCTAAAGCTGCACAACTGCCGGCGATTCGTTGGAAGATGCACAATTTGCAAAAAATGCATCCACAAAAAAGAGCGAAGGCAGTTGTTAAGCTGGAAAAAGTATTGCAAAAAGGTAATGTTCTATGATCCCATCTGTACTCTCGACCCAGGTGATTCAGGGTGTCAAAGATTTTTTGACGACGACGTTTCATAGCACTACACCGGCATTTTCCGGAGCGATCGAACGTTTTGTCGAAGAGGAGGGGATGCTTTTCAAAGGACCCTACTTTTCCATCGCTTTGCCATTTCGTAAAGGGAGTCGAAAGAAGCGTTTTTTTCCTGAAATTTTGGAGAGCTCCTTTGTGCCCTACCTGCATCAGGAGCTGGCCTTCGAGCGGTTGGGTGTAGAGAAGCCATTGCCTACACTCGTGGCGACCGGAACGGGATCGGGGAAGACCGAATCGTTTATGTATCCGATTTTGGAGTATTGCCGCCTGCATAAGTCGCAGCACGGTGTCAAAGCGATCATCATCTACCCTATGAATGCCCTCGCCGCAGACCAGGCGAAGCGGTTTGCCAAAGCGATCTCCTCGGCCCAGGCTCTGAAAGGAGTTCGTGTGGGACTTTTTGTCGGAGGAGAGGATGGCGATAGACAGTCACAGATGAGCAAGGATTATGTCATAACCGACAAAGATATCCTCCGCCGGGACCCCCCTGATATTCTGCTTACCAACTACAAAATGCTCGACTTTCTACTTATGCGTCCTAAAGATCAGACACTCTGGAAATATAATATCGGCACCGGTGTTTTGAAGTTTCTGGCGGTGGATGAGATCCATACCTTCGATGGTGCGCAGGGGACCGACCTGGCGTCACTGCTCCGTCGCCTTCGTGCAAAGTTGCAGATAGAAAAAGGGAGCCTGGGCTGTATCGGAACCTCCGCTACACTGGGAACCGAGGGGAGTGAATCGATACGGGATTTCGCCTCAAGAGTATTTTCGGAAACTTTCGATGCAAATTCGGTGATCGAGGAGCATCGCATTGATGCTGATGAGTTTTTGCGCGATGTCCAAAACGACTTTTTCAACTTTCCGATGCCCGATCGGCTTGAGGAGCTGCTCTATACAAATTATCAAAATATGGAAGGGTATATCGCTGCGCAATATGCCTTGTGGTTTGGAGAAAGTGGGAACGAGGTCGCATCGACAGATTTCAGAATCCGATTGGGCAAGCGGCTCAAAGAGTTGTCCCTGTTCAAATTGCTATTGCGCCATGCGGGCGGAGAGATTGTGGAAAAACGCAAGCTTGTTGACATTTTTAGAAAGCATATTTTGGCCCGCAACGGCGGACTCCGTTATTATGAAGCGCTGATAGATTCGTTACTGGCGCTTCTCTCCTGGGCCAAAGGTGAACCGCTGGGAGAGTATGTGCCGCCTTTTTTGCATCTGCGCGTGCAGTTGTGGTTACGGGAGATGACTCGGATGGTCGGTAGCTTGGAAGCGCAACCGAAGATTCGATTTTCTCATGATCTTGGCGGTAAAGAGGAGCAAAAATACTATCCGCTGATTCATTGCCGTGAATGTCACGCTATGGGATGGGGCGGTGTGAAGAAAGAGGGTGACGATGAGCTGATTGACGATCTGGATCTTTTCTATAAAGTCTTCTTCGCCAAGGATCCCAGACTGCGTTTTATTTTCCCTGTCGAAGAGTCATTCTCTGCACCTCATGGACGAATCTATCATATCGATACGGCGACGGGCAGAGAAGCTGTCGAAAGTGGTCGTGATGAGGAGAGGGTATTGGTATGGGAGAGCGATACCCGGGTGGACGGCAAAGCCAAAAGCCATAACGACTGTCCTTTTTGCGGCAACAAAAACGCGCTGACGATTTTGGGTTCGAGGGCGGCTAGTCTGGGGTCGGTGATGATAGGACAGAGTTTTGCCAGTTCTTACAATGACGACAAAAAGCTGATCGCCTTTTCCGATTCGGTACAGGATGCCGCCCACCGTGCCGGGTTTTTCGGAGCCAGAAGCTGGCAGTTTACGATGAGGGGTGTCATTCAGCAGGCACTTGAAGCTGAAGGCGGCAGCGTAAGGATGTCTGAACTTTCAAAAGTTGTAGCCAATCACTGGAGAGAGAAACTTGAAAGTCGCGAGCGGTATATCGCTACCTTGATCGCTCCGGACATGATATGGTTACGTGCATACGAAATATTACAAAAAAGCGGAAAGCTGCCAAAGGAGAGTGATATCGAGCGTTTGGTAAACGAGCGTCTCGACTGGCATATTTACAGTGAATTTGGTTATCGAAGCCATATCGGCCGGACGCTTGAGCGTTCCGGCGCCTCAACGGTTGGGTTTAAACCGCTCGAAGCATTGACAAAAGCGCTTTTGCCAAAACTGCAAAATGATTTCGAGCCTCTGAGGGAATTGGATGAGGTGAAGCTTGAAAAGTTCATTTACGGACTTTTGCAACATATGCGCAAACAGGGTGCGATTTTCAATAGCCATTTAGGAAGCTATATCGCAAGAGGGGGGCATATTTACGCCTTTACGAAATTTCAGCAGTTCTACATGGCATCGTTTACCTTCCGCTCCCGTTCGCCGGCCTTTTTGACTACTGGGCCTTTTCAAAACTTCGAAAAGATACACAACAAGACAAAAAGCACCTGGTGCGACTGGTGGGTTCAAGTCAATTTCCTCGATAACATCCTTTTGACAGGCAGCTATGCGGAAGCGCTCTATAAAAAGGTTATGCAGGCATTGATCGAATATCATTTCGTTGAAGAGAGAGAGGTTTCCGGAGCGCCGGTTTGGGGCTTAAAGCCTGAAAATCTGCGTATCGAAAGCGGTGTGGTGCAACTGCACTGTAACCGATGCGGCGATGTTTTGACAGTAGTGAATGGTGAGAAAAACAGAGCGGCAGGAGTGTACTGTTTAAGAAAAGGGTGTGAGGGGCATTATGAGATAAGCTCTACAAAAGCCGACTTCTATCGCGATCTTTTCCGCTATGGAGATATTGAGCGCATCGTTGCCGTAGAGCACACCGGACTGCTGGAGCGAAGCGACAGGGAGAGAGTAGAGAGAAGTTTCATTGAGCGGAGCTCCAAGGAGCCCTGGAAACCAAATCTGCTTTCGGCTACGCCGACCTTGGAGATGGGTATAGATATAGGGGATTTGAGCAGCGTCCTGCTCTGCTCCACACCTCCATCCGCAGCGAATTATCTACAGCGTATCGGACGCGCCGGACGAAAAGACGGCAATGCACTCAATGCCACAGTGGCCAATGCCCAGCCTCATGATCTCTACTTTTACAGCGAACCGATGGAGATGATGCGTGGAAAAATAGAAGCGCCTGGTATCTTCATCGATGCTTCGGCTATTTTACAGCGGCAGTTTCTCGCTTTTTGCATGGATAGGTGGGTTTATGAAAAAAGTGTGGACGAGTCGGCGATTCCATGGAAGCTTTCCAAAGTTCTATCAGCAGTAAAAGAGAAACACCGGGAGCGTTTCCCCTGGACGCTGATAGGATTCATTTCAGAAAATGTCGATAGTCTGCTGGAGGAGTTCTTTTCACTCTACGGCGAGGAATTACATGAGAAAACACGGGAAGAGCTGCGGATTTTTGCAAAAGGAAATGTGGAAGAGATACAAGAAACCGAGTGGCCGGACGAGCTGAAAGAGGCTAAGTCTCTCAGCTACAAGTTGCTTCATAGGCTTGAACTGGTGATAGCCGAAAGAGATGCTTTGGCACGGCAGATAGATTTTTTGAAAGAGAAGATCCGGACGCATAAAGCGACGGAAGCGAAAGACAGAGATTGGCAGGAGGAGCTGCAAAAACTTGAGAGCGAGCTTACGGGGTTGAGATCCGTGCGCAGAATGATCAACAAGAAAGAGACTTTCGAGTTCTTTACCAACGAGGGGTTGCTGCCAAACTATGCTTTTCCCGAATCCGGTGTTACGCTCAAATCGATTATCTATCGTCATAAAGAGAAGATCCAGGGCGATGATGGTGCCGGATATGAGAGCTTCTCTTTCGAATACGAACGACCCGGCAGCAGTGCCATCAGTGAACTGGCGCCCCACAACCGGTTCTATGCCGGCGGACGAAAAGTTCGGATCGATCAGATCGATATGAAGATCAGTGAGATAGAAACTTGGCGTTTTTGTGACAGATGCTCTTATAGCCGGCGGGAAGGGGCGACGGTGGAGTCTGTATGCCCACGTTGCGGAAGCCCTATGTGGTGTGATGCCGGACAGAAACGTGATTTGATACGTTTACGACAGGTTATGGCAACGACCGGCGACCGGCAAAGCAGATTGATGGATGATTCGGACCAGCGCGAGCCGCTTTTTTATACCAAGCAGCTTTTGATAGATATCGAGTCTGATCAGATTCAGGAAGCCTGGGTAACGGAGAGTGAAACCTCACCCTTCGGTTTCGAATTTGTGCAAAAAGCCCATTTCAAGGAGATAAATTTCGGAGAGTTTTCTCTTACCGGTGAAGAGGTAAGCATCGCGGGAAAACGTACACCCAGAAACGGTTTTATTCTTTGCCGCTGTTGCGGAAAGGTGCAGAAGAAAAAACCGGAGGATCCAAATTTTAAACCCGTTCACGCTTTCTCGTGTGAATGCAGCGATCCAAATGATCCGGAGAATTTCGTTGAATCACTATATCTCTATCGGGATTTCGATTCCGAAGCGATCCGTATGCTTTTGCCCATGACCACTATGGCGAATGATGAAGAGAAGCTGCACTCTCTAATCGCTGCATTTCAGATGGGTTTGAAAGCCTATTTCGGCGGCTCGGTGGATCATCTACGGGTAGGGTTGCACGAAGAGGGTGTAGCGGGCGAGGAGTATCGGAAACAGTTTCTGGTACTATATGATACGATCCCGGGAGGGACTGGATATCTACGGCAATTGATGCGGGGTAATTATCCGTTATTCGATGTTTTAGAGCTTGCCTATAATGAGCTGAATACCTGTGTGTGCAATGAAGATCCCCAGAAAGATGGATGCTATCGTTGTATTTACGCCTATAGAAACAATTTCGACCGGCCACTGGTCTCCAGGGATCGGGCCAAAGAGGTGATCGAAGAGATTTTGACCTACAAGGAGCGTGTAAAACGTGTCGAAAACCTAAGTGCTGTTTCGGTGGACGGGCTCTTCGACAGTGAACTGGAAGCACGCTTCTTAAAAAAGCTTTCGAGCTATTGTGAAGAGGGTGTTCGTGCGAAATTGCGTGAGTACGTAACCAGAAACGGACGGGCGGGCTACCTTTTGGAAATCGGAGAGCGCCGCTATGAAATCGAACAGCAGGTGGAGTTGGGGGAGCGAAATGGAGTTTCTATATCCAGTCGTGCCGACTTTGTGATCTACCCGGATGAGGGAAAACCCATTGTCGTTTTTACGGACGGGTATGCGTTTCATAAAGATAGATTGGAACTTGACAGCGCACAGCGTATGGCTATACTGGAAAGTGGAAATTATGAGGTTTGGAGTATTACATGGGAAGATGTGGAAAAAGAGGGGTTGAATGAAGAGTCTTGTCTCAATTTTATCGACCGGGACAGCTTTAATCCTGTTGTCTTAGCCAGGTACTGCAACGATGATTCATTTATGGAGCAAAACAGTTTTCAATGGCTCATGAAGAGACTGGCGCAAGGCGATAAGGCATTATGGTCAAAGCGAGCCGACAGTGTAACGCTCTCTATGATGCAGGGTGTCATAAAAAAGGAGACCTCTGCATGGGAGGATATCATGGAAATCCTAAGCACAGAGATGAAAGAGATCCTTGATGAATTGAAAGAACCGATCGTATATGGTCAAAAAACGTATGAGTCGATGAGGCTTTTTGTCCTGGGAGAGCTTAAGTCGATCAACCGTAATGACTTTTCCAAACTGGTTGCCGCTATCTATCTAAACGATGAAGAGCAGGTAGACAAAGCGCTTTGGGCAGGGATGCTTCGGCTTTGGAATTTATTACAGTTTGTATCTTATCCTTTCTGGACTACCAAAAAGGGGCTTGAAAGTGGGATGTACGATGCCATAGATTGGTTCAAAGAACAGGAGAAAGCGGTAGATAAAGAGTGGAACGGTGTATATGAAGAGGTATTGGAGGAGGCAAAAGCATTGGTCAAAGCGCTAGCCGGTGCCGGTGTTCCACTGCCGGAAGTAGGATATGAAATTACAGATGAGAGCGGGAAAGTACTTGCCGATACGGAGTTGGCGTGGCCAGATAAAAAGATAGGGGTGGTTTTGGGCGAAATACCGGATACAATAGGTGGTTGGCATCTGTTTAGTGTAGAGGAGAAAGAGTTATTGATACGACACCTCAATGAAGGAGAAAAATAAATGAAAGTAGCAATTTCCTCCGATTTTTTTACGGCTCTCTCCAAACTTCCGAGAACCCAGATGAACAAGACCATTCGTCTTGTGGAAAAGTTTAAGAATAATCCGACATCACCGGGGCTCAATTATGAAAAATTACAACTGGGAAACGACAGCCAAATCTATTCGCTGCGGGTGGATAATGCCTATCGTGTCATACTTTTCAAACCACAAAAGGGCGATGTCTACATTCTGCTTTGGGTCGATCATCACGATGAAGCGTACAAGTGGGCAAGGAATCATCAATGTACGATACATCCGGAGACCGGAAGCCTGCAGATCATTCAGGTAACGCACGAAACAAAGAGTTACTCAGAAAAAGAGCAGAAGCGAGAAAGCTTTTTCAGCCACTTTAGAGATCGGGAACTGTTGCGGCTGGGGGTGCCGGAAAATATGCTGCCGGATATTAAAAGGGTCGATAGCGAAGAGGAACTTGATGCGCTGCAAGGGCAACTGCCGGAAGAGGCTTATGAAGCACTTTTTTACCTTTTGGCCGGTGATAGCTATGAGGAGGTTTTGCGTTATCTTGCATTTGATCGCGTTAAACCGAATATCGATATCGAAGATTATGCAAAAGCTCTGGAAAATGCCAACTCCCGACGCCGTTTCTATGTTGTAGACGAGAATGATGTCGACTTGATCAGTATGCTCAATGCCCCTCTTGAAAAGTGGCGGGTCTTTTTACATCCCACTCAACGTGCCATTGTTTATAGAGATTGGAATGGGCCTGTCCGGGTATTGGGAGGTGCGGGTACAGGCAAGACAGTCGTAGCAATGCATAGGGCAAAATGGTTGGCTGCCGGCCAATCGGGGAATGGGAAGATTCTTTTTACCACATTTACGAAAAACTTGGCAATGGATATCTATGAAAATCTTAAAACCATCTGCAGCGAAAAAGAGCTGGACCGCATCGAGGTAAAAAACCTGGACCAGTGGGTTTACGAGTTTCTCTACAAAAATGGTTATCGCGATCGCATTGCTTATGGAGATGAAACGGCGGAATTATGGGAAGAAGCACTTACGGTTGTTCCGGCTGATTTAACATTTCCGGAAAGCTTTTATAAAGAAGAGTGGGAACATGTAATACAGCCGCAATCAGTTATGACGCTTGGGGATTATCTTAGAGCTTCCCGGGCCGGTAGAGGTACTCGCTTGAGCCGTGGACAGAGAAAAATGGTATGGAAGGTGATGGAGGAGTATCGCTCTTTGTTGCAGAAACATCATCTTAAAGAGCCTCAGGACGCGATGCGAGATGCAAAAGTTTTGATCGAAGCAGGACATTTGGACAGGTATTACGACGCAATAGTCGTTGATGAGGCTCAGGACTTCAGCATGCAGGCACTGCAGTTGCTCCGCTCGATGGTCCCGGAGACAAAAAACGATCTTTTTATAGTAGGCGATGCCCATCAAAGAATATATGGCCATAAAGTTGTTTTGGGACAATGTGGCATCAAAATTGTCGGACGGAGCAGAAAATTGAAGCTCAACTATAGGACGACAGATGAAATTCGAAAATGGGCTGTGCACATATTTGAGGGAGAAGAGGTTGATGACTTGGATAACGGTATCGATAGACAGAATGATTACAAATCTCTTTATCATGGTCCTGAACCGGAAGTTCGTAAAGCTGAAACTTACTCAGATGAGCTACATCTAATCTGCGAGCATGTTGAAAATCTATGGAAACATGAGGAGAGTGCCTCAACATGTCTGGTGTTACGTACTATAAAGCTTAGAGACCAATATGCTAAAGAGTTAAAAAAGATGGGCATTCCTATTATCATTTTGGCAAAAGATACAAAAGACAACCTTGATGAAAAAGGATTGAGAGTTGCGACCATGCATCGTGTGAAAGGTTTGGATTTTGATCATATGATTATTGCCTCGACAGTGAAAGGGATCATACCATACGAGAAAACCTTGGAAACTACTGATGCAGCCAGCAGGGAAGAGAGTCTGCAAAAAGAGAGGGCGTTATTGTTTGTTGCCGCAACTAGGGCAAAAAAAACCCTTTTGATCACAGGTTTTGGTGAAATGTCAGAATGGGTTGACAATGCCTAGAACATTTTCCATTGATATCTTTTCCCGTTATCACGCAAATATTTATCAGTGCCGGGATTTGAGCTTAAACATGTCGTCAAAAAGCCCTGTATATCCAGCACTGCAGATCCGGTTCGACGAGAATTTTTGGAATGTCGGAACTTCATTGAACGGAGATTTATGATCAAACTCTTTTTCATCACGATTGCAATCGTTTCATGCACACTGCTTCCTGCATCGGATGATATGAACGTTACAGGCGGGATCGACGAAGTTCATGAGGCCATCAGTGAGTGGATCTATGACACATCGAACCGTATTGATATCTTTTTCTCCGGCAGCAGTGAAGATGTTTCGGTACAGAAAGGGACCTATCTCGATACATCGTTCGATATGTATGCCGAAACGTACCGCTCGGCGCAATATCGCTACAACATCTCTCTAAAACTACGTCTTCCCAGAACGCAGAAAAGACTGAACCTGGTTCTCGAAGATTTCAAGAAGACATCGTCGGTAGACCTGCCCCAAAGCACGACACCGGGCGATACGCTTACAAACAACGACTACCTTCTCGGCGTGAGCTATAGACAGCAGGAGTCGAAATATACCCGAATCGGCTACGGTGGCGGTATCCGTTTCAGAAGTTTCACCCCCGACCCCTATCTGACGGCATATATAAGCAGATCTTTCTACTTCTCCTATAGATGGGAGCTTCTTTTACGCAACAAAGTACGCTATTTCGCCGATTACCGGCTCGACAATACGGCTACGGCCGCTCTGATCAAGATAATAGATGAAAAACTCCGTTTTTCTTTTCAGAATATTTACCACTTTCTGGAGCATGACAAGTATAGGAATGAGATAGTAAACACTCTCAGTCTTGAACAGTTTATCGGCCCGAAAAAGGGGGTGAGCTACACATTGTCTGCATACAGCAGCGGCGATACCGACTCAGTTTTCAAACTCGGGTACTACTATGGCGGAGCATCGTTCAGGCACTACTATTATAGAAACTGGGCCTACTACCAGGTGGACGGCGGAGTGATGTTCAGGGAGAGCAACAACTTCTCACCCTCCGCAAGAGCGATGTTCAAGATAGGGTTTCTCTTCGGCAGACCAAAGAGGCTCGACGGGAGATTCAGGTAGAGTCTCTACCTCTTTTTACCGTATCGGAGAGCAGAACGGCTATCCACTTCGTCGAGTCTGAAGTTTCGAGTGCGAATTTGACGATCATCGTGAGTGGAACGGCAAGCAGCATTCCTACTTTTCCGAAAACCCACCCCCAAAAGACCAGTGACAAAAATACGACAAGTTCAGAAAGCTCCAAACCTTTTCCCATGAGCTTCGGCTCCAGAAGGTTTCCTATCGCGGTATTGATAATTAGAAACCAGCCGGCAACCCACAGAGCATCCGAAAAACCGTGCGTCGCGAGTGCAATAAGGACCGGGGGTATAGCCGCGATTATGGAGCCTATGACCGGGATGAAGTTGAGAACGAATCCCCCTACTCCCCAAAGTATCGGGTATGGAACATCGAACCAGTATAGAACCGCGACAATCCAGATTCCCGTCAGGGCGCTGGTGAAGGCTTTGAGCGTGAAGTAGTGGTTGAGACGCTCTGTAAAGATATCTATCCTCTCTGAAAAACCTGATGCCCCGCTCTTCTCGATATAGGCGATCTTCTCTTTTATATGAAAAGACTCTATCAGCATGAAAAGTACCGTAAAAAATATGAGAAACGAGTTGGAGAGTATCGCTGTGCTGTTTTTGAGCAGGGAGAGGGTGAAAGTGAAGACCTTCTGCGGCTGCAGAAACTCGAAAAAGGCCTCTCTGTCCACAGTGATTCCCCACTCGTGGAGTTGAAGAAGCCACTTCTGCAGATTCTCCGTCATAGACTGCTGCCAGCTTTCCGAATTTGCGAAAAGATCGGCGATATGTGTGCTGACAAGGCCTGTCAGTGAGATGAATAGTGCCAGCATGAAAATAATAATCAGCAAAAATGCAACTGGTTTCGGAACCCCTTTTCTTATGAGAAAGTGTAAAGGAGGTGAAAGCAGAAGGGCGATAAAGACAGAGAGCATGAAAGGTACGATCAAAGGTGCCGCCGCTTTTATTCCCGCTATGAAAACCACGAGAGCGGCAAGCACGACAATCGTCCTGTAAATGGAGGGTGAACCCATCGCCATGCTCCTATTTGAGCGGACCGTCCAAAGGCGGTCCGTCAGGTCAGTTGAATATGGATATCAGGACACCTGCCGCTACGGCAGAACCTATAACCCCGGCCACGTTCGGACCCATTGCGTGCATCAGCAGGATATTTCCCGGCTTCTCATCCATACCAACCCTGTTGACCACCCTGGCGGCCATCGGAACGGCCGAAACTCCGGCGGCACCGATGAGCGGGTTGATAGGTTCGGAAGAGAGTCTGTTCATCAGCTTTGCCATCAAAACTCCGGCAGCTGTTCCTACAGCGAACGCCACGAGTCCCAGAATCAATATTCCGAGCGTATCGCCGACGAGAAACTTTTCTGCGGCCAGTTTCGAGCCGACACCGAGCCCGAGAAGGATGGTGACGATGTTTATCAGAGCGTTCTGCATGGTATCGCTGAGGCGGTCCACAACTCCGGACTCTTTCGCGAAGTTACCGAATGCGAATGCACCGATAAGCGGAGTAGACTCGGGAAGCAGAAGAATACTCAGTCCCAGAACGATTAGAGGCAAAAAGAGCTTTTCGAGCCTGTGTACTTTTCTCTGCTGCTTCATGACGATTACACGCTCCGCCTTGCTGGTCAGCGCCTTCATGATAGGAGGCTGAATGACCGGGACCAGCGCCATGTAGGAGTAGGCCGCCACAGCAATGGCACCCAGCAGATCGGGTGCCAGCTTGGAGGCTATGAAGATAGATGTCGGGCCGTCCGCTCCCCCTATGATGGAGATCGCCGCACAATCCTGCAGGCTGAAGTCAAAGAGCGGCGTATATTGACTGAGTGCCGCCGCCCCTACGAGCGTCCCGAAAATTCCGAACTGTGCCGCACCCCCAAGCAGAGCGGTTTTCGGGTTTGCCAGCATTGGACCGAAATCGGTCATCGCCCCAACCCCCATGAATATCAGGAGCGGGAAGAACTCGTTGTGTATACCTGCAGCGTATATGACCCCCAGGAATCCGTCCGGGCCGGTCATATTCGCCAGCGGTATATTGGCCAAAAGACCGCCGAATCCGATTGGAATGAGCAGTAGAGGTTCGAAACCTTTGGCTATAGCCAGGTAGAAGAGAATCAGTGTAATGCCTATCATGATGACCCGGCCCCAGCTCTGGTGGAACTTGCTCACCTCTTCCCCCTCACCGTTTACGACTCCCTCCTTCGGATTGGTAAACGCATAGATTCCGGTCGTTCTGTAGAAAGATGTAAGCAGCTCCCACATCCCCTTGTCATGACTAGCCGTATGTTCCGTCTCTACGCTCTTCTCTATGGAGTGTGCGGCAGGCTGATGCTCACTTGCGGAAGCCTGGGCCGCAAAGAGTGCGAAAAAGAGCAGCAGTGCTGCAATCAGACCTCTTTTCATCTCTCTTCCCTTACTCGACCAGCGCCAGAATCTGACCCTCTTGAACAGCCTGGTTGGTTGCAACGCTGATCTTGGCTATCGTACCGCTTTTAGGTGACGGTACGTCTATCTCCATCTTCATCGCTTCGAGTATCATGATAACCTCACCCTCTTCCACGGTGTCGCCCGGATTTTTGATTATTTTCCAGACATTGCCCGGAACCTGTGCCTTCACTTCGGTCAGGCCCGGAGCGTTCTCCGCCGGAACTTCGCTCTCCGGGGCCGGCTGTGGAGCCGCCGCAGCCTCTTTTACGACTATTTCGCCTTCACCTTCGGCCACCTCTACTTTGAACTTCTCTCCGTTTACAACAACTGTATAGACACCGGTTGCGTTACTCATCGATCCACCTTCTTTTCTGTTTTCTTCTTCTTGATCTTTTTTGCGAACCATAAGCGGTGATTCGCCCTTCAGGAATGCGATACCCTTCTTGTCGCAAGCCGCCGCTATGAAGATATTCTCTTCCGTAGTTTCGAGCCCCTCATCTTCCAGTACCTTTTTCCAGTAGGCTATCGATTTGGTCTCGTCACGGTCGGCTATGTCGAGCGGATTCTCCTTCGTAGGCTCGAGCTTGAGCTGCTCGGCGGCAATTTTCACCACTTCAGCATCCGGCTCCGAAGGGGTTTTGCCGAAATATCCGAGCACCATTCGTCCATAGCCGGGAGCTATCTTCTTCCATGGGCCGAACATTACGTTGTTGAATGCCTGCTGCCAGTAGAACTGAGAAACCGGAGTTACGGATGTGCCGTATCCTCCCTTTTCAACAACCTCCTGCATGGCTCTTATCACTTCAGGGTATTTGTGGAGTATGCCGCTGTCACGCATCATCTGCGTATTGGCTGTCAATGCGCCTCCGGGCATGGGCGAAAAGGGAATTAGCGGTGACACCTGTGTCGCTTCCGGCGGGATGAAGTAATCTTTGAGGCAATCTTGCAGAACCTCTTCGTATGCGAGTACCTTCTCAAGTTCAAGTCCGCCGAGATCGTAGTCGCCGTTTTTGGTGGCATGAAGCATCGTGAGGATATCGGGCTGGCTGGTACCGCCGCTTACAGGGTGTGCCGCCATATCTATTCCGTCCGCTCCCGCTTCGAGTGCTGCGAGATAACAGGCCACACTGACTCCTGCCGTCTCATGGGTATGCAGGCGTAGATGCGTCCCTTCGGGAAGGAGCTTTCTCGCCATCTTGATGGTCTCGTAGACTTTGTTGGGGTTGGACGTTCCGCTAGCGTCTTTGAAGCAGACGCTGTCGAACTCCAGTCCCGAGTCGAGAATGTTGCGCAGAACTCTTTCGTAAAAGGGTGCGTCGTGGGCACCGTGGCAACCCGGGGGGAGGTCCATGATGGTGACGACCACCTCATGCTTGAGGCCGTGTCTCTTTATGCACTCGGCACTGTAAGCCAGGTTGTCCACATCGTTGAGGGCGTCGAAGTTGCGGATGGTGGTCGTACCGTGCTTTTTGAAGAGCTTGGCGTGAAGATCTATCATCTCCCTGCTGCCCGTGTCGAGCATGACAGTATTGATTCCGCGCGCGAGCGTCTGCAGATTCGCTTCAGGCCCCACTGTCTCCCTGAATTTGTCCATCATATCGAAAGCGTTTTCCTGAAGATAGAAAAAGAGGCTCTGAAAACGTGCGCCGCCGCCGAATTCGAAGTGCGTTATACCCGCCTCTTTGGCCGCTTCTACCGCAGGAAGAAAATCTTCCATCAGAACACGGCCGCCGAAGACCGACTGGAAACCGTCCCTGAAGGTGGTATCCATTACATCGATATACTTCTTCTTTTTTGCCATTTGATTCCTTTGATTGACCGTTATTTGCGGAGATTTTTGTGGTGTTGTATGGCGGCTATCGCGGCTGCAACCTTCTTCTTGTCGACTCCTGCCGCCTGGCCGCCGGTGTCGGCAGGTTTCTCAGGGAAATATTTCGCTATCAGTCTCGCCTGGAACTGTAGAACCAGAACCATTATGTAGAGAAAAACAAAGACTATTCCCATTCCGAGAATCATGTATTTGAAGCTCTCAGCTACCATGTTTTCCATTGTGTCCACCTTGTTGCAGTATGGGCTAATTTTAAAACAGTTTAACTTTTAAAAGATTGAATATCGCAAAAAAAGGGGGGCTGTTCTTGCAAATGCTACTTTATGCCCCGAAAGGAGTATTGGTGAAGCTGTGAAACGTTTCCGCTTACACCCCCGCTGTGAACGTAGAGCAGGGGTTTTCGGAGTCTGTCGTAGGCTCTTTGGAGCTCTATCCACATCTTGGGGGCGTATATGAGGTCGAACTCTATTCCGCTCTCTTTCAGGCTCCTCCAGGTCTCGTAGAAGAGGGGATGGGGCCTGGCGAAGGGGTGTTTGCCGAATGTAAAGAGTATCTTCGGCAGAGAGGCCGCACCGGGTGCGAGCTTCCGCCACTGGGCTTTGAGTATCTCTTCGTCTCCCACTACCGGGGTGGTCACCACCTCCACCCTTTCGGGAAGAGCCTCTCTCAGGTAGAGCGCGGTCGTTCCGGTACCGCTCGGGGTAGCTACACTGAAACTCTCGTACCCCTCCCTTTCGGCCCACTCCATTATCTCCTCCGCCAGCAGCTTCACGCCGGCTCCGGCCATGGGGTCGGCACCTCCCTGCGGAACGAAGAGCTCCTTT
Source organism: Hydrogenimonas sp. (assembly GCA_003945285.1). Taxonomy (NCBI): domain Bacteria; kingdom Pseudomonadati; phylum Campylobacterota; class Epsilonproteobacteria; order Campylobacterales; family Hydrogenimonadaceae; genus Hydrogenimonas; species Hydrogenimonas sp. The sequence continues at coordinate 1,560,943 of AP019005.1, forward strand.
TCACCGAGCTCCTCTCTTATCCTGCCGATAGATTCGTAGAAGTTTGATGCCGGCAGCTGCCGCAGATCCATACCCAGCTCCAAAGAGCGCTCCAGGTTCCCCGAAGGAGCTCTTTGCAGCCATGAAGGGAGCTTTTTGGAGTAGTAGACAAACCTCCACCCCTTCATGGCACACAGATAGGCTATAGATAGCATCGCGTTGGATTGTGACCCGCCGTAGCTGACCACTTTTTCGACGCTGCCGCTCTCTATTTTGAAGAGGGAGTAGAGTTTTCTGAGTTTGTTTCCCGAGAAGCGGGGATCTATGAGTTCGTCTCGCTTGACGAAAAAGTCGAGCCCCCTCCATCTGAAGGGCTCGACATCGGAGGCACGGAAGGAAAGATCAGTTTCGATCAAGGCAGTTTAGATCCTCGAATGCCTGCAGGAGGCGCTTTACCATCGACTTTTCACCCTCTCTGAGCCACTTTCTGGGATCGTAGTACTTCTTGTTGGGCTTGTCGTCACCTTCCGGGTTTCCGATCTGACCCTGCAGATAGTCGTGATACTTTCCGATATATCCGCGTACACCGTCCCAGAAGGCCCACTGGGTGTCGGTGTCTATATTCATCTTGACTACTCCGTACTTTATGGCGTCGCGAATATCTTTGAGGTCGGAGCCGCTGCCGCCGTGGAAAACGAAGCTGACCGGCTTCGGGGAGGTTTTGTATTTCCGCTCGATATATTTCTGGGAGTTGTCCAGAATTTCCGGTCTCAAGACTACGTTACCCGGCTTGTAGACGCCGTGAACGTTTCCGAAAGATGCCGCGATCGTAAAGCGGTCGCTCACCTTGCCCAGCTCTTCGTAGGCGTAGGCCACCTCTTCGGGCTGGGTATACAGGAGCTTGTTGTCGACATCGGTATTGTCTACACCATCCTCTTCCCCTCCGGTGATACCAAGCTCAATCTCGAGAGTCATTCCGATTTTGCTCATACGCTCAAGGTATACTTTACAGGTCTCTATATTCTCTTCCAGCGGCTCTTCACTCAGGTCTATCATATGGGAGCTGAAGAGCGGTTTTCCATATTTGTGGTAGTGGTGCTCACTCGCTTCGAGCAGCGCATCTATCCACGGCAGAAGCTTCCTGGCCGCATGGTCTGTATGGAGCATAACCGGTACACCGTAGGCTTCCGCGAGTGTATGGATATGCTGTGCGCCGCTTATAGCGCCCAACACGGCGCCCTTTTCACTCTCCAGCCCCTTGCCGGCGTTGAAAGCCGCCCCTCCGTTGCTGAACTGTATTATTATCGGAGAGTCGGCGCTCTTCGCCGCTTCCATGGCGGCATTCATGGAGTTGCTTCCGACAACATTGACCGCGGGAATAGCAAACTCGTTCGCCTTGGCGATCTCGAAAATCTTCTGAACGTCGTCACCCGTCACGACACCGGGAGTGACCAGATCCAAAATCTTCCTTCCACTCATTGCCGATTCCTTACTTTATCTCTATTTTCGCTTTGGAGCGCAGATCTCTTGCGATAGACTGGACCTTCTGCTTAAACTTCTCCATCTTTATGCTCTCTTTTATCCTCTCTTTCACCTCTTCGAAAGGTACGGTCTGAGCCGGTTTTTTCTCATCTACATATATAACGTGGTAGCCGAACTGTGTCTTGACCGGACTCTTGGTGAACTCCCCGGCTTTAAGAGCGAATGCGGCATCGCTGAACGGTTTCACCATCTGCTCCCTGGCAAAAGTGCCTAGATCTCCGCCTCTTGAGGCGCTCGGACCTGTAGACTTCGCCTTCGCAAGCTCTTCGAACTTGGCTTTGAGCTGATCTTTCGGCGTATTTTTCAGCGTATCGATGATCTGCTTCGCCTCCGCCTCGGTCTTTACCAGAATGTGTCTGGCGTGTACCATCTCCGGGCGCATGAATGCACTTTTGTGCTTCTCGTAATCTTTTTTCGCCTCCGCGTCCGTCACCTTGATCGAATCCAGCTGCTTTTTCATCCAGACATCCAGCGCAAGCTTTCTCTTGAGCTTCTCGAGAGCGTCCAGATATTCAGGATCTTTCTCTATACCGCTTTTTATCGCTTTCTCTTCGAGCAGCTCCTGCTCGATCACCTGGTCGAGAACCCTCTTTTTCACATCGTCTGGAAGTGCGTCGTATGTTGTCTGTGCACCCATCGAATTAAGCACTCTTTGTACCGTCTCTTTCGTTATCTGTTTGCCGTTGACCGTCGCAAGAACTTCCGCGGCGGGAAGCGAAAGAGCGAGCGTAGCCGCTCCGAGAGTCGCAAGAATCAATTTTCTCATCTGTTTCCTTTAATTTTTGATTTGGTTATTCTACTGGAAATAAATTAACGACGGTTAATCATGCCATATTGTGGTAGACATTCTGTACGTCGTCATCCTCTTCGAGAGCCTCTATGAGCCTCTCCACCTTTTCGGCCGTTTCGTCATCTACATCTATCGTATTCGTAGCGACAAGCCCGACGGAACTCTCCACTATTTCGACTCCAGTCTTCTCTATGGCTTGAAGAAGAGTATCGAAATCGGCCGGTTCGCTCTCTATCACCAGCACCTCATCGAACTCTTTTATATCGGTGGCTCCGTTTTCGAGTGCCGTTTCCATAACCTCATCGTCTTTGTCGCTCCTCGGAACGGTTATGACACCTCTCTTTTCGAACATCCACGCCACGCTTCCGCTGGTTCCGAGGCTCCCGCCGGCCTTCGAGAAGGCGTGGCGGATATTGGCTACGGTGCGGTTTTTGTTGTCGGTCATCGTCTCGACCATTATGGCTACGCCGCCGGGACCGTAACCTTCGTAGGTGATCTCTTCATAGCTTACACCTTTGAGATTTCCTGTGGCTTTGTCGATAGCACGCTGAATATTCTCCGACGGCATAGATACGGCACGCGCCCTCTCTATGGCAAGGCGCAAAGCGGCATTCTTGTCGGGATCTCCGCCCCCCGCTTTAGCGGCGGTGGTGATGTCACGCACCGCCTTGGTAAAGAGTTTTCCCTTTCTGGCATCCTCTTTGGCTTTTATATGTTTGACTTTGGACCATTTGTTATGACCGGCCATAAGCTCCTCTTTTTGCAAAGTTTTCGCCCTATTATAGCGTCAATGGAGTATAATTTCGGTAAATTCATACCTGCCGGTCGGCAAAAAAGGTTTTTGCGATGAAGATGGCCACCAAAAAAGAGATAGAAGAGATAAGAAGAAGGTTTCTGGAGCACTACCCTGACTCGACGACGGAGCTGCACTACAAAAACCTCTACGAACTGCTTGTGGCGGTAATGCTCTCGGCACAGTGTACGGATAAACGTGTAAATATGATAACACCGGGGCTCTTCAAGAAGTTTCCGGACATTCCCTCACTGGCGAATGCCGACCTCGATGAAGTGAGGGAGATCATAAAGAGCTGCTCCTTTTTCAACAACAAAGCCAAAAATCTTATAAAGATGGCGCAGATGGTGATGGAGAGATACGAAGGTGAAATTCCCCTTGACGAGAAGGAGCTGGTAAAGCTGCCCGGCGTAGGTCAAAAGACCGCCAATGTCGTCATGATAGAGTTCACAAAAGCTAATCTGATGGCGGTAGATACCCATGTTTTCAGAGTTGCCCACAGACTGGGACTGAGTGACGCAAAAACCGCAAAAGAGACAGAGAAGGATCTAGAAAGAAAGTTCAAAACCGATCTGCACCGCCTCCACCAGGCGATGGTGCTCTTCGGACGCTACATATGCACGGCGAAAAACCCCAAATGCGATACAGAGTGTTTTCTTACAGACCTATGCAAAAGCAGAGATAGTTTCAAAGCGAGGTAGCAAAGGGCCACACGGCCCTTTCAGAAGCGGATGTTGCGACGTTTGCGCAACAGCGGTTTTAAGAGAGTTTTTTCTTGAAAAGATCCACCAGATCTTTTTTGTTCTCTTTCGTCAAATCCTTGCGGAGCCCTACAAAGAGCTTCTCCATCCACGAAGGCGATACCTTCTGAACGACCCTGTCGTAGATCGTCTCCGGAAGTGCGAGGAACCATTTAGGAGGGTTGTTCGCTCCAAGCGCCTCTTCTATATCTTTAGCGATCACACCGATGACATCCGCCTCCACCCTCTTTTCAAGTTCATGACGCTGCCCGACACTCCCTTGCGTAAACTCGCCTCTGCCCTGGCTGCCTCCCTTGAACTGTCCCGCTTCATCCGTCACTATATCCTGAATCTTCCAGTGGGAGACTACATAATCTTTCGCATCTATGAGGTCGAGCTTGACATTGTTGGGCTTGAGACCCGCCTCCGCTTCCAGGTCGCGTGGCTCCGCCCTGTATATCTTCATCTCTCCCAAATTGCTCACTATAACTATATCTCCGACTCTCATCTATCTCTCCTTACTGTTTTTTACTTACCGATGGTGCGTATAGGGCGGCCGAAGCCCTCTATCGGTTGCTTAATGGGTACCTCCCATTATAACAACAGAAGATTAAACTGTCGATAAATCTTTTATCAGCATCTCCACTACACGGACAACGGTCTCTACGCTCCCCAGTTCCACTCTTTCACGTTCTGAGTGGGGGTCGAGAATCGTGGGTCCTACGGAGGCTATCTGCAGCCCTTCGAAGCGCTCGGCGAAAAGGGCACACTCGAGACCGGCATGGATTGCAGCGTATGATGCCTCCGGCTCCGCCTTTTTGTATATCTCCAATACCTTTTTCGAAAAGTCGTTCACTTCGGGGCTCCATGCCGGATATTTGCCCTCCGTCGTACACTCGAAGCCGAGCGCCTGCCAGCCGGCACAGCTCTGGGCAACCAGGCGTTCCAGGTCACGGTTCGACATGGCGCGTGCCGAAAGGACGATCTCTACCTCATCTTCGGTGATATCGACTCCGGCGAGGTTTATGCTGCTTTGCGGAAGCTCAAGATCGCTGTTCCACCCTCTTACACCGTGTGCGAAACCGAAAAGCGCCGCGGCCAGATTGCGGCCTTCGCGCAGGAGAGGGACACCGAGGGTATCCGCTCCGGAGATCCTTACATTTCGGTTCGACACGAGCGGCACGTGCCCCTCCGGCATCCAGACTTCGGCTTCGGCATATGCGGGTATCGCGTTTATCCTCTCACCCCCCTTCACGGAAGCCACCTGCATCGCGCTGTTCTCTACGATGACGGAACAGAGCTCCGTTACGGCATTAGGTATATTTTCGGCTATATTGACGCCGGAGTGCCCCCCGGGAGCCTCTGCTGCAAGTATATATCTCTTTCCGGCGGTTTCGGGAGTGAAGCGTCCGATCCTTTTTCTTACATATATATCTTCACCGCCGGCACAACCTATATAGACTTTTCCGAGCTCCTCGCTGTCCAGGTTGAGAAGGTAGGGTGTCTCTATCTCCAACTCCAGCTCCGCGGCACCCACAAGGCCGATCTCTTCATCGTTTGTAAACAGAAAATCAGCTTTGGCCCTTTTTTGCATAAGCCATATCATGATCGCCACACCTATTCCGTTGTCGGCACCCAGAGAGCTCTCTTTCGCGCTCATCCATCCCTCTTGCACAACGACTTCTATATCCGGAGCGCGTCCTATGCAGACCATATCGTAGTGGGACTGGAGTGTGACCCTGGATCCTGAGCCGTATGCCATCACATTTCCTGCTGCATCACTTTTCACCGAGTATCCGCACTCTTTCGCAACTTTTTTTATATACTCTTTCAACACGGAGGTCTCACCGCTGCAGTGCGGCAGTTCCGTAATCTTTTTAAAGATTTTCTCTATTTCCGCTATCAAACTCTTCTCCTTTCTGCCGATATAGAATTGGAAATCGTCGACTATGCTTCTCCGAAATGGAGAAAATTAAGGTCAACATGTGTAAAGTAACAGTATGAAATATTTTCTGATTCTACCGATACTGCTTACAATACAAGGGTGTGTCTACTTCAACGAAGAGGGCATTTCGACAAAACGGTACAGAGATTGTATCGAATATTACGACATCCAGGGGAAATACCGCTGTGAATGCGATGAAAATCTCATCGATTACGATCAGATGGATGATAAACTGCTGAAAGGAGATAAATGAACCCGCTATCACGTCTCACCATAAAGGGGAAGATGCTGCTTCTTATCGTTCTTCCTACAATAGCCCTCTTTTACTATACGGGAACCGATCTGAAAGAGCACTTCGAATTCAAAGAGAAGGTAGAGAAGGTAAAACAGCTGGTCAAACTCAGCGAAAGTCTCAGCCGCCTGGTGCATGAGACCCAGAAAGAGAGAGGTGCCAGTGCAGGTTATGTAGCAAGTCACGGTACAAAATTTACCGAAAAACTTCCCAAGCAGCGCAAACTCACCGATATGAAACTGAAAGAGTACAGGCAGATACTCTCCAAAATTGACTTCAGCGAATTTCCTCCGGATCTGAAGCGGGAAACGGATATTTTAAACTCAGAGCTGGACAAGCTCCCTACGGTTAGAGAACAGATAACAGAACTGAAGCTCCCTTTGAAAGATGTCGTGGCATATTTTACGAATATGAATGCGAAGATGCTAAACATCATCGCAACCTCTTCGAAGCTCTCTCCCGAAGAGCGAATAACGAAAGATCTGGTCGCCTACACATCTTTCCTGAAGTCTAAAGAGAGGGCGGGTGTAGAGAGAGCGGTTCTGAGCGGAGCATTTGCGGAGGATCACTTCTCACCGGGTATGTACAGAAAGCTTATAGTGCTGATAGCGGAGCAGAACGCATACCTGGATGACTTCCTCTCTTTCGCTCCCGACAATATGGTGGCTTACTACAACAAGGCCATTGAGGACGAGTCGTTCGATCTAGTCAGAAAGATGCGTGAAATAGCCATTTCCCACCAGGAGGGCAGTTTCAACGTAGATGCCGAATACTGGTTCGACACGATTACACGCAAAATCAATGTCCTCAAAAAGATCGACGACGAAATAGCCTCCCAGATAAACAGAGATCTCGACAGCTTCCACGATACCGCGATCATAGAGGCGATTATAGGGGGATTGGTGATCCTGCTGATGTTCATAATAGCCGGTCTTTCGGTAAAAGACCTCCAGATGCGCCTCAATTCGCTCAACGGTCTCATAACGAATATAGCCTCTTCCAAAGATCTCACCACCGAAGTCAGAATATATGAACACGACGAGTTCGGAAGCATAAGGGAAGCCTTAAGAGAGTTTTTGAAATCCCTGCACGACTTCGCCTCCCATGCACAGAAGAGTGCGAACGAGAACAGGAGAACGACTACCCTTTTGGACGAGACTTTCAAAGATATCAGGAAAAATATCGAAGAGGAGTCAGCCATAGTGGAGTCGGGGGCCGACGAAGCTTCACGGCTGAAAGAGAAGCTGGTAGCCAGTACTAGAGAGGCGGCGGCTACGAAAGAGAATATGAGTCACGCCAACAGGAGTCTTGGCGATGCGATCGGTCTCATCGAAGGGACTATACGTCAGATAGAGAGCAATGCGGTTGTAGAGCATGAACTTGCGGAGAGGCTCAAACAGCTTAGCCAGGATGCGGAGCAGGTGAAAGAGGTTCTTACAGTCATAAGCGACATAGCAGATCAGACCAACCTTCTCGCTCTCAACGCCGCCATAGAGGCGGCCCGTGCGGGTGAGCACGGAAGAGGATTCGCGGTGGTGGCCGACGAAGTTAGGAAGCTTGCCGAAAGGACGCAAAAGAGCCTTGCGGACATAAATGCGACCATAAACATCATCGTCCAGGCGATCATGGACAGCAGCGGTGAGATGAACAGAAACATAGAAAACGTCAACCGTCTAACCGAAGAGGCTTCACAGGTGCAGAGCGAGATAGGTGAAGTCTCCTCCAAGATGACGGAAGCTGTAGGGAGCGTCGAAAGGACCGCAAACGCGGTTGAAGAGGCGGCAACCATAATGGAAGCCTTTATAGAGAAGATGTACGAGATAAAGCGGCTCTCGGAAATCAACAGGACCGGCATAGAGAAGAGTGACGAGAGCGTAAAACGCATCGGCGACCTGGCCGACGAGGTACTTCGGCAGATCAGCCAGTTCAAGGTATAGGGCAACTCAAAAAGCCGGCATACCGCCGGCTCTATCTCTTCTCTACAGCCTCTATGACCCTCTCCATATCTTTCGAGTAGGCGAAACAGCTTTTGGAGTCGCACGCCTGCCAGCTATTCGAATCAACCGCCTCTATCAGAAGGAACGGGTAGTCGATCTTCTCTATTCTATCCCTGTTTCGCAGCAGATTCTCTTTCGAGCTCTTCAACACCGCCACACCCTTTTCGAGCCGAAGGTATGCGACAAACGCTTCGGGGTAGGCATCCGGAGAGACGTTAAGAAGTGCGCCGAAACTCTCCAGGCTCTTTTCGGCCAATCTCTCATCTTCGAAGGAGCTCTCCAGCACGGCTAGTGAAATGAGCGAATTTATCATGACCGAAAGGGGCGACCTGTAGTAGCTGTCCCCTATATCGGCGTAGCTTTTGAAATCTTCGCCTCCAAGCAGCCATCTGCCATCTTTGTAGAACCTCTTTTCAGCCTCTTTTGAATATCTCAGCGCATCTTCGAGATAGCTCTTTTCCAGTGTCGTACCGTATGCACTCAAAGCGGCATCCGTCATAAAGGCGTAATCTTCCAAAAGTCCCTCCTGCGAAGGTTTTCTGCCGTATAGCACCTGATGAAAGAGTGTACCGTCTTTTTTTTCCATCAGCTCTTTGAGGGCTTTATAGGAAGTTTGCGCCTCTTTCAAAAAGGAGTCGTCGATTTTCGAAGCGGCAAAGAGCGCTTTTATCATCATGGCGTTCCATGCGGTTATTATCTTTCTATCTATGAAGGGGTAGTTTCTGCTACTGCGCATCCTCTTTAAAACCTCTATACCGCGCCCAAACTCCTTCGGTTCCCTCTCTAAGACCCGTCGGGCGTGGGAGTATTCGGAGTCGAAGTTCCCATCTTCGGTTATATCGAGGTAGTTTAGAAACTCCTTCGCCTCGCTCTCTTTGAAGCCTGCATCCGTCAGGGCCTTCAGGGCTTCGTCGAACCTGTAGAGAAAGTACTTCCCCTCCTCACCGTCGCTGTCGGCGTCACTTGCGCTGAAGTAGACTCCTTCCGGTGTCCTGAAACGGCGGTTGATCTCTTTTACCGTCTCCTCTACCACCTCTTTGAAGCGCTCTTTGCCCGTCATACTGTAGGCTTTTACATAAAGCGGAATCAGCTCGGCATTCGTATAGAGCATCTTCTCGAAGTGGGGCATTCTCCAGCGCCTGTCGACGCAGTAGCGGAAAAAAGCACCCTCTATCTGATCGTAAAGGCCGCTCTTTTGCATCGCGTCGAGCGTCTGAAGCGCCATCATCTTCGCCCTCTCGTCGCCTGTAACTCTATAGATATCCAGAAGCATCGAAATTCTGGAACTCTCCGGAAATTTGGGCCGGTCGCCGAATCCGCCGTAGATCTTGTCGTAGTAGCCCCAGACCCTCTCTACTGCCTCCCCGGCAAGCTTTTTCGCACTCTCCACCTTCGCTTTCGGCAGCCTCTGGCTCTCTTCCGCCAGCCTCTCTATCGCCGCCGCCCTTTTGAAAAGAGTCTCCCTGTCGGTTTTGTAGAGCTTTCCGAGTGCGGGAACGACACTCTTCATCCCTTTCACTCCGTATGAGTCTTCAGGAGGTATGTATGTGGCCGCGAAAAAGGGCTTGAGATCTTCGGTGAGAAATATGGTCAAAGGCCACCCTCCCCCTCTTCTGTTGAGAATGGAGTAGATACGCTGAAAGTGCCTGTCAAGATGGGGCATCTGCTCCCTGTCCACCTTTATCGGTACGAACCAGCGGTTTATAAGCTCCGCTATCTCTTCGTTCTCGAACGACTCCTTCTCCATGACGTGGCACCAGTGGCATGTGCTGTAGCCTATGGAGAGAAATATCGGTTTATGCTCTCTTTTCGCCTTTTCGAAAGCCTCCTCGCCCCACGGATACCAGTCGACCGGATTGTGAGCATGCTGCTGAAGATAGGGGGAGTCTTCGTCTATGAGGTGGTTGGTGTATCTATGATGCTGCCCCGCATATAGAAAAAGGGCCGTAAAGAGTGTTAGGATAAAATAGCGCATTAAAACCTCACTTTTTTTTAACTGATATTACGCATCAGTTATTATCATATCACAAGGAGAGTATAGTGTGTCTGATCTTGACGATCTTGTTTTTAGTTTTATCTATCAATTCCGCAATGAACGAAGAGTGGCCGTTTACCCTGCTCTACTCGGCTCTTTCACTCTTTTTCATTTGGCTTTTAGTCAACAATATAAAAGCTGTTCTCAAGTATAAAGGGAGATGTTCACCTGACGGATGCTCTCTTTTTGACCTTTTCAAAAGAGCCGACAAGCAGAGCGATGATTGAGAGTTCGGTAACAAGCAGAAGCCAGTGCAGATAGTAGACCTGTATCTGGTGCTCCGTAACCGCCCAAAAGTATACGAGAGCTTTGTAAAAGATCCAGGAGACTACCATCCCGGCAAGATAGCCCGCCTGCTTCGCCATATCAAGCCACGATAGAATCTTTTTCCTTTTCAGAAAGAGTGTCTCGGCCCGAACCAGGTATGAGCCGAACATAAATGTGAGCTGGTAGCCCAGGTAGACCAAAAGAGCGGTAGTATAACCGTATGGCATAACCAGATACCAAAGAACGAGTACAAGCATTACAAACTCTACGAAAAGAGATATTTTGTAGAAGATTCTAAGATTCAGTATCTTTTCGTAGTATTTCGCAACCACAAGCATTCCTACAGCCAGGGCGATACCCCCGAGAGAGAATATGGAAGGGTCCAGCGCCGCATATATCGTAAATACCGCCCCCACGGTAAGGCCGGTAAAAAAGGAGTTGACACCCTTGTAGCGGATATACCTTCGAGGCAGAATCTTCAATACTCAATCCCCTCTCTCGCTTCGATACCCCTGTCGTAGTAGTGTTTGATCTTTCTCATCTCCGTTACCAGATCGCACATCTGCACCATCTCTTCCGTCGCTCCGCGGCCGGTCATTACCGCCTCAACACTCTCGGGTCTGCTTTTCAAAAAATCTAGAAGCCTACTCTGCGGCAAAAGGCCGAGAGTGACGGCAACGACCACTTCGTCCAGTACCAGCAAATCGGGCTGAAACTCTTCGAGCTCCCGCTGCATGGAGGCGAAAAGCTCCTCAACCATTCCGATCTGTTCCGGTGTTGCCCCCTCTAGAACGAAACTGCCGTCCCAGTTGCGAAGAGTCTTCAGGTTCCCGCCGCCGCACCGCTCGAGCATCTCGGTCTCACCGCTTCTTCTACCCTTCATAAACTGCACGAAAAGGACCTTCCATCCGTTTCCCATAGCTCTGAGTGTCAGGCCGACGGCAGCGGTGGTCTTTCCCTTCCCCTCACCTGTATATAGCTGCACCATCCTTCTTTTCATAATCGGGCTCAGAAGAAGATGGGCTTCTCTTTGTCGTACGAGACTTCGAAGAGCACCTCCACCGAGGCGCTCGAACGGGCCGGGATAGTGAGCTCTATCGTAAGCTTTCCGTTCTTGCCCGCCCTGTAACTCACTTTTCTCTCAGAGGTCACCTTCAGAAGCTTTACCTCTACATCGCTTCTGGTGGCTACCGGAATTCTCTCTATAATGGTAAGCCTCTTTTTCTCGGCGGACTGGTTTACGACACTCACCTCATAGCCGTCTTTTTTGCGGAGAGTGCCGCCGAAGAAGCTCTCTTTCTCTTTCAGAAAGAGCTTTTTTCTGCTGACGGCCAGATCTTCGTCGACAGAGACGAAGAGTGTGTAGTACCCGTCCAAATACTCGCCCTTTACATTCGAAGCGATGATCTTTTTACCCTCTTTGACCTTCCATCTGCTGCTCTCGATGGCATTTTTCGGCCTGAAGCGTATGACTCTGTATACCCTCCTGTCCCTGTAGGGATACACCATCTCGGCCGCTTCGGCACCGTTTTCCCATGACTGCAGCCTTATGTCGATGCGCTCCCCGCTCGAGGGGAGGTCGAGCCTCTCTATTTTATAGCTTCTGACCCCCCTCGACTCCACGTTTTTGTAAGCGGGCGCGGCTTCAAGCTCCAGATCCGCCGCCATAGGAGCGGCACTCTTTTGCAGAGTCCTTATCTGCGGCATCGGGCGCCTCTCCCGGATCAGCCAGGGGCGGAAATGTACGGGCTGCAGATATCTGTGCATGGGACGGTAGTAGAGCATTGCGCTATCGGCTGAAATATCGACACCGCTTCTGTTTGTCACTCCCAGATGTTTTGTGACGATGATCCGGTCCGGGTTGGAGATATCCGCCTCATAAAGGAGGTCGAAATTTATGTAGCCGGCGGGGAGTGTCAGCTTCAACTCGCCGGAGCAGGGTTTTGGAAGGTGCATCGGCTCGAGAGAGGGGGCCATTTTGAAAAAGAGCTCCCTGCGTGATTTAAGCAGCTTCTCACCGGCTATCTTTTCGGCAGAGAGCTCGGCATACCTCGCAGCCGAAGCTTTGGAGATCTGCAGCAGCTTTTCGGCACTCTCCGGCTTCACCTCCTCTATGAGTCTGTCGATATAATCCATCTCCCGCTTTGTGCGCTCCAAATCGAGCCCCATAGCATCGATTTGCTTCTTCAGCTTGCAGAGTCCGTTGTTTTGCGGACACTCGGGAACCGGCACCGGGGAGAAGCTGTTGTCGCCGCACTCGGCCGAGCTGTTCTTGGGGGCGAAACCCACAAATGTACCGGAGGGCTTGAAACTGTAGAGAGCACCGTCCCTGTAAATCTCCAGAGTAGATGCATACAACGAAGCAGAAGAGCAGATCGAAACTGCAAACAGGATGAAAACTCTCATAAAAGACTCCTTATTGCGCCTTTTCGGCGCTGAAAGCAGCTACTTCGCCCTCTTCGATTTTTACGAAGAGTTCTATAGGGTTACAGCATACTTCACAATCTTCAATCCCCTCGAAAAGATCCAGGGCGCCGTCGAGAAGTATCGATATACTCTGCCAGCAGTATGGACATATGAACCTGTACTCTATCATGATCTCAAACCGAATAGTACATCGCCTCCGGGTGATAGACCACTATCGCAGCCGTAGACTGCTCCGGATGGATCTGCAGAGTTTCACTGAGCTCTATGCCGAAATCTTCCGGTTTAAGCAGATTGAAAATGGGGCGGTTGAGCTCCAGATCGGGACATGCGGGGTAGCCGGGAGAGTATCTCGCTCCCGTGTATGCCCGCATCTGCACATCTCTCAATGTATTCCCTTCGTTTTCAGCGATCCCCAGATCGAGCCTGATCTGCTTGTGCGCTATCTCGGCAAGCGCTTCGGCAAGCTCCACCCCGAGCCCGTGGACGAGATAGTACTCATGAAACTTTCCTTCGTCGTAAAGCGCTCTTTCGTACTCGCTTATTCTGCTTCCCGCACTCACGGTTGTAAAGGCCACAAGATCGTGCCTGTCGCGGTGGAAGTAGTCAGCGAGGCATCTGTAGGGCTTTCTCCTCTGTCTCGGGAAGGTCATCTGCTCTCTGGCCCTTCCCATCACATACTCGAGCGGTTCCCGGTCCGCATCCGCATCTTTGTGCCACCCTTCACTCTCGTCGAATATGAGCAGTGTCGTGTCGTCGCTTCTGCACGGATAGTAGCCGTATATTATCGTCGGTTCGAAGAGCTTTTCGTCCAGAAACTGCGCTTTGAGCCTCTCGTAGGCGGGCTTTACGACCTCATCGAGCTGCCTCTCATACTCCTCTTTCGTCATACCTTTGCTTCTGTAGCCCCATCGGGACTTGAAGAGTATCCGGTGGTTGAGCCATTCGAAGGCTATCGCCGGATCGAAATCTGCCCCTGTCATGACCCGCCTGCCCCAGAAGGGCGGAACGGGCACCCGGATATCGCGAGAAGGCATCTCTATCTCTTCAAACGGCGGAATGACGACCTCCTTCTCCTCCCTGGGAAGCTCCGCCTTCTCCTCTACATTATCGCTTCCGAGCCTCGTGTCGAAGTTCCCCTCCTCGATTCTGCTCATAGCGATAACCCCGTCGAAGGCGTCCCGGCAGTAGAATATAGGGCCGTCGTAACGTGTGCGGCAGTACTCGTCGACAAACCCCTTCGTCAGAGCCGCTCCACCCATAAGAACCGGAATATCGAGCCCCATCTCTTTCATGCGCTCCAGGTTCTCCATCATCACCTGGGTGGACTTCACGAGCAGACCGCTGAAACCGATGGCATCTGCTTTATGCTCTTTCGCCGCATCTATAAACTGTTCCAATTCGGCTTTTATGCCTATATTTACAACTTTGAAGCCGTTGTTCGTAAGAATGATATCGACAAGGTTCTTTCCAACATCGTGAACGTCCCCTTTTACAGTTCCCAGTATGAGAGTGGTATCGCTCGCCTTCTCCTTCTTGGGCAGGTAGGGGTTGAGGTGATCCACAGCGGCCTTCATGGTTTCGGCACTCTGCAGGACGAACGGAAGCTGCATCTCTCCGCTGCCGAAGAGCTCACCTACGACCTTCATAGCCTCTATCAGGATCTCGTTGACGATCTTTTCCGGAGGTATGCGATGGCGCACCTCTTCGACCAGCGGTATCATCCTCTCCTTGTCGCCGTCAAGAAGCAGCTTGTGTATCTTCTCTTCATCACTCATGGCTAGGTAGGCTTCATCTTCCGCCCCCCGGTCCACCGCCTCTTTTTTACTGAAATGCTCTATGAACCTGAAGAGCGGATCGCCCTCCTCCCTTCTGTCGAAGAGAAGATCTTCGCAGATCCTGCAATCCTCTTCCGATATACGGTTCATCGGGATAATATGCTTCACGTTTATGATGACCGAGGTGAGCCCCGCTTCGATGCAGTGGTGCAGGAAGACCGAGTTCAGATAGGGTCGCGCATCTTTGTCGAGACCGAAGGAGATGTTCGAGAGCCCCAGTGTAGTGCCGACCTCGGGATGGCGGCGCCTCAACTCCCTGATAGCCTCTATGGTCTGAACGGCCGCATCCCTGTACTCCTCGTCACCCGAGCCGACGGTGAAGGTGAGAACGTCGAATACGAGATCCTCCGCCCTTATACCGTGTTTTTTCGTAGCGAGTTCGTAGATCCGCTCTGCCACCTCCAGTTTGCGTTCGGTGGTCTTGGCCATCCCCCGTTCGTCTATCGTCAGACAGACCAGCGAAGCTCCGAAACGCCTGGCGAGGTTGCATACGGCATCGAACTTCTCTATCCCGTCTTCGAGGTTTACCGAGTTTAGAATCGGCTTGCCTCCTATGCACTTCAGGGCCGTCTCCAGCCCCTTGACCTGAGTAGAGTCGGGCATAAGGGGGAGCGGGATCTTCTGCGCGTAGAGGCTCATCACCTCCTTCATATCTTTCGTCTCGTCCCTGCCGGCGAAACCTACGGAGACATCCAGAACGTGCGCTCCGGCGCGTACCTGCTGCTGGGCTACGGTGAGAGTCCCTTCGTAATCTTCGGCAAGCAGAAGCTCCCTGAAAGCTTTGGAACCTGTCGCATTAGAGCGCTCTCCTATAAGCAGCGGCGGCGGGTCCTGCATCAGCGGGACGGTATTGAAAAGTGAGGCCAAAGAGGGGGGATGACTTCCGGATGGAGCTTTCGGAGCGATACCTTTGACCGCATCGGCCAGCGCCTTTATATGCTGCGGGGTAGTTCCGCAGCAGCCGCCGAGGAATGTCACGCCGTCATACTTCGTGAAGCTCTTCTGAAGGGTACTGAACTCCTCCGGCCCCATCGGATAGTACGTATATCCGCCGCGGTTTTGCGGCAGTCCGGCGTTCGCGTGTACCGAGATCGGCTTGTGCCAGAGCTCAGAAAGTGTCTTCAGGTGCTTCTCCACCTGTTCCGGGCCCGTTCCGCAGTTGAAGCCGAGGGAGAGGATATCGAAGGGCTCCATTATCGTGGCTATCGTCGCGGCATCGGTTCCTATCAGCATCGATCCGCTCAACTCTATCGTGACCGATACCATTATCGGGATCTTCACCCCTTTGGCTTCGGCCGCATCGGTACAGGCGTGTAGGGCAGCCTTTATCTGGAGAGGGTCCTGGCAGGTTTCGAGCAGAAAAATATCCACTCCGCCGTCGATCATGCCGCCGGCCATCTCCAGATACCCCTCATACATCTCGTCATACTCTATATGGCCGAGAGAGGGGAGCTTCGTTCCGGGACCGATCGACCCAAGGCAGAAACGCGGCCTCTCCGGAGTGGAGTAGCGTTCGCATACCTCTTTGACCAGTTCGCACCCTTTTCTGCTCAGCTCGTACGCCCTTTCGCCTATGCCGTACTCATCAAGAACCCAGTCCATCGAGCCGAACGTATTGCTCTTTATTAGGTCCGCACCAGCAAGAGCGTAGCGTTCATGAATCTTTCGTATAAGTTCGGGGGCCGTAGCATTCAGAAGTTCGTTACACCCCTCTTTTCCCTCCCATGCACTCTGCTCTATCTCCATAGACTGAATCTGTGTCCCCATCGCACCGTCTATAACGAGGACCCTCTTTTCAGCCAGCTCTTTTATCAGATTGTAACTGCTCAAACAAAACCTTTGGGAAATAGTAACTGACCTTACTCAAAATTTGTCAGCCCCGGGATTTGAGCGGAAAAATATCGTTAAAAAACCGTGCTTGCCCGTCAGGGCGCCGGAGGCGTCAGCGGTTTTCAGGGCACCTCTAAAGGCCCCAGGCATCCATAGCTTTGAGAGCTTTTGCGCATACAAGGCGCTTCGACGCAGGACTGGCCAAAGCCAATTCAAGGAGAAGCAACGCGGTATGCGTAAAAGCTCTCATAGCCCGAAGGGAAGAGAAATAGAGCATCATCTTCCGCAAAATATCTTCTTGAGTTACCTTCGGGTAGCCCTTCGTCGATCTTTTGCGAAATCTGACGCTCTCTTTCTCTTCTATGGGTGCCTGGGGCCTTTAGAGGTGCCCTATAGATATTTTGCAGCGTCCCGCAGGGCAAATCCCGTTCGCCGTGCAGATTTTGAGTAACATCAGAGTTGTAACTTCTATTATTATTGTATCAAACGAATGCTTTAAGGGCCCCTCTAAAACCCAAATCTTGAGATAGAGACAGAAGAGCTTGTCACGAACATCGCAGCCATGCACTTCCGGAAAAACCGTCGACGCACCTAGCGGGTGCGCCTCAAATTTTAACAGAAGCTGCCTGGTGTGTCGACTTTTTTTCCAAATGTCATGGGTTGTCTCTATCTCTCTATTTCGGGCTTCGGTGAAAAAACAGCCTGGCAGCCTCCACGCTTGTGATATAATTCCATTGCATAAGCATATATAATCAATCAAAAGTAACTATTATTATCAAAGGTGATACAGAATGGCCCACGTCATAAATTCTCTTACCGGAATGAAAATCGCTAAGCCGGAGCCTGTTGACGAAGAGGTACCCTTCGACGGCGGAGTAATGATAACAGAGACCGATACCGCGGGTATAATAACCTACGCAAACAGAAAATTCAGAATGATGACCGGTTACACCAAAGAGGAGCTCATCGGTTCTCCGCACAGCATCAACCGCCATCCCGATATGCCCAAGGCCGCTTTCAAAACGATGTGGGAGACAATCAAACGCGGAGATATGTGGGAAGGGTATGTAAAAAACCTGAGAAAAGACGGCAAATTCTACTGGGTTATAGTCTGGATAAAACCGAAGCTGGATGCAGATGGGAAAATCATAGGTTATATAGCAGGACGAAAAGTGCCGAACAGGCAGGAGATAAAAGCTGCAGCGATCAAATACGCCCAGATGCTGAAGCAGGAGAGGCAGTAGCTATAACACAAATCTAGATGCAGATTCACTTTTTCGAAGTGCCGATCCTGTATGACGAGGGGTATTTAACAGCACTCTTTTTCCCTTTTAAAAGCACATAGTCATACCCGCGTCCGGAGTAGAGAAGTGTAACATTGCCGATCTTGACGTTGTCGAAACGGTAGCTTACACTCTCTTCGGCGAAGAGGGCTCTTCCTATCTGCTCTCCGAAATCAGGTATCCAGGGAAGCGCCGATATTATAAAAGAGAGAAGGTAGAAAAGCGCTTTGGGGCCCTTTCTGTTTTTGACCATAAAAACCGCACCATAGAGCAAAACCCCGGCTATCCAGAGCCACCACTTCTGGCTATCGGTAAAAAACTCGTTGAAAAAAACAGGTATGTTGTAGGCTTTGATGTAGTTGGTCATGAGACCCGCGTAGAAGATAAAGTCGAAAGCCATCCAGAACAGAAGGCCGTATAGAAGCATCGTAATTAGCCGTATCATCTTATTTTCACCCTCTTTTCTCTGCCGAGGCGCCAGATTTCGGAGGCTTTCGCCTCATGGAAACCCTCTTTTGATTCTACCACAACATCGCACGCATCTCTGGCGTACTCTTCGTCGAAAGGCTCACCGTGCCTGTTGGCGGAGGTGGAGTAGCACCATCCGAACTTCTTTACGAACTCTCTGTGCTTTCCGCGAATATATCTGAATGAGTTTCCGTTCGGGAGTATGAAGGATCTTTTTCTGCTTCTTCGTACACTCTTTCTAAAGGCTTTGGGGACTCTGCCGCACTCTTCGAGCATCGAGAGCCTCGAAACCGCTTTCAAAAAAGGTCTATCGAGAGGACGCCCTTTGGCTTCGGCCAGCCTCTCTTTGGACTGCGAAAGGAAACCGGCCGTTGTGTCGGTCTGTACCAGGTAGACCAGTTCGGTGCGCATCAATCTCTCAGATAGTCCTGAAGAGCCCTCGGCTCGAGAGCTCCGTCATCCCTCATCTCCCTGATAGCCGCGGCAGAGACCCTGGCGGCAGAGATTGTCGTGAAATAGGGCACATTGAAGCGCAGAACAGCCTGCCGTATTCTGCGGGCATCATCTTTGCTGGCTTTGTTATCCGATGTGTTCAAAACCATATCTATCTCCCCGTTTTTGAGGAGATCCTCGACATTGGGTCTTCCTTCCGAAATCTTGAGAACGGCCTGCGATGCCACTCCCGCCTCTTCGAGCGCTTTTTGCGTTCCTGATGTGGCGACGATTTTGAAACCGAGATCTACGAACATCTTACCTATGGCACCCGCTTCACTCTTGTCATGGTCGGTGAGAGACATAAAGAGTGTCCCGCTCATCGGCAGGTGGTTTTTACTGGCAAACTGGCTCTTCGCGAAACTCAGACCGAAGGTCCTGCTTATACCCATAACCTCTCCGGTCGACTTCATCTCCGGCCCGAGAATCAGGTCGGAACCGGTAAGCTTGCTGAAGGGGAAAACGGCCTCTTTGACGGCTATATGGTTTTTCAGTTTCGGCTTCAAGACATTGCCGTCATCCGTAACCACTCCGAAGGTGTCGTAGAACTTCAGCGCCTCACGCAGATCGCCATTGATCATCACCCTGGTCGCCACTTTTGCCAACGGAACACCGGTCGCCTTAGAGACGAACGGCACGGTACGGCTGGCACGCGGGTTTACCTCTATAAGGTAGACCTCATCTTTGAAAATCGCATACTGGATATTCAGAAGCCCCTTTACACCGAGCCCCAGGGCTATCGCCTTTGTCTGATCTTCGACATCTTTGACAAGCTTCTCGCTTATGGATACCGTAGGCAGGGAGCAGGCACTGTCGCCCGAGTGGATGCCGGCCTCTTCGATATGCTGCATGATAGAGCCTATATAGACCTCCTTGCCGTCGCTTATGGCGTCTACGTCCAGCTCTATCGCATGGTCTAGAAACTTGTCTATGAGAACGGGAGATTCGTTACTCACACTCACCGCTTCATCCATATACTCTCTCAGCTCATCTTCGTTGTAGACGGTCCTCATAGCCCTGCCTCCCAGGACATAACTGGGGCGTACCAGAACCGGATAGCCTATTCTAGAGGCTATCGCGAAGGCCTCCTCCTTGGTAAATGCCGTACCGTTTTCAGGCTGTTTGAGTCCAAGGGCGCTGATGAAAGCCGAGAACTTCTCTCTATCCTCCGCTTCGTCTATCACCTTGGCGCTCGTCCCGACTATCTTCCCGCCGATAGATGTGATCTTTTTCGCCAGCTTGAGAGGGGTCTGTCCGCCGAAGTGGACTATGATGCCGTCCGGCTTCATTCTCTCTATGACACTCCTTACATGCTCGAAGTCGATAGGGTCGAAATAGAGAATATCGCTCGTATCGTAATCAGTCGAAACCGTTTCGGGATTGCAGTTGTACATTATCGAGGTTATTCCCATATCTTCCAGTGCGAAAGATGCGTGGACACAGCAGTAGTCGAACTCGATTCCCTGTCCTATCCTGTTCGGCCCTCCCCCGATTATCAGAACCTTCCTCTTCTCATCCGCAACTTCAGGCTCCTGTTTTTCTGGCAGTTCCATTATGTTCGTAGAGGAGTAGAGGTAGGGTGTCAACGCTTTGAACTCGGCCGCACAGGTATCCACCTCGTGATACTCCAGCTCCACCCCAAGATTTTTGCGGGCGGTATAGATATCGTTTTCACCGAGGTCCATATTCTCTTTTTCGTTGATTATCCTCGCTATCATCGCATCACTGAAGCCCGAGCTTTTCAGCCTTCTGAGCAGCTTGGAGTCCTGCAGCGTCTCTATGTCGATAAGCTTCTCCATCTCCACAATCTGCCCTATCTGGCGAAGGAACCAGGGATCGACCCTGCTGAGCGTGAAGATATCCTCCACGCTGTAACCCTCCCGGAAAGCCTGCGCAATATAAAGGAGCCTCTTCTCGTTCGGCCTTCTGATCTCCCGCCTAAGTGTCTCGTCGTCGCAACGGATAGGGTCGAAGCCGACAAGTCCTGTCTCGAGAGAGCAGAGAGCTTTTTGAACCGACTCTTTGAAAGTCCTCCCTATCGCCATCACCTCACCGACACTCTTCATCGAAGTGGTCAATGTGGAGTCGGCCTGCGGGAACTTCTCGAAGGTGAAACGGGGAATCTTGGTAACGATGTAGTCTATTACAGGTTCGAAGCTGGCAGGGGTTCCTGTTATGTCGTTTTTTATCTCATCCAGCGTAAAGCCTACCGCCAGCATCGTAGCCACTTTGGCTATAGGGTACCCGGTGGCTTTGGAGGCCAGTGCGGATGAGCGGCTGACTCGGGGGTTCATCTCGATGACGATCATCCTACCCGTCTCCGGATTCACAGAGAACTGCACGTTGGAGCCTCCGGTATCTACGCCTATCTCGCGGAGGATTTTGAAGCTGGCGTCGCGCATTCGCTGGTACTCTTTGTCGGTAAGCGTAAGTGCCGGAGCGACGGTAATCGAGTCGCCGGTATGTACACCCATGGGGTCGAGGTTCTCTATTGAACAGACGATGATACAGTTGTCGGCACGGTCACGTATCACCTCCATTTCATACTCTTTCCACCCCAAAAGGCTCTCTTCTATAAGAATCTCGCTTATAGGGCTCGCATCCAGCCCCGCCATAGCAAGAGATTTGAACTCGTCTATATTGTAGGCGACACCGCTGCCGCCGCCAGCCAGCGTATATGAGGCCCTTATGATAAGAGGAAAGCCTATCTCCTCGGCGGCCGCCATAGCCTCTTCCATGGAGTAGGCGTACCGGCTTTTCGGAAGGTCCATCCCTATTCTTATCATCGCCTCCTTGAAAGCCTGCCGGTCTTCTCCCTTTTTGATCGCTTCCGGATCAGCTCCGAGAAACTCTACTCCCTCCAGCATACCCTTCTCATGCATACTCATAGCGACATTGAGTGCGGTCTGCCCTCCCATAGTCGGCAGTATGGCGTCGACCCCCTCTTTCTCTATGATTCGGGCGATTATCTCTTCGTTTATCGGCTCTATATAGGTGCGGTCGGCAAACTCCGGGTCCGTCATGATCGTAGCAGGGTTGGAGTTAATGAGAACTACCCGGTAACCAAGCTCTTTAAGCGTCTTGGCCGCCTGTGTGCCGGAGTAGTCGAATTCACAGGCCTGACCGATCACGATCGGTCCGGACCCGATCAGAAGAATGGTCTCGATATCGTCTCGTTTTGGCATAAAGGAGCACTCCTTGGAGAAATTTTAATATTTTACAGAATTAGCTCTTACGAATCGCTTTCGACAGTGTTATTACCCGCCGAAACAACCCAGACCAAGTCGGGGTGGAGCGTATCGCCGTAGAGCTCTATATAGGCATTTTGAAACCCCTGCATCTTCCTTGTATAGAGAACCCTGCCTACGGGTATTCCGGGGGGAAAAATGTGGTCGAGTCCGCTGGTCGACACCTCGTCGCCCGGCTTGAGGGTTAACCACTGCGGGATATACTTCACCACCATATGTCTCTCATCCGACCCCATAGCGATACCCGGCGCACGGTCGCTTCCGATATAGACTGCGAATGTACACTCGGGATCGCCTGCCAGTATCATCAGGGGGCGCAGCTCTTTCTCTACTACTATTCCTACGGCGTAACCATCTCTTATCACCCCGTAGTTTCTCATCGGATCGTAATTTTCGAAACTCTCCAGCCATAACTGCTGAAAATTGCCGATCATAGCGTACCCTTCCGGCCTGACGGCTCTGAGGTCGGCATCCGTGACGACGGCTCCTATCTCCAGGGCCTTTTCAATATACCGGTACATGGCGGCGTCACTTCTGCATAGAGTCACTCTCTTTTCAAGCTCATCTATCTCTTTTTGGAGACGCTCTATTCTCTCTGCCTGAAAAAGATGATGGTCGACCCCTCTCTTCAGACTCTCCGCCGCATCTATATAGGCGGAGCGAAGAGAGGAGGTTAAAGCGGTAAAGAGAGTGCGGACCGAGTTGCTGTACAAAGATAATAGAACGACGATCAGCAGTAGAATAAGTAGTGTAAACTTCCGATTGAATCTATTCATACGAAAGCTGCTGGAGAAGATCTATCTCTTCCAGTACGCGTCCGGTCCCTTTCGCCACGGCCAGAAGCGGCTCTTCCGCCACATATACGGGCAGTTTTACGATATCGGATAGATACTTGTCCAGCATTCTTATCAACGCACCGCCCCCGGTAAGGACAATGCCGTTTTCAACGATATCGCCGGCAAGATCAGGCGGAGTCATCTCCAGAATATCCTTCAGGGCGTCCCCGATCTCACGCAGGGGCTCTTTCATCGCCTCCCTCGCATCTTCGCTCGTGAACTCGATGGAGCTCAGAAGGCCGCTCACCTGGTCACGGCCGTTAACCATCATGACAAGCTCCTGATCCAGCGGCAGTGCGCTTCCTATCTCAATCTTTATCTCTTCGGCTACCCGGTCGCCTATCAGGAGGTTGTATTTGCGTTTGACATAGTCGGCAATCGCCTGGTCTATCTTGTCCCCCGCCGTGCGTATCGACTTGCTTATCACAAGCCCTCCGAGCGAGACCACCCCAATTTCGGTGGTACCCCCTCCTATGTCGACCACAAGGTTGCCGTGGGGCTCTTTTACCGGAAGGCCGGCACCTATCGCGGCAGCCATAGGCTCCTCTATCAGAAAGACCTCCCTGGCACCGGCATTCAGAGCCGACTCGCGTACTGCTTTGCGCTCTACCTGCGTAAGTCCGAACGGTACACAGACAATTATTCTGGGGCGGATGAAGGTTTTGCGGTGGTGAGCCTTCTCGATGAAGTAGCGTATCATCTTCTCTGTTATATCGAAGTCGGCTATGACACCGTCTTTCATCGGGCGGACCGCCCTGATATTGCCCGGTGTCTTGCCCACCATCTCTTTCGCTTCCTGGCCTACCGCCAGAACCTTTTCCCGTCCGAACTTGTCCGTCTGAATGGCGACTACCGAAGGTTCGTTAATGATTATCCCGTTACCCTTGACCAGTACGAGCGTATTGGCCGTACCGAGATCGATCGACAGATCGTTCGAAAAGGCGCCTATCAACTTGTTTATAAACATCTATGCACTCTTTTTGCTTTTTTTGACATACAGCGGTTTCGCACCGCTCTTCACCACATCTTCGGTTATGACTATCTCGTATCCCGCATACTCCGGCAGATCGAACATGATGTCTGTCATCATCTCCTCTATGATCGAGCGGAGTCCCCGTGCACCTGTTTTCCGTGCGATTGCCTTTTCGGCTATAGCCTCCAGTGCGGCCTTCTCGAACGTCAGCTCCACATCGTCTATGGCGAAAAGCTTCCTGTACTGCTTTACCAGGGCATTTTTGGGCTCGGTCAGGATACGCACCATATCCTCTTTCGATATCTCGTTGAGCACCGCCATCACATGGAGTCTACCTATAAGCTCGGGAATAAGCCCGTAGGATACGAGGTCGTCCACCTCAACATCGCTCAAAATCGCCTCTTCGTCGTTTTTGGACCTCTTCTCCTGGTCGAATCCGAGGACATTGCTTCCTATACGGCGTTTTATGATATCCGCAAGGCCGTCGAACGCACCTCCGCAGATAAACAGGATGTTGGATGTATCTATCTGGATGAAATCCTGGTTGGGGTGTTTTCTGCCGCCTTTGGGCGGAATGTTGACGACACTCCCTTCGATTATCTTCAAGAGAGCCTGCTGTACGCCTTCACCGGAGACATCCCTGGTTATGGAGCGGTTCTCGCTCATCCTGGAGATCTTGTCCACTTCGTCTATGAATACTATTCCCTGTTCGGCTCTCTTTACATCACCGTCCGCCGCCTGAAGAAGCCTCGTCAGTATATTCTCGACATCTTCGCCGACATATCCCGCCTCGGTCAGGCTGGTAGCATCGGCAATGGCTATCGGCACATCCAGAAACTTCGCGATAGACTGGGCCATCAGTGTCTTTCCGCTCCCGGTCGGCCCTATGAGCAGTACGTTCGATTTGGAGATCTCCGTATCGTCGTCCTCGAGCGTACCCTGTTTGAATATTCTCTTGTAGTGGTTGTAGACCGCTACGGAGAGAACCTTTTTGGCACGCTCCTGCCCTATGACATACTGGTCAAGGGCGGCTTTGAGCTCTTTGGGGGCGAGCAGATCCCTGTCGAGCCCCTCCTCTTCCTCTTCCACCTCTCCGAAGAGAATCTTGTAGGCCGATACTACACAGTTTTTACAGATGTAGACACTGTTTCCGGCCAGCAGCGGGTTTTCAGGGCTCTCTTTTACACCGCAAAAACTGCAACTTCTATTTGTCATCTAAATTCCTCTCAAATGGAATGCCCCGTTTCGTCTCCAGAACGAAACGGCACATCTGTTTTACCTCTTCGCTTCCACTGCTCTCGAGCAGCTCCTTCGCACTCTCTTTTAGCGGCTTTCCTCTCCCGAAGAGCTCTTTGTAGGCTGCACGCAGCTCGTTTACCGTTTCACGCGGCAGATTGCGCCTCAGACCAGTCAGGTTGAGACCTCGCAGTACGGCACGGTTGCCTTCGGCAAGGCAAAAGGGCGGAACATCCTGGCTAAGTGCCGACGCTCCCGCGATCATAGCCAGATCACCGATTTTCACGAACTGGTGAATCGGTGTCATGCCGCCTACCACAACGCCGTTTCCTACCTCGACATGACCGGCGAGAGTTGCGGCATTGGCGAAGATACAGCGGTCGCCTATTATGCAGTCGTGCGCGACATGTACATACCCCATGAAGAGGTTGTCGTCGCCTATCCTCGTCACTCCGCCTCCCCCTTCAGTACCGGGGTTTATCAGGGTAAATTCACGAATCGTGTTCCGGTCGCCTATAATCAGCCGCACATCCTCGCCGTGGAACTTCAGATCCTGCGGGATGGAGCCTACGACGGCATGGGAAAATATACGGCAATCTTCGCCTATCGTGGTATCTCCCTCTATTCTCGCACACTGACCTATCGTGGTACGGTCTCCTATTTTGGCGCCGGCTGAGATGTATGCGAAGGGGCCTACCTCGACCCCCTCTCCCAGGAGGGCACCCTCTTCCACTACCGCGAGCGGTGAAATACCGGCCATCACTTGTCCACGATCATTGCTTTGAGCTCTGCTTCGGCGACAAGTTTCCCGTCGACGTAAGCCTTTCCGTCCAGAACCCAGATGGACCCCTTGTGCTTGATGACACCGAGCTTGTAGACCAGACGGTCACCTGGACGTACAGGGTTTCTGAACTTGCATTTGTCTATGCTCATGAAATATACGACCTTGTCGGAAACATCCTCCTTGCCGTCGTCGCTCATACTCTCGAAAGCCAGAATTCCGCCGGCCTGCGCCATGCCTTCGATTATCATCACTCCGGGGTATATGGGGTGGCCGGGAAAGTGCCCCTCGAAAACCGGTTCGCTTATGGAGACGTTCTTGTACGCCTCTATAGCCTCCCCGTTGCTGCATGAGACTACACGGTCAACGAGCAGAAAAGGGTATCTGTGGGGAAGAATCTTCTGAATCTGTACGACATCCATCATTGCAAAACTGTCCTTGGTATTGAAATTCAGATATTTTATCACATTACTACTAATTTTTCTCTGACATCGGTATGGCTCTCGGAGTCGATAAAGATCTCCACACCGCTCTGCGGCAGAGTCTCGAGTACGATGAGCGGGGAGAGGTCCCATCTGCTAAGACCGGCAGCTTCACGTACCTTCATATCGGTCTCTTCGGCCGGAGGCGAGTAGATGAGCTCTTTTACACTCCCGTAAGAGCTCTTCGACTCCGCGTTGTAGCGCTCGAGAGTCATAAGGCGGATCTCTTCGCGGTTCAAAAGAGCGATGCCGTTTTCTGCATACTGGACCCTCCCTTTGCAGTACCCTCTTTTCAGAACCGAGTATGGAAGAATATAGCTGGGCAGAGTCTCTCTTCCGGCTTTCACCCACCCCTGTTTGAGACGGTATTTCAAGAATTTGTGTCTCTCTATCCTGTACTCTACACCCTTCTCTTCGAGCTCCAGCCGCTCCTGATACATCGCGAGGCGCTCTTCGATCGAACCGGGCAGAGCGGAGCCGCAAAGAGGAGAGAAGAGTTCGTCGGCGACCATCTTCTGCTGCTCCCGCTGCTTTGTGAGGCCGTAGATACAGCCGCAGTAGTTCTGGCGGTAGAGCCTCTCCTCTTTTGCGATACGCTGCTGAAGCTGGGTACCTCCCCCGCTTCTGTAGTCGACATAGACAAACTCCACCCCGTACTCCTTCGCAAACCTGCTTCCCGTGCGTATCAGCTGCTCCCTGGACTTTTTGGGGCTGACAAGCAGCGTCGATGTCATTCTTCTCTCACCGATCTCTCTCGCTTTTTCGGCACTCACCTCGAATCGCCTGTCGAAGCAGATTTCGCATCTGGCACCCTTTTCCGGCTCGTTCTCGAAACCCTTCACCGCATCTAGCCAAGCCTCGTAGTCGTAAGGCCCCTCTATCAGCTCGACTCCCAGTTTCTCACAGCTCCTCTCAACATCCAGAAGGCGAAGCCTGTACTCGCTGTAGGGGTGGATATTGGGGTCGTAGAAGAAGGCGGTCAGCCTCTCTTCGGGGAAATCTTCCCTGAGTCTTTGCAAAAAGAAGTGGCTGTCGACGCTGCAGCAGATATGTACAAGCATCTCTACTCTCTTTTCTCCCTCTTCAGATTGCCTGTCGCATATTTAGCGAACATCTTCACGGCGGCATCCATCCTCTTCTGCAGAGCCGGAGCGCAGTCGGGCTCCACCCCGTGACGCCACATCAGGTATGCTTTTGTATTGAAAAGGGCGTGTACGGTACCCTTTTTATCCCTGTATATAAGTATCTTCTGCGGAAGGTCGAGCCCTAGCGTCGGAGAGCACTGCATAAGCGGGGTGCCTATCCTGGGATTTCCGAAGATAACCAGCTTCTGCGGCCCGAGCTCCATACCGACGGAGGCCGCACCTTCGCCGTGGTCGATCACCTTGAATACCGTCGCACCCTTCTTCCTCAGTATATCGACGAGCCTCTTCGTCGTCTCGTCGACACTGTACCTGCTTATATACTCCCCCATTCCGTTTTCGGCGGCTGAAAGGGTGAGCGCAAAAACCGCCGACAGAAAAAGCCTCTTCAATTATCCTCCTCCAGATCTTTGATCCACTCGGCGACTTCGGCATCGCTGGGCATACGCCAGTCGCCGCGCGGGCTCAACGCGACAGTTCCCACTTTGGGTCCGTCGGGCATACAGCTTCTTTTGTACTGCTGCGAAAAGAAGCGTCGAAGAAAGAGTTTCAGATAGCTTCTGATCTCCTTCTCGTCATACTTGGAGACAAATGCGTTTTTCGCCATAAATAGGATCTTCGCCGGACGGGCACCGCTCTTTATGAGATGGTACAGAAAGAAGTCGTGAAGCTCGTAAGGCCCCAGAAGCTCCTCCGTCTTCTGCGAAATCTTTCCTGCCTCCGGCGGAAGCAGTTCAGGGCTCACAGGCGTCTCGAGAATATCGGTAAGAGTTTCGCCTATCTGCGGGTAGTGCTCCGCGGCCCACTCCACGAGGTAGCGGATGAGTGTCTTTGGAATTCCGACATTCAGGGCATACATTGACATATGGTCGCCGTTGTACGTACTCCATCCGAGCGCCGACTCACTCATATCTCCTGTCCCTATCACCAAACCGCCGACCTTGTTCGCCAGATCCATCAATATCTGGGTTCTCTCCCTCGCCTGGACATTCTCATAGACGACCGTATGCTCCGACGGATCGTGACCTATCTGCCTGAAGTGCTCCAGGCAGGCTTCGGTGATATCTATGCGACGGAAAGTGACACCCAGAGCTTCGGAGAGCTTTTCGGCATTTTCCAGTGTACGGCCCGTCGTTCCGAAACCGGGCATCGTTACACATATGATATCTTTCGGATCACGCCCGGCCTTCTCGTAAGCTCTGTATGTAGCGAGAAGAGCCAGGGTGGAGTCGAGCCCGCCCGATACTCCGATGACACACCTCTTTATGCCTGTATGGGAGAGCCTCTTGTTGAGAGCCGCCGCCTGTATCGAGAATATCTCTTCACACCTTTTTGACCGTTCACTCTTTTTCGAAGGTACAAACGGATGGGGGTCGATATAACGGTTCAGCTGGGTGATTTCGGGGGTTTCATAAAGCTCTACGCGCCTGAAAGGGCGGATCTCACCGTCGGCGAAACTCCCCTCCGATACCCTGAAGCTTTTGAGGCGCCCTATATCCAGATCGGCGAAAATTATCTGCGACTCATCGAGGAAGCGCTCCCCTCTCTCCAAAAGTGTACCGTTTTCGGCTATCATGGAGTCTCCGCCGAAGACCACATCGGTAGTCGACTCCCCGACTCCGCACGATGCGTAGACATATGCGGCCATACAGCGTGCACTCTGTGTAGCGACAAGCGAACTTCTATATTCGCTCTTCGCTACTATCTCGTCACTCGCCGAGAGATTGAAAAGAACCGTCGCCCCGGCGAGAGCCTGAAAAGAGCTGGGAGGGACGACGCTCCAGAGATCTTCGCACACTTCGATGCCGAAAACGAAGCCCTCCCGCCCGCAGAAGAGCAGGTCGGTTCCGAAAGGGACGTCGCTGCCCAGAAGGTTGACGGTTTCACCGGCAATCGAGGCGCCGGAGACGAACCACCGTTTCTCGTAGTACTCTTTGTGCTCCGGAACGAAACTCTTGGGGACCACTCCCAGAATTTTCCCCTCCTGTATCACCGCACCGCAGTTGTAGAGGCGTCCGTTATGCCATACCGGGACTCCCACTATCGCCGCCGTCGAAGAGCCGCACGAAGCCTCCACCATCTGCGACAATCCCTTCTCTACCGCTTTGTGAAGGCTGTCCTGATAGAATAGATCGCCGCAGCTGTAACCGGATAGAGAGAGCTCCGGGAAGAGAACGACAGATGCGTTCTGCTGTGAAGCGATCTTCCACAGATCGAGCATATGCTCCACATTGAAACCTACATTTGCGACTCTGACTTTAGGTACCGCCGCCGCTACTCTGACAAATCCAAACATCTCACTCTTTCATTCTTGACGTTACGCAAAGCTTGAGCAGAGCCCGGGCTTTGGCGGTGACTCCCCGTCACCGGCACCACTGAAGCTTCAAAATCCCTGGTTTCCAGGTAACGTTACACTGTTTTGCGCAACGAAACGGTTAAAAACGCCATGCAAAGACGGGCAGGACCCGTGCTTTGCCCGCAACCAGGTTACACAGCTTTCAAACCGCCTGCGAAACAGGCCGCAATCAGATTCGATTTTACCATATACGGCCTCTGCAAGCCCTGAGCCGTATAGAAACACAAATCTCCGAATAACCTTTTCAATCTTTTTTTAGCGGAAGAGTACTAGAATTGGGGAAAGATACCCTATAATATCTATAATGTAAAGTAACTTTTCAATGTATTATGAAATTTCCGTAAGATTTTCGAATCAACCTCCTGTTCCGGCCGCCGCCCGCGGCAAACGTGGGCCGGGCTCCGTTCGCCATACCAGAAAGCTCACCGTAGCGGCTTTCAAAAAGTTATACGGTGAAGGTTCGACAGGTATGGGCTGTGACATAGTCCATTACATCATTGCGATAGCGTCTTGCAGACGGCTCACCTCTTTAGGGGGGCGTGTATGATAAAACGTCTGATACTTCTTTTTTTTCTACTTGCGACGGGATCTGGCGCACACCTGTACAACGACTCCATGCTCCTTATATATTCCAAAATCGTACCCAGGATGATGATGCTGGACAACACCGAGAGAGTCCAGAAAAAGAGAAGAAGCCTCTGCATACTCTACGAAAAGGTTGACCGGCCTGTCGCCGGGAAACTCAAAAAGCTAGTCAAAGAGAATCTGCCTCCACAGGTGCGGGGGGATTTTGAGGTTGTTACAGAATCCTATGACAGGAAGTGGAGCGAAAGATGCAGGAACTCCACCGCCTTCATGCTGCTGGATACAAAAAGGGATAATATCGCCGAGGTCTTGAAGCTTGCAAACGAGAAGAGACTTCTTACATTCAGCTACAGCAACTCTCTTCTGAAACAGGGCGTCGCAGTCTCACTCATGACGGGTAAAAAGATCTATCCGATTATAAACCTGAAAGCTGTGAAGAGCTCGTCGCTGAAGTTCGACCCAATGATCTACCAGACATCCAAAATATATGACGGTGGCTCCATAAGATGAGCCGTTCATTCTCACTCTCCACCAAGATAATAGTGGCTGTTATTCTCTTCTTCCTGGCAGCTCTCGGTACGATTACCTATTTCAACTACACCTCAATGCAGAGTTTCGCGAAGAATAGTGAAAGAGAGAAGAGCGAGCAGCTTATAAATTCGATCGAACCGGTAATCTCGATAAACATGTTTCTGGGTATGGATGACCCCATGCGAGAATACCTGGAGAAGATAACGGAGACCACGCCGATGATTCTGAAGCTGACTGTAAGAGACAGCGGCGGCAAAGCGCACTACTCCTACACTTCTCCGAGATACGGGACACAGAGTATCTCTCCGATAGAGATAAGGCACACCATCAGGGACAAGATTCTCAAAAAGCCTATCGGCGAGATCGAAATGGTCTACTCCAACGCCAAGTACTCCGAGATTCTGAATGAGTACAAACACTTCAGTTTTCAACTTCTGCTTGCTGCTTTGGCACTGGTTCTGCTGCTTGCCATTATGCTGAAAAAGGCTCTGACTCCCCTGAGGAAGCTGGCGAAAGAGCTGAAAAGTTATGAGCCGTCAAAATCCAACTTCCCGAAAGAGAGGATCGAAGGCGACGGAGAGATAAACATTATACAGAATGCCGTTATAGAGATGATAAAGAAGATAGAGAGCTATACCGACGCTATGTTCAAACTGAACCTTGAACTTGAGATGAAGGTCAGAGAGAGGACGAAGACGATAGAGCAGAAGAACGAGCAGCTCAAAAGAGAGATAGAGGAGAGGAGAAGGGCGGAAGAGGCTTTGAAATATGCCAACAGAATGCTCGAAAAACTCTCCACCACCGACAGCCTTACCGGTCTTTACAACCGCAGGGTATTCGAACAGAGCCTGAAAAAGTACTGGAAAACCGCACTCAGGGAAAAACAGCCCATCTCCATGATTCTTTGCGATATAGACCATTTCAAGAAGATCAACGACACCTACGGGCACCAGGCCGGCGACAGATGCCTGAAGGAGTTTGCGCAGATTCTACGGCAATGTATCAGCCGCCCTATGGATATTGTTGCCAGATACGGCGGCGAAGAGTTCGTTTTTATCCTGCCTGATACTCCGCTGCAGGGTGCTGTAACCATAGCCAACGAAATTCAGGCCCGGCTGAGAGAGCGAAACGAAGATTACCGTACAAAGATAAAGATGACAACCAGTATAGGTATCAGCAGCACCCTGCCTATCGAAATAGATAAGGGCCATATCCTGATGCGTGAAGCGGACAAGGCTCTCTATGAGGCGAAAGAGAGAGGAAGGAACCGAATCGTGGTCAACCCTCTTGAGTAGAGGGTGACCGCTTCTACTTTTCGCGCTCCGGGAATACTTTTATACTCTTTATCGTATCGTTCTGGTCTATCGAATCCAGAACCAGCATACTGTCGGCATCATCCTCTTCGATTCCGCCGAATACCGTATGGACACCGTCAAGATGCGGACAGGGCACGAAGCAGATGAAAAACTGGCTTCCGCCCGTATCTTTACCGGCATGGGCCATCGATATCGTCCCCTTTACATGCTTGTGGAGATTCTTGTCGGTTTCACATGCGATTGCCCAGTCCGGTCCGCCCGTACCGACTCGTGCCGGGTTGCCTCCCGGACCGCTGTGAGGACACCCTCCCTGGGCCATGAAACCCTTGATTACACGGTGGAACTTCAGGTTGTCGTAAAAGCCCTCCTCCGCCAGTGTAGCGAAGTTGGCGACGGTATTCGGAACCTCGTCAACATAGAGTTTAAGCCATATATCGCCTTTATCGGTCTCTATTTTGGCATACCTGAACCTCTTCATCGTCTCTGCGTCATAGTCGTATGTTTTGAGTTTTTTACCGAACATAATATATCCTTTTCGTAGTTTGTATCGCGCGCCGATTACCAAAATCTCGAAATAGAATAGTTTGAAATCGTTGCGATACCTGCGGTCAGGCGGTTTCGGGAAAACTTGAGGCGTACCGGTCAGGTGCGTCGACGGTTTTCCCCAAAGTGCGCGGCTGCAATGATCGTGACGAGTTCTGCTATCTCTATTTCGAGATTTGGGGATTATACCATGTTGAAAATATCTTCCGGAGATCTACCGCATACGTATTATCTTTACCCTGAACAGAAGCAGAAGGCGGTTGAGCCTTAGAAGTGCCCTCTTGTACAGAGGCAGGTTGGCCACTTTAAGCTGGCAGAAGAGTTCGTTGAGGCCGTCACGTTCACTTTGAGTCAGATTGCTCATCCAAAGCCCTTATTTTATGTACTACACGAACAATCTCGTCATCATCCAGTTCACCAAGCATCTGCATAAGTGCGCGTGCGGCGACAGGCTGCGCCTTCCCCGTACGCCAATCCTGGTAAGTGCGCATCGAAATACCGAGCTCTTCGGCCATAGCCTTCTGCGAAATCTTCCGGCCGTGGTTTTTCGCTTCGAGCGCATTGTGGACAATGTTGAAAATATCGCTGACTTTCATCACAAAATTATACTTTCAAAAGCTGTTATGCACATTAAACTTCTTCTTTTTTGAGGTTTATTTCCTGTTTTAAGTATTTATTTACATTTTTGACATACTAATATTCCTTTTAAAGCAATTTTTATTCCGTTTTCATACGGTTTTCTGTGCATTAATCTCTCAATTTATCTCTTTGCTATAATTTCCGGCATACAAAGGAGTCGCATGAAGAGAGTGGTTATAGCAGGTGCGGGATATGGGGGACTGAGAGCCGTAGAGAGACTTGCAGAGCTGCCGGGTATCGAAATTACACTGGTAGACGCCAACAGCTTTCATTTCATGCAGACGGAAGTCTACGGCTACATCGCCGGAACGAAAGATATAGACGAGTTAGCCATAGACCTTGGGCTGTGGTGCAGCGGATTCGACCGTCCGGTCAAATTCGTCAAAGACCGGATTAAAGGGCTGGAGCCCGAAAAGAGGCTGCTCCTGCTGCAAAATTCGACGCTGGAGTACGATTACCTGATAATCGCGACAGGCGCCAGAACCGGATTTCCCGGTTTTATAGAGGGGCTAAGAGAGTTCAGCTTCGGCATAAAAAGGGTCGACCGTGCCTTCGGCTTTCATCACAGATTCGAAAGCGTCGTCAAAAAGAAGCTCGATGGAGAGAGAGGAGATGTAAACATCGCAGTCATCGGCGCCGGTCTTTCGGGCGTGGAGGTGGCCGCAGAGATGGGTTACATGCTCAAAAGGTACAGGTATATGCTCGGCGAGCGCGCCGACGATATACGCATAACCCTCGTAGACGCATGCGAAACAATACTGCCCGGTATGCACCCCTATCTAGTTAAGAGCGCTTCGCAAAGACTCGAAAAACTCGGCGTAACAGTGAAAACATCCGCTTTCATCGACAGGGTCTCCAAAGATCTCATCCACTTCAAAAACGGCGACGAGATGGAGCATACCTTTACGATCTTCACGGGAGGAATAACGGCAAACAGCGACTTCACGCCAGAAAGTTTCAAAAAGGGCGATAACGGCCAGCTAGAAGTGACCAACTCTCTGAACATCCCCGGATATGAAGAGATCTTCGCCATAGGAGATGTGGCCCTCATAAAAGATGAGAACGCAAAACCGCTTCCGCCTACCGCACAGATTGCCGAAAAGAGTGCCGAGTATGCTGCTAAATCGATAAAAAACGCCCTTGAAAAGAGGAGAACAGAGCCGTTCAGGGGAAGACTCGACGGCATGTTCATAGCGCTGGGGGGCAGATACGCCGCGGCGGAGATTTTCGGCTTCAGGTTCAGCGGGGCGGCTGCCTACTATATGAAACGCCTCATCACTTTCATATACTTTCTGGGAATCAACCTCAGGGCCAACGCAGGCTACAGGGTACGAAGGCGCCCTCACCGCTGATGTATAAAGAGTCCACAATCTATTAGACTTCTTGCAAAACTATACACAGTATGAGCAAAAAGAGAAACGATTCAATCAAGGCAGATGTTCCCAAGCGTAGCCAAAGCTACGTTTGGGGTTATCTAACGCAGAGTCAATCGGTTTATCTTTTTGCCCTTCGGGAGGCATAAAAAGGGGCAATCTCGCACAAAAAAATGTTTTCACCGTAGCTTTGGCTACGCTGAAAAATCTGTTTTTCACGATCTTACCCCTTTTTATGCCTCTCATATCTGCGTATAGTTTTGCAAGAAGTCTATTATATAAAGCTTTCTCTTTTCCATTAATTTAATCTTATTCGCTATACTATGAAAAAAAATCGGCACAATATCCATTATTATAATAAAGGAGAAAAAATGTCTGAATCAAAAGAGCTCTATTTTCCGAACAGGGAGTTCGCCAAAGAGGCGCGGATAAAAAATATGTGTGAGTACCGCGAGCTGATGGAGTGGGCCAAAGAGGACTATGAAGGGTACTGGGGCCACTGGGCCGACGAGAAGATCGACTGGTTCGAACCGTATACGAAGGTTCTCGACGAATCGGATGCACCGTTTTACAAATGGTTCACGGGCGGCAGGCTGAATGTAAGCTACCAGTGCATCGACCGCCATCTCGATACCAGAAAGAACAAAGCGGCCATAATCTTCGAAGGGGATAGAGGCGACAAGCAGATCATCACCTATCTCGAACTCTACAGAAACGTGAACCGCTTCGCCAACCTGCTGAAAAACCGCTTCGGAGTCAAAAAGGGTGACCGGGTGGTGCTCTATATGCCTATGATTCCAGAAGCCGCATACGCGATGCTCGCATGTGCCAGAATCGGGGCCATCCACTCCGTAGTCTTCGGCGGCTTCAGTGCCGAGGCCCTCAGGGACAGGATCATAGATGCCGATGCGAAAGTGGTGATTACGGCCGACGGAGCCTTCAGGAAAGATAAACCCTACATGCTCAAACCGGTTGTGGATACGGCGCTCGAAGAGGGTTGCGAATCTGTCGAGAAGGTGCTTGTCGTACAGAGAAACAACGAAGATGTTGTCTGGATAGAGGGGCGCGACTACAGCTACAACGAGCTGATAGACCAGGAGAGCGACGTCTGCGATCCCGAGCCGATGGAGAGCGAAGATCCGCTCTTTCTGCTCTACACTTCAGGCTCTACCGGCAAACCCAAAGGGGTTCAGCACTCCCAGGCAGGCTACATTCTATGGGCACAGATGACTATGGAGTGGGTATTCGACGTAAAAGAGAACGACACCTACTGGTGTACGGCCGACATCGGCTGGATTACCGGCCACACATACATCGTCTACGGCCCTCTCGCGATGGGAGCAACTACGGTCATGTTCGAAGGGGTCCCGACATATCCCGACGCCGGGCGGGCATGGAAGATGGTGGAAGAGTACAGAATAAACCAGTTCTACACCGCTCCCACGGCGATCCGCGTACTGCATAAAATGGGAGAGGATGAACCGCAGAAGTACGACCTCAGCTCACTGAAGGTACTCGGAACGGTCGGCGAACCGATAGATCCGCCGGCATGGAAGTGGTATTTCGAAAAGATCGGCGGCGGCCGCTGCCCAATCGTCGATACATGGTGGCAGACGGAGACCGGCGGCCACATGATAAGCCCTCTGCCGGGAGCCACACCCATAAAACCGGCCTGCGCCACATTCCCGCTTCCGGGCATAATGGCCGAGGTGATCGAGAGAGACGGAACCCCGGTCGAGCCCGGTGAGCAGGGGCTGCTCTGCATAACGAAACCGTGGCCGAGCATGATAAGAACCATCTGGGGAGACCCGGAAAGGTTCAAGAAGAGCTACTTCGGAGATGCCAAAAAAGATGGAAAACCGGTCTACTTCTCAGGTGACGGGGCAATAGTCGACGAGGATGGCTACATTACCATAACAGGGCGCGTCGACGATGTCATAAACGTATCGGGCCACAGAATGGGAACGGCGGAGGTCGAAGCAGCCATCAAGAAGCATCCGCATGTAGCGGAGGTTGCGGTAGTGGGTAAGCCCGACCCCATAAAGGGCGAAAGCATATTCGCTTATATTGTTCTCAAAAATGCCGATGATACTTTCGGCGAAGAGGCCGAACTTGCAAAAGAGATAAACGAGGTGATCGCCAGGGAGATCGGAAATATCGCCAAGTGCGACACCATAAAAGTGGTTCCTGGCCTTCCGAAGACACGATCGGGCAAGGTGATGCGCCGTATTCTGCGCGCAATAGCCAAAGGTGAAGAGATAAAACAGGATATCTCTACACTCGAAGACCCTTCAATCGTGGCGAAAATTCAAACCTGTGTGATAGGATAGAGATGTGAAACTATGGATAGCTCTGCTTCTGCCGATACTGCTGTTTACAGGATGCAATGAGAAAACCGAAAAGGGTAAAGAGTTCGCTTTTTCGGTTCTGATTCCGCAGCCTGCGGCTGGACAGAGCGTCCACTATATACACGGAAAACAGGTGTTTACCTCTCTTTCCGGAGACTCAGCAGTCTCAGCCATGGTTATAAACAACCCTATAATGGCGGGGAGAGAGGCCATACTCGCTATAGCCATAGAAAACCGTACGGACGGTACCATTGAGCTGAAGTGGGACGACATAACCTTTTTCAACCCCAAAAACTACATAAAACTGCTTCCCGTATCGGAGATAGAGGAGTATTTCAAAAAGCCGAACAGGTGCAAACCCATGCTCAATGCGAAAGCTTTCAGAAGAGAGCTTGAGAAGTACGGCGTTTTTCACGATCCCGCACTGGATACGCAAAAAAGAGAGCTCTTCCCGTCCGAAGCTGCGCTCTTGGATATTTTCAAAGAGATAAAAGAGGACCTCTGCTACACGAGACTGCCGAACAATACCACACTCGAACAGCACAAAGTCACCGTAGGATATATGGTCATTCTGCTGCCGGCCGAAAACTTCGAACGGCGAATGCTTTTCATGCTGAAAATCCCGGCCGCCGGCACTCTGCACAAACTCCGCTACGCTCTACAGCCGCTCCAATAATAATGATATAATTTCGAAAAAATCATAACAGGAACGGCACCATGCAGCTTTGCGTCGCACTAGATCTGCCTTCGTTGAAAGAGAATCTCAAACTGGCCGAAGAGCTCAAAGAGTTCGATATCTGGCTCAAAGTGGGCTTTAGAAGCTTTATAAGGGACGGCAGAGAGTCACTCGATGCGCTGAAACAGATCAATCCTTCGTTCAAAATCTTTCTGGACCTCAAACTCTACGACATCCCGAACACGATGGCAGACGCCGCCGAAGAGATAGCGAAGATGGATGTAGATATGTTCAACATACACGCAAGTGCCGGAAAGAAGGCGATGCAGGAGGTGATGAGACGGCTTGAACCTCTAAAAAAACGCCCCCTCGTCCTGGCTGTAACGGCCCTGACCTCCTTCGACTACAGAAGTTTCAAAGAGATATACGGCGAAGATATAGAGGAGAAGGCGAAACAGTTCGCGATGCAGAGCTATCAGGCCGGGCTGGACGGTGTGGTATGCAGTGTCTACGAATCAGATCTCATAAAACACGAAACCGACCCCGAGTTCATCACCCTCACACCGGGCATAAGACCCTTCGGAGAGTCAGGCGACGACCAGAAGAGAGTCGCCGACCTGAAGACCGCGATAGAGCACAAAGTCGACATCATAGTGGTCGGTCGCCCTATCTACAAGGCAGAAGATCCGGCGGAGGTCGTAAAAAGAGTACTGGAAAATACCTAGAGGGCTTACCAGTTGCCATTCGGTACCGCCGTCTCCATTCCCCATATCATCCATCCCACAAAAAGCATAAAGAGTATTACGAACACAAGCGGAGCGTACTTTTGAAACATCCATGACTCCTGAAAATTGATGGTGCCATTGTATCCAAATATCTATGAAAAAAGGTGAAGAGATAAGGTGGAACACAACTTGCTTAATCTCCGTTACAGGTTGCCTCGGCGCAGCCGCAATCTTCAAAGGAGGCAGTATGAAAATTCTCGACAAAGTGGAGCTTATCGTAAAACTCAAAGAGAAGATAGAAGAGGCGAAAAAGGAGAACGCAAAGGCCGCAGAGCGGCTGCAGGGTCTGCTGGAAAGCATCATGAAATCGGGAGAGCTCAAAGCTGTATAGACCAAATTTAAGCCGTATATTAAGAACCAGCCGCTATAATTTCATCCACTTCATGGACAGGTGGGTGAGCTGGCTGAAACCACACCCCTGCTAAGGGTGCGTACCTTTACGGGTACCGAGGGTTCGAATCCCTCCCTGTCCGCCATAACCTTCAAAAGCCCCATTTTATGGGTATTTACTACTTAAAATAAAATAAATATCAGTCGTTTTCGAGGGTTTTCAGCTGACAGCGTCAGTAGCTTTTTCTTACCAGCTGACGTTACGCAAGCCTCAACCGCTTCAACTCGGTCATAGCGGCGAGATTGGCTTTGACAAGCACCTTGGTTTTAAGGGCGAAATGGTTAAGGTAGTGCTTGATTTCCAGGCATTCAAGCTTGAAAACCGCAATCATGGACATGAGCGGAAGTGCTATCTGTGTCGTTGCTCTTTTCGTTGGTGATTTGGCCGATGCAGCATTGTATTTAAGTGGTTTGTGATACTCCTTGACTCTCCATCTTTTTAGATAGATTTTCGCTACTATATCGCCTGAAAGCGATATATCAGAGTAGACGAGATTGACTCGGACCTGTTTTCCATCTCTGTTTGTAAACCCAAATCTCTACGTACAGGAAGCACCTCTTTGTTGTAACCTTTGAGATAGCCTTGCAAAGTCTCGTTGTCTTGCAGCTCCAATGTACCTACTTTTAAATTCTGCCTGCTGTCTATCTTCAAGCTTGGGAATAGAGATACCGTTACTGTGGTAGATCATATATTTCTCTCTATCTCCTATTACGAGCGTATTGCACTTTTTTGTGTCATATCGGTTATTTGTTGATTATATTCAGACTATGTTGTAAACTAAAACTTATAAATTTCAAGACCAAAAGGCGTGAAGATGGGGAGAAAGATTTTTGCACTCGATTTGGGAATCACATCGTTGGGCTACTCTATACTGGAAGAGGTTGAGCAAAACAGCTACCATTGTATAGACAACAGTGTCATATTACGTGACAGCCCTTTTGATGATAAGGGGAACTCCAAACAGATGATTCGCCGCGCTCATGTAGGTGCGCGCAATCTAAATAAAAAGAGAAAATATCGCATCATCAAAGTTGCAAAAACATTGGAAAATTTCGGAGTGCTTGATTTCGGGGAAGCTATGAAAGTTCAAAAAGAGAATCGAATCATAAACAAATGGAAGCTCCGTGCCGAAGATGCTTTTTCACGTCCCTTATCCCACGAAGAACTTTTTGCTCTCTTTTCTCATATGGCAAAACACCGCGGATATAAGTCGATAGCAACCAAAGACCTGATATATGAGCTGGAAGCTGAGCTTGATCTCACCGGTGAACAGAGCAGTTCCGCAAATTTGGATGATGAAAGCCGTAAAATCTATGGCGCTTTGAATAAATTGGAAAAACTGAAAAAAAGATATCCGTCTGAAACTATAGCCCAAGTCATTCATAGAGCGGTACAAAGCGGTGAACTGCACTCCTATCGCAATCACGATGACTATGAAAAAATGATTCGCAGAGAAGATATAGAGCGTGAAATCGAGTCTGTTGTACTGCATCAATATAAACTCGGAGCCATCGATATACCGGAAGAGAAGATCTCCGAACTCATCGGCGAACTCAATTCGTGTATCACCAAACAGGAGATGCCTACTATAGACGAGTCGCTTTTCGGAAAGTGCACCTTTTACAAAGATGAGACAGCGGCTCCCAGATATAGCTATCTCTATGACCTATACCGCCTCTACAAAAAGCTGGCAGACCTTCGTATCGACGATTACGAAGTGACTAGGAACGACAGGGAACGGATCATAGAATGGGTGGAAGAGAAGATCTCTTCCGGAAAAAGCATCAAAAAGATCACCTACAGGGATTTGCGTAAAATTCTAGGTCTCTCTCCGGAGCAAAAGATATTTGGGCAGGATGATGAACAGATCATTAAGGGCAAAAAAGAGCCACGCACCTTCCTGCCCTTTTTCTTTCTCGCAGATATTAAAAAATTTAAAGATCTCTTCTCCAGTATCCAGCGGCATCCAGACTCCCGGCAGATCTTTCGCCGGATAGCGGATATCCTTCAGCGTTCCAAGACTCCCCGGGAGGCTCTGGATCGACTTCGGATTTTGATGGCGGATGAAGGAATCGAAGCACCAGACCGAGAGCTTCTCGAGCTCTTCAAAAACAAAAAGGCAGGCACTCAGGAACTCTCTCACCGTTTTATATGTGAAGCACTGCCTCTTTTCCTGGAGGGGTATGACGAAAAAGAGATTCAGAAGCTTCTCGGCTTCACTGATACCGAGGATTACAGCCGCTACCCCAAATCTCTTCGTCATCTGCATCTTGGCGAAGGCAACCTTTTCGAAAAAGAGGAGGGTGTCATTAACAACCATGCCGTCAAATCACTTGCTTCCTGGGCACTTGGTATCACCGCCGATCTAAGCTGGCGTTACGGACCATTCGATGAGATCATTCTGGAGACCACCAGGGACGCTCTTCCCGAAAAGATTCGCAAACAGATCGAAAAGGCAATGGGTGAACGAGAGAAAATACTGGAAAAGATAATAGAGAAGTACAAGAAAGAGTTTCCCTTCATCGATAAACGCCTCGCAAGAAAGATCCGGCTATGGGAGCATCAAAAAGGGCTAGATCTCTACTCCGGCGATATGATCAACCTCACTCAGCTCCTCGACGGCAGTGCCGATATCGAACACATAGTCCCCAAGAGCCTTGGAGGTCTAAGCGCCGACTACAACACTGTCGTCGCACTCAAAAACACCAACGCGGCGAAAGGCAACCGACTCCCCGGTGACTGGCTCGCCGGCAATTCCGACTATCGCAAACGGGTCGAGATGCTCTTTGAAAAAGGTCTTATAGACTGGAAAAAGTGCAAAAACCTTCTCGCCGTATCCCTCGATGAAATCTACACTGAAAATATCCACAGTAAAGGCATCCGCGCCACCAGCTATCTCGAAGCGCTGGTGGCCCGGCTCCTCAAGCGCTACTACCCCTTCCCCGATCCGGAACTGAGAAAGAACGGCTCAGGAGTCAGGATGATTCCCGGCAAGGTCACCAGCAAAACCAGATCTCTTCTTGGAATCAAATCCAAAAGCCGCGAAACCAGCTTCCACCATGCCGAAGACGCCCTGATTCTATCCACCCTTACCAGAGGCTGGCAAAACCGCCTTCATCGGATGCTGCGGGAGAATTACGGCAAAAGCGAAGCGGAACTCAAAGAGATTTGGAAAAAATATACTCCCCATATCGATGGACTCACGCTGGCTGATTATATCGACGAGGCTTTCAACCGCTTTATGTCCAAAGGGGAAGATAGTCTCTTCTACCGTGATATGTTCGGCGGTATCCGCAGCGTCTCCTACTGGGTAAACAAAAAGCCGCTCTCAGCCTCTTCCCACAAGGAGAGTGTCTACTCCTCCAGACACGACGTCCCCACCCTTCGCAAAAATATCCTCAAAGCCTTCGACGAGCTCAATGTCCAAAAAAACCGCCATAAACTTACGGCTGAAGAGTTCATGAAGCTATACGACAAAAAGATTCGTCAGAAGCTTTGGCTCCACCACATCGGCAACACCAACGACGAGAGCTACCGTGCCGTGGAGTCCCGCGCGGCCCGAATCGCCCAAACCCTCACCCGTTATCAACTCATGGATGCAAAAGGCGACAAGGAGATCGACGAGGAGTTTAAGCAAACACTCAAAGAACTGGTCGAATCTCCCATCGAGGTCAATGGCAAGCAGCTGAGGAAAATGCGTTTCTATACAAATGAAAGAGTATTTCAAATTAATCGGGGCGCTGTTGTATCAGACAAAAATATGATAGGTGTTCAAATCACCAAAGGCCGCAAAAAAAAGATCATCATCCGCCGCATGGATGTCAATAACGCTATAGAGCTTCAAAAAGAGAAATCAAGTATGCTCTGCTACCTCAACGAAACGCTTTTTATTTTCAATAAAAGCGGATTAGTACATTACGGCTGTTTACGAAGTTATCTGGAAAACAAGCAAGGCGCAAAACTCATCGCCTTATTCAATCCCCGTTTTCCGGCCAATCCAAAAGCACAA
The DNA here is from genome assembly GCA_003945285.1 of Hydrogenimonas sp. Classification (NCBI taxonomy): domain Bacteria; kingdom Pseudomonadati; phylum Campylobacterota; class Epsilonproteobacteria; order Campylobacterales; family Hydrogenimonadaceae; genus Hydrogenimonas; species Hydrogenimonas sp. The sequence continues at coordinate 1,603,908 of AP019005.1, forward strand.
CCCCTGAAATTTTCTGACAATAATCAAATCAAACAGGTGAGCATCGGCAGCGCTACCGGTGTCATCAAAGCACACCTTGATCTAGACGGCCGTGTGAAGAGCTTCGAAGTCTTCGGTATGCTTCCCGAAGGTGCCGTGGGGTGGTTCAAAAAGGAGTCTGGCTATGGCAGCCTGGAAGACGATCCGCATCACTAAGCCCTGCCGGCTCAGTATAGAGAACGGAAATCTCGTCGTCGAAGATGAGACCATGAGGGTCAAGCTCTCACTCCCCGATACCGACAGTATCATCTTCGAGGGTGACCGCTTCACCATCAGCGCCAAAGTCCTGGCCGCCCTGAGCAGGCACAAAGTCGCCACTCTATTCTGCGACGAATACTACATGCCCACTGCCATTCTCCACCCCTATCACCAGAGCTCTCTGGCCACCAAAACTCTCAAGGCACAGCTCTCGATGCCAGATGAACTCCGCGACCGGATCTGGCAAGAGATAGTCCGCGTCAAGATTCTCAACCAGTCTTCCGTACTCCGCAACTTCTCCAAGATGTACACCAAACTCGAAACCTATGCCGACCATATCCGCCCCGGCGACCCCTACCGTGCCGAGGCCAAAAGCGCGCGACTCTACTGGAAGGAGCTGTTTACGGATCTCAAGAGGGAAGCCGACTCGCTCGATGTGCGCAACCAGGCCCTCAACTACGCCTATGCCATTCTGCGCAGCCTCGTCACCCGCGACCTCAGCGCTGCAGGTTTCCTTCCGGCACTAGGTCTCTGTCACGACAATCGCTACAACGCTTTCAACCTCAGCGACGATCTCATGGAGCCTTTTAGGCCCATTGTCGACGCGGCGCTCTATTTTCTCCTGCAACGTTACGAAGAGGAGCAGCTGAACCCGGAGTTTAAAAAAGCCATCATCTCCATCTTCGACAGCGAATACGTGGTCTATGAAGCGGGGCTTTCGGCCATTCGTACCGTCTCAACCAGATATATTCATGGCTTCAAAGCCACGGTAAAAAGCGCAAATATAGAGAGTCTACACTTTCCCACTATCGACTTCAAGGCACTTCGTGAGTGCTTTTAGAATCATGTGGCTTGTAGTAATGTTCGATCTACCCACCCAAACAAAAAAGGAGCGCAAGCGATATAGGTGGTTTGTCAATTTTCTGGACAAAGAAGCTTATATTCGCCTGCAGTATTCCGTATACGCCAAAGTTTTCAACTCGCTTGAATCGGCCAATTACGGTAAGAAAAGGCTCAAAGAGTTTCTCGACATCAATGTCAAGAAAGGCAATGTACGAATCATTCTATTCACTGACAGCCAATTTGGGAAAATGGAGATAATCGTCGGAGAATCCACCCCTCAGCAAGAGCAGGCAGAGCGCTCACTCTTCGATTTTTAATGTTGAGCAGCAAAAAAGCCTGTCCGAAAACAGGCTCTAAAATGGAACTGTCGTAACAGTTCTTGATTTTAAGACCCCTCAAAAAATCCCTGACCTGTTACAACAAAATCTATTTTACAACAAATCAGATCTGTTTTCAAGTTTTTGTTTTTATAAAACTGAGAAATTTTTTAGCGGTTTTAAGACCCCTCAAAACCCTGACCTGTTACAATACATTCTTGCTATAATACCCCTATGCCACGGTTTTAAGACCCCTCAAAACCCTGACCTGTTACAATGGTACAATTGTACGGGTTGAGCTCCAATTTGTTTTAAGACCCCTCAAAACCCTGACCTGTTACAATAGCTTATTTCGATACGTAAGACGTTCATATGTTTTAAGACCCCTCAAAACCCTGACCTGTTACAATAGCACATATCGTAAGGTATACTGAGCCCCCGTTTTAAGACCCCTCAAAACCCTGACCTGTTACAATCTGATCTTCGGAAAAGCGGAAGTGTTCGGTGTTTTAAGACCCCTCAAAACCCTGACCTGTTACAATCTGATCTTCGGAAAAGCGGAAGTGTTCGGTGTTTTAAGACCCCTCAAAACCCTGACCTGTTACAATGAAACCGGGACTGGAAGAGCTAGGCTGGTTGTTTTAAGACCCCTCAAAACCCTGACCTGTTACAATGAAGGGTAAAAAGAAAGCTGGGAAGCCTATGTTTTAAGACCCCTCAAAACCCTGACCTGTTACAATGACTCATTGTTTAACCTTCCCGGCTGCAATGTTTTAAGACCCCTCAAAACCCTGACCTGTTACAATTGCCGCCACTGAGAAAACACCGTGAAATATGTTTTAAGACCCCTCAAAACCCTGACCTGTTACAATAGGGCTAAAGGCGGCTAAAAACTTCCTCTTGTTTTAAGACCCCTCAAAACCCTGACCTGTTACAATTTCATTAATGTCTACGAGTATTTTCAGGCTTCTGTTCCAACCTAAGCCCGTGGCCGCCGCTTCTCAAAGCACCTCTACATCGCATCCGAGTCTCTCTATTTTAGCTCTTAGCTCTTCACTCTCTACGTTTTCTATATAGAGAAGGCTTTCAACGCTTTTTACAAGCAGCATGAGCGACTCTCTGAAGGAGTCGCTCATATCGAGAAAACGGGTAGCCCCCATTTTCAGGTAGAGAGGTTGTACGGTTTTGAGTAGTTCGAGCATCTTTTCGTCGGCATCGAAGCCTGAGATTCCTACATCAACCCCGCCTCTTTTGAGTTTTTGAACGAGCCTCTCCACGGTCCGGGTCTCATACTTCAGTATGTCGTTTTGCGCCAGCTCCGCTACAAGCCCCCTGCCGCAGGAGTCCAGCCTCTTTGCCGACTCAAGAAGGCGGTCCATCTCGTGGGTGGTATCGAGAAAAGAGAGGGTAATTGGAAGAGCCGCTTTTTTGTTGACGAAAGTCCCATCTTCAACCACCCTCTCCAAGGCGTAATGGAGATACCGCTCAAGCAGCCCCACCGCTCCGAGCATGGGTGCGTATATTTCGTAAGGGACGGTATCACCGTTTTGAAGGGGGAGGTCAAATGTAACCAGGCAGTCGGGCCTGCCCGCTTTTTCGCCTCCCATCTCTTTGCATACCGGAATGAGCCGCCTTCGATCAAACGCTTCCGACAGCAGTGAACGCCACAGACTCTTTCTGGTCGGGGTTCTCTTTTCGTACTCAACCGTCTTCACACAATCCCTGTTTTGGCTCCGGGCATCCTCCAGGGCCAGATCTACGGAGGCCAGAAGCTCTTCGAGACTCTTCTCTTTTCCGTAGTGCACGACCGCGACACAGACGTAGAGTATCTCTTTTACTTCATCGTAACCGTCAACTATCTCCCTGGCCTCCGCCAAAGCTCTGTCTGCCGCCTCTTTCGCTTTGTCGGAGGCGACTCCGGGCAGTAGATAGAGGGCTTCAATCCCGCTCAGTCTGACAGCTACGCTCTCTTCCCGGCCGTTTACGGTTTCCGCCCCTTTGAGGGCGATCTCCCTGAATATTCCGTCTACCACATCGTAGCCCACGATACTGTTCGCACTCTTGGTACCGCAGAGTCTCATTACGACTACGGCACCGTTGTCTAGATTGTGCCCCCCATTTATATACTCTTCATACTTTATGATGAAGTATCGCCTGTTGAAGAGAGAGGTGAGCCTGTCTCTATACTCCAGCTCCGCGTTTTTTCGTGTGAGCTGAAGGAGACGGTCGTGCATCTGCTCCATACTTCCGACCAGTCTGTTCATCACTTCCGTTACACTATCTATCTCCGCGATGGAAGATCTCTCTTCATTGACGCTGAAACGGTTCCGCAAAACTCCTTCCGCCTGTATACGCAGCTTTTTGATCGGCTCAAGAAGAGAGCGTACCAGCAGGGCTATGAGCGCTATTCCGGCTATACCCAGCACCAAAAAGAGTCCGATCAGCTTCAAAAAGAGGCTGTAGAGATACTCTTCGGCCAAAGAGGTGTCGGAGGTGACCTCAAGTATACCGAGAGGTTTCCAGCCGGCAGAGACCTGGGCGGCGGCTTTCGGAGCTTTCAGGGCCGCGACGGTGAGGAACCACTTCGGAACCGCGCTGCTGCGCTCCTTCGTTTTCACGAAGAGAGATCTGCCTCTCATATCTTTCAACTCTATCTTCCTGAAATATCCCGTATCGAACACCGCATCGGCTATGGTGGAGAGCTTTACCACATCTCCCCCGCTTTGGGACATGGAGACGGCCAGGGTTGCCGATCCGTTTACTGCTTTTGCGTAGAGCTCATCCTGCACATACTCTTTCGACTCTGAAAAGTTTATAGCAAGCACCAGCGCAAGGATTGTAAGAAAAAAGAGTGAAAACATCAGTGTCATCTTTTTGAAAAGTGTCATAGCGGCTCCTTCTTTATTCGTTCGATCAGGTCGTCCCATTTAAGCTTTACCATGCTGTTTTTATCCCCCAGTCCCTCTACCGATCGGTCCTTGAATCTCTGCAGAAGCTCACCGTTGAACGTATATACCGGTATTATATCTTTGCGTTCGGATGCGCGGAATATTTTTAGGTTCAGACTGTCCAGTACCAGAGGGTCCGACTCCGGTGTTTCAAAATATGCCAGGACCATATGGGGCAGTTTGTACCCTTTGACCCTGACATACACGAAGTAGAGCCTCTTCGTATCTATGCCGAGTTTTTTGAGTGTGAAGTATTTGGCTATTACATAATCTTCACAATCCCCCCTGCCTCTCAAAAGAAACTCATACGGGGTTGCCCAGTAATCCTTTTTTCCCCATACGGTTATGTCACCGGCGTATCTTACCCCGTTCCAGAAGTCATTTACTTCGATAAGGAGTTTTCGTTCGGGAAGATCTTTTGCGGAGTCTAGAAACTTGTAGTAGTATCTGAATCTGTCGGCGGTGGAATGGCCGTATTCGCGCTCTATCTTTTTCAACCTCTTCTCTACGGCCGACGAGGCCGCGGCGATAGCGGTTATATACAAAACGGAGAGAAGCGCCGTCATCACAGTGAAGACGGCGCTTCTTTCAAGAGAGCCTCTCTTAAGTATGGCTTATATCCTCTCTATTTTTCAGAACCGTCGGAATCGGTCATATCTATACACCCTGCAAAGCCGACTTGAAACAGTCGGCGGCACAACCCTTTTCCGGACCGACCCATATCTTTACTTGTCTCTACATTTTCGGCTAATGCCGCACCGCAACCTTAAAATAACGATATTATACCGCTATACATATGCCGAAAACAAACTCTCCCGGAACTTTTTCGCCAGCCATATTTCGGTAGACTCTTTTCTTTTTTGCAGATACGGCAGCCGATAAGATAAATCATACAGAGAGAAAATCGGAGACTATCTTCTCGAACTCCGAAGCGGCTTCTCCAGCTTTTTTCTGTATGAATGTTTCGAAATATTCATCGATATAACGCTCATGCGAACCGAAAGAGGTGACATACATTTCACGCTTCGGATTTACCAGTATGGAGTGGGAAAATTCGGTCGCCATAGGAACGATGTCAATGACCTGCCCGCTCGTACCTATGGCGACGAAGAGGCCGCTCTCGTCTACCGCTCTTTGGATGAACCTGTATGCCGGAGCCGGCTCTCCGAACATCACGACGTTGTGGCGTACATGCCGGCTGCCGCACCCCGGGCACTCCTCATCCTCTCTCTGCTCACGGTAGCCTATATCCCATATATGGCCGCACGACTCGCAACGCAGATCGCGAAGTGTACCGTGAAGATGTATGACATTTCTGCATCCGGCCCTCTCCAAAAGGTCGTCCACATTTTGGGTAAGGTTCCATATCTGCCCGCCGAACCGCTTTTCGAGCCCGGCTATCGCATAGTGCGCGGGGTTTGGACTTCTGCTCTCCAGATCTTTGCGCCTGTCGTTGTAGAAGCGTGTCACCAGGGCACGGTCCTCCTCCCAGCCCTGCGTGGAGCAGACCTGCATCACGTCGTACTCCTCCCAGAGTCCGTCGCTGTCACGGAATGTCCTTATGCCGCTCTCGGCACTCAGTCCCGCACCGCTGAAGATAAGAACCTTCTTCATGAAACCCCCTTTGCAAACGCCCCTAGACGACCCACATAATCTGTGAGAGTATTATTATTATGACGACAAGTGTGAAGGGGAAGTAGTGGCTTTTGAACAACCAGGGGTTTATCTTGAATACCTTCTGCATGAAACCTCTCAACCCGAGCCAGAGCCCGAGAAAGGCTTTGAATAGCAGAACCATCTGCATATTTGTCATTCCATCTTCACCGACCGTACCGAAAACATAGGGAAACATGATGATACCCGTACCCACGACCGTAAAGAGAGCGTAGGGAACCACTTTGCGAACGTGTATCATTATAGCCTCGCGGCACTCCGCACCCTTTTCGCCCCCGAGCGTCTTCTGCATTTTTGTCAGAAAGAGGATGTCCACAAAGAGAAATCCGCCGTAGGTAAATGCGGCCAGAAGGTGGATTGTGTGGATAGTGGTGTAGAACAACTTCGTCTCCTTTTTGAATGGTAAATATGCCGATGTCTAACATAAAACCGGTCAAAGCCGATTTTGCCGCTGTACACTGCCGCGGCTCAACATCTTTTTAAAATATGGACACCTTTGAAATTACTGGTGTCCATATTTTAAAACTGGTACATACTACGTAACATCAGTTTATAAGTCGCATATTGTAGCAGTTACACTATAATTTCGCAAAAAAGGAGGCTTCATGCCGAAAAAACAGCCGGAAGATATCGGGTGTGAAAACCCGGAGTGTATCAAAAAAGATGAGTGCAAACGCCAGGTAATCGCCAAAAACGGGACCGCCAGAGAGGTTAGAAAGTTCGGCGGCACAGCCGAAAAGGGTTGCGGTCAGTTCATACAGAAATAGAGAGGCCGCACCTGCCTCCGTTCGCACATAAAGCAGGTAAAATCGTGGGGGGAAACGCCCCCACATTATGAAAACATAACTTCTTCCCTCCATCAGTTTCGATTTCAGTACCGAATTATTGTTACAACGGGAGTGTACGAACCATACATTATGCCTCAATCTCCCAAAGAGTATCTATACAACTTCTGTATAGGTGCCTATCTCCTAAAAATCAAAAAGAACGGAGAAGTTTATATAAAAAAACCGTCTATTATCGAAACCGATCTCCAAAAGAGTTGTCCTTTTTGGATATTCTCTACTCTTCCGACAATACAGATGAAAATCTGCATTTTTTAATTTCAGCTTTAACAAAAAATTAACATATACTTAACAGGTACCTGTCATAATTGCTACAAATTTTCCGGCCGTCTAACGGCCTGCAAGGAGTTGCCATGTTGAAAAAAGGTCTGTTGCCGCTATCTATCTTTGCCGCTTCGGTTCTGGCCCAGGGACCTGTCGAAGATCTCGCACCTGTGAGTGTAATCGCTACCGGTGAAGAGGAGCCGGTGGTCGAGCAGCCTGTCAGCATATCTGTAAAGGAGAGTGCCGAGATAGAGCTGGATCAGGTGATCTTCCAGAAGGATCTTCTCAACTCTCTCGCCGGGGTGCGCATAGAGCAGACCGGCTCCGTTTTCGGGCACATGACATCTATAAGAATGCCCATAAACACCGGGCCGTACTACCTTTTCATGCAGGACGGAATTCCCGTGCAATCCTCCGGTTTTTTCAACCATAACGGACTGGCATATACCACTTTCGGCTCATCTACATCCGTAGAGGTGCTGAAGGGTGCGGGGACCGCCCTTTACGGTTCTGATGCGGTAGCGGCGGTCGTGGACGTCAAGTCTCTAGCCGCACCATCCGAAAAGCGGGAGTCAAACATCAAAGCCATGGGCGGCAGTTACGGTTACGGCTCTCTATCCGCCGAAACGAGCGGGCCGGCAGGTGAAAACGGAGGCTACAGGACCAACGCCAAGTTTCTGCACAGCGACGGATGGAGAGACCATACCACGAGCGAAAGAGGTGAGCTGAACTTCCGTTACGACACTCCCCTGAACGACGACAACCTGCTAAAAGTCATATTTAACGCCAGCAAAACCGACGCCGAGCAGGCCGACAGCTTCAACGACTACGCCAACATCGAAAACGGCTCTACAGCCGCCAGCGACGACCCTAACTACTTCAAGGCGCTGGAGCTGACCGATGTGCGAAGAAAGTTCGACTACGCAAGACTGAGCGCCGAGTGGAGCAACTACAGTTACGAAAACCTGGAGCTAAGTCTCACCCCGTATCTGCGATACAACAGGAACAGATATGTAGCCACCTGGAATGCCAACCTTCCGAGAAACGACAACAAGCTGGCAACAGTAGGACTTATGCAGAAGGGCCGTTACGACACTTCATGGGGAAGAGTCATCGGCGGCATAGATGCGGAGTATACAAAGTCGGACCTCAAATATACCCAGGATTTCGATATCAACGTAACAAGCTGGTCCGGCACCACTACATACCTTGCCGGAGACCTCTACGACTACAATGTAGACTATATAGCCGTAGCACCATACATCCATGCAGATGTCAACCTGGGCGAAGAGATGGTCGCAACCTTCGGCCTCAGGTACGACTACAACCGTTACGACTACAAAAACAACCTCGCTCCCGACAGTTACGACGCATCAGGAAAATATTTCAGACCTGCCGACAGAACCGACAACTTTTCACACCTAAGCCCGAAGTTTTCACTCAGCTACCGACCGGACAGGAGCACCAACGTTTACCTTCGTTATGCGAACGGATTCCGTATTCCACAGGCTTCCCGCCTCTACTCCATGCAGAAGGGGTACGAAGAGGTCGTACTAGACCCGGAAACATCCAATACCTTCGAGATCGGCTACAAAAAGCTGTTTGAAAACAGAAGCTATGTAGAGATATCGGCCTACTACATGACCATAGACGATACTATAACGAGATACAAAAACGATGTAACCGGCGACTACTACTATGCCAACGGCGGAAGTACCCTGCACAGGGGCATAGAGTTTACACTTACGGCGAAGATGAGTGAGGAGTGGAGCAGCAAAATAGCCTACTCCTACTCCAGGCACAACTACAGAGACGACCCTGTATACGGAAGCAACGAGATGCAGCAGGCTCCCAACCACCTTGGAAACCTTAGGCTAATCTATTCCCCCCTTGCGCTCAAAGGGCTTAAGATCATGGGTGAATACGTCTATGTGGGACCGTGGTGGCTGGATGACGAGCATACAGCAGGAAAATATGAAGGTTACAGTACTGGAAACCTGAAGGCTGAATACAGGTATGACTACAACTGGAAATTTTTCACAAAAATAACCAATATAACCGACGAAAGATACGCAAGCCGCGCAAGGTATGCCTGGGGTAAAACGGACTACACCCCCGGAGACCCGAGAGAGTTCTACGCAGGGCTCGAATATAGATGGTAAAACTCTTCAAAATACACAAACTCTCCGGCCTTGCGGCCGGGGCACTTCTACTGCTACTTGCGGTGACCGGACTCTTTCTCGATCACGACAAGTGGCAGTTTCTATACTCCACTACGTTTACTTACACTCCCGAACCCCTCGAAGAGTGGAACAACCGCCTCTTCGAGGGCTACCATTATGACCCCGAAAACAGCGGCCGCATAATAGCCTGCTCGAAGCGGGGAATATTCGAAAGCCCGGACAACGGCTTGAGCTTCGAGCGGAGATTCGACGGTATCTGCCTGGGACTTAGAAGTGACAAAGAGAGGCTCGTAGCGGCGACAAACGACGGAATATACTCCCTCGAAAACGGTGAGTTCAGACCGTTTGCACTGAGAGGTGCCTACGTAAACGCCCTGAGCATATATAACGATCGTATATTCGCCGCGGTCGACAAACATACTCTGTACCTGATAGATGCTGATGACGGGAAAGTATTGAAAGTCTCTACGTCGGAGCTGGACAAAAACGATCTGAAAGCCCCTGTAACACTCTCCAGATTCGTCCGGGACCTCCACTACGGCAGAGGATATTTCGACGGCGATATATCGCTCTATATAAATGACTACGCCGCCGTAATCCTTGCATGGCTGGGACTCGGCGGCTATATAATCTGGTGGAAAATCGGACAGAAAAGAGGGGCTAAAACGATAAGGGCTCTTATAAAGAGTCACGCAAACATATTTACGGTCGCCGCGGCCGCACCCCTTTTGGTCCTGCTCGTTACAGGTATTTTTCTGGACCACTCATCTTCTCTTGCCGGTTTCATGAGATCCGTCAAGGTACCGTCAGTCCTGCTCCCGCCCGTATACGGAAGCCTCAGGCACGACATATGGTCGGTAGATTTCGACGGAAACATGTTCAGGATAGGAAACCGCTACGGTGTATTCAAAAGCGACGATCTAAAAGAGTGGAAGCTTGAAAACAGGGGCTTTGCATACAGGATGATCAGGAAAGGTCAGAAGCTCTTCGTCAGTGGAATGGGCGCGCCGAACAGGCTCTTTGAAAATGGGGAGTGGAAGATACTCCCTAAGAGTCCGCATATGTTCAAAGATCTCTATTTCAAAGATGGAAAGGTTCACTACTTCAGCACACGCAACACGAAAGAGCCGCTTCCGAAATTTGAAGACATCACGCTCTATTCGCTGCTCCTGGCCCTGCATGACGGCACATTTTTCGCCTCATGGTGGGTCTGGCTGAACGATGCGGCCGCAATAGCCCTGCTGCTTCTGCTCTTTACCGGTATCTTGAGGTGGCGGGCAAGAAAGAGGCCGAAGAGGCCTATATAAGCCCCAGCTCCGCGAAGATCGGCTCAAGCTCCGAAAACTTCTCTATAAGCGCTTCTATCAGAGCACCGAAGGCTTTATCCTCTTCATACCACTCCTCTATGTGCGCAAGAGCATTGCTCTTCTGCTCCTCACTCAGCTCTTTGGAATTCTTGATAGCCTCTTTCACTCTTTCCAGTTTTTCATGATGTTTATGGTGCGGCATAAGCCCTCCTTTTTTCGTAAGGCACCTTTGAAAACTCCGGTGCCCATGATTTGACACAATCATACAACTTATTTGCTGACGTTACGCAAAAAGCGAACGCCCTTAAAATCTACATTCAGCGCTTCGCTCATTTTCGCAGCTTTAGGGGTGGGAGACGGTCAATCCCCGCCAAATCCGGCTTCGCTTTGGCTTTGTGTAACACAGGCGATTTGGTTAAGACCGGTAGCGGCACCATCATTGATTATCAAATCAGTCCAAGTAGTGCTATAAGCAGTACCGGCGGTGTGACGATCAAGCCCACTTTCATATACTCTCCCCATCCTATTTTGACACCCTTTTTCGCGAGTACGTGGAGCCACAGGAGTGTCGCCAGCGATCCTATAGGGGTCATTTTCGGGCCGAGGTTGCACCCTATGATATTGGCATAGGCCAAAAAGGTGTCTCCGGTCTTGTCGATAGCAAGATCCATCACCATGATTGTCGGCATATTGTTCATGACGGAACTCAGAGCCGCCGAAAGAAAACCCGTTCCTATAATGTAGGTCTCGCGGCCGTGACTTTTAAGATAGGTCAGCCACTGGGCTATCTCATCGGTCAGCCCCGCGTTTTTCAGGCCGAAAACGACTACATAGAGCCCTATGGAGAACCATACCACCTGCCACGGGGCGGTCTTTATCGTCATTATGGGTTTGGCCGCTTTATACTTTGCGGCGATGTAGAGAAAGATCAGCGCTCCGCCGAGTGCGAAGAGGGAGATCGGCAGTTTGTAGATGTCGCCGATGAAGTAACCTGCCAGCAGAAGCGCCAGGAACCACCAGCTTATCCTGAACATCTCGGGGCTCTTTATGACACTTGAAGCCTCCGGCAGCGTCTCTATGGAGATTCTCGCCGGAATCGACTTTCTGAAAAAGAGCCACAATACGGCTATGGAGGCTGCTATCGAGAGGATGTTGGGGAAGAACATGACCTTCATATACTCGACGAAGCCTATGTTGAAATAGTCCGCCGTCACTATGTTTGTCAGGTTCGATATGACAAGAGGGTTCGAGGCGCTGTCGCCTATGAAACCCCCGGCCATCAGGAAGGCGAAGATAGCTTTCGGATCCATCTTCAGATATCTCATCTTCGCAAGAAGTATGGGGGTGAGAATCAGTGCCGCGCCGTCATTGGCGAAAAATGCGGCCACCAGCGCACCGAGCAGAAGGATGTTGACGAACATCAGGTGCCCGCTGCCGCGGCTCAGTCTCGCCATCTTTATCGCGGCCCATTCGAAAAAACCTATCTCGTCCAGTACCATCGAGAGCAGGATGATTCCTATGAAAGCTAGAGTCGCATCCCAGACGATCGATGTCACCTCTATGACATCGGTGAACGAGACGACTCCCAGCGCCAAAGCGGCAACCGCTCCGCCGACCGCGGTAGTGCCTATCTGCAGCCCCTTCGGCTGCAATATGACCAGAACAAGGGTTATTACAAATATCGTTACGGCAGGAATCATCCCAGTACTCCGTTGAAAATATAGCCTATAAGCATAATACCCAGAGCCACCGTCGAGAAGAAGATGACAATCAGTTTGGTCGAGAGAATCTTTTTGAGTATCATCGCTTCAGGCAGGCTCAATGCAGTAACCGCCATCATGAAACTGAGCGCCGTGCCCATCAGCATCCCTTTTTGTGTCAGAACCTCTATGAGCGGCATCACCCCGGCGGCGTTGGAGTACATGGGTACACCCAGAAGCGTAGCTACAGGTACGGCGTACCATGCGTCGTTTCCGGCCGCTTTTACTATCAGATCCGTCGGAACGTAGCCGTGTATGAAGGCTCCAACGGAGATACCGGCAACGACGTAGAGCCACACCTTGCGCAGAATGTCGGCAGTAAACTCCCACGCCTCGGTCAGTCGTGCCTTCATCGTCACACTGACATCGCATGTAGGCAGTTCACCCTCTACAGGCTCAACCTTTATCAGAACCTCATCTTCGAGATTCAGCCTCCCTATGACAAACCCAGCAACAACGGCTACGAGCAGGCCGAACGAGATGTAGAGCAAGGTTATCTTCCAGCCGAAAAGGGCGAAGAGCATCGCTATGGCTATCTCGTTGTTCATAGGGGCCGAGATCAGATAGCTGAAGGTTACCCCAAGCGGTATGCGCGCCTGCAAAAATCCCAGAAAAAGGGGAATGGCACTGCAGCTGCAAAACGGGGTTACAATGCCGAATAGCGCGGCGAAAACGTGTCCGACGAGCGGGTGCTTTCTGCTAAGGTAGTCCCTTACCTTCTCTGTAGGGAAAAAACTGCGCAGAAAGGTCACGATAAAGATGATTACCGTCAGCAGTACAAAAATCTTTACCGTATCGTATATGAAAAAGTCCAGCGCCTCGGCGGCCTTTCCGCTCAATCCCAGCGTATGATAGACGAAACCGTCTACAGCCTCTTTCCACATACTAGGATATCAGCTTCACTATCTCATCTACCGAAGGCACCTTGCCGACACTTACCACTGTGGAGTCCACAACGAGTCCGGGCGTACTCATGACGCCGTATCTCATTATCTCAGTTACATCCTCGACTTTTTTTATCTGCGCAAATTTTCCGCTCTTGGCCACAGCCTGCTTGACATTCTCCTCGAGCGCCCTGCACTTCGCACATCCGGTACCCAGTATCTCTATGGTCATTTCAAAAGCTCCTTCTCAATAGTTGGCAAAAGCCTCTTTTTTATAAGCTCTTTCGTCTCTACAAACGCCTCGTACGGCTTGCCGTCGGGGTCTTCGAAACCTACATGAATCCTCTTTACACCCCCGGGAAAAACCGGGCAGGACTCCTTCGCATTGTCGCATACGGTCACGACAAGATCGAAAGGGCCCTTTTTCATAACTTCATCGATCGTTTTGGAGCGGTACTTCCCGCTCCACGCCACCTCCTCCTCCAGCACCTTGACGGCATTGGGGTTGACGCGCCCGGAAGGGTTGGAACCGGCACTGAAAGCCTCCACCCCTTTAGAGCCCAGATATCTGTTTACAAGGGCCTCCGCGATAATGGACCGGCAGCTGTTGCCGGTACAGAGAATTAGAACTTTTTTCATAATTTACACTCTTTGGAAAGTTTTTTCAGATCCGGAAGCTCTACCGGAAGGGTACGGATCTCCTCCAGCGCCTCCTGCCTGAACCGATCGAGCGGAGAGCGTATGGAGTAGTAGGTCCAGCGGCCGCTTTTTCGCGCACTCAAAAACCCGGCATCTTTCAAAATCTTCAGATGCCTGGAGAGACGGGACTGGATCATTCCGAAAGATGCCTCCAGATCACAGACGCACAGAGGGCCGTGCAGGTCTATGAACTTGAGCAGCGTTACGCGCGTCTCGTCGTAGAGCGCACCGATGCTTTTTAGAAAATCTTCCATCGCTTCCATAGCCGGATCTCCTTTCGGTCGTTCGAATCATAGCGTAATTATATATGACATATCAAGATATATTGATATATGATAACTGCAATTCAAAACCAAGGATCCGACCTTACGCAAAATCAGCACATCTATCGGGATTTGAGCGCTATCTGGACGTCAGGAAAACCGCTCGTACCATAAAGGGTCCTCATGAGTTTTCGGTTTTTGGCCCGCTTGCCGCATTCAGAAGAGAAGAGTAGATCACATCTGGGGGAGGTTCTACCGACCCGTCTCGGCACTTCTCAACGATAGATCTTGACTGTATGGCAAATCCTCAGCAGGTCGAACCAACTCTTTGAGGGAAAGCGGATATCGCTCAAATATCAGTGGCGTATTATGAAGTAATCGGCTCCCTGCCTGCTCAAAACATGAATATCGTGCTCTTCGTCGATTCCGTGCAGAAGAAGTTTCACGCCGAAAGTCTTCAATATAGGTATGAGAGAGTCCCTGAAAGAGTCGCTCATATCGGTAAACTGCCCGACATACATCTTTACATACTCCGGCCGTGCCGTTTTGAGCAGCTCCACGGTATCGCTGTCGGCATCGAACCGGCTTATCGCGAAAGAGAGGTTCTCCCTGTGCAGTTCATCCGTTATCTGCCTCAATGTGGTTACGTCGATCTTGGAGAGGTCACTTTCCGGTATCTCTATGATCAACTCCACTCCGCGCTTCTGCAGAAGCCTGATATACTCCTTCACCTTCTCGAAGAGTCTTGGCGTTGCAAGGCAGTTCAGGGGATATTCGACAGCGATACGGTTGTTCTGCAGGATGGGAACGGAGTCGAGATACCCCATAGTATACTCTATATATTTGGGAAAGAGCTTGAGCAGACGAAGCATAGAGAGATATGTACTATATGGAATTCTCTCACCTTCCGTCGTAATTATATCGAAGGTGATCGATGCAAAAAGTTTGTGCCTGTTGATAGCGTGAACATCCTCCCATACCGGTTCCATACGGTGCTCCTTCATAGACTCCTCAAGAAGTGTACGCCATGCCACCTTGTTCATAGGCAGAGAGCTCTCCCTCTTGGCCACAACTACGGCATCTCCACTCTTGAAGAGAGCTTCGTTGAGAGCCAGGTCGACGGATGAGAGAACCTGGCTGATCGGCTCCCTGTGCTCATATGCCGAAATTGCAGCATCCGCAAACAGCGTTCCGGAGACCTCTTTGAATTGAGTGTCGATCAGCTCTCTTATCTCGGAGACAATAAGCTCCGCCAGAGTTTTGGCATGTTCCGTATCCAGCGAAGGGAGCAGCAGCACAAACTCGGTACCAGATACCCTGAAGCAGGCAGCATCGTCTATGTCAACGATATTTTGCAAAACTATTTTGGAGATCTTCACATAAATACGGTCGACCATATCGAAACCTATGATCTTGTTGGCCTCTTGAACGTCCGCAAGCCTCACCGCCAGGACTACACCCCACCCCCTGTTGTCCTCTGCATTGGAGTATTCGTCATATTTGATCATGAAAAACCTGCGGTTTCCGACTTTAGTCAACGGATCGATATACTCAAGCTCCCTGTTTTTGGCCATAACAGATGAAAGAGTTTCGTGGCCCTTCTTCATCCGCCTGACCATCTGGTTCATAGCCATAGAGACATGCTTGAGCTCGACCGTGGAGGGAGTTTCATCCTGAATGATGAAGCGGTTGTGCAAAACCCCCTCGGCTTGCCTGATAACCGTCTTCAGCGGCTCGAGAATGATACTTAGAAGGATGTAGATAAAAAGAGCACCCAAAGCTCCGCCAACAATGAAAATAATAAGTATCTTTTTGAAAAAGGCGTAGAGGTAGTCGAGAGCCTCCGAAGTCTCCACCTGTACTGTGAGCGGGCCTATAACGCGCCATTTGTCGAACACCTCCGCCACAGCCGTATCGGATGAGAGGTCGGCCAGCTTCAAGAACCAGGAAGGTACCTCGGCCGCGACGTCACTCTTCTTTTCGAAGATGATGTTTCCGTACCGATCCTGCAGTAAAATCCTCTTTATCCGTCCGCTTTTGAAAACGGCATCTGCCATTTTGGACATAGCCGCTATGTCGCCGCCGGCCTGCGACATCATGAGGCTCAGTGAAGTTGCGGTATCCTGCGCTTTGGTGAAAAGTTCGTTTTGAACATAGTGTCTGCTGTCGATAAAGCCTATTCCCAGTACCGTCCCCAATACAAGTAGAAGAATTATGGAAAAAACGGCGTTTATCTGCCTGAAGAGTGTCACCCTCTATTCCTTTCACCCCTTACGCTTCAATTCCCCTTTATAGGGCCCTTCGGCACCGATTTGCAAGATTATACCGAAACTTTATAAATCGGATGTAAAAAAATATCCGCTATACATAAATCAAACTTATGAACTCTCCATATATTCCTGAAGTGATCCAAACATCCCCCCTTCTTCACAATCATATTTGTGGTATACTCCAACCCTACGTAACTGCAAAACAAGGAGAAAAAAAATGTTCAAAACAGATCTAAAAAGAGTTTTGGCCGCACTGGTTGTAACTGCGGCACTCATCTTTCCCGCGGCGGCCGCGGCCAAAGGAAATAAAAACGGTATGAAAAACTCACCGTTTCTCATAACCAAAGGGCTTCCGCACTATACGATGATTCTGAAGAAGCGCTGGGACGATCCCAAACTGGCTCTTACCCCTGAGCAGAAAACCGAACTGCTGAAGGTGAGAAAGACGACATTGGGTAGTGTAATGGCACTGAAACCGGAGATAATGAAACTTCAGAAAAAGATTGTAAAAGCGGCTATGAGCGGTGCCGCACCTAAGAGTCTGGGTGCGGACGTGGAGAGGCTGGCGAAGCTGAAAGCGGACGCCACCCGCACCCACCTCAAGTGCATCTACGACACAAGGCGGATTTTGACACCGGCGCAGCTCGACTATATCAACTCTATACTGCACAGAAAACATAAACATTGACCGCACAGCCGGCGCAGCCGCCGGCCGGTTAATCTTCTCTTAACACCCGTCGGGTAACATTGCCGTTATGAAAAAGTTTCTAAAACCGTTTGTAACAGTTCTTCTCTTCATAGGTGTAATCTCCGCTATCGTACTCTCCATGGCCGAAAAACCGCACCCAAAGGTGGTGCTGACAGGGAATGTGGAGAAGAAGCCGGTAGAAATCTTCCCCCATGCATACCTCTGCAGCAGATGCAAAATGGAGATAGATCGGAAAGAGTACTCTGCACAGGTGGTAGATAGTGAGGGCAAGACATGGTTTTTCGACGACATAGGGTGCCTAGCCTTGTGGCTCGAGAGTCAGCCGTTCAAGGAGAGCGCCGCCGTATGGGTATATACGCTAGATACAAAAAGATGGATAGCGGCGAAAGATGCTTACTACTCCACGAACGAGAAGAGCCCGATGCACTACGGCTTCGGTGCATATGAAAAGAGTAGAAGCGGCAGTGTAAACTTCGAAGAGGTAATCAGCCGCATGAAAAAGGGGATGCACATGGCAAATCCTCAGTACCTGAAATCGATGGGGGACGAAAGGTAGATGGAGGCTGTAAACCTGCTCTCGATAGCCACCATCGCCTTTCTTGGATCGTTCGGCCACTGCATCGGGATGTGCGGGGGGATAGTTCTTGCCTATACCGGAGCGAAGGTTAAACCGGAGTGGAACGGGGCACACCAAAGCGCCGCGCACCTGGCCTACTCTTTCGGGCGCATTACTACCTATACGGTTCTGGGAGCGCTCTTCGGCTACCTCGGAAGTGTAGCCACCTTCAGCGGGTACACAGTGGGGGCGCTTTTCCTGTTTGCCGGAGCGGTGATGATTCTAACCGGCCTCTCCATCATGGGGAAGGTGAAGTTCATCACAATGATAGAGCACTCGATCATGAAGAGCTCATGGTATCAGAAAAGTTTCAAAGCACTTATGAGCGACAGCTCCATCTTCAGTTTCTATCTGCTCGGAATGATCAACGGCCTTCTGCCGTGCGGTTTCGTCTACTTCTTCGCCGTCACGGCGGCAAGCACTATGAGCCCTCTTTGGGGTGCGGTTGTCATGCTCATATTCGGTCTGAGCACCGTACCGGCACTCTTCAGCCTCGGATTCTTTACCGGCCTCATGCAGAGAGGAAAGCTCAGGAAGACGATGATCACCGTCGCTTCTATTGCCGTCATCGTCTACGGTCTCTTCATGGTTTACGACTCGGTAAAGTTTTTCATAGACCCCCAAAAGAGTCTTCTTCACTGCTGTGACTGAAAGAACAGACTATCTCTTTTTGACACTGATATTACGAAAAGCGTGAGCGAAGCGTAGTTTTCGAAATGACGTTACGCTTTTTACGTACTGTCAGTGCACTAAGATGTGTTACGGAAAAATCGAAAAGCATGACTTTTCAAAGAAGAGATTTGAGTAGGAATATGACTAGAATAAAGCTTTCCAAAGTCGATAGAGCATATTAAAGTAAAGGGAGTTCAAAGCTTTTGGAAGAGGGGCCGAATTCGGACCCTCTTCAAGGAGTAGTTTTTTCATCTCCCCGATGGGGGAGGGTAGCTTACTTCAGGTTCGGTTTCGGAGTCTTGTCGGTACTTGCCGGAAGCATCGGGTAGCGAACATACGGTTTTTTACCGGTGAGCGCTCCGAAGAATGTCTTGATCTTCTTCGCCTCTGCATCGCTTATTTTCACTCCGAGCTGGGTTTCACCCATGATCTTGATAGCCTCTTCTATGGTCCATACGGCCCCATTGTGGAAGTATGGTCTCGTCTCGAGTATGTTCCTGAGCGTAGGAACTTTGACCATTCCGTTCTTGTCGCCTTTGAAGTCGCCTACATTCGCGTATTTGTATTTTCCTACAGCGGGGAAAGGCTGCATAGATCCGCCCAGTGCGACTCCGTTGTGGCAGCTTACACACCCTTTGTCTATGAAAATCTTCAGACCCTCTTTCTCCTCTTTGCTCAGAGCCTTGTCGCATCCGGCAAGATATTTGTCAAACCTGGAGGGGGTGACGAGCGTTCTTTCGAATATGCCTATGACATCGGCTACATCTTTGAAAGTCGGCTTCATATTCGGGTTGTCGTATGCCTTCCTGAACTCTTTCACATAAGCCGGAATTGAGTTTACGACCTTCTCCACATGCTCTTTCGTAGCTGCCATCTCCGGCGGTGCCTGCATGGGTCCCTGCGCCTGATCTTCAAGATCGGGGCTTCTTCCGTCCCAGAACTGCTTCTGTGCGAAAACAGCGTTGTAGACTGTCGGTGAGTTCAGGTGGTGGGGATTGTGTCTCCACATATGGCCCGTGGCCGCATCGACTCCGTCTACACCGCCTGTAGCCAGGTTGTGACAGAAGTTACAGCTGACAAGCCCGCTCTTGCTGAGTCTCGGGTCGAAATAGAGCTTCTTGCCAAGCTCAACTTTTGCATCCGTAATGGGGTTTTTCGGATTGTCTATGAGCTTGTAGAGCTCACTCTTGCTCTCCGGTATCGGTTTGAGGCCGGAGTTCTTGGCCTTCTCTATCAACGCATCGGCCGCAACGGCGCTGATACCTATCAACGCTACAGCGCCGAAGGCTACAACCATCTTTTTCATCGTTCTCTCCTTCTTCGTTATTTTTGTAATCGGAATTATATCATTAGATGATAAAGTTTTTCCTTAAGTGACCGGATTGTCATTCACCTATAAAAATCCTGAGGTATTGCCCTACTGCTTATCTGTTTGCCGATCAAATATGCTAACAGCTCACCGCAACTCCACGGGCCGCACCTCCTCTCAGAGCATGGCGCGGAGTCATGCGGGATACTCAGCAGAGGTGTTCGCGCTTGAAATACTCCTGCGGAGCCTTGCACAGAGGGCAGGCTTTGGGTGCTTTTTTACCGCGGTGTACATGTCCGCAGACTTCACATACCCAGAACTCATCTTCATCGCTGTTGAAAAATCCCTCCTCTTCGAGGCACTTCTTGAGCTCATTGTATTCACGCTCATGCTCCACCTCTACCTTGGCGATCGCTTTCAGAAGCCTGGCGATATCTTTGTGTCCCTCCTCTTCCGCGATTTTGGCGAAGTTGGGATACATCTCGGTGTGTTCGTAGTTTTCACCCGCCATCGCCGTGTCGAGATTTTTCAGTGTCTCATGAAGCTCTATACCGTACATCAACTTGTTGTAGGTCTTGAACTCTGCAAGAGCGTGGTACTTCTCGTTCATGGCCGCTTCGTTGAAGTGCTCGGCTATTCGATGCCACCCCTCTTCTCTCGCCATCTCCGCGAAGAACTCATATTTGTTGCGAGCCATAGACTCGCCGGCAAACGCCTTCATCAGGTTTACCGCGGTGAGATTCTCGGTTATGCACTCCATCTCTTCGCCGCAGCATACCAGCGTACCGCCGCCCACCTTCTGAACCTCCACCTCGTTCCCGCACTTGTTGCACCTGTAGGTTTCGTACTGTCTCATGAAATCGATCCTTTGATCTGCTCTATAAATTCTGTAATATCCTCGTGAAGTGCCACGAGATCCTCTTCATGCTCCACTTCGTCTGCCAGTATCTGGCTAACTATGTCGTATGTGACTATATCCTTGCCTTGTGTCATTTCAGCCAGCCTGCTATAGACATCGATAGCGCACTGCTCCCCTTTTATCGCATCTTCAAGAATCCTGAGTACGTCGAAATCGTTTGGCTCCTCGTAGCCGCAGTTGGTCTTTTCGAACCACTCTTTGGGGTTGAGTATCGGTGTGCCGCCAAGCTGGATTATCCTGTCGGCAACCATGCCGGCGTGACGCAGCTCATCAGCCGCATGCTGATCCAGCTCGGCGATGGCCGCATCTTTCATGATCCCTTTCACAACCTTACTCTCTATATAGTACTGGTAATAGGCCAGCCACTCATCCGCATAAGCTCTGTTGAGCAGATCTATGACCTCCTGAATCTCTACACCTTTAATAATGGAATTGCCTCTCGATGCCATTTTGCCTCCTTTTATTGGAAAATTTTTTTCCTTTGAGAATTATTCAATAAAAAGCCTTAAAAGAAAATAATTTTCTTTTGTGCCCACCTCACTTAATTATACTGTTAAAAATATTAATGTATAAATCGTTTATATAAATCAGGTTTTCGGTATAATTCCGTCAGCCTTACCTACAGAGGAAACGAGGGTACACAGATATGCATGAAACAGCGGAACTGCTAAAAGAACACCGCCTGAAAGCTACGCCTCAGCGCATCAAAATAGTTACTATGCTGGAGGAGCACGGGCATATAAACATAGAAGATCTATACAATGAAATGCTCAAACAGTTTCCGAGTGTTTCACTTGCGACTATATACAAAAACATCAACCAGATGATAGAGAGCGGCCTTATCCAGGAGGTGAAGATCCCGAAAACGAAATCGGTCTTCGAGCTTATCAAGGAGCCGCACCTTCATATGGTCTGCGACAGCTGCGGAAAGATCGAAGATATCTGTGTCGGGACCGACAAGGTGATAGACGAGGCCGAAAAGCTGAGCGGTTACAAGATAAAAGAGAGCTTCATCACGCTTCGCGGAACCTGCCCCGACTGCCTCTGAGAAGGAAGAGGGTCTCTCTTCCTCTCTAAAGCACCTCTACCCCTCTTCTTTTTCTGTAATAACGTATCACAGCCACTTTTACCGCATCGTTGAAGATAAACCACACCAGTGCGTATATCCAGATGAGAATCGCCATGAACCATCCCAGCGGCTCCATCAGACCGAATCCGTAAACTCCTATGACCGTTCCCGCAACGGCCGTCAGCTGTGAAGCCCAGAAGAGTTTGCCGGAGGGGAAGGGCTTCTTGAAGAACCAGTCGTCGGTCCTGGTGTTGAAGATGGTATTATGGCCGGCTACGACCATTTTTACAAAAAACATCGTCTGGACATATATCTCGGGCAGCTGCATAATCTCCATAGCGGCCCAGAAGAGCAGGAACGAAGACATAACACCGGCCGCTCCGAGCCAGCTGGAGAGTACCAGCATCTCACGCATATCCCAACGCACCGGTTTAGCACGCATCTTCGTCCTGTCGGTCGCAATCATAAGGATAGGCAGGTCGTTCAGAAGAGCCAGCAGAATGATCATGACAGATGTGATCGGATAGAATTCGAAGAGTACTATGGCCAGTGTCATGAAGAGTATGATTCTTATGGTCTCGGCTATCCTGTATACGGTGTAGCTCTTCATCCGCTCGAACGTGATGCGGGAGAGCTCTATCGCATCCACTATCACCCGAAGACCCGGTGCGGTCAGAACTATATCGGCCGCCGCACGCGCGGCATCCGTCGCGCCGCTGACGGCGATTCCGCAGTCCGCCTTTTTGAGAGCCGGGGCGTCGTTTACCCCGTCACCCGTCATACCTACGATATGGTCGGCCTTCTGCAGCTCATCCACGATGAAGTATTTATCTTCCGGGAATACCTGCGCAAAGCCGTCCGCCTTCTCTATCAGCTCTATAATCTCGGACTCATGCTTCTTTACGGTCCCCTGGGGCAGCTCTATATGCAGAAGCTCATCTTTCACCTCTTCCACGATCTCTTTTACATACCGCTCTATCTCCTCTTTGGCAAGCTTGGGATAGAGCACTTTCGTGAAAGCGCGCGCAAGAAGTTCCGAGAGGAGTATATACTCCCCGACCCCCTGACCGCGAAGTTCCCGTACATCCAGAATATTGCCGCCTATTCCAAGAACCTCGGCGATATACTTCGCGACCGCTATATTGTCACCGGTTACCATCTTGACGGTGACCCCGTACCTTTTAGCCTCCGCAATCGCATCCTTTGAGTCCTCCCTGGGAGGATCGTAGAGAGGAATGAGGCCGACGAAGGTATACTCCTCATCTTCATACCTTCTAAAGGCGACACCTATGGTTCTGAACCCCTTCTGTGCGAACGCTTCGATTCTCTCCTCTAACTTCCGCCTCTCTCCGCTCTCTATCCGGCTCAAAGAGAGGACAACCTGCGGCGCCCCCTTCGTCACGACCGCTTCACACCCCTCTCCCTCTACGACCGCTTCGGTCCTCTTTCTGACCGGATCGAACGGGATGAAGCGCTTCTGTTCACAACGTAAGAGCCTCTCTCTGAGCCCATGGTGGTCTAGATGTTCGAAAATCGGTATCTCTATCGGGTCGTGGTTCTCCTCCCTGCTGGCCAGAGCGGCATAGAAGAAGAGGTCGTCGACACTGAAGCCGCCGACCGTAAAGGGTTCGGCAAGTGTCATACGGTTCTTCGTCAGCGTCCCCGTCTTGTCGGAGCAGAGAATATCCATTCCCGCAAGCTCTTCTATGGCGGCTAGCCTGCTGACAATCGCATCTTTAGCCGCCAAAACCCTTGCACCGGCAGCCATAGTGACCGTAAGTACAGCAGGCATCGCAACCGGAATCGCCGAGATGGTGAGAACGAGAGAGAATACCAGCAGCTCTACAGTCGGCTCACTTCTCGAGATGCCGACATAGAGAATCAGGGCGATCATAACCAGCGTCACCGCTATAAGGAAGTTCCCGACGGAGATGACCATCTTCTGGAAGTGGCTTCTCTCCTCCCGTTCCGCTTTCGCGACCAGGCCGACGGTCTTTCCGAAGTAGGTATTTTTGCCGGTTCTGGTCACCACGGCTACCATCTCCCCCTGTTTTACCACGGCGTTGGAGTAGATCTCTTCACCGGCTCTTTTCGTAACGGGCAGCGACTCCCCGGTAAGTGCGGACTGGTCGACCAGGAGGAACTCCCCTCCTCCAGCCAGTTTAGCATCGGCCGGAACAATGTCGCCTATCTTCACCTTTATCACATCACCGGGAACAACCTCGGCCGCAGGGATCTCCCGCCATACTCCGTCACGAAGAACGAGGGCTCTTGCCGCAAGCTTCCGCTTGAGAACCCTTATGGCACTTAGAGCCTTGGACTCCTGGTAGAAATCGACCAGCGCGTTTACGAACAGCAGCACCGTTATGATCGTAAAATCCTCCCACCGTCCGACTAGAGCCGACAGGAGGGCGGCTGCCTCTATCATCCACGGGATAGGTCCCCAAAAACGTTTCATAAGTCTCGAGAACCACCCCTCCTCTCTCTCCTCTATCGTGTTGGGGCCGTACTCTTTGAGTCTTCTTGCAGCCTCGTCGGATGTGAGTCCTTTTGAGATGTCGGTTTTTTCAGGTTCGTTCATGAGATCTCCTTCTTGACGGACTTTTCGGACCAAAGCCCGGGTATCCACAGCTTTAGGAGGCACCCTATAGATATATCCTCTCCTTGAATCTTACGATGTGCGCCTTTTTCCCCAACTCTTTGCGTATCGCCTTTTTGAATATGCGCTCCTTCTCTCTCTCGCCGTGTACAAGGCAGATTCGCCCGAGGTGCCCTATTCTGCCCATCCACCCTATCAGCTCTTTCTGGTCCGCATGTGCCGAGAATCCGTTTATCGTGAATATCTTCGCCTCTATGCGTATATCTTCATTGTAGATACGCACCCATTTGGCTCCCTCTACTATATATCTTCCGAGAGTACCCTCCGCCTGGTAGCCGACGAATATGACGCTGTTTCTTCTGTTCCAGAGTCTGTTTTTGAAGTGGTGCAGAATCCTTCCGCCGGTACACATACCGCTGCCGGCTATGATGACCGCTCCGCGCTCTATCTCGTTGATCTTTTTCGAATCCTCCACATCGCTGGTAAAACGGAGCCACGGAAAACCGAAGACATCACCGTCCTCTTTGTAGAAACGGCGGCAGACCTGCCCAAGCTCGGCATGATATTTCGAAAATAACTGCGTCGCCTTTATAGCCATAGGAGAGTCTAGAAAAATTTTGCAGTGGGGAAGTTCACGATCCCGGTACATCTCCTTGAGGAGGCAGAGAACCTCCTGTGTCCTCTCGATAGCAAAAGATGGGATAATGACATTTCCCCTGTTGATCAGCGTTTCGCGAACGGCGCTCTTGAACTCCTCTTTGCTCTTCTTGATACTCTTGTGATTCCTGTCCCCGTAGGTAGACTCTATGAATAGGGTATCGGCCCTCGGAATATCGGCCACGTATGGAGTGACGATATCGTGCCGGTTTCCGAGATCTCCGCTGAAAACAATCTTTTTGCTCTCTCCCTCTTCGCTGAAACCTATCTCTACCGTAGCGGAGCCGAGTATATGTCCCGCATTCCTGAATATCGCATATACACCTTTTGCGATCTTCAAAGGCTTGTCATAACGGGCACGTATATGCGTAAGCATAAAGACGTTTTCGACATCTTCCCTGGTATAAAGAGGTTTGGGAACCAGCCTCTCCTCCCCTCTGCGCTGCGCTTTTTTGTAACGGGTTCTGTACTCCTCCTCCATCAGCCCTGCACTGTCCATCAAGACCACATGCGCAAGCTCCATAGTTGGCCCGGTCGCCACTATGATACCGTCGAACCCCTCTTTCACCAGCTTTGGAATACGCCCCACATGATCGAGGTGGGCGTGAGTGATCAGGAGAATATCTACCTTTTTCGGATTGAAGCCGAACGGCTTTTCATTCCGCTCCTCCTCTCTTCCCTGAAACATTCCGCAGTCGACCAGGATTCTCAAACCGTTCTTCAGCCGAAGCAGATGGCAAGAGCCTGTAACCACCTCCGCGGCACCGTACGAACACAAATAGGCCATGACAACTCCTTTTTCACCTCATATGGAGCTATTTTACAGCGGAGTTCATTCAGCGGGAATAAAAAAGAGGGTAATTCAAAACCGGGCGTGAAGAAGAAAAATATCAATAAAATCGTAACAGATACAGGTTATAGAAACCTCTGAGCAGATGCGGTTTGTACTTAGGGACGCGGCAACGGGGCTGAAAACCGCAAATTCCTACGGAACCCTTCGGGCACGAGCGGTTCTCTTAACGCCCAGCTGCCGCTCGAATCGCAATGCTAACAGATTTCGCCGATCCGTCTCTTAATATATCTTGAGTGTTGAGTTACCGTGCATAAAAAAAGGGGAGCTCCGGAAAACCGGGGCTCCCCTGGAGAAGTTTTCGAAGGCGGGGCTTACATCATGCCGCCCATGCCTCCCATGCCTCCCATATCCGGCATTGCCGGAGCGGCAGGCTTATCCTCTTTGATCTCGCTGACAGTCGCCTCTGTAGTCAGCAGCAGACTGGCTACCGATGTGGCGTTCTGGAGTGCGATTCTCTCGACTTTTACCGGATCGATGATACCGGCTTCGAGCATATCCACATACTCTCCTGTAGCCGCGTTGAATCCGAGGTTTTCACTCTCGGCACTCTCAACCTTGTTGGCTACAACGCCGGAATCGAAGCCTGCGTTTTCGGCGATCTGCTTCAGCGGAGCCTTGATGGCTCTGAGGATGATATCCGCACCGATCGCTTCATCTCCGCAGAGGTCGAGATCAACCTTGGCTGCCGCTCTCAGGAGTGCGGCGCCGCCTCCGATAACGATACCCTCTTCGACTGCCGCTTTTGTAGCGGAGAGCGCATCGTCGACGCGGTCTTTCTTCTCTTTCATCTCTGTCTCGGTAGCCGCACCGACTTTGATGACCGCAACTCCGCCGCTGAGCTTCGCAAGACGCTCCTGCAGTTTTTCGCGATCGTAGTCGCTTGTTGTGTTTTCGATCTGTACCTTGATCTCTTTGATTCGCGCTTCTACCGCCGCTTTGTCGCCTTTACCGTCCACGATTGTTGTGTTGTCTTTGTCTATAACCACACGTCCGGCCTGACCCAGGTCGGCTACAGTAGCGCTCTCGAGCGTTCGTCCTACCTCTTCGCTGATGACGGTTCCGCCTGTCAGTATGGCGATATCCTGCAGCATCGCTTTTCTTCTGTCACCGAATCCGGGCGCTTTTACCGCAGCTATGTTCAGGATTCCGCGGAGTTTGTTGACAACGAGTGTCGCAAGAGCTTCACCCTCTACATCTTCGGCGATGATGAGCAGTGGTCGGCCGCTCTGCTGGATACCTTCGAGAACAGGAAGGATATCTTTGAGATTCGTAATCTTCTTGTCATACAGAAGAATGTAGGGATTCTCCAGCACCGCCTCCATCTTGTCCGCATCGGTGATGAAGTAGGGGCTCAGGTATCCGCGGTCGAACTGCATACCCTCTACAACTTCCAGCTCATCGATGATACCTTTGGCCTCTTCAACGGTGATAACGCCGTCTTTACCCACTTTCTCCATAGCTTCGGCAATCAGGTTACCGATAGTCTCGTCGGAGTTGGCGGAGATGCTCGCAACCTGTGCGATCTCTTTTTTATCCTTGACCTCTTTCGCGATCTTCTTGAGCTCTTCGATGATCGCGTTGGATGCTTTGTCCATTCCCCGTTTTACTTCGATAGGGTTGGCACCTGCCGTAATGTTTCTCAGCCCCTCTTTGAAGATGCTGTATGCCAGTACGGTTGCGGTGGTAGTACCGTCTCCCGCTTCGTCGGCTGTTTTACTAGCAACCTCTTTAACGAGTTGGGCACCCATGTTTTCGACGGTGTTTTTGAGCTCGATCTCACGAGCGACGCTCACTCCGTCTTTTGTTATGCTGGGAGCACCGAAGCTCTTCTGAATGAGTACGTTGCGTCCGCGAGGTCCCATAGTCACTTTGACCGCATCGGCCAGTTTCTTCACGCCCTCAAACAGTTCGTTGCGTGCCGCATCTGAAAAATGGATATCTTTTGCTGCCATCTTTTCCCCTCCTGATTATTTCAAAATTCCAAGAATGTCATCACTGCTGAGAATAAGCAGCTCTTTTCCGTCAACGGTTATATCCGTTCCACTATATTTTCCGAATACAACTTTGTCACCCACTTTGATGTGGCCCTCCTCTTCTACTTCCGGCCCTATAGCCAGAACTACGGCCTCCTGGGGTTTCTCCTTCGCGTTGTCGGGAATTATGATCCCGGATGCTGTCTGTTGCGGCTCGTCAACCCGTTCTACCAGAACTCTGTTGGCTAGTGGTTGGAAACTCATTGACTCTCCTTTCATTCTTGAGATTTAGCAGTTACTTTTTATAAGTGCTGAAATTTTATCCCAATTTTTTTCCATTGTCAAGAGATATTGCAATTTTCTTAGTTTATTTATATCATATTATTGAGTCTTATTGGCTCATATTTCTGTTTTTGTTCCGATTTTATCCGTACCATTTTTGTGCTACAATATTGGATCTGGATGTTACGTAAGTAGAGAGTGTAAAAAAACCGCTTCACGGCTAAAAGATATACGTTTGAAGAGAGACGGGGCCGATGTTGCGCAAAAGAGTAGCCAAAACAGGATTTTCCTTCCGGGGCCTGGAAGTCGCGAATAGCATCGGTCAACGAAAAGTCTCCGGTTTTTTGCGTAACAGCCTGACATCTATATTTCTCTGAAGGATAGCTGAACCATGAAATATATTGTAGCTTTCGTTGCGGTTTTACTCCTTATTCTGGGGATCGCTTACGGAGTACTTTTCACCGCTCCCGGAAACGGGGTGCTGAAACCGGTAATAGAGTCGAAAATCGCGCAGAATGTTCCTCTGCCTACAAAGCTGGAGAGATTTGTACTACGGCCGGACCGCTTCGATATCCTGCTCAAAATCGGAGACGGCACCGCTATAGAGGCGAAAGGTACAATGAACCTGTTTTCCCGGTATATCGACGCTTTATACAGTGTGGATATAAAAGAGCTCTCCAGCCTCGAAAAGCTGCTGGGCACCAGACTCAACGGACCATTCAGAACGGAGGGTACCGTAAAGGGCGACGAAAGGCTTCTGAAGATAGTCGGCAAAAGCGATGTCGCCGCGAGTGAAACCGCCTACGGGATAGACCTGGAAAAGTTCGAGCCGGCCAACCTGACCGCGAAAATTGCCCATCTGCAAATAGATAGACTTCTATATATGATAAACCTGCCGCAATACGCAAAAGGGAGAGTCGATATAGATGCGGAAATCTCAAACCTGGATCTCGACAATCTCGACGGC
Source organism: Hydrogenimonas sp. (assembly GCA_003945285.1). Taxonomy (NCBI): domain Bacteria; kingdom Pseudomonadati; phylum Campylobacterota; class Epsilonproteobacteria; order Campylobacterales; family Hydrogenimonadaceae; genus Hydrogenimonas; species Hydrogenimonas sp. The sequence goes on from AP019005.1 coordinate 1,633,027, forward strand.
TCCGTCGTTACACGGATCAGAGACGGGGTTGTAGTTCCACAGCCTGTGAAGAGGGATTTCAACCTTTCGATTCCCTCCGACCTTACATTCAAAGGTGACGTAGATACGAAACTGACGGAAAGCAGGGCGGTATCGAAAGTAGACTTCATCACTTCGGTGGCCACCCTCACGACCGAAGCGCTGACCTACGATATCAAAAAAGGTGCTCTCTCCACCGATTACAGAGCCGATGTCCCGGACCTCGACAGACTCTTTTTCTTAACCGGACAGCACATGAAGGGTGGCATTGTCGTGACCGGCGACGTGACGACATCGAAAGAGAAGGTTCGAGCCACCGCACACTCAGATACACTCGGTGGAGCCGTTGATGCACTCTTTGAAAACGGCAAAGCAGCCGTGAAGATCAGGAACATTCAGACGGTGGCGTTGACCGACATGCTTATGTACCCCCACATATTCGACTCACGCGCCAATATGAAACTGGACTACGACACCGTAAAACAGCTCGGAACACTGCACGCTGAGCTGCTCAACGGCCAGATACTGCCGAACAGAATGAGTTTCATACTTCAACAGATGGCTAACTTCGATATCACGAAAGAGGTGTACGAACGCACAACTATAGATACGAAAATAGTCAAAAAGAGGCTCATCTCCGACCTCTACATGAAAAGCCGCCTGACTGAAATAGTCTCCAAAAGAGGAGTCATAGACCTGGATAACGGCACAATAGATACTACGCTTGAAATCAAGATAAGAAAAGCGATGATACCCGTAACACTCAAAGGAGAGCTCACATCTCCGCAGATAAAAGTGGATGCGAAAGAGGTGCTGAGATCGAAAGCGAAAGAGGAGATAGAGAAGCGTCTGCCGAAAAACCTGAAAGAGAGCCCGGCCGGAGAGCTGCTGAAAGGACTCTTCTAGGCCCGGCTGCCTCCCGGCCCAACGGTACAGCCGGAATATACGCTTTTAGCACCGCTGCCGCCTCCCGAATGGCAGATCGCATCTGCGTAGATGTTTTGCCTGCAGGCCCGGCTCTTTCTCTTTACACCCGGTTTCGAATGCAGGCCCAAATCTCGAAATAGAATAGTTTGAGATTTGGGGCAGGAAAAATTCTTGACAGAGCATCAGTTTTAGGCTAAAATACCGCTCCACAAAGAGAGGTTGGCTGGGTAGCTCAGCTGGTTAGAGCGCTGGTCTCATAAGCCGGAGGTCGGGAGTTCAAGTCTCCCCCCCGCCACCAAAACCTTTTCTACAACCTTCAATCAGATTTTTTCACTCTCTTTCGTCAATATCTTGAGTATGGTCAGAAACTCCCTTTCACTCTCTTCAAGAGCCGATTCGATATCTTTTATCTCTTTTCTGTATCTTGGAAGGTAGTAGTTTTTAAGTGCGTTTACGCGGACAATACTCTTTTTCAGCTCTTTTGCGAGCCTCCAGACCTTTATCTCCACACTGGAGAGCTCAAGTATAAGTTTCACCGCATCCGTAAACGAGACTCTTGCCAGGTCCAGATAGATCGATTCGGCAGCATATCCGGAAGGGAGCGGGCGGCTCTTCGTCTTTACGGAGACCTCCGGAACCACTATACCGATGAAGCTTTTACGCACAACATTCAGCTCGGCTTCGAACTCGACCAGCCTGCTCTCCTGTTCGACCCGCTCGCGGCCGCTCTCCATGAAGGCTTTGATGAGCAGCCTATAACTCTTCTCCACCGCTTCATCCGCCCTTTCGCGCAGATTCTGCACCTCGTCCAGCATAGACATGATCTCTTTGAGGATGATATTGCGCTTCTGTTCCAGTATCTCTTCACCGCCCGAAGCGGCTTCGAAGTCGGCTCTCAGTTCAAGAAGCGCCGTCTTGCTCTTCAGTGCCATCTATATACTCCGCTATATCTTCCGGCTTCAAACGGGTAAGCTCTGTATGCGGCAGAAGGCGAAGCAGTCTCCACCCGATCTCCAGCGTCTCCTCCAGGCTCCTCTTTTCATAGCTCCCCTGTGAAATGAAATCTTTTTCAAACGCCTTCGCGAACTCCAGGTAACTTTTGTCCGTTTCGGATATCTCCTCCTCACCCACGATGGAAGCTAGCATCTGGGCCCTTTTGGCCTTGGCGTAGGCGGCATACAACTGGTTCGCCTCTCTCTGGTGCACCTTGGAGATACCCTTGTTCATCAGCCTCGATAGCGAAGGAAGCACGTTTATCGGCGGGTAGAGCCCGGCCTGGTGCAGCCCGCGGTCCAGAACTATCTGCCCTTCGGTGATATACCCGGTCAGATCGGGTATCGGGTGCGTTATATCGTCGTCCGGCATCGTCAGAACCGGAATCTGGGTCAAAGAGCCCTCTTTTGTCTTGAGTATCCCGGCCCTTTCGTATATGGAGGCCAGGTCGCTGTACATATAGCCCGGATACCCCTTCCGTCCGGGAATCTCCTCTCTCTTCGCCGAAACCTCCCGCAGGGCGTCGCAGTAGTTCGCCATATCGTAAAGCACCGCCACGACATCGTACCCCTCTTCGAACGCCAGGTACTCCGCCAGTGTAAGTGCGCTTCTCGCGAGAAGCAGCGAATTTACACTCGGTTCGTCGGCCGTGTTGAGAAAGAGTGCAGTATTGGAGTGCTGCCCGCTCGCCATGATGTTCTTTAGAAAGTAGTCGGCGTTTTCATGCTTGATGCCGATGGCGGCAAAGAGTACCGCGCTCCGCTCCCCGCCGCTCCCTATCTGCCTCACTATCTGTGCGACCAGTTCATCGGTCGAGACGCCGGAAAGTGCGAAAATGGGAAGCTTCTGCCCCTTTACAAGAGTGTTGAGTCCGTCTATCGCGCTTATTCCGGTTCTTACCGCCTCTTTCGGGTGGAGCCTCCGGGCGGGATTGTATGCCGAACCGGCTATATCGACCCTCTTTTCGGTGATCGGCGGCCCCATTCCGTCGACCGGTTCGCCGAATGCGTCGAAAGCCCGCCCCAGCATAGAGCTGCCGACGCCGATCCTGAAGGGTTCGCCGCTGAATTTGACCCTGAGATCCTCCACGCCCATACCATGGGTCTCACCCAGCATCTCTATGAGCGTCACCTTTTCACTTATGGCGGCGACCCTGCCGTATATCTCCCTCCCGCCGTACTTCACCGTCACCTTTTCGCCGTATCCCGCCTCTTCGACGGTTTCGAAAAAGAGAATGTTTCCTTTGATGCTTTCGGCACCCCTGTACTCTATGAACATCTCATGCCCCGCTGTACTCCCGGGCAAGCCTCTCGTAGCTCTCCACGATTCTCTCACGAAGCTCGTCGTACCTGTTCAGCTCACTGTTGGGTATCTCATATTTCGACCTTACAAACTCCGCTATGACAGGCTGCCGCTTCAGAACATCCACAGGTATCCGCTCCTCTTTGTGGCATCTGATCCATAGCTGCTGTATCGTCTTTATGATAGAGGCCATCTTCACGATTCTCTGCGGGGGAGAGTAGGCGTCGATATCGTCAAATGCGTTCTGCTGCAAAAAGACCTCCTTCACAAGCGACGCCGCCTCCACCGTCAGCTTCTGCTCTTCCGGCAGAGCCTCGCTTCCAAGCAGTTTTACTATCTTCTGCAAAGAGGCGTCCTCCTGCAGAAGCGAGAGCATCCACTCTCTAAGAGCCGCCGCATCCTCTTCCCTCTGCATCCACCACTCTTTCAGCATCTCCGCATAGGCGCTGTAGCTTCTGGAGTAGTTGATCGCCGGGAAAAAGCGGGAACTCGCCAGTTCCCGGTCCAGCGCCCAGAAGGCGCTGGTGTAGCGCCTGGTGTTTCTTGTCACCGGCTCCGAGAGGTCACCTCCCGGCGGAGAGACCGCCCCTATTATCGTAACGGAGCCGTGCCCGCCGCCAAGCGTTTCGACCATAGCCGCACGCTCGTATATGGCCGCTATACTGGAAGCGAGATATGCCGGAAAGCCCTCCTCCGCCGGAAGCTCGTTGAGCCTTCCCGATATCTCCCTCATCGCCTCGGCCCACCTGGAGGTGGAGTCGGCCATAAGCGCCACATGGTAACCCATATCGCGGTAATATTCGGCTATTGTCAAACCGAGAAGAATGGAAGCTCCGCGGGCGGAGACAGGCATGTCGGAAGTGTTGGCTATGAGCACCGTCCGCTCTATCAACTTTTTTCCGCTTCTGGGATCGCTCAGCTGAGGGAACTCTTCCAGCACTTCCGTCATCTCGTTTCCCCTCTCGCCGCACCCTACATATACGATGACGTCGGCATCACTCCACTTCGCCAGCGTCTGCTGCAAAATCGTCTTTCCGGTACCGAAGCCGCCGGGAATGGAGGCCGCTCCCCCTTTGGCTATAGGGAATAGAAAATCTATGATCCTCTGTCCGGTAAGAAGCGGCTCTTTGACGCTTTCACGCCCAATGAAGCCTCTGGGGGTTCTCAGCGGCATCTTCTGCACCATGCTCATGGAGAATCCGCCTCTGAGCCGCAGAATCTCCTCTTTTACCGTATACTCCCCCTCGGGGGCGATATACTCCACCTCCCCTTCGACATCCGCGGGAAGCATCAGGCGGTGAAGAAGGCCGAACTCCTCCACCTCGCCGACGAACTCGCCGGGGCCGACCATCCGGCCTCTCAAGACCAGCGGACGGAAACGGTAGGCTCTCCCGGTGTCCAACGCGTAAACGGTGCTCCCTTTTTCTATCTTATCCCCGATCTTATCCAGCGGTCTCTGGATACCGTCGAAAACACTCCCCAAAAGCCCGGGGCCGAGATGGGCGCAGAACATCTCTCCGCTGAATCTGACCGGCTCTTTGAGTTTCATCCCCTCACTGTTTTCGTAGACCTGCAGCACGGCCTCGTTTTGCGAAACTTCGACGACTTCAGCCACCAAAGACGCCTCTCCCGCAAAGGCGAGCTCGTAGAGCTTCACACTCTCTCCCTCGAGGGCTGCTTTCAGTACAGGGCCGGAAATATAGGAGATATAGGCCATCTAAACCCCGATCCGTTTCGCCAACTCTTCATCTATCAGTTCGCCGTACTCCTCCATCAGAGAGCGCGGGTCAAACTCCATTATCAGGTTATCTTTTGAGAAAACTATACTCTTTCGGCCGGTTTTGACCACCTTGAAAGAGTCCAGGCCTTCGGTATCGAGCTTCTCATATATCTGAAGCTCTCCCTCCCCGAACCTCTTTTTCAGCCACTCCAGAAAAATCTCAGCCGACTCCCCGAACCTCTCTTCGAGCTCTCTTTCGACACCCTCCAGTACGCCGGACTTCAGCCCGGAGAGAAAGTGCTGCCGCTCTCTCTCAGTTTCGCTTTCGATCTTCGCTCTTCGCTCCTCCTCGAAAGAGCGAAGCTCCTTTCCCAAAATCTCCTCGGATTCAGCTAAGATTTCGGCGGCCTCCTTCTCCGCCTCATGCACCTTTTCTTCGGCACGCGCCTTCGCCTCTTCCACTATCTTTTCCGCACGGTTCAGCGCGGAAGCGGTTATCTTTTTGGAAAAGTTTTCAAAGTCTGATTCCGAGTACACCTGAGAGATAACCTTTTATATCCGTTTTTATATGCCTTCCGTCCATGGAGGGGACGAAAACTACGGCCGGGACCGCCCTCTTTTGCATCTTGGCCGAAAACCTTTCGGAGTATCTGCCGAAAAAGCGGTCGGCGGCTATTATCACACCCGCATCCTCCCTCTCCAGAAGCTCCTCCATCTTCTCCGTAAACTCCTTCTCACTCCCTACGGCGAATGTCTGCGCCCCGGCCAGAGCAAAGCCGAGGCACTCATCTTCGTTCCCGAGAAAAAAGAGTCTCAATCGATCTTTCCCAGAATCATTATGGAGACTATAAGGCCGTAGATGGCGATGCCTTCGGCCAACCCGAGAAAGATGAGCGCCCTGCCGGAGATTTCCGGTTTTTCACCCATCGTGCCCATGGCGGCCGCACCGACCAGCCCCACCGCGATACCGGCGGCTATACAGGCGAGCCCCACCGAAAGGGCGGCGGCTATATAGGCCCAGGCCTCGGAATCTCCCTCGGCCCACAAAAGAGCGGGAAACATAAGCAGAAGCGGTAGAAGGGATCTCTTTTTCATAGTTCACTCTCCAGCACGAAAGGCTTGTAGGGCTTGCCGCCCCCTTTGAAAAAACGCTTGAAAAATTCGTAGTATTCGAGTCTCAGCGTCTGTATGGTCACTACGACGCCCTCAAGAACTATTATAAAGCAATTTCCTAAAACGATGATAAACCAGTACCCGACTCCGCGGCTGTCGGCTTTCGAGAGGATGTCGGCGATGGAGAATAGGGCCAGGAAGAGGGCTCCGTGCGCGAGAGCGAATGCTCCCAACCGCGCGAAAGATATGGTGTTTACGGCCTGCTCGAACATCTGGATGAGAGCATCGAGCATGGTCTGTGCATACTCTCTCCTCTTTATCAGAAGCAGAACTATCAAAAGAGCGACCATCGCACCCAGAAAATAGAGCTCGTATCTGACCGGAAGCTCGAATATCAGCGCTTTTGCCGCGATGCCTATGGCAAACCAGTAGACCAATAGCCAGAGTACTCCCCCTTCACCCAGAAAGAGGGCCGATATCTCTCCCCTTCGGCCCAAAGAGACGATATTGAGCAAAAATCCGACTGTAATGAAAAAGATTCCGATAGCTATGCCGGTGAAGATGCTCAAATCGACGTTTTCGACGGGGACGAAGAGCAGTGGCGGCACTAAGTCGTGAAATCCGAAAAAAGAGCCGTAGAGGAGTCCGAAGAGCGCCGACCCGGCCCCTGCAAGCATATAGACCTTCCCGAGATCTTCATATTTTCCGAATTTTTTCGAGACGAAAAAGCCTGCGGCTATGAGAACCAGGCCATGCCCGATATCGCCGAACATGGCGCCGAACATGACCATAAATGCAAGCGCAAACGGCACTGTCGGATTTATCTCGTTGTAGCCCGGGTAGGAGAAGCTCTTTATGAGGCTCTCGAAGGGTTTCAATATTTTCGGTGTCTTCAGCAGCACGGGCGCATCGTCGCCGGCCCGGGAGAAGCTGACATCGGCATACCCGAGCGCTTCAGCGAAACTCTTCGCCTGCCGCCTGGGCACCCAGCCGTAAAGAAAATAGTGGTCCCCCGCCTTCTGCAGAGCACTCCTGACCGCAAAGATCCCAATAGCTCTTTTGAGTTCAAGGTATATATCCTGCAGCCTCTTCGCGTAACGTTCCGAAACCTTTTTGAACTCACTCTCCAGTTCGCTTCGCATTGCCTCTATCTCGGCCCGTTTGCCCTGAAGCAGATACTCTTTTTCTATCTCGTCGGCTTCCGTTTTCGATATCGCATTCAATATATGCGCCTCGTCAGGAGGGTCGTAAAAAAGAAGCATGGCGACACTCCCCGATGTGAGAGGCGCATATACCGCAAAAGGGTCGTAACGCTTGAGTGCCAGCATGAACATCTCTACACTGTCATGCGCCAGAACGACGGCCCTCACTCCTGCATACTCCACCCTCCGTACTATCTCTTTAGTATCTATATCGCTCTTCAGGGCATCCACGAAGAGCTCGGCACGCTCCAGCCGGTTCTCTTCGCTCTTGAGCCTCTTTCGCCTGTTGGCTAGAGACTCTATAGAAGGTGCGGCGGAAGAGACGAGTCTCTCCGCCTCCGTCAAAAAGAGTTCATAATCCTCTACACCCTCTTTCGCTCCCCTTTCAGGAACCTTGACACCGAGTATCTCCAGATACCCCTCCACCCTCTCCAGAAGCTTCCCCGCACGCTCCTGAAGCTCGTGAAAAAGGGGCTTCTCACCGCTTCTGTCTATATGAAGAACTCCGCACTTCCCTATCTCTTCTATGGTCCGGTAGAGATGCGCCGCAGGTATCGAAATCTCCACCCTGACCATTCTTTCGGGAAAGAGCACGGCTAGACTCCCCCTATCATCTTCTCTATCTCCTCACGCGGAAGCCTGTAGTGGACCCCCTCTATCAGAGACCTTATATCTCTTATCTCCATCTCTTTCATTCTCAGAAGCGAAAAGATTATCGAGAGCTTGAAAGGGTAGCCGTACCAGACTCCGCGAAGAGTCTTCATATGATATTGGGCAAGTGCCTGCCTGAACTCATGATAGCCCGAAAAGGGGCGGCCCACTTTTTCATGAACCAGATCCGATATCTCACCGATCGTCGACATACCCGCCGCCTCGGCAAGAGCGGCCATATCGAAAGAGAGGCCGTAAGGGGCCAGAAACGGTACAATCTCCTCCGGCTCGAGCCCGTAGAGAATCCTCAGCCGGACCACCGTGTAGAGGTTCAGTATGTCGAAGTAGCTTCCCAAAATCTTGGAAAGATCGCGTCTGGGCCCACGCTCCATCCCGTAGAGGGTCCGCTCTATCTTCTCTATATACTCGAGGTCCGCCGCTCTATACTCACTCCTGCTTCCTCCGGCTCTGCCGAGCTCCAGCTTCCGCTTCGCCAGGCGCTCACGCTCGAAGAAGAAGAGGTCGAATATCTCCCTCTCCCTTTTCCCGAGCATCGATGTACTCTTTTTGTATAGCTCTTCAAAGGAGGCTTCAAGCCCCCTCTCCATGCTCTCCTTTTCGGCATCCGGAATATATTCGGCATAGCGGCTCCGCTTCAAAAGAGCGTAGATGTCGCCCAGCCCCTCCGCCTGAAGCGCCTTTTCGTAAAATCCTCTGTCGAGCAGGTCGGATTTCAGAGTTCTGCATTTTGCGTTGATATATCCATATTTCACCGGTTTGAGCATCAACATTCCCATCTTCAAAGATCCCTTCTCATCTCCGAAGAGAACCGCCGCAAAATCGCATCCGCAATCTCTTTTGCAGCCTTTTTGTCTGAGAAACCGGAGGCCATGCGCCTCTTCCAGGCTTCAAGCTCTTCCAGCTTTTTACGCTCCAAAAGTTCGAGCGACCTCTGCAGCTTCGAAAACTCTTCGTGCCTCTTTCGTGCCGCATCTCTTTGGGCTCCTGACACGATCTCTTCACTGCGGCGCTCCGCACGTGAGACAATCTCGGCCGCTTCACTCTCGGCACTCGAGACTATCTGTGCTGCTCTCCTGTCGACTTCGATAACCCTGTGTGTAAGATCCGCCATATTTGCCCTTTTCATCCGTTATAACGGCCTGCTAACGATTATATCAAAAAAGGTGTTTTCGTATATGGTAGATGATGTATCGCAAGAGGGCGAGCGGGTACTCCCTCTTCGATCTGAGACCGTAGAAGCTCTTCAGTGCCTCGTATGAGTAGATATCCCCCCTCTCCGTATATGCCCTGTAGAGTTTGAAGATTTTCGTATCCTCCTCCAGTGTAGATTGCCATAGCGACTTTTTCAGGTGGAGCCATCCTCCAAGGCGATTAAACCCGATAGGAGTCTTCAACCCGAAGAGAGCCCCGGCGCCGTATAGAAAATCTTCCAGAATCTTCTCATGCCCGTACCTTCGGGCAAGCTCGTAGAGTTCACTCCACTCTACTCTATCTTCATAGGCTTCGGCAATCATCACGAAGTCGTAGAGATATCGCAGCCCCAGCCTCCATCTGTCGTGGTTCCGGTCTATAACCGCGCTGTGCAGAAAAGCGTGGTAGAGATGCCATGTAGGCTTGAGAACACGTGAATCGGCGAAAAGGGGATTTGAGCTCTGCATCGAACTCGTTTCACTGTACGGTATATACTCGATCTCCGGGTCGAAAACTATCCGAAAGTGCGGCTCCAACGCTGCAGGATACCCCTCTTTGGCCATTCTCCTCGTATGATGGTGCCAGCGTCCGAGCTCTCTTCCGAACTCTGCATAGCCGCTCTCCCTGAGCAGAAGAAGCGCTCTTTTGAAAAATCTCTCTTCGATCATGATATCGATATCGTTCATAAGACGCATTCCGATATCCGGGTAGAGCCCTTCGCTCAGAACCGCGGCCCCCTTCAGAAAAAGGGGGACTATCCCCTCTTTTCGGAGTGTGCTCTGAATATCCTGAAGCTGAAGAACGATATTTTCGTTTCGCTTTCTGTTCAGTTCGTATATCTCCCGCAGAAAGCCTTTGAGCATATCGTCGTTCAACAGCTTAAGCAGCCCTCCCTCTCTCAAAACCGCAAAGAGTGCCGGAGTCAGCAGCTCGGTATTCGCCACTTCAACAAGATACTCCCACTCCACAAGCCCGTTTTCTATGAGGCGGGCGCTCTCTTCCAGCCTGCCGCCGCGTTGGGCTGATGAGAGCATTTTACACAGCTGCACTATCTCTTTTCGTCTATCGGCCAACCAACCGCTCCAGACTCTCCACCCCCTCTTCGAGCGATCCATACTCCATCGAGTATGCCGGCACCGACAGAATCGTGGAGAGAATCTCTTCGAAGCTACTGACGGTAAGAGGAGAACCGAGCTGGTACCCGGCCTCCTTTATAAGCTTAAGTGTCTCACATGCGCCGAGGCTCCTGACGCGGCTCTCACCCCCCTCTATATATCGCGGGAAGACCAGCACCGATACCTCTCCTCTCCTCTTGGAAAGGTTTCTCGGCGGCAGTGACTTCACCCTCCGGCCGTCAAACCGCATATAGGTCCGGGCATCTTTTAAAGATGGATACCTATCACTCAGAACTTCCCAACTCCCCTCTTTGATATTGATGCCGAAAGGTATTGCAGAGACTCCGCCGTCACTATCTACAAGAGCTATCTCATCGGAAAAGAGAGAGTGGCCTTTGGAGAGAAGAGCGGCTGTAAGAGTACTTTTGCCTGAGCCGCTCGAACCGGGGAGAAGCAGGGTGGCAGACCCCACTCCTACAGCTCCCGCATGTATCGCCATGAGGTAGGGTTCGCACTGGTAGTAGAGTATGATCATATTCTCCTGCAGAATCAGAGGTATCGTATCTCCCCGCGCCGCAGTAGCTACAGGGGTTGAATTGAAAAGGAGCCTCCAGCCGGACCCGACCGCTTCGAAGTCCACATTGACCCTCTTTTTACCCCCCGCTTCACCGCGCATATGCGCAAAAAGAGGATCAATCTTCTCTTCCAACTCCCCGTTGGGATAGGCTATATGAAAAATCACCCTTCCGGTATCGTAGCAGAATCTCTCTCTATCCTCTTCTATGAACTCGCCCAGACTCAACGGAGCTTCATACTCTTCATGCCCCTCTTCGAACCGTCCGAATCTGAGATCTATCAATCTTTTGATATCTGAAGGAGAAATTTTGGGGAGTAGTGTCGGTATAGAGTTCTCCTCATGCTTTTCGAGAAGCTCATCTATCTGTAGGAACAGTGCGGCCTGCTCCCTCTCGAGCCCGTATACACGGCCGCTTCTTTCAAAAAAGAGAAGCAGAGACTCCCCGTCGATATAGGCGAGGGCGGAGTCGGCATAGAGAGGGCACTTTTGAAACTTTTCCAAAAAAGTTATGCTGTCTTCATCTTCTTACGGTCCTTGATGCCCATGATGCCCATGATGTCCATGGTGCCCACAGGAGCCCGACGCCTGGGCTTTGGAGGAGCCTGGTCCCATCAGAAGATACATTCCAAGAGGTGCGGAAGCGGCAAATTTACCGTATTTGATCATAAACTCCCGTTTCGCCTCATCCACACTCACTTCTTTCTGTTTTATATCTCTTTTCACGGTATATCCTTTCTCTCCATTCCAACTATTAGAACATATTTGACTTTATACATATCTTAACTTGTACAAATGGAAAAAATGCAATAGGCGCAGATATCTTCAGTATCTGATAAAATCGCCCATTGCCACATATGTGCCGGGCAGCTTAATCGATTTAGATACCCACAGATAATCGAGATCGATCGAATAGAATTTAGCCTCACAGTTCGCACAGCTGTAGAAGTAGCGTCCGCTCTCGTCGATATAGCTCGTATGCGCCTGGGCATTCTTGCCGGCTGCCCACTCTTCGGAAGTGAGGGGTTTCGCCACTTCGATGTTGCCCACAACCTTCGGGCTCTGCGGGTTCGAGAGATCGACAACCGTTACATATGTAGCTTTATGGTTGGTTACGACAGCCAGCCTTTTGGGGATGGAGAAGGTTATGTGCCCGGCACCCAGACCCGCCCGGAAAGCGGCGACTGAACTCATACTGTTTTTGTCAACCACATAGACCTTTCCGCTGTAGGTAGGCATGAAGATATACTTGTCACCGTAGAACGCGGCATGATGGACCCCTCCGTCTTCGTGGGCAGCATGGAAGACCGTATCGACCGTTATCGCGTTCGAAGAGTCTATCGTGAATTTCATGATGCCGGCGGCCGGTATGGAGCCATTTTCAGCATCATTGGGCCCTTCAAGAGTCATATAGTATGTTCCGTTGCCTGAGGAGTCGACTTCGGAAGAGAGGGTCAGAACATGGTGTGCCGTTGTCTCCGTATCGATCTGCGCAAGCGGTGTCTCGCTATCTTTGCTGTAGAGAATAAGTTTTCTGTTTACTCTATCGAGCATCAGAAAGCGTCTGCCGTCGGCAAGCCAGAAGGGGTGACCGGTAGCGTTGCCTCCCCCGAAATAGTTTGACGAGTCTACCGGGTGAACCGAGGTATCGACATCTTCACCGAAGTACCTTTTTACCTCATGATCCGTTTTACCTATGGTGGCAGACATCGGTTTTGTTTTGCCTGACACCAGCACAAGATCCAGGTTGTCTAGGGTAGCGGTAGACCTGGGGTGAAATTTCAGCGGGATCACCTTGACAACCCTGTTCTCTCTGAAGTTTATCACCGCTATGGAGTCTCCCCTGCGCGTAAGAGCGAAAGCTTCCGTATCGGTTTCACAATCGACCCCGTAGGGCCCCAGGGCAGGGGAGACATTCATTACAGCATCGAGACTCATTCTGTCGACATCTATGTTGAAGACTTTGGTCGACTCATAGTCACCGTAAAGGGCATGTGTACTCGGCTCTACACCGTTGCCGTCGCTGTCACATCCGCTAAGGCCGAAGAGGGCGGCGGTTACAACAGCAGCCAGGAGTGGCTTTCTCATTGTACATCCTTTCACAGGTCATGATCCTCGTCCGAAAAACAGTGACACCGGTTATATGTTTGATTATATCGTCAAATATATTAAAATATAAATATGTATACACAACTGTTAACTTTCGTTAACTAATCTCGCGGCAGGAGCTAGGGACATCGGCGGTTTATTGGTAGTTTGCGGTGCCCCGCTGGGAGAGTCCGCCCGTTAGGAGGATTCTATGCGGCGTGAAGAGACCGACTCAATCTCGGTTCAGAAAAAGGGTCCCCCCCTCGTGACGACCCTCTATAAGGTAGGCGTAGGCATCTTTTAGATCGAAGCCGCTTGCCAGAAACATTTTTCGTCCACGTTTAAGAAGAAAATCGGCGGCTTTCAGTTTTGTAACTATGCCTCCTGTAGCAAAAGATGTATTCGGAGTAGACTCGGCGACCAGATCCTCTTTTGGAATCTCATGCACCACTTTCAGAGGCACGGCATCTTCATAACGGTTGGGATCTTTGTCGTAGTAGCAGTCTATATCGGAGAGAATGACAAGAAGCTCCGCATCGAAGTAGAAGGCCACATGGGCGGAGAGCTGATCGTTGTCTCCGAAAACCAGCTCCTCTGTCGCAGTGACGTCGTTTTCATTGATGATGGGGACGACACCCTGAGCAAGCAGGGTCTCTACGGCACACTTTGCGTGATAAGTACGTTTACGGGAATCGAAATCGTCGGCTGTCAGAAGAATCTGCGAAACTGTCACATCGTGACGCGCGAACTTCTTCTGGTACATGGCGATGAGCTTGGGCTGGCCGATCGATGCCAGGGCCTGCCGGTTGGCCACCACTCTTTTATCCAGACGGCAGAGGGTGTAACCGGCGGCGACGGCTCCGGAACTTACCAGAATAACCTCCGTCTCCCTCTTCCTGATCTCCGCTATGAGGTCGACAAGGGCCGACATACGCTCCTTCGCGACCCTGTTCTGCTCCGTCAGTACCGCACTTCCGACCTTTATAACTATCCTCTTCACGACTCTGTTTCTCTCTCTTTTTCTATCGCATCGCTCAATGCGAATATGAGCGGCTTCACATTTATCTGCGCAATCGAAGAGATCGGCATCACGAAGAGGGGCCCCTCCGTACCCTCCGACTCCGATCCGTAGCCGATATATCTCTCGTCACTGCCGTATCTCTTCAAAGCGCTGTTGGGTTCGAGTCCCAAAGCTTCGAGAAGCTGCTCTGTCTTCGAGTTCACCTCTTCATCCGTCAGGGCGTCGATTCTGGTCAGTGCGACGGCGAAAGGGCGTTTCGCCAGTTCGGCGCTGTAGCGCTGCAGCTCCAGTTTGAGAGCTTCGTACTGGTGCGCCGTTTCGCGGTAGTTGGCCGCATCTATCATCAGAAGGAGTGTCTTAGTCCTCTCGATATGCTTCAAAAACTCGATTCCCAGCCCTCTTCCGTCGCTGGCACCTTCGATAATCCCCGGAATATCGGCCATCACGAAAGATCTGAACTCATCTATCGCCACGACACCCAGTTTCGGAGTGAGTGTGGTGAATTCGTAGTTGGCCACCTCCGGATGAGCATTGGAAACTTTCGATATCAGAGTCGATTTTCCGACATTCGGAAACCCGACCAGCCCCACATCCGCTATTAGCTTCAGTTCGAGCCGTACATCTCTCTCCTCACCGGGTTTGCCGGGCTGGGCATATGTGGGCCGCTGGTTGGTGGAGGATTTGAAGTGGACATTGCCGAGCCCGCCTTTACCGCCCTCCAGGAACTTCACCTTCTGCCCATCTTCGGTCAGGTCCAGAAGCACTTCACCGCTCACTCTGTCTATCACCTGCGTTCCGGGCGGGACTCTCACATATAGCGACTCCCCGGTCTTTCCGGCACACTTTCTCGGTTGTCCGGGGCGACCGTTCTGTGCTTTGAGATGGGTCTTGCCTTTGAAGTGGGAAAGGGTGTCGGTATTCTTGTCCACGACAAACCAGACATCTCCGCCACGGCCGCCGTCTCCGCCGTCCGGCCCCCCTTTGGGAACGAACTTCTCACGTCTGAAAGATGAGCAGCCCTGCCCCCCTTTGCCGGAACTGAGTTTCAGTTCTACACTGTCTACAAACATATATTGCCTCTGTTTCTCTGGGATTTTGGTGATAAAATATCAGATTTGAAAAAAATTGTCAAAAGAGTGGGTGGAAGAGAGGTGCGGCACACAGCGGTGCCGCAGCGGAAGGTTATGCGGGGTAGACTGAAACTTTTTTTCTCTTTTTGTCTTTTCGCTCATATTTGACGACACCGTCTATCAGTGCAAAAAGCGTGTGGTCTTTGCCCATCCCGACATTGTTGCCCGGATGAATCTTCGTACCGCGCTGGCGATAGATGATGTTTCCTGCGACTACCGCTTCTCCGCCGATTTTCTTGACGCCCAGTCTTCGACCCGCTGAATCGCGGTTATTCTGGGTAGATCCCTGACCTTTCTTGTGAGCCATTACTTCTCCTTAAAACATCTTGTTCTTGATAGTGCCGGAAGCTCTCCGCTTCCGCCGACCGATACTACGCAATCTTGGTGATGCGTACTCTTGTGAAATCTCTACGGAAGCCGCGCTTGAGCTTGCTGTCTTTACGACGTCGTTTTTTGAAGATTACGATCTTTCTCTCACGACCTTCGTTGATCACTTCCGCTTCGACTACAGCGCCGTCGACAAACGGTGTACCTACCTTCAGGTCTCCGTCGTTTTCGACAGCCAGTACCTCTTTGATCTCGACTTTGGCTTTCGGCTCTAGGCCCATATAGTCGAGGCAGAGGATATCGCCTTCGTTGACCTTGTACTGCTTGCCGCCATGCTTGATAATTGCTGTCATGCCGTGTCCTTTTGAATTCGTGAAACGATTTTAGTGGCGAATTATACCCATACTATATTTAAGAATAGTTTAATGCGGCCCGCTATTCTCAACCGGGAATCTGCAGATCCTCCAAAGCGATACACTCTATCTCTACAAGTGCGTTTTTGGGCAGCGTCTTTACCGCAACGGTACTGCGTGCGGGCTTGTGGTCGGCGAACCACTCTTCATATATCTCGTTGACGGCTGAAAAGTCATCCATATCGGCGAGGTAAATGGTGGTTTTGACCACACTCTGCAAAGAGCTGCCCGCAGCTTCCAGAACGGCTTTGAGGTTTCTCATGACCTGTGCGGTCTGCAGTCTCACATCATTTTGCACCATTACCCCGTCGGGCGTAAGGGCTATCTGGCCGGAGGTGAATATGAACTCCCCGGTTTTAATCGCCTGTGAGTATGGGCCTATGGCCTGCGGAGCTTCGTTTGTCTGTACGCTTTTCATCATTATGGACCTCTCTTTTTTTTAAGGATTATTATACATTAAGATGCGGGGTACTATCATTAAGTAACTGACCTTACGTAAAATTTGTCAGCCCCGGGATTTGAGCGTAAAAATATCGTTCAAAAAACCGTGCTTGCCCGAAGGGCTCCGTAGGAATTTGCGGTTTTAGCCCCGTTGCCGCATCCCGAAGGGCAAATCGCACCTGCGCAGAGATTTTGCCGACCCGTCTCGGTTTTTCTCTTTACGCCCGGTTTTGAATTGCCGTACTTATGCTGAAAGATAACCCCCATCATCTGCAAAAGGAGGGTGCCGTGAAAGTTGAAAAGCTGGTTCAAAAGGAGATCGATTCGATTTTCGACCGTATCGTGCGGATTAGGCACGATATCCACCAAAACCCGGAGCTCTCGGGAGAGGAGGAGGAGACACGTCTGCTGATACGCTCGATCCTCGAAGCGGAGGGTATCCCTTTCAAAACTTTCGAGGGGCACTACGGCGTCGTCGCCGACATCATCAAAGACCCGGCCCTGCCCACCGTTGCTATCCGCGGGGATATGGATGCGCTTCCCATGCCGGAGAACAGCCCCAAGCCCTACGCATCGAGAAAGGAGGGGATCATGCACGCCTGCGGCCACGATGCGCATACCGCCATCGCCCTTGGGTGCGCACTCTCCCTCAACAGGATAAAGGAGCGTCTGCCCGGTAATATACGCATCATCTTTCAACCTTCGGAAGAGGTACTGGCCGGAGGCAGCAGCCAGATGATCGCCGACGGGGCCCTGGAGGGGGTATCGGCCATATTCGGTCTGCATGTCTACCCATACCTCAGAACGGGGCAGATCGGTTACAAATACGGAGTTATGATGGCTTCTGCCGACACGTTCAGCTTCGATATCTACGGCAAGACGGCCCACGGTGCGAGACCGCACGAGGGCATAGACGCCGTACTCGTAACCGCGATGGCGATAGACTCCCTGAACCATATAGTCAGCCGCCGGATAGACCCGATCCACCCGGCAGTCATCTCGATGGGAAAGATCGAAGGGGGGAAAGCCCCCAACGTCATCTGCGACTTCGTAACCGTAGCCGGAACCGTAAGAACCGTAAACGAATCGGTCCGCAAAAAGATTCCGGAGATGATGGAGGCTACGATAAAAGGAATTTGTGAAGCGATGGATGCGAAATACCATTTCAACTACGAATTCGGTCCGCCGGAGCTGAAAAACAGCGACAGGATGGTTGATATCGTCAAAGCCGCCGCAGAAGAGGTGGTGGGCAAAGAGGGGCTTGTGGATCTGGTCGACCCGGTAATGGGAGGAGAGGACTTCTCCAGATATCTGCAGGTCGTTCCCGGCGCATTCTTCAGGCTCGGAGTCTGTAACGAAGAGAAGGGGACATGCGTACCTCAGCACAACACCAGGTTCGATGTCGATGACGACTCCCTTCTCATAGGGATGAAGGTTCTCGCCCTGAGCACACTCAAGTCGCTTGAAGAAGAGGCCCGGAAGGTATGAAACATACCGTTTCTCTTACAGTCCCGAACGAGAAGAGGTATGTACCTCTCTGCATCGATCTGATCAAAAACGCCCTGCGGCTGGCAAAGATCGGGGACGACGATGCGGTGATGATCGTCGCCGCCGCACGGGAACTCATCTTCAACGCGATAAGTCACGCCTATCCGCAGAATATGGGCGGTGTGATAGATATAGATATAAGATTTCTTCCCCACGGTGTGAAGATAAGCGTCCACGACCTGGGGCTTCCGTTCGACTTCGACGCCTACATGCGTTCCGAAAAGGAGGGAGGCCTGAAGAGAATCGGAAGCTACGTGGATGAGCTCAGTTTCGCGAACCTTGGGAAAAAAGGGAAAGTGTTCACGATATTCAAAGCCCATCCTCTCGACTTTTCCGAACTGAATTTCCAACCATACTCCGATCTCGGCGATGAGTCACCGGCATCTTTGAAACCGGCATCTATACAGATACGCGATTTCGAACCGGGAGACGAGGAGGCCGTCAGCAGGCTGATCTACAACAACTATACCTACAGCTACTACAAATCTCTCTTCTACTATCCGAAAAAGATAGCGAAGCTGAACGAAAAGGGGGAGATAGCCTCCGTAGTGGCCGAAACGAGAGAGGGGAAGATAGTCGGGCACTTCGCGCTCGTCCGTATTCCAGACTCCAATATTGCGGAGATAGGAGTCGCAGTCGTAGATCCGGACTACAAGGGGAAAGGGATTATGAACTCGATGCTGGGGCGTATCGAGCAGCGTGCGAAAGAGATGGGGCTGGATGCGATCTTCGGAGAGGCGTTGATGCTTCACCCTTTCAGCCAGAGGGCAAACCTGCGTCACGGGTTCGGCGAGAGTGCACTGCTTCTGGGGATAGTACCCAATACCGTCTCCCTGACAGATCCGAATGCCGTACGGACAGAAAAGAGAGCCGCAGTTCTTGTCGCCTACAAGATACTCAACGAAGTAAAGAGAAGAGAGGTTTTCATACCGGAGCGATACAGAGAGCTCATAGAGCAGATCTATGCCAACAACTCGCTCGAGACAGCACCCGCCGAAAACGGCGGGTGCGAAGGAGGAGATCTGATAGAGTACGAGTTGAGCAGATATACCCAGAGCGGAACGCTCGTAATCGACAGAATATGCGACAACTTTTCACATACACTCCGGCACTACCTCCATATACTCTACAAAAAACATGTAGATATGATCTACGCCGATATCAATATGATGAGATGCGCCCGTATCGAACGTGCGGTGGAGATCCTGAAGGAGGAGGGGTTCGTCTTCAGCGGAGTTCTCTTTTACCGCAGAGGGGGAGAGGACTACCTAAGGCTCCAGATGCCCAACAGCGACAATGTCGAGACTGAACATATTGTGTGCCACTCCGACTTCTGCAGCCGGCTCCTCTCCTTTATCGGTGAAGAGCTCGACTCCTTTTGAAAACCCTGACCGCCAGTTTCAGATCGCTCATGTAGTCGTAGGGGTCCCAGTATCCGGGAACCGGTTTTATGAGCATCTCCCCGCCCGGGGTCAGAAAGAAGGTCGTCGGAACATATTTCGACTTTATAAAGTCCGGGTAACTGTCTCTCTCCCTGTCGACCAGTATGGGTACGAAGCGCCTGTTGATAAAGTTTTCCACATCCGGGTTGGCTAACGTTTCACTCTCCAGTTTACGGCACCATCTGCAGTGTTCGGAGACCAGAAGAACCAGTATCGGCCTCTTTAGCTCTTTAGCCTTTTTCTGAGCCTCTTCATAGGAGCTCTGCCAATTTATCTCCGCAAACAGTGACGTTGTCAACAGCAACGCTGCAAAAAATATCTTCTTCAAATCGGACTCCTTTCGCTCTTATAGTATCCGTTCTTCGTGCACTTTTTGTGGAGGTGCCCCGGAGTCAAAAAGCCGCTATGACTCTGTCGAAAATCTCTTTAAGGCTCTCTACCTCTTCCGGCGTTGTCCTTTCGTTCGGTGCATGAATGGTGTCGTTCTTCACACCGAACTCCACTACATCCACCCCGAACTCCGCGAAAAATCTGGCATCGCTCGTACCTCCGGCCGTCGAGTATTTCGTCTCTACCCCGGTTACATCCCGTATGGCGCCGACAAGAGCCTTTACCACTTCAGAATCTTTCTCCGTCATAAACGGTTTCGCCGACTGGGTCAGTGTGAGAATATAGTTCATATCTTTGAAGTATCTGTCCACAAACGCCTCTATATCCTCTTTCGATGTCTTGGTATTGTTACGCACATTGAACATCATGCGCAGTTTTCCCGGTGTGACGTTGGTGACCTCCATACCGGCACGTATGTCGGTAATGACGAATTTGCTGGGCGCGAAAAACTCGTCGCCGCCGTCGAGATCGACACCGGCTATATGCGGTAGAACCTGCGCAACTTTGTGGATGGGGTTGTGCGCCTTCTCCGGGTATGCCGCATGGCCCTGCTTCCCGATCTTTTCGATCACCCCGTTGATGGAACCTCGGCGGCCGATCTTTATCGCATCGCCGAAAACCTCTTCGCATGTCGGTTCGGCGACTATCGCGTAATCGGGAAGCAGCTCTCTCTCCTTCAGGTACCTGAGCACTTCGATGGTACCGTGCCTTGCCTCCCCCTCTTCGTCACTTGTAAGCAGAAGCGAAAGGGTCCCGTTGAAATTTTCTGCATCACGGCACGCCTGCACGAAGGCGGCGACACCGCTCTTCATATCCTGGGCTCCCCTTGCATATATATACCCATCTTCGAACTTCGGTACGAAAGGATCACTCTCCCATCCGTCGCCCGGAGGAACGACATCGATGTGGCCGGCGAAACAGAGGTGCGGCCCCTCACCGAAACGTCTGTGCAAAAAGATGTTCTTGACATTCACCCTGTTTACCCATTCGGCTTCAAAGTCGTAGAGGTAGTCCCTTATAAATGAGAGCGCACCTCTGTCTTCCGGTGTTACCGACGGGTACGAAAGAAGTTTGATGAAAAGTTCAACCGTCTCTAGTCTTCGCACCTGTTCTCCTATTTTTCCGGATTCTCGTAGAAGATATAGGGGGTGTAATTGCTGATCTCGAAATAGAGTTTCTTCTCACCCTCATCGACCTTGTAGTTTAGATTTTTGTCGTAGTATCCGTAGCCGTAGCGGTACTGCCTCGGTGTATTGTCATCGGTCCCCTTGGCCGTAGATAGCTTGTCTATCTTGATGAACCTCATGACGAGCTTCTCACCTTCGTAGATATCCAGTACACCGTTTGTGCCTGTCCAGTTCTGTATAGCACGTCCGAATTTGTTCTGCGTCTCCTGGGTACACCCGCCCAGCCAGAAGATGGATCCTATTAGCAATATTAGGCTAAATCTCTTCATTTCACTTTCCTTTCCGTTGCGGGGTTAGAGGCTATTTCCCCATTGAATCTTATCTACCTAAACGCAAAATTTGTCAGCACCGGGATTTGAGCGAAAAGTATCATTCAAAAAACCGCGAATGCCTGTCAGGATGCCGTTCGATATTTTTCAGCATCTGGCAGGGCAAATCCCGCTCGGCGTGCGGATTTTGCGTAAGGTCAGTTATTTATCTTTCCCATATCAACCATCCGATTGTACCATTCCCCGGACTCTTTTTCAAATACATATCTGCATTTACATGGGTCAATACCTCATTAAAAAAGCCGATATACCGATATGGGTATATCTCAAAAACAGACGTTACACAAAAAGTGTAACCTCAATTCCGAAATCTGCGATTTCTAAGCTAAATAGGGGTAAGGGAGAACGGTCTTTTCCCTTCCTTGAGTATTGACTTTACGCAAAATAGGACAAAAAAATCTAAAGCAGGGGCTTAGCAGATATCGAACTACAGTCAGGATCGCCTTTTTTTGGATAAATCATGATAAAGCATATATCTTTACGATTTCTCATTATATTTATCGCCTTTGTGGTAGCCGGTCTCTTTTCCGTCAACAGTCTAAGCCGCTCCATGGATCTGAACCGGGAGGTGGAGAGGTTCAACAGGGAGATTCTGGAAAATATAGACTCTCTCTCACTGCTGCTCGCAAAGCTGCATAATGAGGCGCTGCTGTCATTGCCGCCGTATCAGAAAAAGGTCCGGCCGATCTCCCAAAACGGAAAAAACCTTATATCTGCCGAAACTTTTTTCAACGCACTTGAGCACTTTTCATTTTCAGGCTCCAAACATCAAAATCTACTTAAACATCTACATACACTCAAAATGGACTGGAAGGGCTATCTGGATATCAGAAAAGTACTCCTGAAGAGTCTCAAGAGCGGCAAAGAAGAGAGTCTCAAGAGGGTGCTGCCCCCGTATATGATCGCCTACGGCAACCTCTCCCACAACATAAGCGACCTGAAACACCACTACATACGGGAGTTCGGCAGGTATGTAGAGGATTTGAGAGATCAGGCCATGAACTCTTTTTACATTGGCCTCGTTATTGCGGTCTCAACTCTCATTCTTCTCTTTTTCCTTCTTATGGAGGTAAATACCATAAACAGAAAACTCCAGTCATATCTTGAGGAGAAGGAGCTCTTCCAGAAGAAGCTGGCAAATGCGAACAAAGCGCTTACACAATACTCCGAAGCGCTCGAGGACGAGGTGAAAAAAAGGACCGACGAAGCGCTTGAACATCTCATGAAAAACCCTCTTACCAAACTGCACAACCGCCTCAGCTTCGTCAAACGGCTGGAAAAGAACTCAAGAGCTTCCGTGGCTATATTCAATATAGACAGATTCCAGTCATACAACGACCTTTTCGGCGCCAAAGTGGGTGACAGAATCATACAGGAGTATGCAGCATATCTCAGGCAGACCATTCCCTATCTTTATGAGATATACCATCTGCAGGGAGACGAGTTCGCCATAATAGAGCCGGACAAAAAGGCCTCATCGACTTTTCTGGCTATGGTCAAACGGGTTGCCGAACTGGCTCGGGAATTCCACTATACCGATGAGAACGGAAGTTTCATTCTTCAAGCCTCCATAGGTGTCTGTATAGATGAGGAACAGCCGTTGACAAAAGCGGATATGGCTCTGAAAAAGGCGAAAAACTCGTCTGAAAGCCTCGTGGTATACAGTGAGAACATCATAAAGAAGCAGAGGTATCTCGAAAATATCACTATGACAAAAGTCTTGAGCAAAGCTATAAAAGATGACAGGATTGTTCCCTACTATCAGCCTATTTTCGATGCACGGACCGGAAAAGTTTTCAAATACGAAGTACTGGCCAGATTGGTGGACGAAAACGGTCTGGTAATACCTCCGGCCCACTTTATCACACTTGCTAAACAGATCAAGCTCTACTCCGAACTTACGAAAATCATCTTCGACAAAGCGATGGAAAGCATAGAAGAGCACGGTCTGCACCTTAGTATCAATCTGTCCGCCGACGATATCCATCACCGGCCGACCAGGGACTACATCATGGACAGGATCGCCATGTCCGCCTTCAGCAACCATGTGACATTCGAGCTTCTGGAGTCTGAAGAGACTACGAACTACGATGATTTAAGCGCCTTTATCCAGAGGGTGAAACAGTACGGGGTGAAGATCGCCATAGACGATTTCGGTTCCGGCTACTCAAACTTCGCCAAAATACTCAAATTGAAAGTCGACTACATAAAAATAGACGGCTCTTTCATAAAGAAGATAGACACAGATGCCGACTCGAAAGAGTTTGCTGAGATCATCCATAAACTGGCAAATAGCTACAACATGAAAACCGTCGCGGAATTCGTGGCGGATGAATCGATCTACAATACGGTCCGAGAAATCGGCATAGATTTCGTACAGGGATACCATTTCGGAAAGCCGATCCCTCTTTCCGAGATAGTAAAACCCGATGAAATCGCTGAAGCGGAGAGGCCCGACAACAGCGAGACGGAAAGGCGGAACGAAGTTAGCGATATGGTCTGGGACTGATTTTTCGCTACAATTGCGTTTTTCAAAACAGTACTCCAAGGAAAACAGCGATGCAACAGCCGAAAGAGGCGTCAAAGAAGAGCCCCCTCTTTTCATACTTTCTGTCACAACCGCACCAGCCCTTCTTTCTCACCGGTATCGTATGGGCGGTTTTGGCCATGCTCTTTTTTACGGCGGGATACAGGGGAATACTCCCTTTCACTATCGATACAACCTTCTTTCACGCCTACTCCATGATCTATATAGTCATCAGCCACTTTTTTCACGGGTTTTTACTGACCACTTTTCCGCGTTTTTGTATGAGCGCACCGGTTCCGCGGCAGATCTACCTGAAACTTTTCGGCATATATGAAACTGGGGGAGTACTCTTTTTTATCGGAGCGCTCTTCTACGCACCTGCCGCACTCGCCGGAACGGCCCTTATCCTCGCCGGACACGCTCTGGTAGTCAGCAACTTCAGGCAGATATATCTGGCGGGCGGCTCCCCGGAAAAGAGAGATCCATTCTGGCTGCTCATAGCCCACCTGACCGGCCTGGCCGTACATCTGCTCTTCGTTGCCGCTCTTGCACTCGATCTGCTCGGGATCGATCTTCAGTGGCAAAACGGGCTATACAGCGGCGGCTTCTATCTCTACCTTATATTCCTCACATTTACGGTAGCACAGAGGATGATACCCTTCTTCAGTCACGTAATGGCGGATAAACCGACCTACTTTCTTCCCCTCGTCTATGCTGCACTGGCGCTGAAAACGATCTTTATTGCCGTCGGGTCAGATCTGATGGATGCGGCGGTCACACTGGTGCTGGCCCTCTATCTTCTCAAGGAGTTTCTGGGCTGGAAGCTCCCGGTTTTCAGCTCTCCGGCGATACTTTGGATTCTGCACATGGGCCTCTTCTGGCTTCCGGCGGCTCTACTGATAGATGCCGTTACGACGCTGGCCCGGGTATGGATGCAGACCTCTTTCGTTTTCGGCGGAATGCACCTTGCCGCAATCGGCTTTATGGTTACCATACTCATAGGGTTCGGCACCAGGGTCACCCTGGGACACTCCGGACAGGTCCCGCACGCAGACAGGTTGACGATAGCACTTTTCTGGTTCACCGAAGCTGTAGTCCTGGCACGCTTCAGCTACTCTCTCGCCATGGGCCTCGGCCTCGATCTGCAGTGGCTGTTCGACCTCTCGGCGGCTATGTGGATAGTGCTCTTTTGTGTATGGGGAGCCCGTTTCGGACCTATACTCTTCAGAGGCAAAAAAGGGGGCTGAGCGCCTACCCTTCGGAGAGACCCATATTCTCCTGGTACTCGCGCATCAGCCCTCTTATCTCGTTTATATAGGCGGGAATGACACCCTCGCCCTGGCTCCACTCAACCTCGATATCGGGACCGTACTCCGCCCCCATCTCCTCTATTTTGTTCATATACTCCTCTATCGTATCGCACACCACACTCATTCCGGTCTGTTCGTCGGTCAGCTCTATATACCATCCGCCCAGCGGCTTCGCCTTAATTACAGATTTGAACTTCACTCGATCTCCTTTACTGATGTTACGCAAAACCTGCACACCGGGCGGGGTTTGCGTAACATCACTATACTATACCTACTCCACAGTAGCAGCAAACCCGCCTCCCAAAGGGCAGATCGCACCTTCGCACAGCTTCTGCCGACCCGTGCTTTAAACCCGGATTCTACTCTTCTGCGTACAGCACTCTCTTCGAGATCTCACCGAACCTCAAAACTATTTTGCCGTTACGGCTATCTTTGAACTCTTCGGCGGCCTGCTTTGTTTCAAAGGGTACCAACTCCACTTTCAGACCCTTCTTGCCGGGAGCGGCGATATATACATACCATGCACGTTTCGCCAGGATCGGCTTTTTTGAAGAGTGGTCTCTTACGACAATCTTCAATATATGCATCTTGATATTTCCGAAATCGCCCCAGCGGTTCGGCTCAAGGTAGAACTTCATCATATCCGCTGCACCGTCGAAGGCGAGGTATCTCATTTTTCCGCTCTTCTCATAGTATATAAAAGCGGCCTTTTCGGGGTGTTTATAGACAAAAGCACCGCAGACGGGACACTTGTCGTAACCGAAGCCGTCTGCGGACCCCGCCACGCAAAACGGCGCCGCCGCAAGAAGCATCAATGTGACCGTCAGCGGCGATAGCGCTCTTCTCACAGCCTCTGCGATCCTCCGCCTACATATCCAGATAGCGTACAAGACCGGCTGAAAGCTTTCCAAACTCCATTACTCTTGTTCCGCCGTATCTTTTCACAAAGAGTTCGGCACGTGTTTTGGACGAGAGCGGTATGAGGTCGTCTCCATGCGGACCTACGAGACGGCTGCCGAAGACATACCACGCCTTTTTGGCATCTATACTGCTGCCGTCGAGATAATCTTTTACGTACATTCTGTCGATCTGCCCGCTATCTTTGACTCCATACTCCGGATATCTGTACGGGCTGAAGAAAAAGTGCAACATGGACTTTACACAGCAGAAACGGATCTTCTTTCCGTTTTTCAGAACCATTTCCGACTGAAACTTCGGATATTTGTCAACACTGAGCTGATATACGGGATCCAGCTTGTTGGGCGTATCTCCCCACCCGCTTTCGGATCCGTAAAGAGCCAACACGGACAGTGCGGCAAACAGAAGAAAAACTCTTCTCATAGAGGGTCTCCTTTTTTCACCTGATGATGTTACGACGTTTGGGCAACATCCGCTGTCGTTACAAAAGATCTCTCTTTCTAAAGGCCACATACCCCAAAAGGGCGAAGATGATTCCGAGCACTATCGGGTACAACACCGCATAGAGCATCAAAAAAGTGTGTCCCAACGAGTCGAGCAGATAGTAGGCCACCGGGCCTATGACGGTCAGCTCCGGATCGAAAAGTGCGATAGCGCCTATGCGAAACGCTTCGAGCGGATTGAGCATGGCTATGGTCAAAATGATCTCATCGGAGACTCGGTTCTGCATCATGAGCCCTATCAGCGCGACATCTATGAAGGCGAGCAGGACGATCCAGACGGTAAAAGAGAGGCCCAGGGCCACGTCGTGCGATTTTACCACGGTAGATATCAGGAAAGCTATACCCAAAAAGACGCTGCATATCGAGAAGATAAGCGCGGAGTAGAGCGTTATCATCCCCCACGGCATCTCTCCCCCCTTGAAAAGTCCCCATGCGACACCGACGAATAGGGCCACTATAACCGGGAAAAAGACGGTGACGAAGCGGCCGAGAAGTTTCCCCCAGTAGTACTCCTTCAAAGAGATCGGAAATGAGAGCATATACTCCAGCACATTGCTCTCACGGTCGCTTGATATCGACTTTACCGTCGTAATGAGTATGAAGATAGGAAGAATTATAATGGTAACCTGTATAAACACAAGAAGCAGCCTGCTCAGACCGGTAAACCCCATCACTACGGAGTCGGTTATACCGCTTATGAAGAAGAGCCCCATAAGACCGCCGAAGACGAAGGCGTAGACATAAAACCACCTCGCCCTGAGGCTCTCTTTTATGTCCAGGTACGCTACGAGCCCCAGATTCTTCATCTACCTGCCCCGCTTCAGGACCCGTTCAATAACCTCATCGAAACCTATCGTCTCTTTGCCGCCGGCTTCATCCGGGCTTTTGTATGCCGCAAACCCGAATCCCATAGGTGTTACGTTTCCGGTTGTGTAATAGGCCTTTTTCGCATCTATCCACTCTCCGGTTTTCGCATCGTTCACCCATATTACGGCATCCTTCATCCATCCGTATCCGTTCTCTTTGAACCAGAGAAGTGCACAGCCGATATCGTCAAACTTGTAGTGCTTGTGTGTTTTCGGATCTACAACCTCAACTGCATAGTTCCTGTCGCTAACGGCCATCTTGCAACGCTCGCACATATCACGGTCCCAGTGCATCTTCTCCGGAACGCGCCAATCCTTCTTTTCACAACCTCCGAAACCGGCCATGAAAGTGAAAGAGAGCAGCAGCAGCACCATCCATTCAAATCTTCTCATCTTCAACCACCTTTCCTAGATCCATATAAATTTTTCGGTTCACCAGACCCTCCACCTCTTCAAGACGATGGGTAATGAAGATGGTGGAGTGTTCGTAATCAAGAGAATTCAGCAGCTTGTAGAAGTGCTCCCTCGCCTTAGGGTCGAGGTTAGCCGTAGGTTCGTCGAATACCAGCAGACGGCTCCGCTTCGCCAGTGCTATTGCTATCAGCAGCTTCTGCTTCATACCGCCCGAGAGTTTGAAAAAGGGTTTGTCGATATGCCTTTTGATATCCAGCTCCATAGCCTCCGCCTGTGCCGTAATCTGCTCTTTCCCGGCCCCGGTACTTCTGTGCACGAAAGTGAGCAGCTCCGATACACTCAGCTTTACAGGCGGCGGAAGCTGCGGTATGAAGCCTATATTTTCCAGAACCCTGGTCCGCTCTTCGACGGGGTTGTAGCCGTTTACACGGACGGTACCGCCGTCGAGATGGTAAAATCCCAGAATTGCACGCACCAGCGTCGTCTTTCCCGCTCCGTTGGGACCCATCATCGCAACTCTCTCCCCCAACCCTATATCGAGAGAGACATCATCGAGCACTTTGGCTCCCATGAATCTCTTGGTCACGTTCCGCGCTTCTACAATCTTCACGCCTCTCCCTTAAACCAGATCTTTGAGTCTGAATGTGTAATTATACGCATCTGTATGGCAAACGTCAAAACATCTGGCGCACAGAGTGCAGTCTCCGTTGATTACAAGCTGCTTGTCGATACCCTTCTCTTTGCGCTCTTTGTCATATTTGGGCTTCGTGAACTCTATGACATGGTTTTCGAAACAGGCATCCAGACATGCGCCGCAATGGTCGCACTTCTCCATATCCCACTGCACTTTGGTGGTGCTAACCCAGCCGAGGAAGTTGTATGTGGTACCGACAGGGCATATATATCTGCACCACATCCTCCTGGAGTAGAATATCTCGAAAAGCAGAATCACTACAACCCATACGATCGCAAGGCTCCAGCCGTATACGATAAAACGGCTCAAAATTCCGATAGGGTTTATCACTTCGAAAACCAGATAGCCGTCGACGAAAGTGACAAAGAGTATGACGGCCCAGAATGCGAAGCGTATTCTCGGATCCCAGTGACGCTCTTTTATCCACTTCCGGGAAACCAGCTTCTGGTGAATATGCTCCCCTATTTCACTTACTACGCCGTAGGGGCAGGCCCAGGCGCAGAAACTCTTCCCGCCCACGAGCAGATAGAAAACTGCAATGGTTACGGAGCCTATAATCATGTTCGTATGCAGTTTGTGTGTCGCCGCAAAAGTCTCTATGACTGTAAAGAGGTCGATCAGGTGAAAGCCCAGAAGGCGCGAACCGTTCATCGTGCCTTCGAGCAGCTGGACATCTACATGATAGGATATGAAAAAAGCTATATTTATAACGATTACACTTATCCAGCGCCAGAATCTCCATGTGGGACGTATACCTCCGCTCTTGCTTCTGTAGTAGAAGGTCGAGAGAAACGGTGCACGTATGATCTCTCTTATACTGCTGTTGTATCTATCCATTATCTATCCTTGCGGGATGCGGATACCTATCTGTCGGCCGCATCCAGTTTCTCTTTGAACGTTCCTATCTCTTTGCTGAGAGCTTTGATATCTTCATCACTCATTTTGGAGAGGAGCCCGTACATTACGTAGTTTTTGCGCTTCCCGGATTTGAAGCTCGTAAGTGCGTCGTAGACCTCCGCTTCGCTCTTTCCGATAAGCCTCGGACCTATCGCACCCTCTCCGTTGACGCCGTGGCACGAGGAGCACTTCTGTTTATAGAGCGGGCTAACCTTGAACGCCATCGCACTTCCGGCACGCTCCTTGAGCGCCTTCAGCTTTTTGGCGACCTCGTCTTCCTCCTCTTTCGCCTCCTGTGCAGCCGATACCTGCGGCTGCTTCGTAGGCTCTACTCTCTCCGCCGTTTGAATAGGCACCTCTTTCGACTTTTCGATTATCTCATGAATCTGCCTGAACCTCTCGGCCTTCTTGTCGAGTTGTATCATGAAAACGACCGCCCAGAGCGCCAGTAGTGTAGCTATCGCGGCAATAATATGTCTTATCATTGTTGTCCTTTTCTAAGTTCTTGAATCTGTCGGTTGAACTCGGCAATCTCATCGGCTATGCTTCTGAGCTTCTCGTCGTCCATTCCCGCAAGCAGCTCCTTCATCAGCACATTCTTCTTACTGCCGCTTTTGAATTCAACCATACGTTCATATATGTATGCCCCGTCTTTTCCCAGAAGCGACGGTCCTATGACACCGTTGGCATAGTCGTCGTGACACGGTGAACACTTGACTATGAAATCTCTGCTCAATTTGTTGATCATCATAGTCACCATAACACGCTCATAGGGAGAGCGTATATGAAGATAGGCATCTATCGTCGTGCGTCGCTTCTGCTCCGGAGCTTCCTCTCCCTTCTCCTTGTTATATGAGTAGTAGAACTCACCCGTGTTCTCTTTGGAGGCCTCTTCTCCTGAACTCTTCTTCACGGCACCCGGTGTAACTTTAATCTCTCCGGAAGGGGATGCACTCTCCAGACTCTTCTCATCTTTTTTCTCCCCGCATCCGCTCAAAGCCGCCATCATCAGCCCTGCAAGCAACAATAGAACTACTTTATGCATCTACTCCCCCTAAGTTTTGTAAATATCCGCGTAGCTCTTGCGCGGAATGATCTTTATGACATCGACCGGGCAGAGTTCGACACACGCCCCGCACCCGTTGCACGCCTCTCTGATCTCGGGAAGCATACCGCCACCATCGGCTGCGACCATTCCTATCGCGAGCGTATGGTCGGGATGGAAAGGGCACATATCGGCACATATCGTACAGGACTCCTCGCCGCGATGTTTTTCAAGTTTTACAAGAAGCTCCTTCTGCAGCTTCACCTTCTCCGGATCGTTCGGATCGATCTCCACTTTTCTGCTGCTGCGTTCGGCCTCTGTCAGAACTTTTGTATGGTCATATATTCGGTCTATCCCCTCATCAGGAACCGGTTTGCCGATTTTCGCCAGACATCCGTCAGGGTTGTGGACCAGAGCTATACCCATATGGACATATTCGATACTGTCATGTTCATGATCGAGTGCACCGCTCGGGCATGCAAGAATGCACGGAAACGCTTCACAAAGGTAGCATCCGCGTTCTCTAGGCTCTATATAGGCCATACCGACTCCGGCCTTGCCGTCTATATCCTCCAAAAGTATGGAGTCGTAGGGGCATACCTGCAGGCACTGTCCGCACTTTATACAGAGCCCGAGAAACTCATCCTCTTCCACGGCTCCCGGGGGCCTTAGGCGAGGCTCTGCCGGTTTTAGATACGGCCCACCGACGATTCCGGCGGCGGCGACCAGGCCCAACACTCCCAGGCCGGAGATCTGCTGGATAAATTTACGCCTCTTCTTCTCTTCAGGTGTCATCGTGCTACCCCTCTTTCTAGATCTTTTTCAAACATGACCGGATGAGCATCGCTCAGCAGTTTCACAGGTTCCGAAATAGGTGCCAGTTTGGCAAGAAAATTCATAATCGTAATTACCGGCGAAGCGTAAAAGAATTTGACATTTGGGTTGAGAAGCCACATTCTGTCCGCATAGTAATATAGTGTATACGGGGTGTCTCCTACACCGTCCCTGTCTTTGTCAAATCCTTCGTAGTCATCCCAGTAGTTTCCGTCCCAGTGGTTCTGCGACGAGTGCATCAGGTTCTCGTCATCGTCAACCACATTTTCTATATTCCCCTTGAAGATGTTGCCTACGATATTGTTCGCTATGCTCAGTGAGTGGAAATGGATCCCCTCGGAGTTGTATATTATTCTGTTGCCAGTGATCGTATTGTTCTGATCGGGCTCATAGGGCGAACGGTCGATATAGAGCCCTCTTGCACAATAGATTACGGTATTGTCCTTTATGACGAAATTACTCGCATCTTTGAGCCCGATTCCCAGGCCTGTGGTCCCCAGCGAGTTCTTTATTATATTGCCTATCGCAACGGTATCCCTGGAGTACATGAAAAATATACCTACAGAGTTGTGCTCATACCTGTTGTTCAGCACATCATTCCTTCCCGTATACATGAAGTGGAGCGAATAGCGGCTGTACTCCCCGAAATTATCTGCAATGGTATTGCCGTGGGAGTACCAGACAACTACATCCCTAGAGTGCGTAACATGGTTCCCGCTTATGTTGTTGTCATTGCTGTACCAGAGCCTGATCGCGTCGCCCCTCAGGCCCAGTGAGTACGGCTTGGAGCGAATCCAGTTACGGGTTACGGACGAGTTGCTCACCTGCTCCAGGTCTATACCGAACAGACAGTCGTCTATTTTGCAGTTGTCTATTGTGACGTGATCAGCCTTCTTAACGGAGACAGCGGCATCGATGGATTGATGCTCGCTTCCGCTTCCCACGATGGTAAGGTTTTTCAACGTAACATAGGAGCTTCTGATCTTTATGACCGTCCCGTTCCCATCACCCACAATCTTAGCACCTCTGTCTATACCGTCGATTATCAGGGGCTTCTCGATCAGGATATTGCCCCGGTACTCCCCCGCCGGAAGTTCGAGCCTGGACCCCGGTTCGGCACGGTCTATCGCCTCCTGCAGTACATTGGAGTACGCAAGTGATAGAGCGAAAAGAATCAGAAAACCGGCTCTAGCCACAACGCTCCCCCTATGCCGCCTCTGCTCTCTGCCTGCGTGCTTTGCGTTTGGAGATGATCGCAAGAAGAGAGAAGAGGGAGATGGCCAGAAGAAGCCAGAAACCGGTCGTCGGGTAGGAGTGCGTAGTAAACTGCGCAACCTTTCCGTCACCGAAGACCGTCGGCATGAACGGTTTTATCTTGAAAGCTCCCCATGAGTGCATATGGTGGCCGAACCAGTAGAGCCAGTAGGCATAAAAACCCAGAAAGATAAGCGGCAGAAATACTGGTATCAGCATCAGCAGATCCAATATTTTCGAGTCGTACAGAATGTAGTAGACCATCAAAAGAGCAACGAAGACGAGCGCGTACGGTGCAAGTGCCCTCAGATACGGCGCGCCCCTCTCCATAGGATCCATCCCGATATAGTGGTTGATCGTATTCATCTCATGCACATCGCCGCTGAAACCGTCGAAATGGTAATAGACCGGAATCCCTTCCGGGAACGTCTCTTTTGGATAGTTGGGAGCCTCCAGCGCCACATACCATATGGGAGCGGTGACTACAAAAAGCTCCGCATCTTCCTCTATCATCTTTTTCAGATCTCCCACCGCATCTTTCGGAGCGGTGTTGCTGACATACTGCCCTTTGCTGTAGTAGTTCCAGACTTTATAGGAGATAGCCGGAATCTCATCCGCCTTGCCGATTCTGGCCAACTCGACTACATTGTGGGTCAATACGGCCGGAATCACGAACCAGTAAAGCAGAATTCCCAGTGCAATCAAGGTAAAAATCCTAGATTTGACCAGTGAATTTTTCATAAGAAGTTCCTTTCATTCGGGAATTAGTAGATTATACCCCAACTACATGTAAAAATATTTTGACTGAAATCAATATTATTCCTGAAAATTATATTATTAATTAATTGAAAAAATACTTTTATATGCAATTGCGGTAATGTTTCCCTTTTGGGAGAGGGATCGGGATTGTTATCCCGATCCCATATTGCATCAGAAGAGGTTGGCGTTTTCGTCAACCCATTTGAAGTACTCGATGATATCTTTAACTTCCTGGTCGCTCATACCCTGGTTGGGCATTCGCAGATTGAAGTAGTCGATCATCGACTTGACATACGGATCTTTGTACATCTTTTCAGGGTTCTTGATGAAGTTGTAAACCCACTGCTCTCCGTTCTCATGGCGCTGGAGAACACCTGTAAGGTCAGGTCCGGAGCTAACTTTTCCGATGACGTGACAACCGCCGCAGCCTCCCTCGTTAAAGGCTACTTCTCCTCTTTTTGCGGCTTCACTCATAGGAGTCGCAACTTTTCTGATAAGAAGGTCGCGTGCACGGATACCGACATCCGCCGTCTTGACCATATACTGCCAGATCATATTTTCAAAGAGAATTGCTTTTTCGAGATCACCCTTCTTGTAATACTCGTCGGCTTTCTTCTTCTGTTCAGGAATCTTGCCGTACTGGTCGAGCGCATCCTGCACAAGAGCTTTTATCGTAGGATACTTCTCGTAATGGTTCTCTTTGAGGAACTTGACGACACTCTGGATGACTTTGTCGGTTGCGGCATTTGTCGCTACGATCTTGTCATACTCTTTCTTGAGCTCTTCCGGAGACATCTTCGCCATCTTCAGCTTCTGTGCTGAGACATACTTCTTGTTCGGATCTTTAACAGTCAGATAACCCATCATCTCCAGGTGCAGTGCCGAACAGAACTCGGTACAGTAGTAGGGGAACACTCCCTCTCTGTCGGCTTTGAATGTAAGAGCCACCGTTTTGCCCGGTTCGAGCGAAGCGTGAACGTTGTACTGATCCACCGTGAATCCGTGTGTCTCATCTTCCGCACGCTCCAGGTTTGTCAGGTAGAATGTAACGGTATCGCCGAGGTTGACATTGACATGTTCGGGGTTGATGTGAGATCGCACCACAGTTCCGTAGACATATACATGGTTCCCTTTACGGACAATCTTCTCCTGCCCTGCCAGAGTCTTCCCTTCATGAGTCTTTCCGGTAAACGGATTGGTGCCCATTTTGTAGCGTACATGCGTATGAAGCTTGCTTGCCCTGATAGCAACCGCCTGGTGCGGCTCTCCGAGAGGCAGAGGCATATCGTACAGAAGCTGCATCTTCTTGCCGCTTATATCTATAAGCTGGTGGTTCTGCGGATGCAGAGGTCCTATCTCATTGAAGCGGTCGATCGCCAGTTTGTTCAGAGCGATGATATATTCACCCTGCGGATCTTCAGTCTTACCCTCCATTCCGCACAGATGTCCGATGTTGTAGTTGACATTGACACGGTCTTCCACTTTACACTGCAGGTAGTTCCATTTTACGACCTGACTGTCGACATACAAAGAGGTGTATATTTCGCCTTCCGTCTTCCACTTCGGTCCATACTGGTTGTGGAGTGGTCCAAGGCCGAGTTCCGCCTGGCAGTGAGCCGCTTTTTTGAGATCTAGAATCGGAATACCGCAGGGGTCTTTTCCGGCATAGTCGCGGTTTTTGATAAGTTTCTGGATTTTTTCCCAGCTGTATACAGTCGCATGAGTATCGAGCTTACCGCATACAACGATATACTTTCCGTCCGGGCTCACATCGACTCCGTGGGGAGATTTGGGCTCCGGAATGAGGAAGAGCGCATCGTTTTTGACCGCCACTTCGATCGGAATGACCCTGTGCCCGTTTATCACTTTTACATTCTTCGGGTTTTCGGCAAGTTTGGCCAGCTTCTTCCAGTTGTATACATGAAGGAAGTCGGTATCGTTCCTACTCATACCAGCTTCAAACGGCGGAAGACCCTTCTCTATACCGCCCGTATACATCTCGGAGTTGAAGGAGTTGGTGAAGCCCCAGCCGTAGCTCGCCTCTTTACCGGCATCGGAGAGATCCTGCATATAGGGCGGCATCTCGATCGTGAAAGATTTTTCAGGAATGATCCTGCCCTTCTTGTGGTCGAATTTCCATACCGTCACACCGCCGCGATAAGTCTCTTTGTACTCTTCAATCGGATGGTAGTTGTTGTCGAACGGTGCCGCATACTGGCACGCCTCGAGAATATACTCGCTGTTGGGAGTGAAGAAGGCGCCGCCGTGGTCCGATTTGAAAATCGGGTTAACCACGATCTGTTTGGTAACGAAGTCCGAAAGATCGATAACGGCCAGACGCGGGTTCGCCTTGTCGTTTATGACAAGCCATTTGCCGTCGTAGCGACCGTTCGTTTCAGAGATTGCCGGGTGGTGGGTATCACCCCATGTAATCTCTTTTCCGCGTATCCAACCCTGCTTCAAGATCTTTTTCGTATCGTCGTCATATCCCCACCCCTGCCACGGTTCCGGGGTAAAGACACCGATATACTTCAAAATACGCATAGAAGGGACTCCATATACTATAACCTGCCCGGATTGCCCGCCCGAACTGAAAACTATATATTTGTCCCTTCCGCCGCTTGGCGTATAGGTCTTGGCCGCCGCGAGCAGATCCTGCTGCGTCAAACCGCGCTCCTTCATCACTTTTTCAAGCTCAGAAGCCGCGGAAGCCATTGACACGCCAACCATCGTTCCGATAGCTACCATAGATAGCTTCTTGATGATTGAACCCATGCTACCTCCTTAATATTTCCTGAATTGACAGGCTGAATTTTTCTATTAATGAAAAAATTCAAACTGCATATTAGAATAATAGTTAATTTAGTGTTAATTTTTCTTGAAATCACCCCAGATTCTTTACGAAAAAATTATAATGCTTATAATATTGGCTTTTTCAATGGCCTTTGGCGTCCGCCAGCTCCAAAATTGGCTACAATATTGGAAAATGAAGCATAAGGAGAGACAATGGCTCAACAAAGACCGATGCCGATAGATGTAGAGATAGTTCTGGACAACAGCAAATATATCGAAAGCGAGACCGATATACACGGTAACATAGTCGCCTGTAACGACTACTTCGCCGAAATATCGGGCTACTCCAAAGATGAGCTTATCGGGCAGCCCCACAATATAGTACGCCATCCCGATATGCCCAAAATCATTTTCAAAATATTGTGGGATCGTATCCGCAGCGGCCACAATATAACCGCCGTCATCAAAAATATGGCCAAAGACGGTCGATACTACTGGGTCTTTACCCATTTCGAGATAATACGGGATATAAACACGAAAGAGATCAAAGGGTACAGGGCCTACAGGAAGATGGTCTCGCCCCACATCAAAAAGGTACTCGACCCCCTCTATAAAAGATTGACCGAAATAGAGAAAGAGGGAGGCATGGAGGCCAGCGAAAAGGCTCTGAACGAATTTTTACACGAAGGGGGTGAACATATCACTCTCGATAATCTGATGGAGGAGATACACCGGTTCTATTAATTTAAACAAATAGCGGGCAAAGCCCGCTATTTGGCGGGGACTGACCGTCCCCTGCACCCCCCTAAAGCTTCGAAATCACAGATTTCGAGATAATGATTCCGATTGAGCTTAATACCCGTCATTAATCCAAATTCGCAAAAGTGGCAAAGCCCGCTATTTGGCGGGGACTGGCCGTCCCCTGCACCACCTGAAGCTTTAAAAGGAGCGTAGCGCAGTCTCTTTCTGGATGATTTTACGTCTCTGTTTAACTAGCGGGGGCCTTAAGCAGAGAGGCTCCCACCTCCTTTTCCAGCCACTCGAAGAGTCTGTCGAAAGGGGTATTGGGCTCCAGCGTAGTGCGGTTTCCTATCATAATGAGCTTGCTTTTTGCTCGTGTCATCGCGACGTTCAGCCGGCGGCTATCCTTTACGAAACCTATCTCCCGGGCCAGGTTGGAGCGCACGAAGGATATAATTACAACCTCTTTCTCTCTCCCCTGGAAACCGTCGACGCTCCTTACTTCACACTGCAGATCCTCTCTCTCCAGCATCTCTCTGATCAGCTTCACCTGCGAGAGGTAGGGGGTTATTATCCCTATATCTCCCTCCTTCACACCGCACTCTACAAGAGATTTAACGGCCGAAGTAACCAGTCCGGCTTCGAACTCGTTCTCGTATGAGGTGGAGCGCGGCCTGAGTCTCTCGTCGGCATCGACGGAGGGTGTATCGATGAAGGTGACAGCTTTTTCCGGCTCGATAAGACTCCTCTGGAAAGGGTCGGACGGAACCCTTTCGAGCTTCAGTATGCGGCCGGCCACGGAAGGGTCCGCCTCGAGGAGACCGTCGTACATAAGAGTATTTGGAAAATCCATTATCGTCCCGTTCATCCTGTACTGTACCCCCAGCATCGTGGAGACGATGCCTCCCGCCTGCATCAACCTCTCAAAGAGTGAGTCTCTGAGAATATCCAGACCGCTCAAAACGGTCGGGGGAAGCTGCCGGTGATCACCCGCCAGGACCGCTCTGGGCGCCCTCAACATCGGCAGCAGCGTAGAGGGCTCCATCTGCTGGCTCGCTTCGTCTATGACGGCAAGATCGAAATATATCCCCTCGAGCGCTTCGGAGCCGACCATCCCGTTTGTAGAGAGAACGACATCGGCCCGGGTGACGATCCGCCGCACCGTCGCCTCCTCGAGTGCGCGAATCCTCTCAAAGAGCCTCTGAACCTTCTCATCCTCCGCTATCCACCGGGCCATGGACCTGATAGTCGCAGTATCTACACCGCGGTAACTCCTGCCTGAGGCTGCCAGGGTTCTTATTCTCTCTCTCGACATTCCGCGCAGACGGGCCGGAGTCGGTTTGGAGTGAACGTTTCTCGCCTCTATATGCTCACGTACCTCCTCGACAAGCTCTCTTATCTCCGCGTTGGCCGGATCGTTTTCCATAAGGGTGAACAGCGCATAACGCTCCAGCCCCTCTCCCACCCTTGCCGGGTGCCCTATCCGGACCAAGTTGAGACCTTCTACCTTCGAAAGCTTTCTGAGCATATTGTCTACAGCGACATTCGAATCGGCGGACGCCAGGACTCTCTGCCCCCTTTTAACCGCCTGAACTATAACTTCGGTTACCGTGGTTGTCTTTCCCGTACCGGGCGGACCGTGAATGAGTACCGTTTCACTGCCGCCCAGGGCCGAAGAGACGGCCTCGAGCTGAGTTTCGTTGAGATCGCCGTTGAAGGCCTCTATTTCGGTCGTTGCGCTTTTCGAGGCGCTTTTCAGTCCCAAAACGATATCTCTCACGTCGGAATAGGGAGCTTTTATATGGCGCATCTTTTCGAGATTGCTCTCCATCCTTTTGAAAGTGATATCGTTGACATAGAGGTCGACCCTTATCCCTTCACTCCTTACCCATGCAGGCGGCTTTTGTGAAAATGCCGCCTCTATATAGTTTTTCGCAACAGACATCACGGTGGCCGTAAGGTCGCTTTTGAGAGGCTCTCCCCGGCTTATCAGGACTATGTCGCCGCTGCCTATCTCTGTATCTATCACCTTGTCTCGACTGAAGCGCACGATGAAAAGGTCGAACTTCATGCCTTCGCCGCGCCCTTTTAGTCCCAGTATGGCCCGGCCGTAAACCTCCCTTTCGCGCCCGCTCAGAGTGCGGATCTCGTTTCTCTGCGCATCCATCTCCGCCCTGCGCTCCAGATCTATCAGGCTCCTATACTCTTCGATGTAGTCGTGAATCCTCTTTATGCGGTGTTCCAGTTCACGACCGGGTATCATCTCTTTGGGAAGTTTGAAAAAGCTCTTTTTCGTGGGTATATAGAGAATCCAGCCGTCGGCTTCATATATTTTCGCTATGTTTGATGGTTTTATTTTATAGCGCCTGAGCTGTTTCAGGCGTGCCCGCTCGTCGAGGCGGGCTGGGAGAATGAAAGGGAGCGCCCTTTTTTGAGCCATCAGTGGGTGGGAATCGGCACCGGTGAGCTGTTGTTCATCTTAACGGGCTCAGACTCCCGGTAGGATGGAACGGCGCTGGCGTTCTCCTCGGCCGGCTTCTCGGAAACTGCAGGCTCCGCTGCAGGCTCTGCGGGAGAGGAAGGTACAATGACGGGGGCGGGGGCGGTAACATTGCCCTCTTCAGCAGCCGGAGCGGCCATGTTTTTATCGGCACACTCCGCTTTCGCCTTCTGAAGCTCCTCTTTCAGATCTTCCATATCGAACTCCATATCGTCGAGTCTATCCTGCAAACTCATAACCGGTTTCACGTTTACGCCATACTCGTAGACCAGTTCCCCTCCATCTTTTCCCTGCTTCAAAAGAACCGCTATGAAGATCAGCAGAAAAACTATGAAAGTGTTCCTCGCCCATGCTCTTCTTATCGCCATCGCTCCGGCTTTGAGAAGAAGCAGCACGGGTGTACCGTAGACAAGGTATGTTCCCAGCAGTTTGTGAAACTTCAGCTCCTCTTTCGCTTCCGGAGTAAGCAGAGAGAAGGCTTCCGAACCGTCGGCCTTGCCGGTAAAGAAGGCTCCGGCATAGACTATGACGGCCAGCGTAAGAAGAAATAGCGACGTTACACTGACCGCAGGCTTCTTCGCCTTCAGGTTTATAAGCTCTATAAGCAGAACGATTATAGGGATCGCCACTGCGAAGTGAACGAATATCGGGTGCACCAGGAGAGGCACATCGAACGGCAGCTTGACTGGTATGTCGATAATCGGAAGATTCATGAAGGCTCCTTGTTTACCCAAATCCCGAAATAGAGATAGAAGAACCCGTCACGACCGTTGCAGCCATGCACTTCCGGGAAAACCGTCGACGCACCTGACGGGTGCGCCTCAAACTTTCCCGAAACCGCCTGATTACAAGCATCACAACGTTTTCAAACTATTCTATTTCGAGATTTGGGTTTTACGTTAAACTCGATCGGAAAACTGTATGATTATACATCATTTTCCATATACCGAAGCTGTAACCCCTCATCCGTCATGACGAAGCCCTGTATCGTGACTCTCCCTTCATGTACGAGTCTGTGGTGTTTTTTGCACAGGGGAATCAGGTTGTATTTGTGGTTTTGGTGAAAGTGGCCTATACGGCCGTGCTTGTCGGACTCCGCCTGCGGAGCTATATGGTGCACCTCTTCTACCGGAGCACCGCAAAGGGCGCAGCTGCTTAGATAGAGCTCCTTGTTGTAGCGGCTTCTCCTCTTCTTTTTGAGCCGGCTCAGCTTCCCCTCTTCCTCTCCCAGCGACTCCCTGACGGCGTATGCGGTCTCTATGAAGCTTCTGTCCATATGCAGAGATTTCGCAAATTCCAGGCCGTAAAGCGTGCTTCCGGACCCAGGAGTCAGTTTGCGGTTGTATAGAAGCCTGTCTCTCTCCTCGTCATACTCTACCCCCAGATGGAGGAAGATGACCCCCTCCATCTCGTTTACTATCTTCAACTCCTTCAGTCTGTGTAGGTGGGTTGCCACTATGAAGATGGCGTCAAGTTCATAGAGTCGCTTGAGGGCACTCGCCACTATCGCCACCGCGGACTCGGTCTCCGTTCCGTGGCTGATCTCGTCTCCTAGTACCAGCGACCCTTTCGAAGCGCGGTTGAATATGTTTTTGAGCTCCATCATCTCTATGGCGAATGTGCTGAGACCTTTGTAGAGGTTGTCCTTGCTGACGATTCTGGTGAAGAGTTTGTCGAAGAGATGGAACTTCATGGCAGCGGCGGGAACGAAGAAACCGGCCTGGGCCATGATAACCGCCATCCCGACACTCTTCATCAAAGAGCTCTTTCCGCTCGAATTTATTCCATAAAGAAGTATGCCCTGCACCGGCCTGTTGCCGCTCGCACTCAATGTTACATGGTCGTGCTCCACCGGTTCCGACAGATCCCCCATATATATATCGTTGGGTATATATATGCCATTCTCTTCCCTCGACTCTATCAGAGGGTGCCTCAGCCCGATAATATCGAGTCTCTGCTCCTCCTCTCTCCTGTTCAGAATTTCGGGGCGCACATAGTTGTAGCGTTTGGCGGCCCTGGCCGTGGCTATGGCCACATCGAAGCGGCCCACGAAAGAGATGATCTGCTCGAGAAGCTGCGAGTAGCGTTTCTCCAGCAGTTGGAGAGATTCGACGTAACTCTGTTTTACAAGTGCAACGATGCGCGCCCGGTTGGCCATGACCGCCTTCGATATAGCATCTATGAGCCCCGAAGTTATCTTGACACTGTTTTTCAGTTTTTTGTAGTTGAAGTCGCGCAGAAAATAGTGGTTTCCGTCAAGAAGGAGAAAACTCTCCATAAGCTCCTTCTCTATCATGCCGAAGCGGGTGCGGGTTACATTCAGGTGGTAACCTTCGCTCTCGAGCCATCCGATACTCACAAACTCCGCGTCGATCTTCTCTCCACGGTCGAAAAAGTTCTCTATATGCAGCCTGACCGCCTCAAGCTTCTCCAGCTCTTTTCTGTTCTCTTCAACCACCTGATCAACGAAGAGGTTTATACCGGGCTGAAATATGTTGCTCTCTATCTGGTCTCTTCTATACTTCCCGCACTCTTCAAAAACGAACGTCTTTTCGAGTTCGGCGGCGAAACCCTCTATATGGAGTCTAAGATCCTCCTCCACCTCTACACCGACCCCTTTCGCCTCCCAAACCATCCGCTCCAGCGCTTTGAGCGAATCGTATAGATATACGATTTCGAAAGGGTGTAGTTTCCCGAGCTTTATGCGGCGCAAAATTCGCTCCAGATCGTAGACCTCTTTCAGGGTATTCGAGAAGTTCTGGGTATGCTCCATCACTTTTTCGGCCAGCTCGTAGCGTCTTCTGAGCTCTTTGGCATCGCATATCGGATTCAAAAGGCGCTCTTTGAAGAGCCTCTTCCCTATCGCCGTCGATGTCAGGTCTATAAGCTTGAGCAGCGTCATCTC
Organism: Hydrogenimonas sp.; assembly: GCA_003945285.1. NCBI lineage: Bacteria > Pseudomonadati > Campylobacterota > Epsilonproteobacteria > Campylobacterales > Hydrogenimonadaceae > Hydrogenimonas > Hydrogenimonas sp. Next base: position 1,675,130 of record AP019005.1, read on the forward strand.
GTCGGGGTCACGGCTGATGATATTGAGCTGTTCCAGGGCGTTGTTTCCTAGATATACGAAGTGCTGCCCTCCCAGAAAGATGGGACGGTTCATCTTCTCAATCAATGCGGCGTCGTGCTCAATGATGAAGTCGATCAGAAGAGAGAGGGATTCCGAAGCGTAGGGGTAGCGCTCAAGATCGAGATACTCCACGGGACTCAGGAACGATCTTATATCGTAGACATTAGCGAAAAGTTCGTTCTGATAGGCGATCTTGTGACGGGTTTTGCCGACGGTATAGCTTATGTGACCCTCTATTTCGAGATATCTCAAGATCCATTCTACATCTATCGAGGAGTCGTTCGTAGTAAGAAGCAGTTCAGATGTATTGTAACTCTGCAGCAGGTTGAAAATCTCATCGAGCGCAAAAGTCTTGTCTTCCCTGGTACCGTGCACTTCGTTTAGAAAGGTTTTGCCGGTACTGACGTCGATGGCACTGTAACCGCAGGAGTAGATTCCACTGTTTAGATCGACGATCAGTGACACTATGTAGTTCTCCGACGGCTCGGCTATATAGTCGAAATTTGTACCCGGGGAGAGAATATTTCCGATATAGCGCTTTATTTTCGGCGGGGTACCCTTCTGTCGTACAATGACCACGGTGTACTTTTTGCTCTGAACCAGTCTCGAGAGATACCTCTCTATTGAGACGGTCGGAACACCGGCCATCAGCGGGTTCGCAATGGAGTTTTCAAGTATGGTCTTGTTTTTTCTGGTCAGCTGGATATTCAGAAGTTCGGCAACCTCTTTTGCTTTGCCGATCTTCATCTCATCGTTGTTGACTTCGTAGACTTCGAAGAAGGTGCCGACCTCCATCAAGACGACCGTGTCAGCTCCGTACTTCTGTTCGAAGATTCTCTGCAGCTCGAAATAGATATCTGTCAGTAGTCTCTTTTTGTCATTGAGAAGTTCGTTGATCGCCTCGTTCCGCACTTGTTTGGGCCCCGTATGCAACCGATGAATACGAACCGCTCGCAACATCGGTTTTTCATACGATTATATCCTATCGGGGCTTGCGTGAAACTCAATCGGGCGCAGATTCCTCATTTTGGCTGTTCTGTTACATGCCTCCGCATTTACCGGGAGCACACTTCATCCCTTTGCTGCCGCATTTGCCTTTCGCCCCCTCTTTTTTATCGCTCCCGGAGTTGTTTTTCTCACAGTTGCAGTTCATTTTCTTCATGGCTTCACCGGGCTGCTCTTCACTCATGGGGCCGCTCTTTTCAGACTTCATCATGGAGCCGCCGCATTTTCCCGGGGCACATTTCATCTCCGCATGGAGACCGGTAGCTGCGAAAGCGATTGCTCCTGCAACCATCAACATAACTTTCAAACCTGACATCTTTGCCATCACTCATCCTTTTTCTATTTTTGTGAAGGTGTATTATACATTAATGATCGTGTAATGATTGTGTATTCAGGAATAAAGGAGTATAAACGGATGTTTCTACACCTCACTCCATCCGCAGCAGCAGATCGAAATCCGTATCCGGATATATCTTTTTCAGCAGTTCAAGATTCTTTCTGAAATTTTGCGGCTCCATTCCGCTTTTTCTCAACATCTTTATGTAGGTTTTCGCCGCCTTGTACTCGTTGAAGAAGAGTGAGGCTTCGGCGGCATACTCGGCGGCATATATCTGCCCCTCATCTATCGCCAGCTTGGCCGCTGGAAGCGCTCTGTCAGGTTTGCCGCCAAGCAGGTAGTACCATGCCGCCTTCGCGTGGGACCCATCGTTGTCCACCGCATCAGCATACTCTTCACAAAAGCTTTTTTTACTCAGATCGCCTTTTATCTTCACGTAATATTCGCACTGTAGCATTAATTTGGCAGTATCACATCCGCTGCAGTTGGGCTCTCCGGCGGATAGAACCGAAACCTGCATCATCATAAAACAGATTATTGCATTTAGCTTTTTCACTCTCTGCCCCCTTTCAGCTTCCTGCCGGCCATACTCTTTATCTCCTTCATCAAAGAGAGTTCACACCTGGAGACAAATGAGGAGAGTATCGCTTCCTTCCTGGGATTTGCGTGCAGAAAGATGTGATATCTGCGCCGTTGGTCTCCGTGTGGGGAGATATACTGAAGAGAGCCTCTCATCGCGATACTCCTCACGGTTCCATCCTCCTGGGGAATAGGAAGAGTCACCTCCACCTGTTCATAGAGAGGCAGTCCGTAACCGACATCTGCCTGAAGACAAACACCCTTACCGGATATATCGATAACATCTACGTCAAACTGCCTTCCCAGAGCGGTTATTCTGGCTTTCAGCGGGGTGTCGAGTGAGACCCTTACACGCTTTCTGCGCTGCGCGATGCTGTCTATCCAGGAAGGGTTGTCCGCCTGCGCCACGGCAACTTTTCCGCTGTAGGCTACACGCTCTATCTTCATCTCGATCGCAAAAGGCTCCATCCTCCTGTCGAAACAGACGACCCTCCCCTCACGTTCGGCCACCACACCTCTTTCTGCCGGCATCTGAAGCACCACCGAGCCGCTGCTGCTACGGCCGACTACAGCATCGTAGATGACAGGAATTCCCTTATAGACGTTAAGAAGTCTCACAGACCTGCCGGATGGCAGCCACTTCTCAACCTCATCCGGCTTCAAAGAGAGATTGGTGGCGAACTCATGCTCCACATCGGCCTGCAGCACGCTTTTCAAATAGTCCTGAACAGCATCGAAATAGAGAGAGAGCGTAGCCAGGTACCTGAAAAGGTCCCTGTCGTCGGCATAGTCGCTGACCAGCCTCAGGGTGAAGGAAGATAGCAGTTTCTGAAGCAGCAGGAGCGGTACTATACCGCGGTTTTTGATATTAAGGAAGTCATCGACCACACCGCTTTGTACAGGACTCTTGAAGTCGAAAAGAGCGTCGTAGAGTGTCGAAGAGAGGGTGAACAGAAACTTCTCTCTCATTTTCGAGGAGCCTATCTCTTTTCTGATCTCCTCTATGAAGTGTGCCGTGAATATCTCTTTATAGCCCTTTATGAAAGGGGTGATCGGCATCAGGTTCCGCCGCTCTTTCAGCATTCTCCCGTATACATCGCTCTCTCTTGGTAGAATCATGTGAGCCTCACTGTCTGGTTTCGATACTGATCTTTTTGAAGCCGTTCGACTTCAGTATATCTATAACTTTCACAAAGCTCTGGAAACGGCTTTTGGCATCACTTTTGATCAGTACCGCATCCTCTTTCGGATCAAGCTTCAGAACGAGCCGTTCAAGCTCGCTCGCCGTAACCTCTCTATCTTCGAAGTAGAGTTTTCCGTCACTCTTTATGACGATGGTCTTCACCTTCTGAACCGGCGCCTCTTTACTGGAGGCTTCGGGCAGATCTACCGGAATGGTCCCTTTGGCTACGAATGAAGCGGTAGTCAATACCACGACAAGCAGAACCAGCATGATGTCAATAAAAGGGAGGACATTTATCTGGTCGAACTTTTTGACTTTCACTCCGGTCCGCTCCCTTTACGCTTTTGCAAAACCTCCCACTTTGCGGCTATTATCTCCGCACGTCTTGTCAGGAGGTTGTAAAACCAGATCGTAGGGATCGCTACCAGAATTCCGCCTGCCGTGGTCTTGAGTGCAAGTGCGAGCCCTACCATAATCTCTTTCGTCTCAATCAGGCCGCTCTGTCCAATCGTCACGAATGTCACCATTATCCCCACAACGGTTCCCAGCAGCCCTATGAAGGGAGCGTTTGAGCCTATGGAAGCGAGCATGGTGAGATTTTCTCCGAGTGCTATCTCCAGCTCCTCTTTGTGCGAAAAACTGTTCAGGTCTATATGTTTGTAGTAGAAGTAGCGCTCCAGCGCCAGCCAGAGCGCAATAACGCTCAGCAGCCCGAGAGCCCCTATGAAAATGTAGTCGACACTATCAATCATCCAGTCGTTCAATCTCTATCTCCTAACAGATGCGAAGTTTAGGCGAAAGGTCGTACCTTCCCCCTTTTTAGAATCTATCTTGATCTCTATTCCGTGCTCATCGCAGAATGTTTTGACTATATGAAGCCCTATTCCGTAACCGGATGCGCTCAGGTCACTCTGATAGTAGCGGTCGAAGATGCGAAAAAGTGTCGTCTCATCCATCCCGACTCCGCTATCTTTTATGACCAGCCACCCGTTATCTTCGTATATCCATACGCTCCCGCCGGGCCGGTTGTACTTTATCGCGTTTCCAAGAAGATTGTCCACAGCCTTCTGGCAACCGCGTCTGTCGGCGGTTATATCCATTCCGAACGCTCTATATTGTATCGAAATTCCGCCTGTTATATCCTCCATCTTGGCTACGCTTCTCTCCACGACCTTGCCGAGATCGAAACTCTCAAGCTCGACACCGCCTATCTCTTTCTTGATGAAATAGTCCAGGTCCTCGTAAAGTTCACCGAGATTCTCACCAGCCTTCTCTATCCTTTCGAGCCTTTTCAGCTTTTTGGGGTCATCCTCTTTTCGTTTAAGCATGGATACGTTGGCGAATATCGTAGAGAGTGGTATGTTCAACTCATGCAGAGTATCTTTCAGAAGCCTCTCTAGCAGATCGTTGGTAACCGAAAGCGGCTCAAGTGCCACTTTGGAGAGGATATATCCGAAAAGAAGCGAGAGCGGCAGAAGCATAGCTATCACGATCATAAAGTTTCTGTTGGAGTATCCGAAAGTTTCGAAAACCGTCCACATGAGCCCGGCCATAGCTGCGAAGGATACGACATAGAAGATGAGAACCTTCCATATCTCGCTACGCTTCAAAGCGGTACCCTATTCCTCTTATGTTGACTATCGCCTCTTTGCCGAAGAGCTGCTTGAGCTTGTTTATGTAGACTCTGAGAGCGCCGGTCCCCGGAGAGTCGTCGCCGTATATTTCGCTCAAAATCTCCTCGGTACTCAGAACCTCTTTGCGGTTTTTCAAAAAGAGAGCCAGCAGTTCGGCAAGCTTCCTGGGAAGTGCGACCGGCTCGTTCTCCCTGTAGAGAACCAGCCTCTCCATATCGAACAGAAACTCCCCGACGGAGACTTTCGCCGGGTTGCGTGTGCGCCTCAACTGCGCCTCAACTCTCAGCAGAAGCTCATCGAGATCTATCGGCTTCTTCATGTAGTCGTCCGCTCCGCTGCCGAAACCTTCGACAAGAGCCTCCTTGTCCCGTGCTGAGGTTATATATACGGCAGGAGTCTCGTCACCGCTCTCCCTAAGCTGTTTAAGCAGTTCGAATCCGTTCATATCGGGAACGTTTACATCCAGAAGGTAGAGGTCGAACTTCCGCCCGTATGTAGCCTCTATCGCCTCTTTGGCGCCGATGCAGTGCAGCACATCGTACCCCTCACCCTCCAGAAAATCCACCAGTGTCTCACCGAAGAGCCTGTCATCTTCCAAAAGAAGGATTTTACCCGGCACTCAAAACCCTCCACTCCAGGCTCCGGCCCGCAAACATGGGCACGACGGTACCCTCGTATATTTCGGGAACCAGATAGGGGCTCTTCTCGAGTACGACCTCTTTCGCCGGAGGGGTTATGCCGTATATCCGCTTCGCGTTGTCGCTTACGAAAGCCTGCAGGCTCTCCAGCGCCCCGTGCTTCTCGAAAAGCTGTGCAAGCGCCGGAAGCGCCAACGGGGCCGTGAAGACACCGGCGGCGCATCCGGGAGCCTCTTTCGCCTCTCTCGGGTGCGGAGCCGAATCGGAGCCGAACATAACTTTGGGGTTCGCTTTAAGCGCCGCATCCAAAAGAGCCTCTCGGTCTTCAGGTCTCTTTGCGATAGGCTTGCAGAAGAGGTGCGGCTGCAGCAACCCACCGGCTACATCGTCGAGAGTTATATAGAGATGGTGCAGGGTGACGGTTGCGTAGAGATTTTCGAATCTACCCAGGGCATCTACCGCCTCTTTCGTCGTTATATGCTCCATAACTATCTTCAGATCGGGGAAGTTGCGTGCAAGCTTCTCGTAGACAGGTATGAACTCGGCCTCCCTGTCCATAACGAAACCGCCGGTCTCACCGTGCACGCAGAGCGGGATCCCTAGATCACTCATAACGTTGAGAACCGGGGCAAGCTCCAGCAGGTCGAATCCGCTCACTCCACCCTCCGAGTTTGTCGTGATCCCCGCCGGATAGAGCTTTACAGCCAGAATCTCATCTCTGACCGACTCCAGAAATTCAGGTGTATAGTCCGATTTGAAAAAGAGTGTCATATAGGGGTTGAAAGAGTCGTTTCCGGCTGCCTTGACGACTCTTTTTCTGTACGACTCGACAGCCTCCTTCGTCGTTACCGGCGGGACCAGATTGGGCATGATCAGAGCGCCGCTGAAAGTTTCGGCACTCAGCGGAGCTACAATATCGAGCATCCTTCCGTCGCGAAGATGGAGGTGCATATCGAGAGGTTCATTTAATGAGACGACCATCATTTTGACCTTGTTTGAAAAAAGTTGTTGTATTATATCGTTTACTTTTATTGATTGACCTTACGTAAAAGCGGAAAAATATCGTTCAAAAAACAGTACCTGCCCGCCGGGCGCCGAAGGCGTCAGCGGTTTTCGGCGTCTGAGAGGACAGTTCCGGTCAAACATGAGGGTTTTGCGTAAGATCAGTTATTAACAAGGGCGAAGTCTATGCATGAAATAGTCAACTGGATCGTAGAGACCGTCGGGGCCATGGGCTACCTGGGTATTTTTATAATGATGTTCCTGGAGAGCTCCTTCTTCCCCTTTCCTAGTGAAGTTGCGATGATTCCCGCCGGGTACCTGGCAAGCAAGGGAGAAATGAGCCTCGTCGCGGCATTTCTTGCCGGGGCTGGCGGTTCGCTGGCCGGAGCTCTTTTCAACTACGCCCTCGGGCACAGGCTCGGCAGGGCGTTTTTGATCAGGTATGGAAAATATATCTTTCTGAAGCCGGAGACGGTCGACAAGACGGAAGCCTTCTTCGCCAAATACGGCCCTGCCAGCACCTTCTGGGGGCGTCTGCTCCCCGGAATACGCCAGTATATCTCGCTGCCTGCCGGCATAGGGAAAATGCCTCTTTTGGCATTCAGCATCTACACATTTCTGGGTGCCGGCATCTGGTGTGCCGTGCTGCTCGGCCTCGGCTACATCTTCGGAGAGCACGAAGATCAGATAAAAGAGGTGCTGCACTATCTGATCGGAGGTATCATCCTAATGGTCATCGGGGTTTTCTACTACTACAGAAAGAGAAACAAAAAGATAGAGGAGAAATTCATAGAGGAGCTCGAAAGCGAAAAGTAGGAGACGGCAATGCCGTCTCTCCCCTACTATCTCCCGGCGTTATATGGCCTCTTCGTTCTCTTCGCCGGTACGGATACGCACCACTCTCTCTACATCGCTTACGAATATCTTTCCGTCACCTATCTTGCCGGTTCTTGCAGCCTCTACGATCTTTTCGACGATGGAGTCTACATCTTCGGCCTTTACCACTACCTCAATCTTCACTTTGGGTATAAAGTCGACGACATACTCGGCTCCGCGATATAGCTCGGTATGACCGGCCTGCCTGCCGTAACCTTTCACTTCACTTACGGTCATACCTGTAATCCCGGCCTCTGCCAGGGCATCTTTGACCTCTTCTATCTTGAACGGCTTTATTATGGCCTCGATCTTTTTCATAGAGTTTCTCCTAAGATTTTTTTACAGCTGTTACGCAAAAAGCGGCTATTCCCTCTTCGCTTCTTCGATATTTTGCGGCGCCGCCCGGGAGGGCAGATCCGCACGGCGTGCGGGTTTTGCGCAAGGCGGTGATTTCAGCACCGAAATCAGAACGCCCTTTTGAACTCCGGATAGGCTTCAACACCGCACTCACTGACGTCGATTCCCTCCATCTGCTCATCGTCGCTTGCCCTGAAACGGACCGCCTTGTCGATTGCAAACATCGAGATGTATGATACCACAAACGCAAAGATTCCCACTACCGCGACACCCTTGAGCTGTGCGGCGAAAGAGACATCTTCGGCGAAGATCCCGACCGCCAGGGTACCCCAAATACCGTTCACAAGGTGTACCGAGAGTGCTCCAACCGGATCGTCCAGCCTGAAGCGGTCGAACAGAGGTACCGCGAAGACGACTAGAGCTCCTCCGATAAGACCTACGAGTATCGGTGTGTATATATCGAAAAGGTCCGCTCCGGCCGTAATAGCCACCAGTCCGCCGAGTGCACCGTTTAGAATCATCGTTATATCGAACTTTTTATACTGGATATAGACGATAACGGCGGCGATGATGGCACCGGCAAGTCCCGCGGTATTTGTATTCATAATCGTAAGAGCCACCAGATCCGCATTCTCTCTGGATGAAATCGACCCGACTGAACCGCCGTTGAAACCGAACCATCCTATCCAAAGAACCATCGCCCCCAATGTAACCAGCGGGATGTTGGAGGCGGGAATCACCTTGACCTTTCCGTCGACGTAGCGCCCTTTACGCGGTCCTATAATCAAAATAGCGGCCAGCAGCGCCCAGGCCCCCGTTGAGTGAATAACGGTGGAACCGGCCAGGTCGTGCATGGCGCTAATATCCAGAAACGTACCTTCCAGCATATTGGCTCCCCATGTCCAGTTAACCACCAGCGGATAGATGACGGCGGCCATAAGCACCGTGAATATCATTAGGGGAATGATACGTGTCCTCTCACTTACACCACCGCTCATGATGTTCACGGTCTTGCCGACAAATGCCATCTGAAACAGAAAAGCGGCCCACTTGCTGACGCTGTCGTTCTCCCATGTCCCGAACGCCAGCTGGTAGCCGATAAGCAGAAATGCCATCGAAGCGACGGCATAGATCATCGTATTGACCGTCAAAACGGCACTCACATTCTTTGTACGCACAATTCCGGCTTCAAGCATCGCAAAACCGGGGACCATAAATATGATCAGCGTCATTGCGAAGAGCAGGAAAAGCGTATCCACTATATAGGAAAAATCTCCAACCGGCATAACGACTCCTTCTGGGATCGGCCGAACATCAAGAAGCACAACCCAAAATTGGGTCGAAAAAGCGGATGCTCCTCTGTACGGCACCAATTTCAACGCTCATTATAAAACTTGGATTAATTATTTCAAATAGTACAATTGTACAATTTTTATACAGATTATTGAATTTTGGAAGAGTTGGAAGGTTTTTTCTGATTAATTATTAGGCAGCACCCTCCACCCGAAGGCTGTGGGCGCGCTGCTATGGTTGCCCGTCAGAGAGCTTCGCGGTCGGTCTCTCCGGTACGGATTCGTACAACTTTGTCTACGGATGTTACGAATATCTTTCCGTCGCCTATCTTGCCGGTGCGGGCCGCTTCGGAGATCTTTTCGACCACGCTTTCGGCATCCTCTTCGGGTACCACCACCTCCAGTTTGACTTTGGGCAGAAAATCCACTACATACTCGGCACCGCGATAGAGTTCACTGTGCCCCTGCTGCCTTCCGTAACCTTTTACCTCCGTTACCGTCATCCCGGTAATACCGGCTTCAGCCAACGCATCTTTGACATCTTCGAGCTTGAACGGTTTGATTACCGCTTCTATCTTTTTCATCTGTTTCTCCTGCTAAAGAATATTCTAAATTAGCCGCCGGCAAAGCCGGCAGAGCGATCCATGGGATCAGAGGTTTAGTGCGCGCTCACCGTGAACCGATTCGTCGAGTCCCATTGTCTCTGTCTCTTCATCGACTCTTCCGCCGCCGGTAACCGCCGCTGCGATGAAATATACGATTGCGGTAACTACACCGCTGTAGACTATGGTGAGGCCGACAGCCATAAGTTGGCTTACAAGCTGACTGCCGAGGCTGTAATCCTCAGGCATCGCATAGTCCGCTATGAAGAGCGCGGTGGCTATAGAGCCCCAGATACCGACCAGACCGTGTACCCAGAAGGCATCCAGGGAGTCGTCCACTTTGAACATCTTCTTTATCTTGGTTACAGCGAGGAAACCGAGGAAGCCGCCTACCAGACCGATGATAATGGCGCCGCCCACTCCGGCCGTACCGGATGCGGGGGTAATCGCTACAAGGCCGGCAACCGCACCTGAAGCGCCGCCGACAAGCGTCGGCTTCTTGAAGATCAGCCACTCACCGAGAATCCACCCTATAACACCCAGCGACGCAGCCACGTTGGTAACCAGGAAAGCGGAAGCCGCCGTACCGTCTGCCGCAACCTGGGAGCCGGCGTTGAAGCCGAACCATCCGAACCAGAGCAGCATCGCCCCGAGCACTACGAGAATCGGGGAGAAGGGCTTTATGGCCGCTTTTTCATAATCTCTTCTGCGTCCAAGGATCATAGCTACGACAAACCCGGCCACACCGGCGTTGATATGAACGACGGTACCGCCAGCGAAGTCGATCTCACCGAAGTTCAGCGTTTCACCGCCGCCCCATGCCCAGTGGGTGATGGGAGCGTATACGGCCACGATCCAGAGAGCCGCAAAAACGACAAATGTGGAGAACTTGACCCTCTCTATCATCGAACCGCTGGCTATCGCCACGGTAATCGCCGCGAAAGTTCCCTGGAACGCTACGAAAAGAAGCTCGGGGATAGTCCCGCTTAGTGTATCTGAACCTATTCCGGAAAGGAGAACCTTGCCTGTACCTATAAGGTCGCCGTCACCGAATGCGATAGAGTAGCCGACAAGGACCCATACCAGTGTTCCGACGGCATAGGCAGCAAGACTCATTCCCATCGTGTTGAGCACGTTTTTGCTGCGTGTAAGACCGCCGTAGAAGAGTGCGAGACCGGCGGGTGTCATCAACATTACGAACGCCGTCGCGACAAGCATCCAAGCCGTATCGCCGCTGTTCAGCGTATCTTCCGCGAAAGCCATTGCCGGAAGCATCGGCAGAGCGAGTAGCCATTTCTTCATAAGATCTCCTTTGGTAAAAATATGCTCGAAGTATACAAGTTAAAAGAGCCCAAAGATAGATGTTTATTGATTAAAAAATAGGCACATGGATGTTTCAAGGCGATTGAAAAGAGGAGGTATAGAGCTGCACATTGGCCAAAACATTAAATTCCGAAGCAGACGGTCCGAAAAACCGGTCTAAAGCGGCGCTTGCCGTCCTGGAGACAGAAAGTAGCACGGTTTTCGGTATTACCATAATATATTACAGAACTTGTTCCTAAGAACATTAAGGAAGAGTTAGATAAAATCTACATTAAAATTTTTCAAAGCAAAAGGTTTTGAATGTCCGATCTGTTCAAAGAGAGTGAAGATATACAGGAGATTTCGATAGAAGATAGCATCAAAGGAAGCTATCTAGACTACTCCATGAGCGTCATTATAGGCCGTGCCCTCCCGGATGCGAGAGACGGTCTGAAACCGGTACACAGGCGCATACTCTACGCCATGCACGAACTCGGCCTGACCTCCAGAGCAGCCTATAAGAAGAGTGCGCGTATCGTCGGTGACGTAATAGGTAAATACCATCCGCACGGTGATACGGCGGTATACGACGCCCTTGTAAGGATGGCGCAGGACTTCTCCATGCGTATTCCGCTGGTAGACGGCCAGGGAAACTTCGGCTCCATCGACGGTGACAACCCGGCCGCCATGCGTTACACGGAGGCCCGCATGACCCGCTTAGCCGAAGAGCTGCTTAGAGACATCGACAAAGATACCGTCGACTTCATCCCCAACTACGACGATACGATGCAGGAGCCGGACGTACTGCCGAGCCGTGTTCCCAACCTCCTGCTCAACGGTTCGAACGGAATCGCCGTCGGTATGGCCACCAACATCCCTCCCCACAGGCTCGACGAACTCATCGACGCCCTTCTGGTCATGATAGACAACCCGGCCGCTGAGCTGAACGACCTGATGGAGCATATCAAAGGGCCGGACTTTCCGACAGGGGGCATAATATTCGGCCGAAAAGGGATACTCGACGCCTACAGTACGGGACGGGGCCGCATCAAGGTAAGAGCCAAAACCCATATCGAGAAGAAGGGAAACCGCGAGGTTATCGTAATAGATGAACTCCCCTACCAGGTAAACAAAAGCAAGCTGATAGAGAATATCGCCCAACTTGCCAAAGATAAAGTGATAGAAGGTATAAGCGAGGTAAGAGACGAGAGTGACCGCGAAGGGATAAGGGTGGTAATAGAGCTCAAAAAAGATGCAATGAGCGAAATAATACTCAACAATCTCTTCAAGTCGACCCAGATGCAGACCACCTTCGGCATAATTCTGCTGGCCATACAGAATAAAGAGCCGAAAATATTTACGCTTACGGAGCTGCTGAACCTTTTCATCCAGCACAGAAAAACCATAATAATAAGACGCACCATCTTCGAACTCGAAAAGGCGAAGGCGCGTGCGCACATTCTCGAAGGCCTGAGAATAGCACTCGACAACATCGACGAGATAGTCGCGCTAATAAGAGCTTCCAAGGATGCCGTAGAAGCAAGAGAAGGGCTTATGGAGCGCTTCAGTCTCAGCGAAAAGCAGGCACAGGCCATTCTGGATATGCGCCTGCAGCGTCTTACCGGCCTTGAGCGCGACAAGATAGAGAAGGAGTACAGAGAGCTGATGGCCGAAATAGAGCGCCTGAGCAGTATCCTCAAAAGCGAAGATCTTCTGAACCAGATCATAAAAGAGGAGCTCCTGGATATAAAAGAGCACTTCTCCACACCGCGTCTTACAGAGATTGTGGATGACTACGAAGATATAGATATAGAAGATCTGATTCCCAACGAACCGATGGTTGTCACGATAACCCATAGAGGCTACATCAAGCGCGTTCCGGTCAAACAGTATGAGAAGCAGCACAGGGGAGGCAAGGGGAAGACTGCCGTAACGACGCATGAAGATGATTTCATCGAGAACTTCTTCATATCCAATACGCACGATACGCTTATGTTCGTAACCGACCGCGGGCAGCTCTACTGGCTCAAGGTCTACAAGATTCCCGAAGGTTCCAGAACCGCGAAAGGGAAGGCTGTAGTGAACCTGATACAGCTTCAGCCGGATGAAAACATCATGGCGATCATCCCCACCACCGATTTCGACGAAAGCAAGTCGCTCGCCTTCTTCACCAAAAACGGAATAGTGAAGCGCACAAATCTGAGCGAATTCAAAAATATCCGCTCCGTCGGGGTCAGAGCCATAACGCTAGATGAAGAGGATGACCTGGTGACGGCCAAGATAGTCCTCCCCGAAACCCAGTGGCTCTTTGTTCTTACGAAGAAAGGGATGTGCATACGCTTCCCGGTAAGCGATGCGAGGGAGATCGGGCGGACAGCGCGCGGTGTGACTGCGATCCGCTTCAAGATAGACGGTGACCATGTAGTGGGTGCCACGACGATCAGAGATGAGGAGCAGGAGTTGCTGACAGTCGCCGAGAAGGGTATCGGCAAGCGTACGGAAGCTGGAGAGTACAGGCTTCAAAGCAGGGGCGGCAAAGGCGTTCTGGCTATGAAGCTGACACCCAAAACGGGGGATGCCGTAGGTGTTGTCATCGTAGATGAAAACAAAGACCTTATGGTGCTTACACAGACCGGCAAGATGATACGTGTGGATATGCAGAGTATAAGAAAAGCCGGCAGAAACACCAGCGGGGTGAAAATAGTCCGGCTCGACAGCGGTGACAGAGTGAACTCGATAGCGAGCTGCCCCAAGGAGGAGGTAGAGGAAGATACTTTCGAAAAGCGTGAGGGTGAAGGAGAATAGGAACGGTTTTTGCTGGTTGCAAAAGAAAACATCAGGAGTTTTCTATGAAAAAACGGTCACTGCTCGTACTGGGTCTGATTTCCACCGCTCTTATGGCCGAAACCTGCCCCGCTCCGAAAGTGGAGTCAAGTCCCGGGAATACCGAAGTATCTGCTCAGAAGAGCGGCATCGTATCCCGGCAGGAGATAAGCAAGGTAGAATCTCTGAATTCGTATGAAGCGGATAGAACGGGAGACAATACATGTACATTGTCCAAAAGCAATACCATACATTTTCAGGTTGTAGGTCAGGGAGTCGCTCCCTTAAACACCGTATCGCCGGCACAGGCAATGGCCCTGGCAAAGCGTGCCGCCATAGCTGATGCGTACCGTCAACTCGGAGAGAAGATATGCGGAGTCAGAGTCGAAGGGCGTGATCTCATCAGGAACATGATGATAAGCCGCTCCACTGTCAGAACAGAGATCGACGCGTTGATCAAAAATGCGAGGATTCTGGACACGAAGTTCAAAGACGGCCTGTGCGAGGTGGAGATGGAAGTGACACTGAACGGCAAAGAGTGGTACGCCAGGCTCTCACGCTGACACTGCTTCTGGCCGCATACGCAGCGGCAGAGGAGTATTACATCTCCTACTCACTGACCAGCCGTAATCTTCTGGCTGTCGGAGAGTCCCTGAAGATAAGCAGGGCCATGACTCCGCTGCATGGCGGAACCGTACCTCTATGCAGCTTTGAAACAGAGGAGAAGAGCTTCCTATCATGGGCACGGAAAAACAGAGCGGCGCTTACCGAGTGTCTCCTCTCACACGCCGCTTCTATCCGCTCCTACAACAGCTACGTCTCTTTGACCGCAAAGAGGAACCTGGACATTCTGACCACCCCGGTAATACCTGTACAAGTCGATTTTAATGATGGATTGGTTACCATAAAAAAAATCCAATAATCGGGTAGCCGCCATATGAAAATCGCCATCGTCGAAGACGATATAAATATGCGAAAATCGCTTGAGATCGCACTCGGAGATTACGACGAGTTCGAAGTCAAGACATTCAGAAACGCCAAAGAGGCTTTAAAGAGACTCGACGAGAGCTACGACCTTGTAATTTCCGATATAACGATGCCGGGCATGAACGGCATAGAGTTCGTCGAGGAGCTTCAGGGGCGCTATGAGGTCATAATAATTACAGGCAACGCAACACTGGGGCGCGCCATCGAGTCGATAAGGCTCGGAGTGAGCGATTTCCTGACAAAACCTTTCGAAGTCGAGACTCTCGTAGAGGCCATACGCAGAAGCCGGAAAGCTAAGATACGCGCCAAAAGTATCGAGAAGGTCTCCGTCAAAAACGACAACTCCATATTCTACGGCAAATCGGAAGCGCTCGAAAAGACACTCTCCCTCGCGATAAAGGCGGCAAAAAGCGATGCGGCGGTTCTGCTGCTCGGAGAGAGCGGCGTCGGCAAAGAGCTCTTCGCGAAAACCATACACGACAACTCATCCAGAAGCGGCGGCCCCTTCGTTGCGGTAAATATGGCCGCAATTCCCGAGAATCTCATAGAGAGTGAGCTTTTCGGTTTCGAAAAGGGCGCCTTTACCGACGCGGTAGAGGCAAAAATAGGCAAGTTCGAAGCCGCGCACGGCGGAACCATCTTTCTGGACGAGATAGCGGAGATGCCCTACCACCTGCAGGCAAAACTGCTGCGTGTTCTGCAGGAGCGCGTCATTCACAGACTCGGCTCCACCTCCGGGACAGATATAGATGTACGCATCGTAGCGGCGACAAATGCCGACATAAAGAGGAAGATGGAAAACCAAGAGTTCAGGGAAGACCTCTACTACAGAATAGCTACCATCCCCATCTATATTCCGCCGCTCAGAGAGCGGGGTGAGGAGATAATCCCCATAGCCGAACGGACACTGGAAGATATCGTCGCAAGATACAGCCTGGGGCCCAAAGAGTTTTCCAAAGAGGCGAAGGAGAAGCTGGCCTCCTACCACTGGCCCGGAAACATTCGCGAGCTGATAGCCGTCGTCGAACGAGCCGCGATCTTGAGCGACAATACCGAAATAGATTGCGACGACCTCTTTCTCGATGCACGTTTTTAAACGTTGACCGACCTTACGCAAGAGCCGGGCGGATCGGTGAAACCTACCGGCATCACAATCTTTACAAACTCGCTTCCGGGCACCGTTTATATAACATTTTCGATATTTTCGATATAATCACGGAACTTTTTCTCAGCAAGGTGAATATCAATGCGCAAATACAATGTTGCCGTAGTAGGCGCCACCGGGGCAGTGGGTGAAGAGATGCTCCGTGTGATGGAAGAGGTCGACTTTCCGGTTGCCAAACTGGTTCCGCTCGCCAGCGCAAGGAGTGCCGGCGGAACGGTCGGCTACAAAGATGAAGATGTCAAAGTCAAGGAGCTTACGGAAACCGTATTCGAAGAGGAGGAGATAGATATCGCCCTCTTCAGCGCGGGCGGGTCAGTATCTGCCAAGTTCGCTCCTTTCGCCGTCGAAGCGGGTGCGGTCGTCATAGACAATACGAGTCACTTCAGGATGGACCCGGCGGTTCCGCTGGTCGTACCCGAAGTGAACCCGGAAGATATTGCCGGATGGCGCGAGAAAGGGATCATAGCCAACCCCAACTGCTCCACCATCCAGATGGTGCAGGCCCTCAAGCCGCTCCATGATGCCTACGGAATAGAGAGAATCGACGTCAGCACCTATCAGGCGACTTCAGGTGCCGGCAAGAGCGCGATGGATGAGTTGGTGCGCCAGATGCAGGAGTTTTTCGCGTTCAAACTCGACGAGAGTGAACACAGGAAGTTCCCGCACCAGATAGCGCTTAATGTGATTCCGCAGATAGACGTGTTTTTGGACAACGGGTTCACCAAGGAAGAGATGAAAATGGTCAACGAGACCAACAAGATAATGCACGACTCCATCGAGGTGGCCGCCACATGCGTAAGGGTTCCCACACTCCGCGGACACGCCGAAAGCATCACGGTGACCTGCAAAAAAGAGCTGGATGCCGACAGCGCACGAGAGACGATAGCGAAGGGTGAAAACATCGTCATTCTCGACGACCCGGCCAACAGCGTCTACCCCATGCCGACACTCTGTGTAGAGAAGAACGAGACATTCGTCGGCAGAATAAGAGGAGACATCTACCGCCCGAACGTCATACACATGTTCGTAGTAGCCGACAACCTCAGGGTAGGAGCGGCCACGAACGCCGTACGGATAGCCCAAAAATGGATAGAGATGGAGACAATATGAAACTTCTGGAAAAGTTGTTCGAACATACCCTCTGGAACGGACGCCTCTTTGTCCTCCTGGCTGTAGTATTCAGCCTTATCGCTTCGATAATTCTCTTTATAGTCGCGAGTGTGGATATATGGGGCATAACCGTCGAAACCATAAAGATGTACATAGCCCACGAACACCCGCCGCACTTCCATGAAAAACTGGTAGGTGTCATAATCGGTGCCGTAGACCTCTACCTTATCGCGATAGTGATGCTTATTTTCAGCTTCGGTGTATACGAGCTCTTCATCTCCCAGATAGACCCGGCAAAAGAGTCCGGGGCCTCGAAAATCCTGGAGATCCACTCTCTAGACCAGCTCAAGGACAAACTCGCTAAAGTTATCGTCATGGTGCTGGTGGTCACCTTCTTCAAGAAGGCGATGTACACACCGTACGATTCACCTCTGGATATGCTCTATTTCGCCATCGCGATTCTAGCACTCGGAGGAGCACTATATTTCCTAAGTAAAGGCACAAAAAAATGATATTCGTAGATGCATGTTTCAACAAACCTACCCCATACACACCGGTATGGATGATGCGCCAGGCAGGCAGATACCTTCCCGAATATATGGCTGTACGTGAAGAGGCGGGAGATTTCCTGAACCTCTGCAAAGATCCCGAAAAAGCGGCGGAAGTGACTCTTCAGCCGGTAGATATAGTAGGCGTAGACGCAGCGATTCTCTTCAGCGACATCCTGGTGATCCCTCTTGAGATGGGAATGGATCTGAAATTCGAAAAGGGAGAGGGGCCGGTATTTTCCGATCCGATCAGGACAAAAGAGGATCTGAAGCGGCTTCAGCCCAATGCTCACGAGCGTCTTACATACGTCTACGACGCCATCAGGATCATCCGCGAAAGACTCGCCGACGATAAAGCCCTCATAGGCTTCACAGGCGCGCCATGGACGCTGATAACCTACATGATCGAAGGGCGCGGCACAAAGACCTACAACATAGTCAAAAAGCTCATCTACACGGAGCCCGAGCTCGTCCATGCTCTCCTTCGCGAAGTTACCGAAGTGGTCAAACTCTATCTCGAAAAGCAGATCGAAGCGGGAGTTAATGTCGTTCAGATATTCGACAGCTGGGCCGCGGCACTCGAGAAGAGCAAATATTTCGAATTCAGCTGGAACTATATGAAAGAGGTGGCAAGCTACATCAAAGGCAAATACCCCCACATCCCGATCATCATGTTCCCCAAAGGCATAGGTGCATACCTGGACGACATAGACGGAGAGTTCGACGTATTCGGTGTAGACTGGGGAACGCCTATGGCCCTAGCAAAAGAGAAGCTCGGCGACCGCTACGTTCTGCAGGGCAACATGGAGCCGTGCCGCCTCTACTCCAAAGAGGCTACGAAAGAGTGTGTGGAGTCTATCTATAAACTTATGCAAAACAGGGGCCACATATTCAACCTCGGCCACGGAATACTCCCCGACGTTCCAGTCGAAAACGCAAAATATTTCGTAGACCTGGTACACGAGATAACGAAAGAGAAGTGACACCCTCCAGATACAGGACCATCTTCGGTCCTATCCCCTCCAGACGTTTCGGCATCTCCCTTGGCATAGACCTAAGCCCGGGGGAGAAGCAGTGTAACTACGACTGCCTCTACTGCGAACTCGCCGCATCGAAACCGGTAGAGATCATAAAGAACCCGCCGAGCGTGGACGAGGTGATAAACGAGCTGAAGCAGGCCCTCGAAGAGCACCCCGATATAGACGTCATAACGATAACGGCAAACGGAGAACCGACCCTCTACCCGTATCTCAACGAGCTCATAGAGCGCATAAACGAGATAAAAAACGGCTACAAAACCCTCATACTGACAAATGCATCGACAATAGACGACCCCAAGATACAAAAAGCCCTCTCGAAGCTCGATATAGTAAAGCTCTCACTCGACTGCGCCACCGCGGAGTGCTTCAGAAAACTGGACAGACCCATATCCAGTGTCGATCTGAAGAGAGTTATCGAAGGGATAAGGAGCTTCAGAGAGAGGTTCAAAGGAAGTATGGTCATAGAGATCCTGATGGTACCAAAAATAAACACTACGGAGGTCGAGATAGAGGCACTCAACAAAACCCTGCTTTCGCTCAAACCGGACCGTATAGACCTCGGTACGGTAGACAGACCGCCCGCATATCCCATAGAACCTCTCGGCTTCAAAGAGCTTCATGAAATAGCAGAGAAGTTCGACCCGAAACTCCCCGTACACATAGCGAGCCGCCATAAAACGAAAGAGGCCAAAAGCGCCTTCAGCGACGAAGAGATACTCGAGACCCTGCAGAAACGCCCCCTGACGATGGACGATATAGAGGCACTGATGGACGAAGAGAGCCTCAAGCGCTTCAAACGCCTGCTCGAGAGCGGAAAAATAGAGACCCGAAAGCTCGGCGGCCTCCTCTTCTACGGCACCGGATTTTCAAAACAGAAACAAAAAACCTCTTGACAAAGAGCCGCTTTTAGACTATAATTTCCGCCGTGATTGACCCAATCGCAACCCTCTAATGTTCCGGATTAGCTCAGCGGTAGAGTAGGTGGCTGTTAACCACTTGGTCGCTGGTTCGAATCCAGCATCCGGAGCCATTTTTTTCAATCTCTATTATTCAACTTCACACTCATAGATAGCAAAACTGCCTACCTTATAATCTACCATAAATAGCGGAAATCCTCAATTTTGTCGGTTGCAAATGGAATATAGCACGGTAATTCAAAACTCAAGAGATAAAGAGACGGGTCGGTGAAATCTGCTAGCATTGCGATTTGAGCGGCAGCGGGGCGTTAAGAAAACCGCTCCTGCCCGAAGGGTTCCGTAGGAATTTGCGGTTTTCAGCCCCGCTGCCGCGCCCCGAAGGGCAAATCGCACCTGCGTACAGGTTTTGCCGACCCGTCTCGGTTTTTTCTTAATGCCCGGCTTTGAATTACCCTGGGAATATCGTAGAATCATCGATTTATGCCGTTTTTTAAAGTTATTCGACAGATACATCCCTGTCTTTCACGCTCCCGCAAATATTTTCAAATCGGCAAACACCCCGAATTTCACCTCCTTTACTAGCCCAAACAATACTTCTATTATTCAAAGTTTTTAAAGAGTAATTTAATCAACAAAATATTAAAATATTGTTGTTTAGAGTATACAAAGGTTTAGAATGATTGAGAAGCTTTTTAGAAAACAGGAGTATATTTATAAAAAAATCGAAAATATCACCTACAAAAGGTATTTCTTCGATATTGTAGATTTTAGTGAAAGACTTATAGGTTTGATCGGGGCGAGGGGAATAGGAAAGACCACTTTTCTTTTGCAGTATTTGAACTCTCTCGATCTGCCGGATACGAAAAAACTCTACTTCAGTGTCGACAGCATCGTAGCCAGCAATATGAAGCTTTTCGATGTGGCGGAAGATTTCTATAACCTTGGCGGTAAAGTATTGGTAATTGATGAGATACATAAATACAAAGATTTCGAGATAGAGCTAAAAGAGATATATGACTTTTTGGATCTGCAAGTCATCTTCAGCGGTAGCAGCGCCATTGTCATAGAGCACAAAAAAGGAGATCTTAGCAGGAGGGCTGTCGTTTACAGGCTCAAGGGGCTCAGCTTTAGAGAGTTTTTAGAGTTGAAATTGGACAAAAAATTTGAACGGTGGAGTTTGGAAGAGATACTCTCAGACCATTTGGAGATTGCAAGAGACATTTGCAAAGAGATCAAGCTGTTAGAACACTTTAAAGAGTATCTGAAATTCGGCTATTATCCATTCTATTTCGAAAACAGAAACAGCTATTGCCTAAAAATAGAAGAGACCATCAATGCAGTCATAGAGAGCGACTTGCCGATAATCTTCAACATCGAACCGTCAAATATTCACAAACTAAAGCAACTGGTTGCGTATCTTTGCACTTCAAAGCCGTTCAAACTCAATTTGACGGCTCTTTCGCAAAAGATAGGGATCAACAGAAAAACGCTTTATCAGTATATCTATTACTTGACTTTGGGAAACATTTTTACACGGCTGGAAGCCAAAAGCAAAGGTGACACAATTTTCAGCAAACCGGCAAAACTCTATCTGAACAATCCAAACTTGAACAATTGCTACTGTCAAGAGAGTGAAACGGGAACGATTAGAGAAGAGTTCTTTTTAAATATGCTGAGCATAAATCATAAAATTTTGTATCCCAAAGAGGGTGATTTTTTACTTGACGGCAAATATCTCTTTGAAATCGGCGGAAAAAACAAAAGCTTCAAACAGATAAAAGATATAGCAAACAGCTATATAGCAGCAGATGATATCGAGACCGGCTTTGGCAATAAAATACCTCTTTGGCTATTTGGGTTTTTGTATTAAAAGCTGCTTATGCCGGTCAGGCCCCGTATGGATTATTGTCACCAGACCCCTATGCCTTTTCATGAAAAGATGAAGGTCTCTTAGGCGGTTTTGGGTAGAATTTTTGAGAGGCGGGGTTGCACTTTGTTTGTAAATCTGGGCCCTATACCTTGGCGAGGTACTGCATCCCCTCCGCCGCTTCGGATGCGCTGAATACCGTGGTGGCCCCCAGTTTTCTCGCGGTATCTGAGAGTGCTTTGAGCTGTTCGTCCGTCGCACCGCTTAGCGCCTTCACGCGCGCCATCGCGCTTTCGAAATCCACGGCGAATTTCAGCGGGGCGGCTACCGTGATGCCAAGGGCTATTTTGTCGCTTATGGTACTTTTGAGTTCGGCGCGCTTTCGAAGATTCGCGTCGATGGCAAGTTTATACCGATTGATGCTTTCGATCGTTTTGCCGATTTTCGCAATACTTCTATCGGTTCTTTCGGCTTCAAGCCGCGCTTGTTTGAGCCGGTCGGCCACTTTGATCTTGTGTGCGTTCAGCCCGCTGATTTTTCTGCCGGTTTCTGCGAGTTTGCGCTTGAGCGCGTCTATTTCATCCTGAGACTTCGCTGTGGAGAGTTTGATTTTGATAGCGGATCGTTTTTTGTAAAGCGCGTCGATGGTCTTTTGTAGCGTCGAGAGTCTGTCGGAGGCTTTCTTGACATCGATATTATCCTCAATCAGCTTCAAACGCCTATTCTTCAGCCTGGAAACGGTCGAGCCGATTTTATCGATACTTTTTATCGCACGCCCTGCCGCAAGCTCGACACCCGCGGCACTCATTCCCAAAACTATGGAAAGCCCCATCGTTTTTATCGACATCCACGACCCTTCTGTGCTATACTATTTTCATGAAACCGTTGATCAGACGCACCATGTTTATGCTGAACACTTCAAAGCACGCGCTGTTTTGGCACTGGCTTTTGACGTTCGTCATTTTGGTTTCCGTTACAGGCATGCCGGTAGGATCGGCACTATTGGCAGTGCCTGCACTGATTTTGACTACCATAGCCACAAGCCTGCTCGATCTGATCCTGGAGCCCTTCGGCCTAAGCTCCTTCGACCTGTAACCGTTCCGACTCCTTCGGGCAGGAGGGGTCTGGTGATAATGACCATGTTGGCTTTTAAAGGAAATCTAGGTTTCAGGGCGGACAGTACTCGGCATGGACCAGTATAGTCGGCTTAAAACACTATCATTAGAAACATCAAACTACAAACCGGGGGCAAAATTCAAATGCCCCCTTCCCATCTTACCCCCTCCGCTCCATTTTTCTGACAACGAACTTCTCCAGCTCCACAAGAAAGAATACACTGGAGGCGACGACGATTATTCGAAGCCACACTTCGGGCTCTATCGGTACGGTTCCGAACAGCGTATTCATCGGCGGCAGGTAGGTAAATGCCGTCTGAAGCAGCAGCAGGACGGCTATCGCATAAAGAACGTAACGGTTTCCCGTTAGTCCCTGCAGGCTGAAAGATGAGGCGTTGATGTAGCGGGCGTTGAAGAGGTAGAATATCTCGAACATCACGAGTGTGTTTACCGCGACGGTTCTGGCGTGCTCTATGGGTGCTCCGTTTTGCTGCTCCCATATGAAAAGGCCGAATGTTCCGGCCATCAGAATGACTGAGACGAAGAGTATGCGCCAGAGCAGATAGGCGTCGATTATCGGGGCTTTGGCATCTCTCGGCGGGCGGCTCATAACATCCGGTTCGGGCGGTTCGAAGGCGAGTGAGAGGGCCAGTGTGACGGCGGTTACCATGTTTACCCAGAGTATCTGTACAGGCGTGAGCGGAAGCTGCTGGAAACCAAGGATTATGGCTCCCAGAATTATGAGCGCTTCGCCGCCGTTGGTGGGCAGGATGAAAAGAATCGCCTTTTTGAGGTTGTCATATACCGTACGCCCCTCTTCGACTGCGTGTTTGATGGATGCGAAGTTGTCGTCTGCCAGTACTATTTCCGCCGCCTCCTTGGCCGCTTCAGTGCCGTTTTGCCCCATCGCTATGCCTACGTCTGCGCGCTTTAGAGCCGGTGCGTCGTTCACCCCGTCCCCAGTCATCGCGACTATCCCGCCCTGCTCCTGAAGCAGCTCCACGAGAACCAGCTTGTGCTCCGGGCTTACGCGCGCATATACATCCACCCGTCCCACGACATCTCTTAGCTCATCTCTGCCCATCGAGTCGATATGCTCTCCCGTTATCGCCTCTTCGCTGTTTTTCAGCCCCAGTTTCGCGGCTATGGCGAGCGCGGTGGATGCGTGGTCTCCGGTTATCATCTTGACTCTTATGCCGGCGTTTCTGCACGCTTTTACCGCCTCTATCGCCTCGACTCTCGGAGGATCGATCATGCCGAACATTCCGACCATTATGAAGCCCTCTTTCACATCATCAAAAAGAAGTGCGGTTTTGGAAAAATCGGTATATTTCATAGCCAGCGCTATTATCCTCTGCCCATGCTGCGCGAGCTCCTCTATTTTGCCGTTCCAGTAGCCCTCGTCCAGCGTGGATGCGGAGCCGTCGTCTAGCATCTGCCGGTCACACATTCGAAGCAGGCTCTCCGGGGCCCCTTTTACCACTATGAAAGCCTCTTTCTCGTGGGAGTGGTGGAGAGAGGCCATAAACTTGTGCTCCGACTCGAACGGTATGAGGTCGACTCTTGGGTACTCTTTTCTAACTTCGTCTATATCGACTCCGAGCTTCATGGCCGAAACGAGAAGCGCACCCTCCATCGGGTCGCCGTGAACTCTCCACCCCTCCTCACCCTTCTCGAGCTCCGCATCGCTGCACAAAACCGCGTAGCGGGCCATCTTCTTCAAAACCTTGAATTCGGAAGGGTCCGAGCTTCTTCCATCCACCAGAAGATCGCCGTGCGGATCATACCCTGTCCCTGTCAGCTCGAAGAGCCGCTCCGCGGCGGCTATGTTTCTGACCGTCATCTCGTTTTTGGTAAGAGTTCCGGTCTTGTCGGAGCAGATAACCGTTACCGCTCCAAGCGTCTCCACCGCCGGAAGCCTTCTTATGATGGCGTTTCTCTTCGCCATACGCTGCACCCCGATGGCCAGCGTTATCGTCATGATGGCCGGAAGCCCCTCCGGTATCGCCGCGACCGCGAGGCTGACAGACGCCATAAACATCTCGACCGCATCGTAGCCCCTTAGAAGGTAGCCGAACGCGAATGTCACTGCGGCGATGAGAAGTATAGCCAGGCTGAGCCAGCGCCCGAACTGCGCCATCTGTCGAAGCAGCGGTGTCGTGACGCTCTCGACCTCCGAAACCATCGTGCTTATCTGCCCTATCTCGGTATCGGCCCCGGTAGCGACTACAACCCCGGCACCCTGCCCGTGTGTCACTATGGTGCCAGAATAGGCCATGCAGAGCCTATCGCCCACTACACTCTCTTCGGGTACAGGTTCCGTCTCTTTCTCGACCGGCAGCGACTCTCCGGTAAGGGCCGCCTCCTGAATCTGCAGACCCTTGACCCTGAATAGCCTGAGGTCGGCCGGCACCCTGTCGCCAGACTGAAGAAGAACGACGTCGCCCGGCACGAGCTCTTCCGCCGGTATGGTTATATGGCGTCCGTCACGCACGACAAGGGCGTTTGCCGAGAGCATCTTTTTTATCGCCTCGAGAGCATCTTCGGCCTTCCCCTCCTGTATGAAGCCGATGATTGCGTTCAAAACCACCACACCGACTATTACAGCGGTGTCTACGATGTGGCCCAGCATAGCGGTAACCGCTGCGGCCGCAAGCAGAACGTATATCAGAATATCGTGAAACTGCAGGAGAAATCTTACGAGAGGGCCGCGTTTTTTCGGCTCCGGAAGGCTGTTTGGACCGTACTTTTCGAGTCTGAGCCTTGCCTCTTCGCGGCTCAGGCCGTCACTTGAGGTTTCGAGCTCTTTGAAAACGGTATCTATATCTTTTGTATGCCATTTTTCCATCTGCGCCCCCTTTGGAGTTGAACCCGAATCTCGAAATAGAGATAGAAGAGCATGAATAGCCGGACAAACGGCAACCGAAGATCTATCGATAAAGATTATATCACATAAAGTGCGGGGATTTGAGTTAGAAGTAATAGGCCCCAAGAATGGCGAAGGTCTGTTCGTCGTACTCTCTTCCCCCCTCTTTCCGCTCTATATAGCTGTACCTGAAGTTGAGCGACAGGTTCTGTTTGAGTCTGAAGTTCTGTGAGAGAGTCACTATATTCTGACCGACTCCCCCTTCGTAGAGTTTGTATTTATACTCCACCCTCGTATTGGTGTTGCGGCTGTACCTGTCTACGACCGCACCCATCGCCAGATCGACGGCCGCTACGGCTCTGCTGTCGGCCGCATAGATCTGCGGGTCGACCATAGCGTACAGGTAGCCGTAGTCGTTTCCCGCTCCGTAGCCGGCACCCACGCTGAAGCCGAACCTGCTTTGCGAGTCGAGATACTCCCGGTCCCACCCGATATTTGTCCGCCACGATATCTCGGTGAAGAAACGGTCCGACTGTGTAATCGACTCTATGGAGAGGATTGTCGCCTTCTGCAGGCGGACCCTGCTCTTTTGGGCATACCCCTCGATATTCAGAAACTCTATCTGCGTACCTCTGAGGAAGCCGTAGAGAGGATCTGCAAGATCGTGATATGCGGTGCGGATACCGAAAAAGAGAGTACCCTCGGACTTCAGGGTGCCTGCACCCAGCAGCACTCTCCTTGCCCTGTGGCTCTTCAGCGGGTCCGGCGGCCTTGCCGGCTCCACTTTTTCTGCACTTCTGCCCAGTTTCGCCCTCGTAGAGGTCAGGTAGTGAAAGAGCTCAAGGTAGCGATCTTTTTCAAGCTCCCCTTTCTGATAGCGGTACTGGGTCAGCTCTATAGCCGCCTCGAGTATGTGCCTTCTCTTGTCGAGAGACCTTTTTGCAAAACTGGCCTCTTCACAATCAGTTTCCCCGACGGCCAACCTTTTTGAAATATCTATATCCTCCTCGTCCAGAACCATTTTGTATGCCTCTATTCTGCTCCTCTTAGAGGGTCTGTAGCCTGAGGATGTCACAAGCCCGCTATCGTTTGCGGCGTGTACGGTCTCAAGAGGTATCACCTCGAACAGAAACCTCTCTCTAAGGCTAACTTCCGGCCGTGCCGCTTCCAGGAGCCACAGCATCTCGTAGGAGCAGTTGTCGGTAAAGAAGTAGTACGACGACCTGACATCCTTCACCTCCCATATATGCTCGAACATCCTGAGTGTCTCGTTTCTGTCCAGGTCCAGGTCGTACTCCCAGATGTCCCTGTTTTCCGTGTCGCGGTACTCTTTGAGCTTATCGTAGTACGGGAGCAGCGAGTAGCGGCCGTAATAGCCGCCGAAAAGCCCCTTGATCGCGAAGATGACACCGTTCTCTTTCGAGGGGTCCGCATCGGCCGCGTAGTTTACGGCGTATGAAAGAAGCCTGGAGTTGTAGGATGAGTTTACTCTCAAAAAGGTGTGTCCGAACATCGATGCGGGGGAGTTTATATGGGCCGAAGGGAATACGAGGGTGGCCGAAACCGGATCGACTCTTTCCAAAATCTCCTCATACTCCCTGCACTCGACCTGCGGCAGCCCATTAAGGCCGAGACGCTCTTTCAGCCACCTCTTTCTTGCGGGGAATCGGCAGGCCGTGGAGTTGTCATCGAAGCGTGTTTCGTTGTAGAGGGCTTCCAGTGTAGCCAGAAGCTCATCTTTTTTTGAAAACCTTCCGTTTGGGGAGATGAAGAAGGCGGGGTCCTCTATTTCGCTCTTCTCTCCGTCGAAATGGAGCAGCAAAGACCAGTATCTCTCTTCATATACACCCTCTTCGACAGCTTTCAGGGCAGCCTTTTCGAGGTCGCCTGAAAAGAGGGCGGTAACAAAAAGCAGGAGTATAGGAAGCAGAGACTTTTTTATGGGACGATCCTGTTGCATGGAGTCGGACGGAGGCGAAAATACGCCTCCGCTAAATCAGTTGATTGCGGTTATAGTGTCGAGAACGTCAGCCATCTCAACATTTTTGCTTGCATATATTCTGTTGTAGTTGGCCTGAAGCGTGGAAGCAAAAGACTCTTTGTCCTGTACTTCGAGAAGCTCCGCGAGAGTATCGAGTGTTTCACCCTCTCCCATAGCTATCTCTTTTGCAAGAGTGTCCATATTGGAAGCTACGAACTCCTGGGCTCTCTCATTCATGACCAGCTTGGTCTTTTTACATCCGAGAGTACCGCTTGTAATACCGAAAGTCTGGTTTCCGGAAGTTCCGTTGGTAGTCGCCTGGAGAGCCAGCATAACGGCTGAGCTGTCATCTTTTATTAGCATAGCGCCGAGTCCGCAGCCTGTCTGGCTGTTTACACCTGCGAATGCAGTCGATCCGATTACAGCGGCAGCTGTAAGAGAAACTAGGATTTTTTTCATTTTTACTCCTTCTTTTCGGTTTTAATATCAAAACCTTACTGTTGGACTTTCACCGCACTCCGAATGCACATCGGCAAGCCTTTGAAGAGGCCCGGGGAGTCGAAGAGTCGTCTGAAATGTTCTTATCAAGGGAGTAAGAGTCCATATATGACGATTCTCATATACCGGCACCGACAAGACCTCTTTAAAGTCCTTGGAGTGCGACTGCCGTCACCTACAATCAACCCCCAATAGATTTAACCCATATCGGTTCAAAACCGACAAATAATTTTATTACCTGCTTTATTAAAAGAGGTTAATAGCTGTATGATTGCGGTGCAATCATACAACTCAGTATCATTTCGTAACACAGTAGATCACCGTATATGCCGCTCGCCATCCTCTCACTCCATCTCCAGGCGCATCAGGAACATATCTTCACCGTCGATTATGCGCACAAGAGCGCTTCCGCATCTTGGGCAGGAGTAGTCGTGTTCGCTCAAAACGGACTCTTTCGAACATTCGCTGCAGAAGATAACGACAGGCTGTATCTGTATGACGAACTCTGCCGAGTCGCAGATAGTCCTCTCTTTGAATGTGTTGAAGGCTGTTTCCAGAAGATGCGGCTCTACACCGCTCAACACACCTATTTTAACCTCTATCCGGGTGATTTTTTCGGCCTCGTTGGTCCTTGCGTGCTCCTCGCACTGATCCAGCAGGGCCTGCACTATGGAGTATTCGTGCATACGACTCCTTTCATAACGCTGCCTGAAGCGTGGTTCACGGAGCGCGTAGTTGATGTTTCACTACTCCCTTTCAACAGATTCTCGGCAGCAGTTCGCCTTTCGGAAGCTCCAGATACCTGCTGCTTCCCCACGGACTCCGGAGTATCACCTTTCCCCTCTTCTCCCGGCTGACACTCCCTATGATCGATGCGTCGGCGCAGAAGGGGTATTCGCTCAGAGACTCCAGCGCCAGGGTCGCATCATCGGGATGGACGGAGATGATGAAAGTCCCCTCGTTCGCCAGATCGTACGGTTCGAAGCCGAGCATTTCGCAGATTCCGCGCACCTCTTCGCATACCGGCAGCTGCTCCTCCTCTATCTCGATGCAGAGCCCGCTCGCTTCGGCCCATTCGTTCAAAACCGCGGCCAGCCCCCCTCTGGTGGCGTCGCGCATGGCCCTGATGCGTACACCGGAGTCTATCATCGCCTCTACGGCTGGCCAGAGCGTTTCGCAGTCGCTCTTCAGATCGCTCTGAAGGTCTATCCCCTCTCGTGCCATCATAATCGCGGCGCCGTGCCTGCCTATGTCGCGTGATACTATGATAACGTCGTCCACCCGGAGGTTGTGGGCGCTTATCCCCTCACTCCGCAGCTCGCCTATGCCCGATGTGTTTATGAAGATTCCGTCCGCCGATCCTCTCGGAACCACTTTCGTGTCGCCGCAGACAATCTTTGCGCCGCTCTTTTCGAGCTCCTTCGCCATACTCTCCACTATCTTTTCCAGATCGCCGAAAGCGAACCCCTCCTCTATGATGAATCCGGCACTAAGCCATAGAGGTTTCGCCCCCATCATCGCCAGGTCGTTCACCGTACCGGCCACGGCCAGTTTCCCTATATCCCCGCCTCCGAAAAAGATGGGACTTACGGTAAACGAGTCGGTTGTGAAGGCGATCTTCCCCTCAGGTTTCAAAACTGCCGCATCTTCGGCAGCGGTCAGAATATCGTTCGAAAAGTGCTTGTAGAAGAGGCCGTGGATCAGGCTGTTCATCTCCTCTCCGCCTCCGCCCTGGCTGAGCTGTATCTCTTTTCCGCTCATGAGACTCCTCCGAAACGGTAATATGCGTTACACGCTCCCTCGCTGCTCACCATGCAGCTTCCAAGCGGTGTGTTCGGCGTACACGCTTTGCCGAACACCCTGCACTCGTACGGTTTGGCCAACCCTTTGAGGATAGTGCCGCATATACAGAGTTTGTGGTCGTCTATCGGCTCATGGGAGAGATAGTCGGCAAAGACAGCTTCCGCATCGAAATCTCTGTACTCGTCGCGCAGCCTGAGTGCACTCTTTTCAATATCTCCTATTCCGCGCCACCTGAAGCTCTCTCTCACCTCCATGGTCTCTTCGATCATCCGTTGTGCCGCAACGTTTCCTTCGCGGCTTACGGAACGGCTGTACTGCACCTCCACTTCGGCGCGCCCCTCTATCTTCTGCTTCACTATCATGGCTATGGAGTGCATGACGTCGACCGGCTCAAATCCGCTTACGACCACCGGTGTGCTGTACTTTTCGGGAAAGGGTTCGTAGATTTTGGAGCCGGTTATGACGCTGACGTGTGCAGGTCCTATGAAGGCGTCTATTTTCGCCTCCTCATCGGCCATGAGTATATGCATGGGCGGCGGTACCAGCACATGGTTTATATGGAAAAAGAGATTTTTGACCCCCTCTTTCACCGCCCTCTTTATCACGGCGGCGGTCATGGGTGTGGTGGTCTCGAAACCTATGGCGAAATAGACAACCCTTTTTTCGGGATTGCTTTTCGCTATCTCTATGAGATCCAGCGGACTGTAGAGCGAGCGGATGTCACGCCCCTTCGCCCGCTCGTTCGCCAGCGAGCTCCCGCTTCCCGGAACACGTATCATATCTCCCAGTGTACAGAGTATGACACCATCGATATTGGCAAGCTCCACAGCATTGTCGATCCGCTCTTTGGGCATTATGCAGACTGGACAGCCTGGACCGTGCACGAACTCTATGTTTTCGGGAAGAAGCTGGTTCAATCCGTACTTCATAATGGTATGGGTATGCCCGCCGCAAACCTCCATAATATGCAGAGGCTCCCTGAGTCTCTTCGCATCTTCGGCAATGAGCGCGGCAAGCCCCTTTATCGTTGCCGGGTCGCGGAAGCGGTCATAGAGATCTCTCAACTGCAGGGTTTTCATACTCATGTAACCGCCGAGCAGTTGTCATCTTCTTCTATCACCCGCCTCTTCTGCTCCTCGTCCATCAGGGCGAGAATCTCTTTGTAGGTCTCGATGGATGCAAGAGCATCCTCCTCGTCGATTATGTTCATCGCATAACCTATATGGATAAGAACATAATCGCCCTCTTTAACCTCATCGGCGATAAAATCGATACCCACTTTTCTCTTGACACCCATGGTATCGACCACGGCAGTCACCTCGTCCCTGTCGATCTTTACAACTTTACTGGGAATAGAAAGACACACAACTCACCCCCTCCAAAAATTTCACTTCTCACTTCTCACTAAAAAACCTACCTCATCCCTCTCTTGAACTCTATCCACTCCGAAACCCTTTTGACCGTATCAAGATCTTTGGTATTCACCTCAAGCAGGTCGACGCCCGGCTTCAGCTTACGGGCCGCTCTTTTCGCCTCATCCATGTCAAAATCGAAATGGGGCAGAAGATCGGTCTTGGTAACAAGCACGAGATCCGCCTGCCGGAACATGACCGGATACTTCTCTATCTTGTCGTCACCCTCGGGGACACTGACCAGAACGATATTGAGATGCGCCCCGACATCGTAACTGGCGGGACAGACCAGATTTCCTACATTCTCTATGAAACAGACGTCTATATCGTCCAGCGGCATGTCGTGCAGCCCCTTGTGAACCATGAAAGCGTCCAGATGACACGCGCTTCCGGTCTGTATCTGGTACGCCGGAATCCCCTTCGCCTTTATCCTGTCGGCATCACGGTTCGTCTCGAGATCCCCTTCGATAACGCCGAACCTGAAAGCGGCGATATCGGCCAGATGCTCGAGAAGCGTGGTCTTTCCGCTTCCGGGCGAGCTCATGAGATTCACCGCAAGCACCCCGTGAGAGTCGAAATGCGCCCTGTTGTGAGCGGCCTCACGGTCGTTTTTATCCAGAATCTTGCTTATGACTTCTATAGTTTTTTTGTCGTTCAGCTGTGGATTGTGGTGAAGCGTCTCATTAGCCGCCTGATGTGCATGGCTGTGGCTATGCTCATCTTCATGACTATGCTCCGTCAAAGAACATCCGCAATCTTTACACACTGTAAACCCCTTTCTGTGGAATTAAAAATTAAGAATTAAAAATTAAAAATTATAAACTTCATTTCATATCCTTCTTCTCCGTTTTGCACGATTTGATTATTGCAACAAGCAAACTGACCAGTTCATCGATCTCCGGCTTGATGCTGTTATACATACTCAGAGTAATATACTCTGAATCTTTCAATAAAGATATCCAGTATGAGGTTTCATTTGCCTCTTTCAAAGCTATATGGAGCTTATTTATGAAATCGGCACGAGATTGTGCAAATTCCGACTCCCGAATCAGTGCACCGACCGCCGTTCCACTCCTCAAAATCTGCCTGCTTATCACAAACTCCTTCTGTTCGTTAAGATAGCGGTTAAGTTTGATAATCCGCAAAGCAAACTGATAACTTTTATCTTTCACCACATTCTCTTTCAAATCAAACCCCGCAATTTTTAATTCTTAATTTTTAATTTTTAATTCCCCTCAAACCATCATTCCTGTTCCCACAACAAGCGAAAGCGCCCCCGCCGTCGCAAATGCGGCTCTTACATTTCGTCTGCTTGTGAGCAGGTTGTCGTTTATAAGCGAAACGATATAGCCGAATCCCATGAAGACGACCATCACCCCGAGAGTGAAGGAGACGACCATCATAGGTCCCACTTCGTTGTGGGCTATGGCACTCAGCGTCACGAGCATCCCGCGCACGCCTCCTATACCCATCAGAGCGCCGACGGTCAGGGCAGATGCAGTGCGTCTGTTGAAATCGGCATCGCTGTGATCGTGCGATTTTCCGAACCAGATGTGGATGTGCTCTTTCCCTTCATGCATATGGCGGCCTATGTTTATTCTGTCGGTTGCCGCCATGAAGAGGAGGTATGCGCCTATGGCGAATATCACTCCGGATGAAACGGTATCGGCATAGGCTGTATATTCCGCCGGTATATTCGTCATCTGCAGCAGCTTCGCGAAAAGAAAGAGTGATACTCCGTGCCCCACCGCAAACGCCAGGGTTATGAAGAGGGTCTTCCTGCGCCCCTTTCCTATCGAAAAGTCTGCAATAGCCGTAAGATGGTCAGGGCCGAAAGCGTGCAGAATACCGTACCAGAAGAGCAGAAAAAGACCCGATTCCATATTAGTACCTTTTTACCATCCGATGTTACGAGGTTTCCGGGCCTAGCCCGGAAACGGGCAGGTTGAAACGATCCCTATTACTCCCGATTATACGCCTACAATCGGAAATCAATCTTTAAAATGGTAGAATCTTATATATTTTCAGTACCGGAGAGAGTATGGAAGAGTTCAAAAACTCATGTATCTACTGCGGCAAGAGGGTCTACATTCTCGGCGACGGGATGCTGAAGTGCTCCTCCTGCGCAAAACGGTACAGTCCCGCAAAAATCAAACGCCGATTCGACCTCATAGAGGCTTTCTGCGGCGACCTCACCGCGAGAGAGGCGGCGAAGAGGCTTCGGATAAACTACGTAACGGCAAAAAAATTCTACGATGAAGTGCGCTCGCTCCTTCTTGCCTATCTTGAAAAGAGCTACTCCGAACATACGCAGGAGATACTGGAGTACGACGAATACCTCTATCTCGACCACTCCAAACGCAAAGATAAAAGATATATTTTCGATGCCCACAACTTTTTGACATTCGACTACGGAGGAAGGGTCTACAATATCCTGATGCCATCTTTGAACCGTTACAAAAAGAGGTTTCTCGCCGACGGACTGGACGAACTCTACTACAACGAGTTCTCCAAATTCCTGAAAATCCACCGTATCGCCAAACTGCGCTCGATAGACAACACGATCGTCAGATTCTGGAAATATTTCGACCGGTTCATGAAAAAGTACAAAGGGGTCAAACGCGACAACTTCATCTACTATCTGAAAGAGGCCGAGTTCAAGTTCAACTATGAACCGGGTGAAAGAGAAGAGATTCTGAAAAGATTGTGGCTTGAAACCAAAACTCAGAACAGATAGCCTGCACAGGATCTTTTACCGACAGCGGACCAGAATATATTATTATGCAAAACCGGTACACCACAGCTTTAGAATAGTGTACAATACCAGTAAGTACGCCGAGCTGCCATACGATCTATATTTTAACTGACCTTACGCAAAATCCGCACGCCGAGCGGGATTTGCCCTGCGGGACGCCGCAAAATATCTATAGGGCACCTCTAAAGGCCTCTGGCGCCCTGAGGGCAGGCGCGGTTATTGAACGATATTTTTCAGCTCAAATCCCGGGGCTGACAAATTTAGCGTAATGTCAGTTTTAACGGTTTGTATTTTATGGATATATAAGCTTTCAAAAGAGATAATTAGACATCTTTTTGATACTTATTATCATTTTCATAAAGGCTTTTCAAGTGAATAAAACTTTTGCGGCAACTCTTGCCGCACTCGCAATCTCCAACGTCGCCGCCGACGATCTCAACAAAGAGGTGGGGATAACGACCGTCCGTGAAGGAATAGGCGAAGTTCTGATGCTCGAACATACCATAGCCCAGATTCGAGCAGGGTATATATCCGTAGAGAGCAGCGCGGATTCGGTGCGTGACAGAAGCGCCGTGGCCGCCGGGGGCCATATTCACCTCCAAACGAAGCGCTTCTACGGGCTCTATGCAGCCGCGGAGCTCTATACGGTACAGGATATGGGGTTGCAAAGGAGTGATCCCGACAGCGTGGAGGGAACCTTTTTCGATGCGAAAAGTTCCGGTTTCTCCACTCTTTCACAGTCCTATGTCGATGCCGCGTGGGGGAAAACCGAAATAAGGGCGGGCCGCCAGATGATCGATACCCCCCATGCCGACTCCGACGATATACGTATGATGCCCAACTACTTCACAGCCTATACGGTAACGAACAGAGATATCGAAGATGTCACCCTGACGGCAGGAAAGATAGAGCAGATGGCGGGATGGGAAAACGGTGTCGACGCATCGAAATTCGTAAATGTCGGCAGATCTTTCGGCTCCGCCGAGGATACGGACGGTATATTTTTCCTTTCCGCCCTATATGCGGGATTGGAAGATAGCGTGCTGCAGGCATGGTACTACGACATTTCAGATATCGCCCGTGTGCTCTATATCGAAGCTGCTCATGAGTTTTATACCGGGCCGGCCCATACGGTTGTCGGGCTTCAGCTTGACAGGGCGAAGGGTGAAGGGAGAGAGCTTCTCGGCGAAACAGACTCTTTGACATGGGGTTTGAGCATACAGGTAAATTTCAAAAAGAGCGGTCTCGGCCTCATAGGAGCCTACAACCGTGAAAACGGGGAGGGAGCCTTCGGCAGCCTCGGAGGAGGTCCATTCTTCACGTCGCTGGAAGATCAGACCCTGGATGCGGTAGGCGCCAAAGGGAGAGCCTGGATAGCGGGCATCTCGTACGATTTTTCGAACATCGGTATAGAGGGGCTGTACGCCGAGACGGTCTACGGCAGCTTCAGAGCCGACGATGCCGCTCTTTACGAAACCGGCGAAACTGATCTTTCCGTATCATACAACCTCTCCGACAGACTCAGCGTAACAGCCGCCTACGCTTTCATCGACGACAAAACCGCCTCGAACGAAGACTACTCCCAGTTCAGGCTCATAGCAAACTACAACTTCAGGAGCCCGTAGAGAGCGCTACTCTTACCCCGAGTGAAGTGCATACCACGCCTGGCCGAGGGCTATGGAGCCGTCGTTGGGCGGAGTGTTGACCGGATGCAGTACGGTTCTGTTCATCCTCTTCAGTGCACTCTCGGCGGCTCCGTAGAGCGTTCTGTTCTGAAAGACTCCTCCAGCCATGACGACCGGCAGGTGCGGATACTCTTTGGCGATTTCCGCTATGACCCCGGCAAGAGAGGCTATGAACCTCTCCGCTACCCTCTCCGGCTTCGCTTCGACGATACTCCTGACTGCCGGCCCCCAATCTACTACCCCCTCTTCTATTGACAGCGGAAGCGGATGAGAGAACTCCCCTTTTACGGCCGCCTCTATCTTCAATCCACTCTCACCCTCGTAGCTCACATGCTGGCATATGCCCGAAAGTGACGCAACGGCATCGAAGAGGCGGCCCATAGATGTGGTTACGGGGGAGTTGACCCCTCTAAGCCACGCCCGATGGAGCAGGTCGATTTCAGCCGGTTTGAAGGCTGCAACGGCTGGTGAGTCCAGCTCCATCACCTCCTCTTTCGTATAACATTCGAAAAGAAGAGATAGAGCGCACCGCCGCGGTTCACGCACAGCTCTCTCTCCCCCAAGAAGCCTGAAAGGCCTAAGATGTGCGACTCTTTCGAAACCCTTCACATCGCACAAAAGCACCTCTGAGCCCCAGACGGTTCCATCCTCCCCGTAGCCGGTCCCGTCCCAGACGAAGGCGAGAACCCTCTCCGTCACACCGTGTTCGGCCATTACGGCCAGGGCGTGGGCGTAGTGGTGCTGTACGGCTTTGGTTCGCAGCCTGGGGTCGGCGGTGAGCAGATTTTCGGTCCATTTCGTCGTTTCGTAGTTTGGGTGTCTGTCGTGCACGACGATATCGGGCTCGAAATCGTAAAAACGCCTGAAGGTCTCCACCGTCCGCTCGAAGTAGTCCATAGCCTCTACAGTGCCGAGATCCCCGATATGCGGCGAGAGGACTATTTTGCCGTCGAATGCGAGAGCGATACTGTTTTTCTGGTTGGCGCCTGTCGCCAGAATCTTCCTGTCGCAGAGTGCCCCCGTAGGAAGCGTAAGGGGAGCGATACCGCGTGCCGCTCTGATCCACTGGGCGCGTGAGCCCGCGACCTGCACCACAGAGTCGTCACAGGCATTCACGATCTCTCTGCCGTGGTCCAGCACCGCATCAACTACACCGCCCAGCTTTTTGACGAGCTCGTCCGAATCTCTTATTATAGGCTCGTCGCTCAGATTCGCACTCGTCGCTACCAGCGGTATATCCAGCCGGTCGAAGAGCAGAAGATGGAGCGGTGTATAGGGGAGCATGAGACCTATGCGGTCTATGCCCGGCGCCACCGCATCGCTGACATACGGTGCAGAGTCGGCCGTGGACTTTTTCATCAGCACTATCGGCCTCACCCCGGAGGTCAGCAGCTCCTTTTCCGCTTCACAGATCTGTGCGATCCGCGCCGCCGTATGCAGATCTTTCACCATAAGTGCGAACGGCTTCGACGGGCGCCTCTTTCTCTCTCTCAGCATCTTCACAGCAGCGTCGTTGGAGGCATCGCACATCAGATGAAACCCGCCAAGCCCCTTGACAGCCACAATTCTCCCCTCTTCGAGCAGCTTCGCCGTCTCTTTGATTATCTCATCTTTTTCTATATCTTGTATCTCTTCACCTATCCGCAGGCTCAGCTCAGGACCGCACTCATAACAGCTTATAGGCTGGGCATGGTATCTGCGGTTCATGGGGTCTTCATACTCTTCGCGGCACTTCGGGCACATCTTGAACTTTGCCATCGACGTATTCGGCCTGTCGTAGGGTACCGTGACGGTTATGGTATAGCGCGGCCCGCAGTCGGTGCAGTTTATGAAGGGGTAGAGGTACCTGCGGTCGGAGGGGTCTCTCATCTCCTCCGTGCATCTGTCGCAGATCGTCATGTCAGGGCTTACGGCCGTCGCCTTTGAACTGTCCCTGTTTGAGGCGATAATGCGAAAGCTTCGCTCCCCGAGCGGAGAGGTCTCACTCTTTTGCAGGTAGTCTACCCTGGCAAGAGGCGGAAGCTCCTCGCGGAACCTCCTGAAAAAGAGCTCCAGCGCTTCGCTCCGCCCCTCCAGCTCCAGAGTAACCCCGCTGCCGTCGTTCAGAACATATCCGCCAAGCCCGATCTCTTCGGCAAGGCGGTAGACGAAGGGTCTGAAGCCGACACCCTGCACGATACCGCCAACCTGCAGCCGGAACCTTTTCATATCAGAGTGCGAGCGCCCCGATGATTGCATTCTCCCTGTCAATCGGCAGTGCAATATTCATCAAAAAGCGATCCTTCTCCAGACTCTTCCTGACTCTGCTGAAGAGCGACTGGCTGCCGAACGCCCTGCCGCAAAGAACCGTATGTTCCGCCTTCGAGCGTACCTTCAGCTCCCCGAGCGTTTCGCTGATATAGTCGGCCAAAGATTCGAAGGCAGAATAGGCGAGAAGTTCACTCTCCGCGCCACCCAGCCTGTAGCTGATGAGGCTAGACAGAAACGTGTATGGGTCGAAGCGGCTGTTTTTCAGCCTCGTATCTATCTTCAGCCCCCCTTTGCCTCCGAATTTCAGCGCCTCTTCGCTGAGTGTGTCAAAACCGGGATCGGGCAGCCCCGCTATTATGGAGGCAGCCTCGAAAATATCCGCCGCACCGCCGAAGAGTCTTTCCGAAATCCCGGGGAATTTTTCACTGAAATTTTCGACAAGCCTCCGCGACTCTTCGCGAAGAGACTCTATGTTGCGTCTAAGATTCTTCGAATCGAACTCTATCGCGGGCACCGCAACTATCGGCTTTTTCCCATTGTGGTAGATGAATGTGGGCTCTTTGCGGAAGTATACGCCCACCGCACTCTCTTTTTCCAGGCCGTGCTCGCGAAGTACGGAGAGTACCGAGCCGATCTCCCGGGAAAAGCGTATCGTGTTGGAGTGGTGCAGCGATACCTCTTCGCCTTCGAGCAGATAGAGAGAGGATGCTTCCGCGCTCCCGAACTTCTCCATCCTGTCGACAACCACCCTGTCCGCTTCCGGTACGGCCGCCATATCGTATGCGACGACTATCCTGTCGCTGCGCTCTTTAAGAGAGATGGGAAACAAAGAGCGCTCGCCTTCGACGAAAAATCTGACCGATCTGTTTATAAAGAGAGTGCAATCTTTCTGCGGCTGTGTCGGCAGGTCGAACTCTATCACCATATCGGCATCGGCCATATCACCGCCGGTTTCATAGGCGACATGCGCGCGTCCTAGGGCCAGCAGCTCTTTCGCCAGAATGGTGGTGAAGCCCTCATCGGGATATTTTAGCCGCGTAAACCTGCCGTATGCGCCGAAGAGAGTCTCATCGGCTACCGCCGCTTCTATAAGCGGCCTCTCTATGCTCAAGAGGGCGTGTATCTCCTCATCTATAAGGGAGCAGAGCGAACCGAGCTTCGACGCATCCGTCACCATCATCACCTTCCTGCGCCCGGTATCGGCCGACTCCGCATCGTAGAAGAGGCGGTATCCGAAGAGTGTCTTTACGGCGACTCTTTTTCCGTCGCATATCGCCCCCGCCGCTGCTTCGAAGAGCTTTTTGAAACTTGCGGGGTCGTTGGCGAAACGTTCTCTCCGCCCCTCCCGGACCCTTACCGGTATGCCGCACCGGTGGCAGCTTATGAGAGGATAGTCGAGTCTGAAGGGGTTGCTCCGGCTCTCGTTTGCGCACTCTTCGCACGGTTCGAAAAAGCTCATCAGGCTGTTTTGACGTATGAAAGGGTATTTTTCGAAGAAGGGGTATTGAGCTCCGCAGCAGTTGCACCCCGTAAAAGGGTAGTAGTAGCGTCTCGAAGAGGGGTCGAAGATCTCTTTCATACACTTTGGGCATGGGGCTATGGAGTGTGGAAGCCTCCGTTTCACCTCCTCTTTGAGCCTGACGGGAGGGCCGTCGGTCAAGCGGTGTGATGAGCTTCCCATGAAGCAGGAGGCGGGAAGCAGTTCGGCCAGTTTTTCGAGATACCCGGCAAGATTCGGATCGGCTTCGTCCGCTATCAGCGTGATGACTCCGGCGTTTTGGAGCAGGGAGACCTTCGCACCCTCCTCTTTCGCCAGCGCTTCGGCGAACTCCGCGATATAGCCGTTAGGCGAACTGTACTCTATCTCAAAAACGAATGCCATCCATCTCCTTCTTACAGACTCTTCATTGTAGGGGAGTTGTAGAACTCTATGATCTCTTCTAGCGAAGCCCCGTTTTTGGGAGTGGCGCTGATGCCGTATCGCTCCAGTTGCCTTACCGTCTCATCGACAAGTGCGCCGAAGCTCTCGCGCATTTTCGGCGTAAGAGATATATCTACACTCTCTATATCGTCGGGGACGACCCCGATGACGCAGACCTCCGCCATACTTTCGAGAAGAGAGCAGATTTCGAGCATCTCGACCACTTCGACTTCGTGCGCCGTCTGCCGGTAGCTTCCCAGCCCCATGAGCACATCCGAAGGAAGATTGTAGACAGATCCCGGTTCATCTTTTACGGAGAGGGTGTCGAGTATTATGACATATTCGTAGCTCTGGTAGTAGTTCATCAGCTTGAAACCTAGCGTGCCCCCGTCGATAATTTCGAGTTCGGGAGTGAAGTCGAAATTCTCCTGAAGGTATCGGGCGGCGTAGATGCCCACACCCTCATCTTTGAAGAGGATGTTTCCTACGCCTATTACTACAGCACCGCCCTCTTCACTCAAGAGTCAGCCTCACTTTTTGACAAACTTGTTTCCGCCGAATACGATCGCCATATCCCCCTCCTGCCAGTAGATTGTCCGCCATATCTGGTAGTATACATGAAAAACCACCCATGAGACTATGATCCACATCGTGATGTGGTGGGAGATGCGAACATCCATCAATGTTCCGCCGGTCGCCGCAACGGTCCAGTCGGTTGCGAAGTGCAGAAGTGCTGGCCACCACTTTCCGATGGAGCTCAGTCCCGACTCGAGCCCGTGAACGTATAGCTGCAGGCCGGTGAGGAGCATCCATACAAGCAGAAGATGGAGTATCGCGAAATAGACGGCGTTGAAGCTGTCGTTGTGGGTCGAATCGAACTTTTTCCTGCGGTTGAAAGTGAGAAGGTTGAGTATCACCTCGAAGAACTCTTTCACATTCTTCCCGGTAGGGATCAGTTTCTTGTAAGCCTTCTCGAAACGGCTGAAGAAGTAGAGATACGCTATCGCTATGGATGTGACATCGAGCAGTATCGCTCCCATGAAGTGGACCCATCTGTTCCACGCCATCACATATTTGTCCACCGCCGGATCGGCTATCAGCGTCTGGTAGTAGGGGTGTGCGATATAGAGACCGGTTATGACGGCCGCAAGAACGGATATGGCGTTTATCCAGTGTATGATCCGTCCGGTCGCGGTCATCCGCTTCACATTTTTATACAACGGTTTCATGCTACCTCCTTATATAGAGCAGCTTGTATCGACCTTGTAGACGCCGAGCTCTTTTCCTTTTGTATCGACAATGTGAACCGCACATGCGATACACGGGTCGAAACTGTGTATTGTGCGCAGTATCTCGAGCGGCTGGTTGACATCGGCCACTTTCGTACCGATGAGGCTCGCCTCATACGCTCCCATTCTCTCTTCACGGTCACGCGGAGAAGCGTTCCATGTCGACGGAACTACGGCCTGGTAGTTGGCTACAAGCCCGTTTTCTATACGGACCCAGTGGCCGAGTGCGCCTCTGGGGGCTTCCGCCAGCCCATACCCTTTCGCGTCTCTGCTAACCTTGTCAAAGTCGAACTCCGTCCATGTGGAGAGATCTCCCGCCGCCGCATTCGCGGCAAGCTCGTCGACCCACTCGACCATTACATCGGCCATCATCTCCGTCTCTATGGCACGTGCCGCGGTACGTCCGACCGTTGAGAAGAGAACTTTTAGAGGGAGCTTTCCGTTTTTGAGAAATCTCGTCACATACTCAGTGATGCGTTTGTCGTTACGGGAGACGCCTACGATCATACGGGCAAGCGGCCCTACCTCTACCCTCTTGTCGTCGTAGATCGGTGCTTTTATCCAGCTGTATTTGTTCTTCGTATCGAGATACGCCACCCCGTTCTCTTTTCGGCCGAAGCCGGTATACTCCGGCTCTGTTTCGCCCTCGAAAGGATGCAGCGGTTTGTCGCCTCTGTACCACGAATGGGTTACATCCTCAGTTATCTTTTCAGGATCGAAATCGATCGGATTTTTAAGATCTCCGTTCAGAACTATTCCGCTCGGGAAGAGGAGGTCGGCATTGTAGAACCCGGTATCGTCGAGCCTGAAGTCTCCGTAAGCCATATAGCTTTTCAGACCGGCTCCGGTTCCGTCGAGAGCCTCGTCGGCATACATCGTCCCTGCCATGTAGACATCGGGAAGATAGGCCTGCTTTATAAAGTTTCTGAACTTCATCAGGAGAGTTTTGAAGAGGGCTATTCTTGAAGGGTTCTGTATATCCTGCACACAGGTCACTCCGCCCACCACTATACTCTGCGGATGGGGGTTCTTCCCGCCGAAGATCGCCATCATCTTGGCGGCATCTCTTTGAAGGTCGAGCGCCTGCAGATAGTGCGTGACACCTACCAGATTCTGTTCGGGAGTCAGCTTGTAGTGCTTGTTGCCCCAGTATCCGTTTCCGAAAATTCCAAGGCGCCCCTGCTTGACAAACTTCTCGAGACGCTCTTTTACCTCTCTGAAAGCGCTCTCCGCATCGGTCCATGGCTCCACACCTGCGACTTTCGCCCACTTCTTCGCCTCGGCAGCCGCCTTTTTCGGGTCAGCTTTGAGTGCGGAGACCACATCGACCCAGTCGAGCGCATGCAGATGGTAGAAGTGGACTACATGGTCATGTACATAGAGCGCACCTTGAATCAGATTCCGCACGATTCGCGCATTCTTCGGAATGGTGATGTCGAAAGCGTTCTCCACCGCTTCGATACTCCTTTGGTAGTGCGTTCCGGTGCAGACCCCGCATATGCGCATCGCAAGGAGCCCGCAGTCGCGCGGGTCGCGCCCTTTCAGTATCGTCTCTATCCCGCGGAACATTGTGGAGGAGCTGTAGGCGTCCATTATGGTATTGTTGTCGTCGATGACGGCTTCGATCCGCAGGTGCCCTTCGATCCTCGTAATCGGATCGACCACTATATGTCTGCTCATGATCTCTCTCCTTCGTCAGATTTCCTGCCGGCAACCAGACTTACCGCGGCATGAATCGCTATTCCGACGCCTGTAGCCGTCAATACCGCCAGACCGAATTCATCGACACTCTTCTCGACACCTCCGGTAGGAGCCTTTATCTTCGCATCGG
Organism: Hydrogenimonas sp.; assembly: GCA_003945285.1. Lineage (NCBI taxonomy): Bacteria > Pseudomonadati > Campylobacterota > Epsilonproteobacteria > Campylobacterales > Hydrogenimonadaceae > Hydrogenimonas > Hydrogenimonas sp. Next base: position 1,717,860 of record AP019005.1, read on the forward strand.
ACATGGGGCGCTCATAGGCGTACTTGTCCCAGAAGTCCGGTTCTGAACACCCTATGCAGCCGTGCCCGACACCTACGGGCCAGCTGACCGATTCGTTGTAGCGTATTATCGAGCAGTTGTTGAACGTCATCGGCCCTTTGCACCCCATCTTGTAGAGGCAGAAGTTGTTTTTCGCACCTTCGTCGCCCCACTCTTCCACAAACTCACCGGCATCGAAGTGCGCACGGCGTTCGCAGTTGTCGTGGATTCTGTAGCCGAATGCGAATTTGGGTCTCAGCAGAGAGTCCAGCTCCGGAATCTGTCCCGTAAGAGCGTAGTGGAGAATTACGCCGACCATATTTGCGGGGTTCGCCGGACATGCCGGAATGTTGACGATAGGTTTGCCGTTGACAACATCCATTACTCCCTTCGCGCCGGTCGGATTTGGAGAGGCGGCCGGAACTCCTCCGAAAGTTGCACAGCTTCCCACCGCAACGATTGCCGCCGCATCTTCGGCAAGATGTGCCAACTGCTCTGCGAATGTCTCACCGGCAGGCCCCGTGGTACCGTATACTCCGTTTTCCGCCATAGGTATTGACCCCTCGACAAAGAGAAGATATTTCCCTTTGAATGTCTCTTTCGCGTCCCACAACTGCTTTTCGGCCTGGAACCCGGACGGCGCCATCAGCGTCTCTTGAAACTCGAGGCTGATGATATCCAGAATGATATCGTCGATCTTCGGTCCGTCGCTTCTGATGAACGCTTCCGTATTACCGGCACAATCCTGGTACTCGACCCATATTACGGGAATCCTGTCCATAACTTCGGCAGCTTCCGCCACCAGCGGTTCGAAGAAACTGGGCAGCATGAGCATCGCGGTCGTCGCACTCACCCACTTCATGAAGTCCCGCCTCTCTATCCCCTCATCGGAAAGTATCTCCCTCAGCCCGACCTTCGAGCCGGAAGGCTCCATCTTTTTAAGCTCGTCGATCCGCCTTCTGCATCTGTTATATAGCTCTTTGTAGTAGAGTTCGCCTCTGTTTGTCTCAACCTGTGAACTTTTCGCGGTAAAGAGTCTCTTCACCGCCTCTCTCCTGTCGGTCATGAATCACCTCCATGCTATAACCGGGCCTTATCGAAAAGGCGACATTGAATCCATACTTAAATCATATTATTCATACGATACTTAAGTGTGAATAAATTCATACAGATTCTGCCGAAAAAACTGATTTCTTATATATTTTCAGTACCGGAAGGGCTTTTTCAAGAGAGAAAAGGGTGATCGGGAAGTTCGATGCCGTATATAACCCAAATCATATCGGCTTAAAAACATCATGGTATAATACCAGAATCCCTAAAATCAAGATATTATTCCGAAGGAACCGAATGACTGAAGAGATGGAAAAGATAGAGGAGATATACTGCCTCAACAGGGACAGTATCAGAAAGTATCTTATCGGGCTGCTGAACAAATATAAAGAGAATGACTTCTCCGTAGAGGGGCTGAAGAAGATAGTCCGTGATACACCTTATCTTATGGTCGCGTATATCGTGAACGACGACTGTATCCAGGAGTCTCCGAATATATACAAAGACCATATCAACGATGCCAAACAGGGGATGAACCGCCGGCCGTTTCTACGCTATATCAGAGCCAGGCGGGACCGCTTCTTTCTGAGTGATCCATACTACAACGAAACATCCGGAAAAATCTACGTTCTTCTCTACGAAGAGCATGAAGAGAAAATGCTCTTTTTCAACTTCGACATAAAAGCGGTCATACAGCACCTGGGCCTTTGGAACACTATTTAGAGGTATCCTGGAGCTATTCTACCCTTTTCAAAAGGGCATCCATCGCCCTCTCTGGGAGTATCTTTTTGAACCAGAAAAAGAGGTGTGTAGGGAGTGTCACACGATACCTGATGCGCGGCTTTGGACTCTTAAGAGCGTGAAGCAGCACTTCGCTTACCGCTTCGGGCCCCAGTGTAAACGGGGCATCGGCGTCGCTCTCCAGCTGTTCGAGCTTCTTTTCGTACCTCTTTGAGAGGCGGCTTCTTTTCATATCTATATTTTCCAGAAACTTTTTCAGCGCGTTCTTCCTGAAATCGCTTCTTATCGGCCCGGGCTCAATGATGCTCAGATACACCCCGGTTCCTTCAAGCTCCATACGCATAGTGTCGCTAAGCGCTTCGAGTGCGGCTTTGCTCGCGTTGTAGGCACCCCTGTACCTGAGTGCGACGAATCCCAGAACCGACGAGTTCTGTACTATCCTCCCCTCGCCCGCGGCTATCATCATCGGAAGAAGTTTCACCGTCAGTTCGTGAGTACCGAAGAGATTGGTTTCGAACTGCGCACGCAGGGCATCTCTGCCAAGATCCTCTACCGCTCCGGGCTGACCGTAGGCACCGTTGTTGAAAAGAGCGTAGAGCCGGCCTTCCGTAAGAGCCTCTATCTTTCCGACCGCCCTCTCTATCGAGTCGCTGTCGTCGAGGTCTATAAGAAGTGTCTCAAACCCTTCAGCCCTCAGCCGTTTCATATCTTCGGCTCTCCGAACTGAAGCCAGCACCCTGTAGCCGCTCTCCCTGAGTACATGGATAGAGTGGTATCCTATGCCGCTCGATGCACCGGTTACGAGAACTGTTTTCATGCTATTCACAGATTCAAAATAGAAGAAGAGTCCGCCCCGAAAGGGCGGAGAGAGGTGTCACAGCTGCGGGCCCGCGGCGGAGAAGTCGAATTCGTCGCTTGCGTCATCGTAGCGGTGGAAGTTCTCTTTGAACATTGAGCCGAGCTTTTTGAGGCTCTCCATATAAGCCTCTTTGTCGCTCCATGTATTCATCGGATTGAGTACATCCGTATTCACACCCTCGAGAGTTTTGGGTATCTGGAGGTTGAAGATGGGGAGTGTCTCGAACTCGCTCTCGTTGATTGCACCGCTCAATATGGCGTTGATACAGCCGCGCGTATCCTTGATGCTCATTCGGTGGCCCACTCCGTAGGGGCCTCCGGTCCAGCCGGTGTTCACCAGATAAACATTCACTTCATGTTCATCTATCTTTTCACCAAGAAGCTTTGCGTATACCGTCGGGTGCAGAGGCAGAAACGCCTCTCCGAAGCAGGCGCTGAACGTGGCGACCGGCTCCGTTATTCCCCGCTCGGTACCGGCCACTTTGGCAGTGTAGCCGCTCAGGAAGTAGTACATAGCCTGCTCTTTTGTCAGTTTGCTTACAGGAGGCAGGACGCCGAAGGCATCGGCAGAGAGGAAGATGATGTTTTTGGGGTGGCCGCCCATCAGCGTACACTCATGGTTCTCTATATGCTCGATCGGATAGCTGACACGTGTATTTTCGGTCTTGCTTCCGTTACTGTAGTCTACGTTGCCCTCTTCGTCGACCACGACGTTTTCAAGAAGAGCACCCTTTCTGATCGCTCTGTATATCTCCGGTTCGCTGGAGGCGTCGAGGTTTATCACTTTCGCGTAGCATCCACCCTCGAAGTTGAAGACTCCGTTCTCGTCCCACCCGTGCTCGTCGTCGCCTATGAGGCGGCGGTTCGGATCGGTAGAGAGAGTGGTCTTGCCGGTACCGCTGAGGCCGAAAAAGAGGGCCACGTCGTCATCTTTGCCGATATTGGCCGAGCAGTGCATGGGAAGCTTGTTCTCCAGCGGGAGCCAGTAGTTCATCATCGTGAAGATCCCCTTCTTCATCTCTCCGCCGTACCATGTGCCGCCTATGATAGCGGTATTCTCCTCTATGTTGAACACGACGAAAACCTCAGAGTTGAGGCCGTGCTCTTTCCACTTTTTGTTGGTAACCTGACAAGCGTTGTAGAGAACGAAATCGGGGGTGAAGTTTTCAAGATCCTCTTTGGAGGGACGGATGAACATGTTTTTTACGAAGTGCGCCTGCCATGCAATCTCGCTGACGAAGCGGATGGACCTGCGGCTGGTCGGGCTCGCCCCGACAAATACATCAGTAACGTAGATATCTTTTCCGGAGAGCTCCTCTTTCGTTATCTCGAAAAGCTCATCGTATATCTCTTTGGAGATAGGCTGGTTTATATCGCCCCAAGCTATATATTTTTCGCTGGGAGGCTGTTTTACAAAATATTTGTCTTTCGGGCTGCGACCTGTAAATATTCCGGTATCAACCGTAGTGGCACCGCTTTTTGTCAGTTTCGCCTCACCTCGCTCCAGGGTGTGTCGAATCACCTCGTCATAATCCAGGTTGTAAAAAACCTTACCTATATTCTCAAGTCCAAGCTGGTCGAGTCCCTTAGGTGTCATTGTACCTTTTCCCATTAATTGAATCTTTGAGGCACCTCGGAAGAACCTGTCGGGGCTCCAACGGATCAGACTCGTCGGAGGTGCCTTTCAATAGTGTAATTTTACTCTTCTATTCTTTGACGAAACAAAAATTACAGGAGTATTACGAAAAAAATTCTCTTTTTCTCACTTTCAGAGTGATATAGTAAACTTCTATCGGAAAAAGGAGTGAATCGGATGAAAAAGATTTCAAAGAGCGAAGAAGAGTGGAGAGAGCAGCTGACGCCGCTGCAGTTCGAAGTATGTCGGCTGAAAGGTACCGAAAGGGCTTTTACCGGGGAGTACTACGACTTCAAAGGAGACGGCATCTACCGCTGCGTATGCTGCGGCGCACCGCTCTTTGACAGCAGGGAGAAGTACGACTCCGGCACCGGGTGGCCAAGCTTCAGCAGCCCGGTTTCAGACGAGGCTATCGAAGAGCATGAGGACAGAAGCTACGCAATGGTTCGGACTGAGGTTACATGCGCAACTTGCGGCGCGCACCTGGGCCACGTGTTTCCTGACGGACCCGCACCTACGGGCCTGCGCTACTGCATAAATTCGGTCTGCCTCACTTTCGAACCGCGCGGGAGATGACAAAAGCAAGGGACGATATTATCAGAACTCCTATCAGAGGCATGATCCACGGATTCTCTTTCGCACCCTCCAGGAGAGAGAGTACCGTCTTGCCGCCGAGGTAGCTCAACCCTCCTACGACTACGGCCCACAGAGCCGAAGCGAAGAGGTTCAATACGGCGAATTTCGTTGTATCGTACCTGGTGAGCCCGATGGCTATGGGTACCAGGGTCTTGACTCCGTATATATACTTCTGAAGAAATATGACCAGGGCCCCGTACTTTTTCATTAGAAGGTGGGAGTAGGCGAGCTTGCGTCTATGCTTTTTGAGATACTCCATCATAGTGTGTTTGTTGAATCTGGTAAAAAGGAGCAGCCCCATATCGCCTATGAAGTTGGAGGCGAAGCCTACGGCAATACTCGTAGCGAGGTCCATCTTCCCCATCGAAGAGAGAACCCCCGCAGCCGCAAGGGCGAAAAAACCGCCTCCCAGTGAATAGAAAAAGAGTATTATGTATCCGTATGTGATCAGATTGTCGAGTAACTCGTGCAAACTCCGCTCCCGTTTTTGTAAAATTGTTCAAATCAGAATATAAGGGACATAGACACGGTAATTCAAAACTCGGTGTAAAGAAAATTTAGATGCCGGCAAAACCGGCGCACAGGGCAAACTCGCTCCACACGTGAATCCGCACGTATTCAGCCAAAGAGCTGAATTACCGAGGCAATAAGCGTGATTGTACCCGATTTTGATAAAATATTGCATAATCTCCGAAGCGTACGCGGATTTGGAATTTTTTTAAAAGATATGCAACGTTAAGAAAAAAGCGTAATACCGTTTCGAAATCCAGACTCGGCGGCGTTATGGCGGGTGGCGGAGAATCAGCTCCAGCCGTACCTGGGCTCCGCTCGAGATTTGCGTAAGGTCTGATCAGAATATAGACGAACTTCGCTCCTGCGGGAACGGGTTGGCGAAAAAACGGAGGCAGAACCAATGATAAAGATAGAACGTATACCGTCACTGTACGGCAAAGACCCGGAAGCGAAACGCGAAGAGATACGCCGCTACTTCCACAACACCTATGACGTTTACGAGTCGCTTTTCGACCATCTGGCGACAGATGATGTATTCTACAACCGGCCGGAGCCGCTGAGGCACCCTCATATATTCTACTTCGGCCATACCGCCGTCTTCTATATAAACAAGCTGATTCTCGCGAAAGTGATCGAAAAGAGGATCGATCCGAAACTGGAGTCGATCTTCGCGGTAGGGGTGGACGAGATGAGCTGGGACGACCTCGACGAGGCGCACTACGACTGGCCCTCCGTAGAGAAGACACGCAGCTACAGGAGGAGTGTACGGGAACTCGTGGACGGCCTGATATCGACTCTGCCGCTCGAGCTTCCGATAACGTGGGAGTCACCCTGGTGGGTCATATTGATGGGTATAGAGCACGAGCGGATACATATAGAGACCTCTTCGGTTCTGATACGCCAGACGGATATCTCTCTTGTAAAGCCTCTGGCGGAGTGGCCCGTCTGCACCATATCCGGAGAGACTCCCGAAAATGCCCTGGTACCGGTTGCGGGCGGCAGAGTGGTCATCGGCAAGTCGAAAAGCGACGACTTCTACGGCTGGGACAACGAGTACGGCCGCCACGAAGCGGAGATACCGGACTTCAAAGCCTCCAGGTATCTTGTAACCAACGGTGAATTCATGGAGTTCGTCGAAGCGGGAGGCTACAGGGAAGATCGCTGGTGGGAAGAGGAGGGGCTGGCCTGGCGGAAATTCAAAAAAGCGGAACATCCGCACTTCTGGGTAGCCGACGGCGAAGGGTTCAGGTACAGGGCGCTGGCCGAAATCATAGATATGCCTATGGACTGGCCGGTAGATGTCAACTACCATGAGGCGAAAGCGTACTGCAACTGGCTCAGCGAAAAAACGGGCGAGGCTCTGCGGCTTCCTACTGAAGACGAATGGTACCTGCTCCACGAGCGGTGCGGTATCGCGGATCAGCCCGAGTGGGACGAAAAGGCACCGGCCAACATCGGCCTGGAGCACTACGCCTCCTCATCTCCCGTAACAATGTTCCGCCACGGCGACTTCTACGACATCATAGGCAACGTTTGGCAGTGGACGCAGACCCCGATATACCCTTTCGAAGGGTTCGAGGTGCACCCGATATACGACGACTTCACAACGCCCACATACGACGGCCGCCACAACCTCATAAAGGGGGGCTCTTTCATAAGTACGGGAGACGAAGCGCTCAAAAGCGCCCGCTTCGCATTCAGACGCCACTTCTTTCAACATGCCGGGTTCAGGTATGTACGTAGCGATTACGAAGAGAGGGTCGGTTCCGCAACTTACGAGTCGGATGAGCAGGTGAGCCAATATTGCGAATTCGGATGGGGAGATAGCTACTTCGGCATGGAGAACTATCCGCAAAGATGCGCCCGTGCGGCTCTGGAGTTCATGCAGAACCGCAAAATGGGCCGAGCCCTCGATGTAGGATGCGCAACGGGCCGCAGTACGCTGGAGCTGGCCGCGATGTTCGAGTCGGTTACCGGGCTCGACTTCTCCGCCCGCTTCATAGGTGTAGCAGAGAAGATGCGCAGCGAAAAGTCGATACGCTACACCATCCCCACGGAGGGGGAGCTTGTCGAGTACAGAGAGGCGAGGCTGCCCGAAGAGCTCGAAAAGGGTTGCGCAAGAGTAGAGTTCTGGCAGGCTGACGCCTGCAACCTCAAGCCTATCTTTACCGGCTACGATCTCGTGACGGCTTTCAATCTCATAGACCGCCTCTACGACCCTGCCAAATTCCTGCAGGATATTACGGAGCGCATAAACGACGGCGGACTGCTCGTGCTCAGCTCTCCGTATACATGGCTCGAGGAGTATACCCCGAAAGATAGGTGGCTCGGGGGATTCAAAAGAGACGGCGAACCGGTTACGACTCTCGATGGCCTCAAAGAGCATCTTCTGCCGCGCTTCAGGCTTCTGGAGGTGAGAGATATGGAGTTCGTAATAAGAGAGACTTCAAGAAAGTTCCAACACTCCGTTGCGCAGATTAGCGTATGGGAGAAGATATGAGCGGCTTCGATACGCCTGTCGACAGAAGCGGCACATGCAGCGTCAAGTACGAGGAGCGCCTCGCTAAGTTCGGAGATGCGGAGGTGCTGCCTCTCTGGGTAGCCGACATGGATCTCCCCTCACCCGGGTGTGTGACCAAAGCCCTCGAAAAACGTGCGAAGCACCCTCTATACGGCTATACAATCTACCCCGAAAGATTCTTTGCCGCCATTTCCGGATGGATGGAAGAGCGGCACGGATGGAGCGTAGAGAGGGACTCCATAGTTCCCGTACCCGGCGTGGTTCCCGCGCTCAATCTCCTTGTGAGAGCCCTTACGAAAAAAGGTGAAGGGATTCTGATACAGCCGCCCGTATACCACCCCTTTTTCAGGCTCGGAAGAAACCACGGGAGAAGACTGCTCGAAAATCCCCTGGTTCTCAAGGATGGTCGGTACGAAATAGATTTCGACGACTTCCGCAGGAGGGCGAATGAGGCGAAGCTCTTCATACTCTGCTCTCCGCACAATCCGGCCGGAAGGGTCTGGAGCGAAGAGGAGCTGGAGAAGATCGGCCGTATATGCATCGAAGAGGAGGTCGTCATCATCAGCGACGAGGTGCATGCGGATATCGTATACCGCCCGCACACCCACACCCCCGTCGCGAAAATCTCCAAAGAGATCTCCGATATTACGATCACGCTCAACGCCCCGTCGAAAACGTTCAACATAGCGGGCCTGAACACCGCCTACGCAATCGTGCAGAACGACTCTCTGAGGCGGCGTCTCGAGGCCGAACTGAAACGTTTCGATCTTACGATGGGAAACGTTTTCGGAATCGAAGCGCTGACAGCCGCATACGAAGGGGGCGCAGAGTGGCTCGAAGAGCTTCTCTCATATCTTGAAAAAAACATCGGATTCGTGAGGAGGTTTTTGGAGGAGAAGATCCCCTCCATCGAGGCGATAGAGACGGAGGCTACCTACCTGATGTGGTTAGATTGCAGAAAGCTTGGAATGGGCGATGATGAGTTGGAGAGGTTCTTCATACACGGTGCGAAACTCGGATTGAACAGCGGAGTCAGCTTCGGCGAAGGCGGTAGCGGATTCATGAGGCTGAACGTCGCCTGCCCCAAAGCGGTGCTGGAAGAGGCGATGGAGAGACTCGAAAGTGCCTTTCACCCCTGAGCCGGTATTCCGAAAACCACCACCGAAAGTGCAGCGGATGCTACAAGGGAGAAGCCGAAAAATTTCGCGTAGCGGTGCGGAATATCTTCATGTTTCAAAGCGGTGAGGGCCGCCACCGAGGCCTGGAGTGTATAGTAGACGGCAAAAGATTTGGAAGCGTAGACGATCACTTCGAAAACGTTCGAACTCCAGACGATAATCAACCCTCCCGCCGCTATCACTATGTAACCCAGCCCCGTAGATACCCTCTTTCTGCTCAGCTCGCTCAGAAGTCCGCTTCCCCCCTGCGCATCGGCCACCGCGGCATCGAACTGCGCTATCAGCGCCAGCGCCACCAGCATCACGGGCAGAATCGTGGCTATATGCTTCGAGAGTGTGATTATGGCGGTATCCTGCCCCTCGGGCGGAAGCGGGTATTTGAAGTAGTAGAGCATAAGGGCTATGTAGGCCACATAGATGCCGCCAGATATCCACTGCGCGTAGCGCATGGAGCGGATTCTAAGCTGCGGCGGGAACCTCTCTCCCAGGTACCTGGAGGTTTCGAAGCCCTGCACCACTATGAGCATTCCCAGCACCATCTGCATCTCATGCCAGCCCGGCTTTACATGCTCGGCGGGAAGCTGCCAGACCCCGTGCAAAAAGGCCTCCGTATTGCCAAAAACCAGACCTGCCAACAGCCCCGCTATGATACCCAGCTTCACCGCTTCGAAACGACCCAGAAAGTTGAATCCCCTGTGCTGACCGTAGAAGGCGATAAAGAGAATCACGGCGGAAGTGACGCTTTTTGAGAGCATCGGGTCCACCATACCGGCACCTCTGAGCAGAAAGTCCCCAAAAAGGGTAAGATAGTATGTGACGGAGACGATATAGGCGAAAGCGAGCGCCCACTGTGAGAGAATCTCCAGCGTATAGGGCGCCCTGTGAAGAGTACCGCCGGCGAGCTTGGGCTCCACGTACCTTATGTTGAACCGGATCGCGGCTCCTATCATATAGGCGAGCGTCACCAGCAGAAGCATCGCGGCTACGGCCATACGCCCCGTGCTCATCTGCAGTATCGGTGCCACCACGAGAAAGCCGCTTCCTATGATCGAGGCGAGGGGAACGGCCGTAGCGGCCCACCAGCCGCTCTTCTCTATCGGCTTGGAAAAGAGCAGCGCGGTTACGAGAAGGGTGGCGACTATTACGACAATGTTCGGCATAAGCTCCGGGCCGTTGCCCAGAATATCCGAAACGGCTATCATCTTCTCTTCAGCTCCCCGTAGCACTTTTTCATCAGCGGCACTTCGATGGAGTGCTCTGCCGCTTTTTTGACGACATAGCCGCTCAGCTGTTCAAGCTCACTCTCTCTTCCGGCCTTGAAATCGAGCCACATGGATGTGGGCGAGTCGTAGGGCACCTTTTTGAGCTGCTCTTTTACCGAGTCGATATCTTCTTCACTCAGTTTCGCACCCTCCTTCCTGCCGACCTCCAATATCTCGCGGAGTATTCTGTCGAACTCTTCGGGGTGCTCCGCCATAACGGCTCCCATAGGCTCGTCGTAGCAGGTAGTGAGTGTAGCCATCGCCGATATGAGCAGAAACTTTCTCCAGAGATCCGTCTTTATACGGTCGCTCACCTTCGTTTTGATTCCGGCTTTTCCGAGAGCGTCGGCCAGCTCATTCAGGGCCGGATGGGAAGCGCCCTCCATACCCATGACAATAAATGCGCCTCTTCCCTTCACCTCTATGAAGCCCGGTTTGACTATACGGGAGACTATGTAGACCGCTCCGTTCGCTACCGGGTTTTCTGGGTATATCCGCTTCAGTACCTCATCGTTCCCGACACCGTTTCCCAGCGGCAGAAGCAGCGTATTCTTCCCTATCGCCTCTCTCATGGAGAGTGCGGCACTTTCGAGATCGTACCCCTTTACACAAAAGAGTACGACATCGAACTTTTCGGAGAGTTTCGCCGGGTCGTCCGTAACTGAAACCAGAACCGGAGGCAGAGTCTCCCCGCCCACTCGTACCGTAACTCCTTCCCTCTCTATCGCCTCCTTGTGAGTGCCGCGGGCGACTACGCAGATATCTTCTCCGGCGCGCGCAAGCATAGCGGCGATGTAACCACCTACGCCGCCCGCGCCTACAACGGCTACCTTCACCCTTTTTGCTCCTTCTCAAGAGGGAAAAAGGCGTGTTCGTCCGGATCGTAATACTCCACCTCCCCGCTCTCTATGCGGTAATACCATCCGTGCAGAAAGAGCTCTCCGGCCTCCACCTTCTGCCGAATATTCGGATATGTAAACAGATTCTGCAGCTGGAAAATCACCGAAAACTTCTCCGTCGCCTCCTGAAGCTCGGCCCGGTTTCCGTCGACTACACTCTTTAGAGCCAGCTCTTTAGCGGGAAGGCCAAGCTCCAGCCACTTTATAGTGTGTATCATATCCTCTTCACGGCCGCTGTGATCTTCGTATAGAGCCTTGCATGCCCCGCAGTCGCTGTGGCCGCAGACAATGATCTCACCCACATTCAGATGGTTCACCGCGTACTCTATACCCGCAGCAGTGGCGTGGAAGTCGTTGTCGGGCTTGAAAGGGGGAACGAGATTCCCGACATTTCTCACTACGAAAAGGTCTCCGGGGCCAGTCGAGGTAATAAGATTCGGCAGCACCCTGGAGTCGCTGCATCCTATAAAGAGAGCTTTGGGGTTCTGCCCCTTCTCCACAAGCTCCAGAAAATCCTTCTCATGCTTTTTGAAATGTATGGAGCGGAAAGCCTCCACCCCTTTAAGCCAGTTCTCCCTCTTCATCTTACCCCCCCCTAGTAGTTGTCGTACTTGCCGGCTTCTATCTCATCCTTGAGACGGCTTATCGCCTCCTCCATAGCCCTGATTATCAGTCTCGCCGATTTCCTCTCGTCGTTTTCGGGAATATCCCAGTCGAAAATCTTCATGTTCGCCTTGAAAATGGCCCTTATCTCGGTCTCTATCTCACCCTTCATCTTCTCATACTCTTTTTGCTGGGTATCCATATTTCTACACTCTCCCCTTCTTTTTTCACTATTGTATAGCCTTTCGGCAAAAATGGCAATATGGATCTGTTTAGCTGGTATGATACAGATATGAAAAGAGAAGTTCTGATACTTTCAACGATATTTGCACTATCTCTGAAAGCGGCCGTAATCACCCCGTGGCACATAGAGCCGGACCGATATGCCGAAATCCCCCGATTCAAGATTCTGGATGCGAAAGAGATAGAGTCGAAAGATGATGAGAAAGGCGACTTTTCCGGAGTTTCCGGTATCGCATACGACAGAGCCGAAAAGAGACTCTATGCGGTGAGCGACTTCGGGGTTCTCTACAGTGTGAAAATGAAGATCTCCGGCGGCAAAATAGTGAAGTTTGACATTAAAAACAAAGTGAGACTCAAAGATGCAAAAGGCAGACCCTTCAAAGATAAAAAGAGGAGCGATGCCGAGGGGCTGGATATCTCAGGCGGCAATCTGCTCATCTCTTTTGAGAGAGGGCCCGGTATAGCTCTCTTCGATAGAGACGGCAGAATGATAAAAGAGCTGAAACTCCCGAAACCTCTCAGGAAAAAGTCGAACTACCGCGGAAGAAACAGGATGCTCGAAGCCGTCGTTTTCCACCCCCGTCTCGGTATTTTGACCGCGCCGGAGATTCCTTTGAAAAAAGAGGATCGAAACCGCCACACGATATACGGCAAAAAAGTGCGGTTTCATATGCCTGCCACAGGCTCCCTGACGGCGATGGCGGTTACAAAAAAGGGCAACATCCTGGTTCTGGAGCGTGACTTCGACCCCCTCTTTCGCCGAAGGGTGATAACCCTCTCGCTTCTGAATCCCGAAAACGGTGAAATCCGGCTGCTCGCCTCGTTAAAAAGCAGGGACGGCTGGAGGCTCGATAATTTCGAAGGGCTGGCACACCTGGGAGGAGACCGTTTTCTGATGATAAGCGATGACAACGCAAACCCTCTTCAGCGCAAAATCGCAGTTCTTTTTGAGATAATGGAGTAGACTTCTTGCAAAACTATACGCAGATATGAGAGGTATAAAAAGGGGTAAGATCGTGAAAAACAGATTTTTCAGCGTAGCCAAAGCTACGGTGAAAACATTTTTTTGTGCGAGATTGCCCCTTTTTATGCCTCCCGAAGGGCAAAAAGATAAACCGATTGACTCTGCGTTAGATAACCCCAAACGTAGCTTTGGCTACGCTTGGGAACATCTGCCTTGATTGAATCGTTTCTCTTTTTGCTCATACTGTGTATAGTTTTGCAAGAAGTCTAATAGAACTTCAGAACCCTTTTTTGGCCTTTCTTTCACGATTTACGGAGCGGACCCAGAGCCAGTTGACAAGAGCGTAAACTGCCACGGAGACAGTAACGGAGTAGAAAAAGGTACCAACGTAAAGGGGTATGAATATATCGTCCAGATGCGACTGGAACCACTCCATAGTCATCTGAACATCGTGAAGGGGTTCCATGCCCAGAAGCCATGTACCGGTCAGATACTCCATATAGTACATCGGCGGCATGGTAATAGGGTTGGATAGCCAGACCATCGAGATGGCTATGGGGATGTTAAACCTGATGAAAGGGGAGACCGCAAGGACCGCCAGCATCTGAAAAGGCATAGGTATGAAGGCTATGAAAATGCCTACCAGCAGAGCTTTCGTAACCGACTTCCTGTTTACGGAGAGAAACTCCCGCGGGATTTTATACTTCTCTACGAACGCATCGATCTTGCTGTTTGTACGCTTTTTCTTGAAAACTTTTCTAACCATCTATACTGCTTGTCAGTCCGAAAACTCTCTCGGGTTTTGTTGTTTTTCTCTTCTCATTTTCATATAGATTCTTTTGTATCTGTCAGGATTATATGCCTTTGCAACCCCAAAGTCAACCCAAATCAAAGAACAAGCCGTTCGGAGACAAAAAGTCCGACAAGCATGATGCCCAGGGTGAGAGTGAAAAACTGCGCAAGTCTCCACCCCAGCTTCAATCCTCCGAGCCAGAAGACTATGCCCAGCTTCACGATGGAGTTGGTGACAGAAGCCGCTACTATGCCTTTCATAGCGGCGACTTCGGCCAACTTACCGTCTGCCGAGAGCTGACTCAGCGATAGGGTGATCGCATCGACATCGGTTAAGCCGGAGAAGAACGAAACTATGTAGACGCCTATATCTCCGTACCTTGTCTGAACGAAAGCGACGGCTCCGTATATAATTCCGAAGAGTATACCGAATTTTATCGCTTCACTCAGCTGAAGCGGGTTTTTGGTTATTGCGGAGCTCTCTATGCTGATCTGCACGCTTTTTGAGTGTGTGTAGAGGTAGTAGCTGAAAGCGAGCCCCGAAAGAGCCGCCCCAAGGTATGCGGGAGCCAGCCTCCCGGCGAGCTCTGGATGTATGACAAATGCTTCGAAGAGGACCCTCAGATACATGAACGTACAGGCTATCGCGATACCCCCTGCATAGTTGTTTAACAGCTCCTCCCTTTTTTGAAACATTTTCGAGAGTGATACGGTGACGGCGGTGGATGAGATCAGCCCTCCGGCAGCACCGGTCAGAAAGACACCGTGCTTCTGACCGAATACTTTTATGGAGACATAACCGACAAAAGAGATACCGGCTATGACGACGGCCATGAGCCAGGTTTTGTAGGGGTTGAAAATATTGTACGGCCCTATCATCCTGTCCGGAAGAACCGGAAGAACCACGAAACTCATCACAAGCAGCAGGACAACCGCTTTTATATCCGTAGAGGAGATGTGTGCCTCTACCTTTCTGAGTCTCGGTTTTATCTCGAGAAGAATGATGGTGACGACACCTATGAATGCGGCGTAATTCTCAAATCCGAACCGAACCATGAGCCCCAGCATGAACGTTACTATCGCCGCCGCCTGCGTAGTCATTCCCCACCTCTGGGATGTACGCACCTTCATGACGTAAGATGTTCCCACCAGAAAACCGAAAACCGCCATGGATACGAGTATGAAACCGGGTATATAGTGCTCGAGCCATCCGGAGATATAACCGGCCAGTGCTATGAGTGCGAATGTCCTCGAGCCTGCAAAACTCTGTTCGCCTTTGTAGATATATGTCATGGAGCGCTGCATACCGATCGTAAAACCGAGCAAAATCGTGATAACGAGCGATTTTACAACATCATACTCCACTCTTATCTCCTTAACTGTCTTGATAACCTAAGAACCGATATTCACAAACCAATGTATATCAGGGAATAATACACTTTGATTTTATCACATCGCACCTTCTATCTTATACGACACCGAAGGGTAGATATAGTGTGCAATGTCAGTCCATAATCAAACCGCTTCAGGAGCGGCAAATTATGCTTTCTTGATTCTTAAAGAGTTTGTTAATAAAAATTTTTTATACTAATTCAACCGGAAATGCTTTAATCTTATTTCACGGATTTACCTCATGCAACGTTACGCAGAGTCTGTGAACCAAACCCGGGGCCAACTTCGCGGACAGTCCTGGTCTGAACTATTCGAGTTTCATGCTCGAGCCGTTTAGCTAGACTATGCGAAATCCGTTTAGATTGAGGCTAAACTACAAAAAACAAGGAGAAAATATGAGAAATATGCTGTTAGGCAGTGCCGTATTGGCTTCGTTACTCTATTTTACCGGATGCGGTAGCGTAGATAATAACACATCCACCATAGGTGCCGCCAGCACCGGAGTTTTGGTAGATGCACCGGTTGCCGGAGTAGATTACGAGTGCTCCGGCGGTAAAAACGGGGTTACAGGAACAAACGGTGAGTTCCAGTTCAACGAAGGAGATACCTGTAAGTTCAGCATAGGCTCCCTGCCGCTGGGAGATGTTCTTGCAAAAACCATCGTTACGCCCAAGGATCTGCTTGGAACCCAGGACTTCAACGATACGAAAGTGCTGAACCTTGCAAAACTGCTATGGGCTCTTGATTCAGACGGTAACGTAACCAACGGTATACAGATAGACAGCAATATAACCGAAAGTCTCTCCGCGTTGAGCCTTGCGACGGATGATCCCGATGATATCTTCGACGCCTTCGAAGACTATATCGAAGATATCGCGGAGGCTTTAGGGAATGACATCGATGCCGAAATCTCCATGTACAACGACGATGACATACTGAAGCACCTGGAGAAGAGCGAAATGGAGGCCGAGTACGCCTACACCGATCTCCCTCTCGTAGCACTGAGCAGAGACCACTTCACCGGCAAAACGTTCTACATGGATGACGATATAACTCTTACGTTCAATTCGAATGGATCCTTCACGGAAGTCTATACCGACGATGGGGTAACGACTACCTTCACCGGGGGCTGGACCATAGCCGGAGACAGACTTGTACTGATAAAAAACAGCGGCAGCGGTATATCTTCTGAGTTCATCGTATTTACAGAAATAACCGATACATATGCCAGATTCATAGCTTTCCTGAGTGACGACGTAGAGGGCGGTACGGCAATGATTGTTTCAAGCGCAACCGCAACAGACGGCACCGCTTTCAACCTGAAGTCAGATATCAAGTTTTCCGACTTTGCAAATAAACAGTTCACAACCGCCGATGGAGTAGTAAGTCTCTATCCGGACGGAAGCTATACCGATATAGGCAGTGAATGGTCTATAGCAGGTTCCTGGACAATTGTAGACAACTACCTGGTGCTAAACGGAAAAGATACCACATTCAACTCCATAAGCTTTGCCGGGGTGGATGCGAACAACACCTCCAAAGTCTATATTTTCAGTGAAAACGGAGCGAGTGAAAAGAACGTAACTATATCCGATCTGAACTCCACCCTGCCTGAGCGCGATGTCACAAACAGAGTCGCGTTAAGCAAGGATCTGTTCAGCGATAAAAAAATAGTTATAAACGACACCATACTGGAGTTGGAAGCGGATGGAGAGTATAAAGAGAAGGGGTCAAACTATGAAGCCGAAGGCTCATGGACCATTCTGGACAACTATCTTGTATTGACCGGTCGCGAAAATTACGGAAGCCCGATTTTCGCCATTATCGCATTCTCCGACATAAACGCCGCCTCTGCGACCTTTACGATATACTCTGCAGACGGGGTTGAAAGCATCACCTCCGCCCCGGTTTCAGTTCTGGAAGATGACTGACGGCAGGTAAAGGGCACCACTCTTCACGGTAGCCGATAACGGCCCGCTTTCCAAAAACGGAAAGGCGGGTCGGCCTAAAGGCCGCTCTTACCACACTCCCGGCTCATGTCGAAACCGATGACAGAATCGGCATAAAGCGTGGGGGATCTTTATTGCACCTTGCTCTTTCTAAAGAAACCACATATAATCTGTATACCAATTCTGTAATAATCCGGCATAAACACTGTTTCCTATTGTCAAGTCTTATATTTCATTAAGAAACATAAGACTAAAATTTCGCCGATATTACTATATAGAGCGGTTGTTTTAAAACCGGGTATAGTGTATTTTTCTCTCACTTAACGAGATAAACATAATTTCGGATCATAATGTTATTTACTATTTCTCAAATCTGCAATAGTTTCTTTTATTTTATTAGCTATGCTCGATGCATCTTGATAAATGTCTTTTTCCCAAAAACGCAAAACTGTCCATCCATCCTTCCTCAGCTTTTCATTTACATCTTTATCTCTTTTGATATTGCGTTCCAGCTTCGCATTCCAATACTCTTGATTGCTTTTTGGAATGGCTTTTCCCTTTTTATACAATCTTCCATGCCAAAAATCGCTATCAACAAATATTGCAAGCTTATATTTTTTTATATAAATGTCAGGCTTTCCAAATATGTTTTTTGCATGAATTCTATATCGAACACCCAGCTTGAACAGGGCTTTTCTCAGCACAACTTCAGGCTTTGTATTTTTAGAACGAATGCGTTGCATATTTTTTTTTCGTTGCTGAGGAGTCAAGTTGTCCATGCTTTATTTCTAAACTGAAAAATCCAAAAAATAATTTTCATCGTCTATTTTACAAACCCTAACATCTCTACGACCATATTCATCCAGATTGTTCAATGTGACCATTTCACCTTCTGGAACTCCTAACCTTCTTCTAAAATATAAGCCTAAAGTACTATTGTTCATATATGTATGAAGTGCTTTGCCATTATCTTGTGCGCGCACACAATCAAGAATATAACCATCATCTGTATAAACTATAAAAGGAATTCCCCTTTCAGGGAAAAAATTTGATCTTTGAACATCAGCAGGAATTGGGATGTATGCTTGATTGGGTTCTCTTCCTGCTTCGGGCCTTTGTCCCCAGTTTAGTCCAGAACGTTCCGGGACCCGTAGCGGACCTTTTCTATCAGTTACAAGAGAAAGGGTGATACAGTCATTAAAATTATGATCAATATTACCAATGCCGGCAGAATCGTTTCTAATGCACTGTAACGTGGTTACATTTTGCAATGGAAAAATATCAGTTACTTCTGGGTCCCGGCAACTGATTGCTGATTCTAAAATTTCGTTGTAGTAATTATATGCGTTTATCGGATCTGTTTCTTCAAGCGCTTCATTCTGCCTCCATGAAAATGCTTTGAGACTGTAATTCGCAGAACCAATGAACCCAATTATTCCCCTGTTTTCATCATTCATCCAAACATATGTTTTTGAATGGACAGGAAAATCCATATTGACATATCCACAAAAAAATCTGTCGGGATATTCTTCCACAATTTGCTTGAATGCATTATGCATTTGAAGACTCAATCCACCACTTTTCACCATTCCAATCAAAAGATGTATAGTGATGTCTGGATACTCATATAGTTGTCGAAGTGCCATTGATGGTGAAGCATAACCTGAAACAACGTATAAATGTTTTGCCCCATTCTCAATATGAGGTCTTATTAAAACCTCTTCATATAAATTTTCAGTAAGCACAATATTCCTTTCAAAACAAGGTATTGTGCAAATATATAATATACTGTATTAAATTTTATTAAATTGCAAATTTGGTTCAACACTTTCGTAATCTATACAGGCAAACGTCTTTAAAATAGATTCAAACAAAATTTGCGCCATGAGCGGCGAAACCGCCATCCCAATTTGTCTTCTCACGCTTTCTTTTTTCCCAACAAATACAAAATCATCAGGAAACGTTTGAATTCTGGCCCGCTCGCGATTCGTAAGTGCTCTGAGTTCTTTATAATGATACCCATGGGTGCCGCCGCCCCCGCTTCCTGTAATTGTGTAAGAAGGCTGATTTGGATGAAGTCTTCTGTATATCTGACTCATTTTTGCACCTTTTACGTTGAGCTGAAGGTGTTCTGGGAGCTCGGTCTGCCAAATATTTTCTCCAGGTTTTATATATTTCAAACGTTCAACAACAATTGCTGATTGTTTAGTTATCTCATGATTTGGAGCATCAGATGGAATGGGATTGTCTTCCAAAACCTCCTTAACTGAAATATGCTTATTTTTGGTAGTAGGTGCAGGAACTTTAAATTTAAGGCCAATTTTCTTGTCAATCCCTACAATTATTATTCTATGTCTTTTTTGCGGGACTCCGTATTCTTCAAAACGATATTTATGTACTGTAAGTTCATACCCATTGCCTGCATTTTTTAGGTCATTCAATATTTGATGAAAAGCCTTACCCTCATTTGCACTTGTAAGTCCGCCCACATTTTCTGCCAAAAAAAATTTGGGCTTGAACGTACTTAAAATTTTTACTCCATACTTATACAAGCCTCCAAATTCTCCACCCATTCCTTTGGATTCACCCACTATGCTAAAATCATTGCATGGAAAACCGTAAGCAAAAGCATCTAT
Source organism: Hydrogenimonas sp. (assembly GCA_003945285.1). NCBI lineage: Bacteria > Pseudomonadati > Campylobacterota > Epsilonproteobacteria > Campylobacterales > Hydrogenimonadaceae > Hydrogenimonas > Hydrogenimonas sp. Next base: position 1,737,751 of record AP019005.1, read on the forward strand.
TTCATCCAAGACTGATATAAACTTTTCATCTTTCATCAAGTTTCTTACATCAGAACAGATTATTTTTGCACCTTTGATGTTTTGCGCATATGTCTGGCAACTTTCCTGATGATAATCAGTCGCCCACACATGCTTAATTCTATATGTAGTTTTGTTTTCTAAACTACGGACAATTGCTTTTTTTGCTCCCAAAGCCAAACCACCGGGACCACAAAACAGTTCACCCAATTTAAAAACAACTTCTTTTTCGTGCATTTAACTCTCCAACTATAGTATTTTCAATCAGCAATATTGCAGCATATATTTTTTGATTATAACATATTTGCAGCTTAATTTCAACAAAAACGATTTTGGCATAACGAAAAGATGAACATATTTTACTTCCGAACATAAATGACTCTATACAAATGTTTGCAATAAAAATATCAAGACTGATTTGCAAAGGAAGCCATTTTGGACTTTCAAGACAAACAGCTCAAAACCTTTATCGGAATAAATTTCTGTTCGCTATAGCCGTATTTATACCATACCTCAATTAGATCTGTTAGAGATAAGTGATAAGCGAAAAAGTGAATCCTATTCGCAATTCCTGATTCCAAAAAATCGCATCCTCATACATATTTCGCAATGCCCATGTTTTGTTGGGGTTTTTTGGGGAAAAATATTGGTATTAAAGTGATGAGTTCAATTTTGAAGTTTTTACATAGTCTGTTTTCACAATTTTTTTCTGACTCTCACAAAAAACTAGACAGTAATACAAGCTGTCTTACTAGATATACTTTTACATGACATGTATAAGTTGACTTTGGAATTGTCTTTTTCAAGGAAACTACTTAAAAGCAAAGAAGAGTGTATTAAAACATTTAATGATGCTTGTGTTATAATAAAATGTATGTATAATATTTTTGTTATATAAATGCATTTGGATTGCGTATGGATAAAAAAGAACTCTCAATACAAGCAAAAAAACTGATCAAGAAATTGATGATAGAAGAAGATATTTCTTATGTCGAATTACAAAAAAAACTCGAAGAAAAAGGTTATATCTATTCTGTAGAAGCACTACGGAGCAAAGTTTCTCGCGGTAGGTATGATATTAGATTTTTGCTCGAAATAGCAGAAGCCTTGAAGAAAAAAGTCGAAATTTCCAGTAATTAACTGAGCTGACGTAAAATTTGTCAGCCTCTAGATTTGGGCCTTCAGGGCCTGGTGATAAGAAAAATTTCCCATATAGATCCCGGTTTTAAATCTAAAGTGCAATTTCACCTCTGAAAACTCTATTCAAAATTGCCTAAGAACTCTCATTTTTCATGAAAGAGATAAAGTTCATGGGCAGTTTCGCAGTTAAAAACCGCCCCTATCGCATATACCGATCAAGCAGATTCGGTATTGCTCAAAACGAGAATCAGCGAGCCGGTCACGACAGTGGCGATGATGGTGTATCCGGTCGGGAGGTCGAAGCGGTATGAGAGAAAGAGTGCCAGGGTGACAGAGAGGCCTCCGAAGAGCCATGCAAACGGTAAAGAGGGCCACCTCTTCTGTATCAGGGCGGCGTAGGCCGGTGCTATGAGCAGTGCGAAGACCACGAGCACTCCGGCGATCTGTACAGAAGAGGTAACCGTTATGGCCAATGCGGTGAAGAATATGATCTCTTTCAACATTCCCGATGTTCGGGGGTAGATCAGGAACATGACCGCGGCAACGGCCCCATAGAGCAGAAAAGCCTTCAGAACATCGGCCGGTGCGGCAAAAAGGATATCCGCCGCGCTCAGCTTGTTAAAGAGCTCCATTCCCTGACCGCTCTGGGCCAGTATCAGCATGATGGAGGAGATACCGAGTGCGTAAAGAAGCCCTATGAACGCTTCGACATGCCGTAAACGCCGGCTTGCATATGCTATCACCAGGGCCGCCGTGAAGGCGAAAAAGAGTGTCAGCGGCGTCTGGTATCTCCCCTCCAGAAAAGCGCTGCTGACAGCAACGCCTATTGCGGCGACCTGCCCGATTGCCAGGTCGGTGAAGATGACGCCGCGTTTTATAATCTCCAGCCCGAAGACGGCATGTATAAAAACGAGCAAAAGGCCCAGCACAAAAGCGGGCCACAGAATCTCCACTATCGGCATAGGCGCTCGGCATAGGTCTCATAGAACGACTCTAGCGTCCCTGAACCCTCTACGGCTCCAAGATCATGAGGCAGCACCACGACCCGCGCACCAGTTTTTGCCGCTATGAACCTTGCCGTCCTCTTTTCATGGTAGGGGTCTTGCAAAATCGTTTTGACACCCTTCTCTTTCATCGAGGCGATCAGCTCCAGTGTATGTTTCGAGCCGGGGGCGATGCCGGGCAGCGGTTCTATAGTGCCGACAGAAACTATGCCGTAGCGTTTGAGAAAGTAGTTGTAGAGCTCATGGTACTGAACCACTTTCATGCCCCGGCACTTCTCCATCCGGGCGTCGAATCTTTTCAAAAACTTCTGCCAGCGGTCCAGAAATCTTTTCAGGTTGGCCGCATAGTCGTTTTTATGGAGCGGGTCTACGATTTCGAGTTTATGCTCTATCAGCGTCGCAATCGGGACAATATTGTGCGGATCGATGTAGAAGTGGGGGTTGCCCTCGGGGTGAACATCCCCGTATGCGCGTGAAACGGCTTCTGATTTCTCTATCGTATCTACCACCCTGCTCACATCTACAAACCCGGCTCTTCCCGGGTTGATCTTCGGGTTGTTGGCACGCTCGAGCAGCGGAGGGAGCCAGCCTATCTCCAGTCCGCCGCCGTTGATGACCAGCATATCGGCACGGCTCAAACGGCTTATCAGTGACGGTTTGGGGACGACGAAATGTGGGTCTTGCTTCGGACTGCTCAGCACCGTGACTTTTACATGTTCTCCGCCGATACTCTCGGTTACGGCTGCAAGATAGCTGTATGTGACAGCCACATCGACACGTGCCAGCAGTGCAGAAAATGTCAAAACCAGCACTATAAACACTTTTTTCATTGTTGATTCTCCCTGAAACTTTTAAAAGGCATGGGCGCCGTGGGCGCCGATCGCGACGTTGAGACTGAAAATGATCTCGTCGATATCTCTTCTCTCACCGTCGATCACTTTCGACCTATCACGGTTGTACTGCAGCCTCAGGCGCGACATCGGGAAGGGTTTGTACTCCGCCATAACACTGTATCGGTCAAGGTCGTCGGGGAGGGAACCGCTGTTTTTGAAGAGTATTCCGTACCGAAAGCCGCAACTGTAGTTTTTGTCGATCTGGTAGATCAGTTCACTGTAAAGCCCCGCCTGATCCTCAGTAGCTGTGCCGTTGTCGTAGGTGCGGTAGAGCAGCTCGCTCTGCCATGTCAAAGCGCTGTAGGCATTCAGGTAGGTTCGTGTAGTGAAATCTGCTCCGTAGAGATCGGTTTCATTGCCTGTCGTGTTTTTCCCGTGGGCGATACTGACACCTCCGAGCAGCGTCGTATCCCCGACATCCGTACTTGATTTAAGATATCCGACATAGAGATTATTCTTTTCGATATCACCGAAACTACGGATATTACTCCCCTGGAGCGCTTCTATACCTGCCATGATGTAGGTATCGGTCGGTGCTACCCACTGCAGTTGGATACCAGGGTCGCTGATGCCGTCCGGGCCCAGCATAGCCTTATAGACAAGCGGCTGTGTATCGAAATGCCAGCTGTGGTGATGCTTGGCATTGATACGCCCGAAATCGCTTTTGAATTTTCCGGCTTTTATACGAAGGCTGTAAGGCAGGCTTCTCGTTGTCACATAGGCCTCTCCTATCTCGAACTCGTTCGGGCGAAGATGAAAATAGGCGGACGCATCGAAATAGGGGTCGACGGCCGAACGGAGAGAGAGCTCCGCATAATTGAGGTTGAAACCTCTGTTCTTGTTGAAAGGCAGATCCCCGTCGCCTGCCGGGATAAACCCGGGAATGGCGAAATTTTCGTATGAACTATTGTCGACATTGCGGCTTACGGCCGAACTGTTTAGAACAAGGGCGATATCTGGCAGAAAAGCGCCCTGGTTGAATGATGCCGAGTAGGTATCGGCCCGGGCCATTTTGGCTTTCAGTTCGTTTGACTGCCTCTTCTTATCCCGGTTTTCAAGCTCTTCAACACGCTGTTTCAGCGCTTCGATTAGCTGCAGCTGATTTTTCATCTGCAGCTTCAACTGCTCCATGTCACTGCCGCCGGCATAGAGTGCAGCGGCGGCAATCATGGAGATGATAAATGTTTTTTTCATAGATTGCTCCTGATTTTCTCATGTTATGGTCGGTTGTGATTGTCGGAAAAAATCAGGAGAGAGGAGGAGCGCGTGCGAAAACACTTTCGGGCCTTGAAGAGAGCCTCAATGTGACAAAGCGGGTTACGACCGGATCGGAGTGCGCATCGATCTCCTGCAGAGACAGGGTGGCGGGGGTATCAGCCACTGAGAGGTTCGACTGTAAAACGCAGACAGGGCAGTCGTTATGGGTTTTGAGGTCATTGTGGTGGTGCAGCGCGGAAAACAGCGTCACCGCCAGCAGCACTGTACTGAGAAGTTTTCTGAAAAGCCCGCTATCTATCATGGCTGGAATTATACCACGGAAGAGATCGGCAGGTTAACTATGTAACAACCTGGAAACCGGACACTATAATTCAAAACCTGAAATAGATGGAGAGTTGATCGGCGAGATCTGCCGGAATTTCGATTTCCATATGGCAAAGTGTGCCAGTAAAACCTCTCCTGTAAGAGGAGAACGAACCATCTTTTTTAGACTCTCCTTACCTCTCTCGCCAATTTAACTTCTCTTGCAAAAGAGTGGAATATTCTGCGGCTGTGCCACTGGTAGGGCATGAACTCAGGGTGCCACTGAAGTCCCGTAATACGCGGCTCTTCGAGCGACTCTATCGCCTGGATTATACCGTTTAGGTCGTGCGCCGCTCTGCGAAGCCCCTCTCCCACACGTTCAACAGCCTGATGGTGCAGGGCGTTGACCCGGATGGTCGACTGGTTCAGCAGCTCGTAGAGGGCCGTTTCAGGCTCCAGTGTAACCGTTTTCAGGGGGAAAGGGGTGTGCGGGTGGGGGACCTCCAGCGTAAAGTCGTATATATGGGGGTAGAGCGTTCCCCCGAAAAAGTGGTTGATGAGCTGCATACCGCGGCATATCCCCATAACGGGAAGCCCCTCCTCTACGGCTCTTTGGAGCAGCCTGAGCTCCATCGCGTCCCTTTTCGGGTCCGTTTTGGTAACACTGCGGTGGCGCGAACCGCCGTAGGTTTTGGGGTCTATATCGACACCGCCCAGAATGAGAAGCGCATCCATCCGAATACTCTTGCGCCACGAAGCGGGATGGACGAAGTGGGGTTTGACCCCGAAAAGCTGAAGCAGAAACCTTGAAAAGAGCCATGCACTCCTGCTCCCGTGCTCCGACCCCGTAACTACCACTACCGGTTTTTCAGCCAAGAGTCCACCCTCTTCTTCCACTCATCTTTCATAAAGAAAGAGAACGGGGAGTCGAGAATATCGAGATACTCTCCGCAAAGAGCGCAGAGCGCCGCCTCATCCGCCGCCAGGCTCTCCACCAGCACCCAGCTGTTCCATGCCTCCCATGTGTGCCACTGAGGCTCGTCGACCCGGGAGTTGGGAAGCCTGTAGTGGTAAGTGGGACGTGCCGAAATCTTCTCTCCCTCCATCTTTCGCATCACCCTGTCCATATCTATATGTGCGAAGAGCGGAAGCAGGTCCAGGGCACGGTTTCTCGTAGGGTTGTACTCCAGGTAGTCGTCTATGAGCTGCGGCATCGTTGGATCGTACCCATCATCGAGCAGCAGCCGCATGTAGGCTTCGTCGAAGGGGTCGATGTAAGGGGTCAGTCTTCTCGTCATATCTGGCTTTATCATCTCCACAAGCTTCTCGTAGAGGATGAAGAATGCGCGAAGTATGTTCAATATGCCGTCTACCGATATTATGGCCGCCTCCGGGTTGATGTGGAAACCGAAGGCGTAGAGCGGGTCGGCACTGGTTCCCATCGCCCCATGCCTCCTGAACTCCTCCTTCACCTCCTCTATGACCTCCAGCCCATCGAGAGGCAGCGGCGGGGTGGAGAGTTCGTAGGGAACCACGGTCTCCGAGATCTCAGCGATAAAGCGCTCTATTCCCTCTATGACGTGCGGCTCGAGAGCTTGGTCCAGCCCGATAGTATGCAGCCATCTGGCAAGACCAGATTCGACAAGAAACTGGAAGTCGAGGATAAGGGTGAAGGTTCCGTAGGGGGTGTCGTGGATTTTGTAGTGGTAGGGGTTTACGACATCGAGGCGTCCGCCCACTCTCTTGAGCAGAACCGCGGCACTCTTTTTTAGAGTCATGCCGCTGTACTCCAGCTCGAATCCGACCGATCTGAGCTCCCCCGCCGCATTTTTAGGCTGCGGTGGAATCCGGAATTTTTCAGATTTCATACTACCGTTTATACACTTTTTGCTACAACTGTGGCTGAAGAGAAGGCCCACTGGAAGTTGTAGCCTCCAACCTCTCCGGTAACATCCACCACCTCTCCCGCGAAATAGAGCCCTTCGACCAGCCGGCTCTGCATCGTCCGGGGGTCCATCTCGTCGGTGGAGACTCCCCCTTTGGTGACTTCCGCTTTGGTGTAGCCGAAAGTTCCGGCAGGTGCGAAGGAGTATGACTTCAAAAGAGAGAGGCGCTGCTTTTGCTCTTCACTCATCGCGCCGTAGGGAGTATCGGGAAGATTCATCACTTCGAAGAAGGCCTTTACAAAACGCCTCGGAAGCGGTATCTGCGACATTGCGCTCTTTTTCTGGTTTTTAAAAAGTCTCTTGAGCCTATGTGAGGGAAGGAAGTCTACGGTTATGCTTCCCCTGTTCCAGTATAGCGAGGTGTTCAAAATTGCCGGTCCGCTTATGCCGCGGTGTGCGAAGAGCATATCTGCGGCAATTTCTCTTCTTCCGACACGCACAGAAACAGGCAGCGACAGACCGCTCAGCTCTTTCATCCAGAACTGTTCGGGCTGAAGCGTGAGGCCTACAAGTGCGGGACGGGGAGGAACTACGGTATGACCGAACGATTCGGCTATCTCGAAACCCGCGGCGCTCGCACCCAACGACGGGTAGCTGAGCCCTCCCGTGGAGACGAGTACTTTTTCGGAGTGAAACTCCCCGGCGGAACTTTTTACGCAGAAGCCGCCGGGCTCTCTTTTCACTTCGTAGACTTCAGCTCCGTAACGGATGGGAACTCCGCTTGTGGAAGTGATGAAAAGATCGATCAGCTCACGGCTGCTCTCTTTGCAGAAGTAGTGCCCCTCTTTTCTCAAAACCGGCTCCAGCCCCCTTTTTAGAAGAAAGCGCAGCAGCTCCTCATTGTCGAAAAATCTGAAAACCTCTTCAATGAAACCGGGGTCGCCCAGGTAGCGGGAGGGCGACAGCGAGGTGTTGGTTATGTTGCAGCGTCCGCCGCCGGAGATCTTTATCTTTGCGGCAGGACCGGGGTTGTGTTCGAGTATGAGCAGATCTCTGTTTCGCAAGAGGGAGGCGGCCATCAGGCCGGCTGCACCCGCTCCTAGAATAATCAGCTCGTGCCTGTGCACAATCTATCGGCGGCCGGAGCTTCTGTTTCGGCTTCCGCCGCTTCTGCGCCTTCGGCCGCCGCTCTTCTTCGGCTTCTCTTTTACGCCGCTTACGGCCATCATGCGCTCCACCTCTTCCTGGCTGAGCCCGATACCGCTCCCCTTCGGCTTCAAGACTCCGCTTTCGAGTATGATCGATATTAGCTTGTAGGCGATCTTCTGCTGTGCCATCTCCTCCGAAAGAGCTTCATAGATTTTGACGGCGGTATCGTCAATACCGGCGGCCCTGACGAGATCGGAGAATCTCTCGACTATATCTTCGTTGCCCTCTCCCGCTTCATCGACGAAACCGTACTCCATCTTGGTACCGACCTTCTGGCGGATTCGCTCGAGCTCCTTGAACTCCAGAGGGGTTACCAGGGTTATTGCGGTACCCTTCTTGCCGGCCCTTCCCGTACGGCCTATGCGGTGAACGTAGCTCTCCGGATCGAACGGAATGTGGTAGTTGAAGACGTGGCTTACATTCTCTATATTAAGGCCGCGCGCCGCTACGTCCGTAGCCACCAGGATATCTATATCTCTGCCGCGGAAACCCTTTATAACCTCCATGCGGTCACGCATCTCCATATCGCCGTGAAGGCCCCTGGCGTTTATCCCCTGTGCCTGCAGAAGTTCGGCGACACGGTCGACCTCCCGCTTCATACGGCAAAACACTATCGCCTTTTCCGGCTCCTCTTTATCCAGAAGGCGTACTATGGCGTCATCCCTGTCCTTCTCCTCAATCACATAGTAGAGCTGGCGAATATCTTTGTTTGTAGTCTCTTTTTTGGTAACGGAGACAAATTTGGGCTCGTAGAGAATGTGGCGTGCCAGGTCCTTTATGGGCTCAGGCATCGTAGCCGAAAAGAGCAGCGTCTGGCGCTGCTGCGGAAGGTAGCTGAATATCTCTTTTATATCGTCCAGAAAGCCCATATCGAGCATCTCGTCGGCTTCGTCGAGAACGACGATGGAGGGGTTGAAATCCTCCAGCTTCCCGGAACTGAGCATATCGAGAAGACGCCCGGGAGTTGCGACGACGACCTGCGCCCCGCGGCTGATGAGGTCGAGCTGCCGCCTGTAGCTCTGCCCGCCGTAGACGCTGACGGTACGTATACCGGCAAAGCGGCCGAGGCTGAAGAGTTCGTCACTGACCTGCGTGGCAAGCTCGCGCGTCGGGGTTATCACCAAAAGGTCGACACCGTTTCTCCACTCTATGTTGTTCAGGGCCGGAAGGCCGAACGCCGCGGTCTTTCCGGTACCGGTATGGGCCTGCCCCACTACGTCGTGCCCCTCCAGAATAAGGGGAATCACCTTCTCCTGAATGGGGCTCGGAACCTGAAATCCCATACGCTGAATGGCGCGCATGATCGGCTGCTTGAATCCGAAATCGGAAAAACTCATTTTTGACTCTTGTTCGCTCTGTTGAATGGTCTCTTGTTCCATGTAAATATCGACTCTTTATGTTGAAGTATAGCTTCGAACGACGCTCTATCCGCCGCTTCACGCCGGGAAACCGGAGTGTAGATAGTTTTACAGGGTCGGTCGAAGACTCTTTACCGACGGCACGCATATAATGCTCCCAAGCGCTGCGCCTGTCGGTGCCCATCCGGTAAATATACGGAAGTATATTCTCTGTAGACGGGAGGAACCGGCCTCTTCGGCCGGGTGTCAGGATGCCGAATTATAGCACAATGAAGGGGTGCTGGAGCATGAGACTTCAAACAAGATCGGATTTTTATGAAAAATTTAACCTTGATTTTACAATATCCGCCAAACGCTTGTGCCGTGGGTGCTTGCGGAGAAGATGAGGTGCAACCGTAGATTGTTACAAAACATCATCCTTTAAACAAAGGAGTGCCGATCTTCTCACTGGGGTCAATAACGCCGTAGCCGCCTGTCAGCACTTCGGGGTTGGTAATGCCGTATAGGCGGTATATAGTGGCCGCTATACTGTAAGGCTGGAACTGGAAAGAGTCGGCTGTCGGCCTGTTGTAGAGCCTCGCCTCTTTGAGCCAAACATGAAGCTCCGTCTCTCCGACGATTCCGAGACTGTTGAAAAACCTTCTCCCCCCGAACCAGTAGACGTTCTGGTTGTTGCCGTGGTCCCAGCCGTATGAAGAGTTCAGGTTGATGTTTCTTCCGAAATCCCCGAAGAGGACTATATTGATATTGTCCATCTGAAGGCTGTTCGCATGATCCATAGCGGCATCTATCGCGGCAAAGAGTTCACTCGCTCTGGACTTGTGGTTTACGATAGCGTCAGAGTGGTCGTCCCATCCGCTGTGTCCGCCGCTTATCGTCACCACTTTCGTATCGGGGTTGTTGGTCAGTATCCGCATAGCCGTCTCGAACTTTCTTCCGTCTGTCGTATTGGGATACTCTACCGGAAGCTCCACCGTTCTCACCTCTTCTATGAAGTCGCTTATCTCTTTTTTGAAGTTGAATACGTCGCTAAGGGCGTCGTAGTGGTTGTTCTTCTGCATCAGTGCGTTTAGTCTCGCATCGTAGTCGGCGGCGTTGAAAATTTCGTTTGAGGAGTAGTCTCCCAGATCTACCCTGCCGTACTCATCAATTTTGTAGTTGTAGGGGTTATCAAATGCCCTGTTGAACGATATGGGCTTCAGGTACCCGGGCAGAGCCTGCGGTGCGGCGTTATCCTGCAGAAGTTTGTAGAAGCCGGCGTCTATCGAGACGTTGGTGAGTTTGGCGTTTTCGGGTATGGCGCCGTTTCTGTAGAGAACATGCATTAGTGTGGCAACGATTCCGGACTCGTAGCCTTTGTCGTTGCCGTGGGCGTAGCGCTTCTGGTTTATGCCGTGGGCTACGCTGGCGTTTTTGCTATAACATGTTCTAAACAGATTCATATCTCTGTTTGTGAGCATCTTCTCGAGATACTCCCCTCCCGCCTCTCTCCAGAAACTGTTCTGTGTAGAGGAGTTGGCCGTATTGGAGTCTATATCGAACTCCCCCGTACCGTAAGGTATATACGAAAGATCCTCATCTCTTATCTGCTTTATATGCTGCGTATTCCCTACGACATCGCTCATTCCGCCGCTAAGAAACACTATGATCGTCTTCGCGTCGTTGCGGGCGAAGATGTCTGCATCGAAATTCACTTCATCCAGCGGGAGAGGAACCGTGCCGTCATCGGGAACCACATCCGCACTAAGTTTTGATGGGAGTATCGCAGCGGCCGCGGCGAGCCCCATTGCCCCTTTTATGAACTCTCTTCGTCTCACGACTCGCCTCCTATCTCTATCTTTCTGTATGTGTATATTTCGCTAAGCCTCGAGAAGTAGTCGAATGTCATCAATGTTACGGCAAAGCGGCTCCATGAGCTGCCGACAGCGGTAATTCCGGCATCGGCCGCTATGGAAACAAGCTCCTCACTCTCACTTTCGGACATCTTCCTTCCCACTATATCTTCGAACATCATATCCAGATACTCTTTTACGGTGGAGGCATCTTTGTAGCGGTTTATTATTTCTGTCGAATCCCAGCCGTTACCTCCCCTGTTGAGGAATATGGCGGTACGGATATACTGGTGGAGCCTTATTACACTGTCTGTATCGGAGACACCCTCATCGGGCCTTCCCAGTTTGTAGGTGAAGGCGTACTGGTTGCTTCCTCCCATACCGTCTGTGAACATATAGCGGAAAGATGTTCCGCCCGGCTCCATTCCCAGGGTCTGGTTGAGCCCCATGTATATCTCCTCTATCGGCTTGATCCTGTCCGATTCGAAGAGGTACTTTTTTGAAAAGAGTATCTGTGTGAATATCTGCGCGAATGTGGTCGGCTCACTCTTCTCTATTTCGTAAGCTATACTCTTCTTCTCTTCGGCCGACATTGTAGGGAAGAAGAGGGCTACCAGCCTGTCTATAACCGTCGGTATCAGATCGGGGTGGTTCGCTACCGCCCTGTAGAAATCATCTCCCGTGGTTATCTCGGTTCCGAAAAGCTCTACAGGCTCACTGTTTTTCTCATCGGGGTTGTTCTCATCGTTGTAGAACTTGTAGACATAGCCGTATATTCCGTCGCTGTTTTGCTCTCTGGCCACAACCCATCTCCAGCTCTTAAGAGCCTTTGCCGCCAGGGGAACATGCAGGTCGTTATAGTCGTAGAGCCAGATCTCGAGCATCTCCCGTCCGTTATCTTCGGGGCTTCTGAATCTTGCCCAGTTCTCTTTGGAGACCATATGGCGGTATACAAGATCTCTTATGGGAAGCCCTTTGTCAAGATCTCCTTTTATTCTTTCGTGGTTGCTTGCGATCAGCTCCGGAAACCTGTATACGCTTTCGACTTCGTATGCCGGTGAAAAGAGTATTGTCTGCCCCAGGGTGTATGCCATCCACTCGTTGAAATAGTCACGGCTAAGCTTCGTGTAGTAGAGTGTCGTGGCGATATGGCTGAATATTCTCCATCTCTTCTCGAAGAGTCTGTCACCCTGCCTGCCGTCGTAACCTATAACATAGTCGTCTACGAATATCTTGTCCAGATCTGGCTGGGATACGTTTCTATCGGAGAGCTTCGCAAGGAAATCCGAGATGAATGTTCCGCTTGTAATCTCTTTTTTCAGGGTGTTGATATCCCTGCCCTTGAAGAGGGTCGAGTAGAGTTTTCTGGCAACGTAGAGTCTATCCTCTTCACTCAAAGAGTTGAAGCTCTCATCGTCTATAGCCTCGAAAGAGAAAGATGCGGCTACGACGGGAGCGGAGTCTTCATCGGAAGAGAATGACACTTCATCGCCCGTAGCCGCATCTGTAGCCGCCCCTCCGCAGCCTGTCAAGAGGATGAGGGTAAATGTCGTTGCGACAAAAATCGAAATAATGTGCCTGAGCATGGGATGACCTCCTGCAACTGGTTTCCGGAGAGGATGCTACTGTAGTCGGTATCGATTTTTTTAGCTTCCAGTCTGCTTTTGTTTACTTGATGTTATACAAAGCTTGAGTAAAGAGCTGTACCGGCGCAAATACCCGTAACTGCGCATTCCAAAATTGTGAAAAACAGCTTATAAAGCTGTACCTTAAACCCTCTTTCGTTACATGTGCAAAAGCAAAAAGGCATTTATAGCAAATATGCGGGAGGAAAACTGTACTGCAGGTCCGATACTGAAAGAAATCACTCTTTCGCAAAGAGAAGCAACCTGGCGATCTTTGCAACCAAAGACCCATGGCTTTCCGTCCCTGCTTCACAACAGGTTTGGCCATAAACTGTCTATATCTTATCATTGATACTATTAAATCAATATTAACTGATACTATGCAATTTGAGACTCTTTTCAGTATGAAGCTGCTCATCATTCACTGCTATGCTTTTATGGATGGGAGATATTATCATCAACGGTCCACATCTGCGAGAACGAATGCGCAAATCACCGTAACATCATTGTTCTGCAGCACCGCATGGGCCTCCTGCAGAGTAAGTCCCGTGGTGACGATATCGTCCACGAGAACCGCTTCTATCCCTTTAGGGCCGTTATATCTGAACTCTCTGGAGTTTTGAAGTCTGAATGAGAGCGGCTGCCCGGAGTATGATAGACGGTTTCTGGCCCTCAGCCCTCCCCAGAGGGGTCTGTAGCCCTTCCGCTTCAGAGATTTCGCCAAAACGGCGGTGTGGCTATAACCGCCGGAGGAGTCGTCATCTACGGGAATCACGAAACTGTTACCTTCGGCTTTCTCTATAATGGCGAAAGTATCTTCGGCCAGGATTTTATAGACAAGCCAGCCTTGCGGATGATGCTTGGTCAGCAAAAAGGGCTCCAGTTCGTCGTAGGAGTAGAAGCTTATAACATCGAGCCCGCTGCCGAGGCGGCGCACTTTCGGTTTTGGAGCCAGACAGAGGTTCCTGCACTCCCTGCAGATCGGCAAGAGCGCAAACCTCCTGCAGCTGTGGCAGCGCAACTACTCTCCTTTAACTAGGATTATCAATCGACCTTCTCAACCGCTGAAGATCAATCTATCTTCAGCACGGCAAGGAAAGCATCCTGCGGCAGCTGGACCTTGCCAATCGCCTTCATCCGCTTCTTCCCCTCTTTCTGCTTCTCGAGGAGCTTTCGCTTTCTGGTTATGTCTCCCCCGTAACACTTGGCGGTAACATTTTTTCCCATCGACTTCACCGTCTCTCTCGCAATGATCTTGTTGCCGACGGATGCCTGCACCGCGACTTCGAAAAGCTGCCGGGGAATCAGCTCTTTCATCGTCTTTACAAGCTCCCTGCCACGCTGCTGCGCCTTATCGCGAGGAACTATGATACTCAGCGCGTCAACCACCTCTCCGGCCACACGTACATCGAGCTTCACGAGATCCCCCTCGCGGTACCCTATCGGCTCATAGTCGAAACTGGCGTATCCTTTGGTGGCACTTTTCAGTTTGTCGTAGAAGTCTACGACAATCTCATTCATCGGCACGGCGTAGACAAGCATCACCCTCTCTTCGTTGAGATACTCCATCTTCTCCTGCACGCCGCGTCTGTCGGCCATCATCGTAATGATATTCCCCAGGAACTCCTTGGGGGTAATGATCGTGGCGCGCACATAGGGTTCATATATCTTCTCTATCTTCCCGGTATCGGGCATCTCGCTCGGGTTCTGCACATCGACGACACTGCCGTCGGTAAGCTCCACCCTGTATACGACCGTCGGGGCGGTAGCTATAAGGTCTAGGCCGAACTCTCTTTCGAGCCTCTCTTTTACGACCTCCATATGGAGCATCCCCAGGAACCCTACCCTGAATCCGAAACCGAGAGCCACAGAGGTCTCCGGCTCATAGCTTATGGAGGCGTCATTGAGCTTCAGTTTGTCCAGAGCGTCCCTGAGCTCCTCGAACTTGTCGGTATCTATCGGGTAGAGTCCCGCGAATACGAAAGGCTTGACCTCTTTGAAGCCGGCTACAGGCTCTTTTGTCGGGTTTTTGGCATCGGTTATCGTATCACCCACGGCAACGTCACTGACATTCTTCAGTCCCAGCACGACGATTCCGACTTCTCCGGTTTTGATCTCGTCGGTCTTTGTCGGCTTTATGGGGTGGGGATATGTCAGGTCCAGCACCTGGTGCTTCTTCCCGGTACCCATGATGAGCACCTCCTGGCCCTTTTTGATACTTCCGTCGAAGACTCTCACAAGAGCGAGAGCACCGAGGTAGTTGTCGAACCAGCTGTCGTAGATGATCGCCTTCGTCGGAGCCTCTTCATCTCCGTGCGGCGGAGGTACCCGCTCGACTATCGCGTCGAGCAGTTCTCGTATCCCCTCCCCCGTCTTGGCGCTCACGAAGATCGCTCCGCTGCAGTCCAGGCCTATGGTCTGCTCTATCTCCTCTACGACTCTGTCCGGATCTGCAGCCGGAAGGTCTATCTTGTTGATGACGGGGATGATTTCGAGGTCGTTTTCAAGCGCTATGTATACATTGGCGATTGTCTGCGCTTCGACCCCCTGCGAAGCGTCGACAACCAGCAAAGCCCCTTCCGAAGAGGCAAGCGACTTGCTCACCTCATAGCTGAAGTCGACATGGCCGGGGGTGTCGATCAGGTTTAGAATATAGGGCTGTTTATCTTTTACATAGGTCAGGCGCACACTCTGGGCTTTGATGGTAATGCCCCTCTCCTGCTCTATATCCATGGTATCCATCATCTGGGTTCCCAGCTCCCGCTCGGTTACCGCACCACACTCCTGAATTATGCGGTCGGCCAGAGTACTCTTGCCGTGGTCGATATGTGCGATGATGGAGAAGTTGCGAATATTTTTCTGCACTTGGAACCTTTTTAAATCATTAATGCTGCACAAAACCTGCACACCGGGCAGGGTCTGCCCGGAACCGGTTATGAAAAGAGCGAGTTGACACTCTCGTTGTGGTATACGCGCCTGATCACTTCCGCAAAAATCGGAGCCGCAGGCAGTACAGTTATCTTTTCACAGGACTCCCTGAGCGGAAGAGTGTCGGAAACGACAAGCTCGTCGAGCTCCCCTTCGCGCAGACGCTCATATGCCGGTCCACTGAGAACCGGATGGGTACAGCAGGCGATAACACTCTTTGCGCCGTGCTCTTTAAGAGCCGCCGCACCCTTCACTATCGTGCCGGCCGTATCTATCATATCGTCTACAAGAACTACATTCTTGCCGGAAACATCACCGATTATGTTCATAACTTCTGACTCGTTCGCCTTCTCACGCCTCTTGTCGACTATAGCCATATCCACACCGAGGCGCTTGGCGAAATATCTGGCTCGAGCAACTCCGCCTATGTCTGGACTGGCGACAACCAGATCCTCCAGGTTTTTCGATTTTATATGGTTGATGAAGAGAATCGCACCGTAGAGATTGTCCACCGGGATATCGAAAAAGCCCTGTATCTGCCCGGCATGGAGATCCATCGTCACTACCCTGTCGATTCCGGCCGTCTGGATCAGATTGGCGACTAGCTTGGCGGTAATCGGCACCCTCGGAGCCGCTTTTCTATCCTGCCTGGCATAGCCGAAATATGGAACAACCGCGGTAATTGAACGTGCCGAACTTCTGCGCAGAGCGTCGGTCATAATAAGAAGCTCCATCAGGTTGTCGTTCGAAGGCGCACCGGTAGACTGGACTATGAAAACGTCACGCCCGCGAACGCTCTCGCTGATCTGGCAACCGATCTCACCGTCACTGAAACGGCTTATATTGGCTCCGCCGAGCGGAGCATCCAGATATTTGCTCACCTCCGCGGCAAAAGACTCGGAGGCTGTTCCCGCAAAAATTTTGTATCCGCGCATAATATACCTTCACCATGAAATTGGCGCAATTATATCCTATTAATACTGAATATTGGGAAGAGGTCCGCACCGCTCCCGCTGATTTTCAGATATTACGTAAGAAGAGTAACACGGGTAACAAAAAACAGACATATTCCGTATAGAGAGATGGAATTCCACGTCCGGCAATGTACAGTGGGTTATTAAAAGTAGACGGTTTTTATGAAGTTTCTGTTTTCAAACGGTGGTCGGGGTGAAAGGATTCGAACCTTCGACCTCCTCGTCCCGAACGAGGCGCGCTACCAGGCTGCGCTACACCCCGACATATGCAGGACCGAATTCTATCTTTAATTCTCTTAAATATATATTATCCTCCGCTCAACCCCTGATCCAGCCGCCGCCCAGGAGGCGGTTGCCGCTGTAAAAGACCGCCGCCTGTCCGGCCGCCACACCGAAAACCGGCTCTTCCAGCTCTATAACCGCACCCCCCTCTTCATCAACCTCAACCCGGCAAGCGACTCTTTTTGTACGGTAACGGACCTTCACATCACATCTGAAGCTCTTCTCTTCATCCATCAGGTTTACACGTTCCAGCTCTATGCGGCGAACCTCCAGTTCATCGTGACGGCATACGACGATCTGGTTGGTTTCGGGTATGATCTCCTTCACATAATGCGGCTCATGCGCTCCCCGCACGAAAAATCCTCTTCGTTTGCCGATCGTATAGTGCATATACCCTTTGTGGTGGCCTATAACATTACCCTTCGTATCGAGAACCTCGCCCGGCATCTCAACCTCTGTATGCTCTTTCAATATATCTATGTAGGTGGTCTCTACAAAACAGATTTCGCTCGACTCCTTCTGTGTCGCAAAATCTTTCAAAGCCTCGATCTTCGAGGCATACGCCTTTACATCCTCTTTTCTCCACTCGCCGAGCGGAAAGATCAGGTGCGGAATTATGCTCTTGTCTATATCGAAGAGAAAGTAGCTCTGGTCCTTGGTTTCGTCGGAAGCTTCGATAATATACCTGCCGTCGTGGCGTACATAGTGGCCGGTCGCAAGAAGGTCGGCACCCACTTTTTTCGCATGCTCCATCATCTTCCCGAATTTGATCAGGCGGTTGCAGTTTGCGCACGGATTGGGTGTCAACCCCTGCTTATACCCCTCGATGAAAGGCCTGTAGACCGCTTCGTCGAAATCGCGTGAAAGATCCAGCATCTCTGCTTTGATACCGAGGTACTCTGCCACATGCAGAACTTTCGCGAAGTTGGCCTCATGGTATCCCGGTTTGTCGTGAAGCTTCATATAGACGCCTTCCACTTCGTATCCGGCATCCTGAAGAAGTTTGGCGGTTACAGTAGAGTCTACCCCTCCGCTCATACCGACCAAAACTTTTTTACCCAAACTCTCTCCTCCTGTTTCTCTCAATACCAGTAAAACGCCCCATCGTAAGACTTTTACACAGGTTCAAATAAAGCAGAGCCAAACCGGTCCGCAACGCCACTGCAGGTCCACTTTCATCTATAATCTGAGCGAATAATAGTACCCTACCGCTTCAAAAAGGCTTAAGGTTTGATCTTAACCGAATGTTGCGGGAGCGGTGCGCATCACCCTTTAAGTTTCTCCAGCCGTTCGCGCTTCGTTCCGATATGGGTAATCTGGACACCGAAGTTTCCGTCTACTATAACAACTTCTCCGTAGGCCACCACCTTGTCATCGACAAGAATTTCAAGCGGATCGTTCGCCAGCTGGTCAAGCTCTATTACTGAACCTATATCCATCGAAAGAACATCTTTCAAAAGCATCTTCTTGCTTCCTATACGGACCCTCAGCGGGAGTTTCACATCCAGGATCAACCCGATATTTTTCAACTCTCCGTGTTCAGAGTCGCACCGGGGAGACTCTCCTGCGGGAGCCTGCGCCGCTCTCTCATCCGTAGCCGATACGGCTTCTGATTCACCTTTCTCTTCTACAAGTGCGGACAGGTTCTTATCCAAAAGGGTCATGAATATACCGTTTATAACTCCCAGTGAAAAGTTGTAGGCAAGAAGAGTGGAGTAGGCTCCCAGGTCTATATCTTCACCCTCTTTGTAGAAGTGGATACCGCTTACGGAGAAAGAGAGGTCCGGGAACTCCTTTTGTGCCTTCATGGCGGTGGAGAGCCCCCCGAAGATATTCGAAACGATCTCTTTTACCGCATCGAGATCATCACTGTCCATCTCATGCTTACTCTCCCCTTCACCGCCCAGCATCATATCGGATAGTGCGGTCCCTATCATCGGAGAGATGGCGACGGCCATGTTTCCGGAGAGATCTCCGCTTACATCTATGGTTACGATAGACATCGGGGCTATCACATTCGAAATATCGGTGACCTCTTCACGGTTTTTGAAAGTGACTTCCGGCCTCTGGCCCGTCAGCCCTTCGATAGTGGCGGCCGTCTCACTTGCCAACAGCTCTATCCAGTCAGCCATTGACCACCTCCTCGTTCAGGGTATTTGCCAGTTTGGCACGTCTTTCACTCTCTATCTGCTGCAAAATCTCTTTAACCTCATCTTTTTCATCTACGATAAGTTCAACAACCTCAAGGGATTTCCTGAAGCGCCTGAGCCCGATCCGGCCTATGAAACGGTCTTTGCCGTCTGCACTTATCACTGCCGTATCGTCGGCCGGCCGGTCGAGCCTCAAAATATCTCCCGATTTCAGGGAGAGAAGTTCACCCAGCGTCAATTCCGCCTCGCCGAGATAGGCGCTTACATTTACACGTGCACCGCCGACAAGAGCTTTGAGCTCTTTGTTGCGGCTCTTTTTGGCACTGGTTTCAGTAAGCATGAAGTCGCGGCTCCCCAGCTTGTTTAGGATCGACTCAAGCGTTATTACCGGGTAGCAGATGTTCATCATCCCGCTGGAATGGCCTATGACGATCTCCATGACCACCATTACGACGATCTCGTTCTGTGCAACGATCTGGATGACGTTCGGGCTCGACTCTTTCGACTCAACGTTCGGATAGAGCTCTATGACCGGGGCCCAAGCCTCTTTGAGGGTTCCCATGATTATCCTGAGAATAGAGTCCATAAGGTTCAACTCTATATCTGTAAACTCCCTCGTCGTCTCGTAAGGCTCACCCGCACCGCCGAGAAGACGGTCAACCATCGGGAAAGCGATAGAGGGGTTTATCTCCAGGATGCCGCTTCCGTCCAGCGGTTTCATGGAGAATACGTTGAAACTGGTAGGGCTGGGCAGACTCATCAGAAACTCCCCGTAAGTCATCTGGTCTACCGAGTGGAGCTGAATCTCGACTATGGATCTCATGACGGATGATATCTGGGATGCCAGTGAGCGGGCCATCTTGTCGTGTATTCCCCTGAAGGCCCTGAGCTGCTCTTTGCTTACACGGTTCGGGCGTTTGAAGTCGTAAAGCGTTATCTGACGCTGGTCGAAGACCTCCTCTTCCCTCTCAAGGGCCTCGGGAGTACCTTCATCTTCGACAGCTTCGAGTAGCGCATCGATCTCTTCCTGGCTCAGTATATCTGCCATAGTCTCATCCTATGCTGTCTCTTACTTTTGTTATAACCCTTTTGTGCACCTGCGATATTCTCGACGGCGTTATATCCAGAATCTCCGAAATCTCTTTGTATGTGAGCTCTTCGAAATAGTACATCTGGATAATCATCTGGTCTCTCTTCGACATCGTTTTGAGCACATCCATGATCTTCTCTATCAGCTCCTCCTGCTCGATGGTCGAAAAAGCGTCTCTCTCGTTACTCTCGAGCTGATCGTGCAGCGGCATGACATTGTATATAGCCGCTACCCGTCGCGCATCCTTGATCTTCTGTTCATCTTCCCGGAGTATATCGGCAATATATGCGTTTTCAGGCTCCACCCCGTACTCGTCCATATACTGGGATATGATCTCGTCTATCTGCTTTATGAGCTTTGTGTTGGCGCGGCTGACTATATCGAGAGATCGCAGGTAGTCGAGCATGGAACCGTATACCCTGCTCTTCGCATAACCCCAGAAAGAGTCGTTCTGCTCCCTGTCATACCGTCTTGCGAGCTTTATCAGCTCCTCCGCACCTATACTGACCAGATCGTCGAACTCCACGGATCTGGGCAGCCTCTCCTTGAGCCGGTACGCCATCGCTTTGACCGCCGGCAGATACTTTACCGCCATCTCATCCTGATAGTGGCGAATATGAGCATCGTATCCTTCAACCATCACCTGTCCCCATCCTTTTTCGTGCTTTGCACCGATATTTCATCTTTAGATATGTATTCGTAGTTTGTATCCAGCTCTTTCTCTCTCTGCAGCAACTGGTTGTAGAAATAGTCCAGCTTCCTGTCGTACTCCTCTTTTTCAAAATGGACTTTCCCGAACTCCATGAAGCGGACGAAAAGAGCTACGCTCACATGAGCCAGAAGATAGAAAAAGAGGGTCACGGACACAACCGCGGACAACATCTGCGCAGGATCGTCCGCTCCGACAAACGCGACCATCAGACCGAGAAAAAAGCCGCTGACAACCCAAAAAGCTATAAAGTTGCTCTCACGCATCCATATCCTTCTAAAACTGACCCAACAGCTTCTTGAAAAAGGTGCCGATTCCGCCCTCTTTGGCTCTATCAAGCATTTTGTGTTCCTTTTTGTCGGCCAGAGCGAGCGCTATGCTCTCTATATCCGCCGCGGGGGCGATATTTGAGAGCTCCTTGCAGACGAGAACCCTCTGCTTCACACTCCTTGCGACATGTGCGTCGGAGCGGACGGAGCCGAGCATCTTGAGCTCCAGGTCTCCGCCTATATTGCCCGACGCCACCTTTTTGATCGTATCGAATATCTTGGCTCCCTCTTTTTTACTGCGTACCTGGTTCACCACCATCATCAGGTTGCTCTTTATCTTGCTTATAACCTTTACCATCGCATATGCGTCGGTAATGGCCGCCGGATCGGGTACGGTCACGACTACGACATCGTCCGCCGCACGGAGGAACATCTGGATCGTATCACCGATACCGGCACCTGTATCTATGATGAGAAAATCGAGCCCTTCGAGCATCTGCGACTCGTCGATGAAACGGCTCACGATGGTGGCATCCGAAAACTTCAGTATCTCATCTCCGCTCTCGCCCGGAATCAGGAAGAGATTCTCTTCGAGCGGCACGACGATATCTTCGAAACTAGCCTCACCCTTGAGAACGTGAAGGATGTTTTTCTCGGCACGCACGTTGAACATCACATCGAGATTGGCGAGCCCGATATCTGCATCCATAAGCCCCACTTTGAAGCCGCGGGATGCGAGTACATAGGAGATGTTGGCACTGAGTGTGCTCTTGCCGACACCGCCTTTCCCGCTCGTGACGGCTACGACCCTCGTTCCGCCCTTTCCGTTGTGGTGCGCATCCATTAGAGCTTCGAGTCTGCTGGCCTGTGTACTCATCTGCGCTCCTTTCCGGCGGTGGACTCCATCAGGCACTCGACCAGATAGTCACTGTCGGCACACATAAGGTCGTCGGGAACCTCCTGGCCCGTGGAAAGATAGCTAACCGGCTTTTCGGTCTCGTATACGAGGGAGAAGATATTGCCGAATCCTCTCGTCTCGTCAAGCTTGGTAAATATGAGCGTATCTATACCGAGCAGCGAGAAGTTTTCGTAAATGGCACGCAGATCTTCGAGCTTTGTGGGTGCACTCATAACGAGGCTGACATCTATGCCGATATCGGTGTGTGTCGACAGGAACTGCTGGAGCTTCTCTATCTTCTGCTTGTCGTACTGGCTGCTTCCGACCGTGTCTATCAGTATGATATCCATATGCTGAAGCGCCTGGAGCGCCGCGATGAACTCCGGCGGATCCACTACAGCTTCGATCCCAATGCGCATCATCTTCGCATACTGCATAAGCTGCTCCACGGCTCCGATTCTGTATGTATCGAGTGTAATTATTCCGACCTTGTACTTCTTCTCCATCATATAGGCGTACCTGGCGGCGAGTTTCGCCAGTGTGGTGGTTTTACCTACACCGGTCGGCCCGACGAGCATCATTATCCTCTTCTGCGGCGGCGTAAGTTCGCGCTCGATTCTCACGGGAACCATCTTGCGCAGCAGCGTTTTGAAGTAGCGCCTCACAGTCTTCGAGGAGGAGCGCATCTGAAGAGGCATATGCTCCAGGGTAAGACGCATTATCTCATCCAGGTGTACAGAATCCATTCCACTCTTCTTCGCAAGCCTGTAAATTTCGGCAAACTCCGGCGGGATCACCCCCGTCTGCAGAGGCCGCTTCTCCTCCCAGACCATGTTCTGAATAAGCTTGATCTTGTCCGAAAGCTTCATGAGTTCGCCTTTTATGGCCTTCAGCTCACTAGCCTCGATCTCTCTGTGCACTCGCGCACCCTCATCCTCTTCGACCTCAACTTTCACCCTCGGGCGCCGATGTGCACCGGAGCCGGACAGGTTCGCAATCTGCGAAATCTCCCTTGCCGCTTCGGAGATGTTTACCAACACTTCGTCATCTTCCGCTTCCGCCGCTCTCTTTCGGCTTCCCGAGCTCCGTACCTGCCCGGAACTCTTTCTGCCTGCGGAGCTCTCCCTTTTGGATGGAGGTCTATCTTCTATGGCCACTACGACCTCATATAGAGCCGGCTGGGTAAGGCTTTTCTTTCTGATCTGCTTGGTACTGACAACCAGGGCATCCTCACCGCACTCCAACTGCGCCGCTTTCAGCGCCTGTGCCGGCGTAGGAGCCGTAAAAGTCATCAATTTCATCCAAACTCCTCCTATTTCGGCCGGATGGCGGCCGACATGAATCGCAAAGGCACCATTACACTCTCACGCTCGGCGAAGTGAGGGTGGGGAAGCGTCAATCTACGACTCTTCAATTGCAGATTGTCAAAAAATATTATATCCAAATCGAGAGTCCTGGGTGCGTTCGGAAAGCTCCTTTTGCGACCGAAACGCCTCTCCACCCAGAGTAGGTACCGCATAAGGGCATGCGGTTTCAGCACGGTCTCGACCAGAATCACCGAGTTGATGAAATAGGGCTGGTCGATATATCCGAACGGAGGGTTTTCAAAGAGCAAAGAGGTCTCGAGTGGTCTTAGAACTCTTGAGCTCTTCAGATAGCGCAGAACCTTTTCGAAGCGCTTTTCGACATCTCCCATATTGCCCCCTATCCCGACAAGGGCGAGGTGAGGCATACCTGCCGGGGGAAAACGCTTCGGGAAACCGCGGCCGCGAAAGAGACTGCGCCCATTTTCCCGCTTCAGCTTCACAGAACCTCCGCCCTTCCGCCGGAGATTGCCACCATATCCTCTATACGTATGCCGAACTCTCCCGGAATGTAGATGCCGGGCTCTATCGTGAAGACCATACCCTCTTCCACAACCGTGGAACTGCGTGCGGAGATATAGGGCATCTCATGTATATCGAGCCCGACTCCGTGACCGGTGGAGTGGACGAAAAACTCTCCCATTCCGCCTTTTTCGATCACTTCTCTGGCGAGACGGTCGATCCGGGCTCCGGTCATTCCGGATCTCGCACCCTCTATCGCCCTGTCATGTGCCTTTCGTACCAGGTCGTAGGCCTTCTGAATCTTGGCAGAGGTGAACTTCTGCTCCATATCGAAACCGAACCCCTCTTTTACGAAAACAGTCCTCGTTCTGTCCGAACAGTACCTTCTATATTTCAAGCCGGCATCCACCAGCAGAAGGTCGCCCTCTTTCAGGAGCAGATCGGTGGGCAGCGCATGAGGCTTCGCGGCATTAGCGCCTATGGCGACGATAGGGTCGAAACTGAGATCGTACTCCCCGTTCCCGCTCATAGCCGCCTTCGCTTCGAAGTGGAGCCTCTTTTCGCGTTTGTCAAGCCCCGAAAGGTTGAGATATTTCGCAAATCTATCAAATCCCTCCCGTCCCAGCTCGGCCGCCCTTTTGAGAAGGGCCAGCTCATCTTCGCTCTTTATCATCCGTTTGCGGTGGGAGAAGTCTCTTTTGGGGGCGAAGTATATCTCCGGAAGCTTCCTTCTGATCCTCTCCATCGCATCTACACTCCACTCCTTCGGGTCGTAGATCACCCTCGATACCGAAGAGCCCCGAATAAGTGCCCGGAGAGCGGCCGCAAGGTCGGAGGCCTCCAGAACCTCCGCACCCCTGACCGACTCCCTGGCCTCCACGGTGTAGCGGCTGTCGGTTATGAGCCACTTTTCGCTCCCAAGTGCGACGAAAACAGCATTGTCGCTGCTATAGCCGCATTCGTAGTAGATTGCGTTTTCATCGCGGAGTATGTAGTTCATGACTACGCCTGCTGATCACCCTGCTGCTGCTTCTGCATCTCTTTCATAGCTTTTATCTCATTGAGAATCTGAAGCATCGCCACCATCGCCAGATGGTAGCTGAACGGTCCGAACCCCGCTATCTGCCCGGCACATACCGGTGCTATGAGGCTCTTTCGCCTGAACTCCTCCCGCGCATATACGTTGGAGATGTGAACTTCGATAGTTGGGAGAGAGACCGCCGCGATCGCGTCTCTGATGGCGATGGATGTATGGGTATACGCCGCCGGATTTATGATGATACCGTCCGCGTCGCCGAGACACTCCTGGATCTTGTCGACAAGCTCCCCTTCGAGATTGCTCTGGAAAAACTCGATCTCTATGCCGTTTTGCTGAGCGAAACCTCTCATCTGCTCATGTATCTGCTCCAGCTTCATCGGTCCGTAGATATTCTGCTCTCTCAACCCCAGCATATTGAGGTTGGGCCCCTGAATTACCATTATCTTCATTCGTCGTTCCTTTATAGAGATTTAATGGTAGATTTTATCTACTTTTGCCATAATCTTAACTGATATAGCCCCTTCCGTCACTCTCGGGAGGCAGAGTACCGGCGGTGCAGCCGGCACTGATTGGAGGGGGATTAATGGTAACAGGTATTGATTATGAAAATTTTGACGGCAGAGTGGCTCTTCGACGGAGCAGAGATTTCAAAGAGGAGAGCTGTAGCTTTCAAAGAGAGGATAGAAGCGGTCGGTACGGCCGAAGAGCTCAAGGCGAAATATCCGAAAGCGGAAGTTGTCGAAGGCGAC
The DNA here is from genome assembly GCA_003945285.1 of Hydrogenimonas sp. Classification (NCBI taxonomy): domain Bacteria; kingdom Pseudomonadati; phylum Campylobacterota; class Epsilonproteobacteria; order Campylobacterales; family Hydrogenimonadaceae; genus Hydrogenimonas; species Hydrogenimonas sp. The sequence goes on from AP019005.1 coordinate 1,763,151, forward strand.
GAGCGGAGCGTACTGATGCCGGGGCTTATAAATCCCCATCTGCACCTCGAATTCGGAGCCAACAGAACCGAGCTTAGATACGGCGACTTCATGGAGTGGCTCCAAAGTGTCATAAAGAGACGCGACGACTTGGTAGAAAGATGCGCCGCAGGGTGTTACAGGCGGCAGATAGGCGATATGCTCTCGGCGGGAATCACCTCTTTCGGAGCCGTAAGCAGCTACGGGCTAGACCTCAAAGCCTGCAAAAGCGCACCCCAGAGGGTAGTCTACTTCAACGAGGCGATAGGCTCCCAGCCGGCCGCGGTAGACGCTCTTTATGCAGATTTCATGCAGAGAGTCGAAGAGAGCGAAAAGCTCTCCGGCGAGCGATTCATACCGGGTGTGGCGATACACTCCCCCTACTCCGTGCACCCCATACTTATAAAAAAGATCTTGAGCGGCGTGGGAGATATGCCGCTTAGTGCGCACTTCATGGAGTCCCCCGCCGAAAAGGAGTGGCTCGAGAGCGGAAGCGGACCCTTCAAACACTTTTTTGAAAACTTTCTGAACCAGAGCACACCTCTCTGTTTCCCCGAAGAGTTTCTGCAGCTCATAGAGTCGAAACGGACTCTGCTGACACACGTAGTGCAGGCTGACGACAGACTTCTTGAGATGATAGCGGAGGCCGGCCACACCGTCACCCACTGCCCCAGATCGAACAGACTGCTCGGGTGCGGGCGGCTGAGGCTGGAGAAGATTGAGCAGCTGCAGATAAGATGGCTGTTGGGTACCGACGGGCTGAGCTCCAACACCTCACTCAGCCTATGGGACGAGATGCGCTCCGCGCTTATGCTGCACCACCTAGCCGATGCGAATCTTCTGGCCAAAAAGCTACTGAAGGCCTCGACCTCGGCTGCCGCCGAAGCGCTTGGAATAGAGGCCGGACGAATATGCCGTGGAAACTATGCGGACATGATAATGCTGAAACTCCCCTCCACGGTAGATTCGCCCGAAGATCTACCACTGCAACTGATACTTCATACTACTGAACCGGAGATAGTATATATAGACGGCAAACGTCGGGTTTAACCGAGCCCGTACTTTGCTATAGAGTCACCTGAAATCCGTCAAGAGGTCTTGCCGCAACTGTTTGCGCAGAAGAGGGAATGGACCTAAACTGCATCAATTTTCCCGGCCTGAGGCGATAAGAGAGGAGGTCGACGAGAAGTGGCTTGGACTCCGTAGCTATGGCCCAATCCAAAGACATGGTATGAGTCCCAAATCCCGAAATAGAGACAGAAGAACTCGTCAAGATCATTGCAGCCATGCACTTTGGGTAAACCATCGACGCACCTGGCGGGTGCGCCTCAAATTTTCCCGAAACAGCCTGACCGTAAGCATCGCAACGATTTCAAACTATTCTATTTCGAAATTTGGGATGAGCCTCACGGCTTGACCTCTTCTATCTTTTTGCTATAATCATCGGAATGCGATTTTACCGCCCTGAGCAGAAAAGAGAGGTAGCGAATTGTCCGACTTTTTCAGAAAACTTTTTTCACCCATAACGGTAACACTGGATTTTATCCAGAAATATTTCAAGTCTCTGATCTTCCTGCTTATTCTGATTCTTGTACTGGCGCCTGCGGGTACAGAATCGGTCAAACCTCCAAATCTTGCCAAGGTGGATCTTGTCGGCCCCATAACAGACCCTTCGAAAATAGTCAAAGAGCTCGATGATCTGGCGCAGGAGAAGAGTATAAAAGGTGTTCTTCTGGTCGTAAACTCGCCCGGTGGCGCCGTCGCACCCTCGGTAGAGATCTCCCTCGCGGTCAAAAGACTCAAGAAGAGAAAACCGGTAGTCGCCTACGCGGCCGGCACAATGGCGAGCGGCAGCTACTACGCTTCCATCTGGGCAGACAGGATCGTAGCCAATCCGGCGGCCACCATAGGCTCGATAGGCGTCATAATGGAGGGGATGAACATAAAGGGGCTCATGAATAAAATAGGTATAAAACCGCAGGTTGTTAAAGCCGGAAAATACAAAGAGGCGGGAACACCCTTCAGGGAGTGGACAAAAGATGAGCGAAAAGAGATCGAAACGCACGTTTTTGACATCTACAGAATGTTCGTAAGAGATGTCGCAAAAGCCAGAAGCCTCGACCCGAAACATCCAGAAAAGTTCGCCGATGCGCAGATATTCCTCGCAGAAAAGGCCAAAAGTGTCGGGCTCATAGACGAGATCGGCTCCATCAAGAAGGCGGAAGCCCTCACAAAGACCCTTAGCGGGGTTACAGAGGCAAGGTGGAAAGAGAAGAGCAGGTTCGAGCAGTATATGGAGAGTTTTGCCGAAGAGACGACCAGAACCTTGGTAGGCCAACTCCGCGGGTGGGTTATAAAATAGAGGCCTGCAAACTGGTTTGTTTCGGGGCTAGGAGCGGTAAATGCAACGGAGACTCCGAACCCGGAGCCACCCAGAAAAATGGTCCGAAGCGACGTAGTAACGCATACATATAGTTTAAAGCGGTACAAAGCCGCTTACGCTCTCTCTCATCGACAATTCGATTCAAAAGAGAGGAAGAGAGATTTCGGATCGATCGTTTTGCAGGAATCGGAGAGCGGGCCGCACCGCTCTCCTTTGCAGACTTGCTCCATTACAGATAAAAGCGGGGAGCAAAAAGGTATAAATCAGAAGTTTCTGTTGAAATCGCTTCTTGGCTGACGCGGCTCCCTCGGGCGCGCTTCGTTCACACGGATAGTTCTCCCTTCGACCTCTTTGCCGTTCAGTGCTTCTATCGCTTCGTTTGCCGCACTGTCATCAGGCATTTCCACAAAACCGAAACCCTTGGAGCGTCCCGTTTCGCGATCACTTATGACTCTTGCGCTGCTCACTTCACCGTAGACTTCGAAAACTTCTCTAAGTTCACCATCACCCATTCTGTAAGACAGATTTCCAACGTAGATATTCATTCTACTTCTCCAAAAAAACTTTTCCCTTCTACACAAAGTATAACTTTTTGTAAAAGGATCAAGTACTATACCATAAAAAGAGTTACAGCAGAGTATCAAATCTATACCAACGGCAAAAACAGGTATATCTTTTTCTTATTATCAAATGTAGCTTGGACAGCGAAACATCGTCTAGATACAAATGATTTTATCGCCTTGGAGGTGTCCAAGGGTTGGCCCGCCCGGCCACAGCCCGGGCGGCTGCTAATAGAATCGAAGCGGAGTCCTATAGAGTCTGTAGAGAATAAAAACGGTCACAAAAGGGAGAAGCAGAAGTTGGAAAAATGCGCTGCCCAGATAGAGGTAACCCAGCTCCAACAGAAGTGAAATGATGTCGGAGAGGTTCTTTTTCAGTTCATCGAACTCTTTTTCGTACTTTTCATAACTCTTTTTCAGTCTCTGCGTATAGTGTGACATATCCATAAACTCGAAAACTCTATTTATCCAACCGCTTTTTTGCACTTCTACGGCCGGTTCCTCCGTCGTCTCTGCGGCCGGAGCGATATATTCGGCAAGCCGAAGCTGTTTCTGTGCGATTTGCGGATGAAGATAGTTTTCATAAAAGAGGTTGTTCAACAAAAGGTTCGACGGCATAAGAAAGAGCAACGCCGCCGCAATAACTCCCCCTTTGAAAAATGCATTGCCTGCACGTTTCAACATTTCACTCTCCGAGAGACCGACAAGAGAAAAGAGCAGCAACAGAGCCGCTGCGGCAAACCCGTAGGCACCTGCAGCGTTTAAAAGCACCTCCTGTGCGCCGAGTGCCAGCATACTGTAGACCAGTAGGGAGGATATTCTCTCGGTAAGATCATCCAGCGGGTCAAGAATCTGCCCGGCGGCAAGCGTTATTCCGATACCGGCCGGCTCTACGTTGATCTGACTCTCTTTCAAAACGGAAACTGCGGCATTGATGCCCCTTATCGCGGCATATGTGGCGGCAGTTTTCAAAAAAGTCTCTCTGAAGTAGCCGTCGCTTCTCTCATAAAGGGAAGTTTTCGGTACCGCAAGAAGCAGCAGTACCGCGGCTGCGACCAAAAGAGCCTTGAACCATCCTCTTTTTGCCGGACTCTTCTTTTTGTGCATCAAGGCTCCTTTTCCAGATCTTTACAGCCGCTTCAACCCTTTTCTACGGGGTATACGGCCACTATTTTAGCATCCGCTTTCAAGCGCCCGTCCTGAAGGGAGACGGTATCGTTCTCTTTCAGATCCTCCAGGCCTGCTACTCTGCCCTCTTTTACAAGCTGTACGTACCCTTTTCTGAGCTTGTGACGCGGATCGAGCGCCTCCATTCGGCCCTGCATGTTTTTAAGCAGATCCTCCTTTTGGTGCAGCCTCTGTTTTTCAGCCTGTACAAGCTCTCCTAAGAGCGGCTTCAGAAGCTGCGACTTCTGCTGCAGAATACGTTCCATCTGCAAAGAGAGCTGACGACCGAGCAGTGCGGCGGCCTCCAGCCGCATGGCTATTCGGCGGCTCATGGCGTGCTGTTCCAGACGGCTTTTGAGGTGCCGCAGCAGATCATCTTTTGCGGCGATTATCTGACGCATCCGGCCGCCGAGTCTGTTCATCATCTCATCGAGCGTATAGAGCGTCTCGACCCTGTCCGGAAGTATCTGCTCCATCGCGGCGCTGGGAGTCGGGGCGCGCATATCGGCCACGAAGTCGGAAATGAGTGTGTCCACCTCGTGTCCCACCGCGGAGACTACCGGCGTTTTGCAGGCGGCTACGGCTCTGGCTACGACCTCTTCGTTGAAGGCCCAGAGATCTTCCAGACTCCCTCCGCCGCGCCCGACAATGAGCACATCCGCTCCGAGTCTGTCGGCATAGGCTATGTGCCGTGCGATCTCCCCGGCCGCTTCCGCTCCCTGAACGAGCGTATCGACAACCGTTATTTTAACAAGCGGCCAGCGCTTCTGCGCCACTCTTATCATATCCTGGATCGCGGCGCCGGTTTTGGAGGTGACTACCGCTATGTGACGCGGAAGATGCGGTATCGGTCGCTTTCTCGCAGGTGCAAAGAGGCCCTCGGCCTCAAGCCTCTTTTTTAGCTGCTCGAAAGCGACCGCCAGCGCTCCGGCACCGTAGGGTTCGGCCGTCTGCACCATCATCTGGTAGTTGCCGCGCGGTACATATACGGTAATCGAGCCGCCAAGCACCACATGCTGCCCCTCTTCGAGCCTGAACCGCAGCCTCGCCGCATTGGAGCGGAACATTACACATGAGAGGCTGCTCTTTTCATCTTTGATCGTGAAGTATATATGGCCGCTGCTGTGGTAGGTTACGCGGGAGAGCTCCCCCTCCACCCTTATCTGGATAAAGGTGGACTCGAGCAGCGACTTGATCTGCTCGTTTATCGCGGAGACGGTAAGAGTCTGCATCACTTCTTGGCGATAAGAAGGGTCGAAATTCCCATCGAGAAGGCTTCGGTATGCTCGATGGAGAAACCGGCCTTTTCGAGCTCCTCTTTCAACATTCCGGTTGTCAAAAAGCCCTCTATGGAGTCGGGAAGATATCGGTAGGCCTCATAGTTACGGCTCACCATTCCGCCGAGAGTCGGCAGAATTCTGTGCATATAGAAGTCTACGATTTTACCCTTCACTCCCCTGTTCTCACGCTTTGTAAACTCAAGAATGACGACCATCCCGCCGGGCTTGAGTACCCTGTAGAACTCATTTATCGCATCCTGCCTGTCCACTACGTTTCTGATTCCGTAGCTTATCGAAAGAATATCGGCCGTGTTGTCCTCTATCGGCATACTCTGCGCTTTGGCCACGATGAAGTCGGCGTAGTCTACCTTCTCCTTCGCCACCTTGAGCATCCCCTCGGAGGGGTCTACACCTATATAGCGCTCGATGCCGGCACCGGCCGCTTCACCCCTCTCTCTCCACCACTGAAGCATGTCGCCCGTACCGCACGCTACATCCAAAACGGTCAAATCCCTATCTCTTTCAAGAAGCTCGAAAGTTTTGTCGCACCCTCTCCTGCGCCAGGATTTGTCGATACCCATACTCAAAACGCGATTCGTCACATCGTACGTCGATGCGATCTCGTCGAACATGGAGACTATCTTCTCCTGCTTCCGACTCTTATCATCCATGCTTCGCCCTTAACCATAAAATTACATCCCCGCCGCGGCTCTGCCTATGCAGCAGCTCAAAACTCTGTGCGCCATTATAACCCATCCCCGCTTTCATTACGGGAGCTATGAAGAGAACCAGCCAGTCGATCTCGCTCTTCAGACTCTCGAGAGCGCCCCCTCCACCTTCGGCCATGACGAGACCTTCGAGTGAAGAGACCTCTTCACGGCCGATGAAATCGACACTACGGCCCTCAATACCGAAGAGCGGTATATCTTTGTCGAATGTTTCGGGACTTCCGGTCAGAATCTTCACATCGGGAGGCTTCGATCCGGCCAGCCTGGAGTCGAGTATCGGGCGGTCGGTCCGTACGGTGTTGCCGCCTATGAGCAGGGAGTCGATTTTGCCCCTGACTGCATGAACCCAACTGCGCGACTCTTCGGAACTTATGGTGCCGCCGTCTATTACGCCGTTGAGCGTCTGTGCCAGCTTGAAAAAGAGAAACCGTCCGCTTCGCCACTTCACAAAGGGCTCTATGAGATCGTCACACCTCTTTTTTTCAACTCCCGTCACCACCTCTACACCGGCCGCTTCTAGAAGCTTCGCACCGCCCGATGCGGCCGGGTTGGGATCTTTCGTGCCTATGACCGCCCGTCTGAAGCCGAGCTCCGAGATGAGAGTGGCGCATGGAGGGGTTCTGCCTTCATGGCTGCAGGGCTCGAGGGTAACATAGACGGTAGAGTCCGAAAAGAGATTTTTCGCCCTTTTTTTAAGCTCTTCATGCAGAAAAACGGCATCTTCGGATTCATCCAGGGATCTGTCTCCGCTGAGGGCGCTGTAGGCATCTCTTATTGCAAGCACTTCGGCATGTGCCGATCCCGCCTCTTTGTGCGCATTCAGACCCAAAAGAGCCCCTGACGCACCCACAACCGCGGCACCGACTGCGGGGTTCGGGTAGGTGAGCAGCTGGTATCTCCACGCCTCTTCCAGCGCCAGCCGCATGAAAAAGTTGTCTCTAGCTGTTACCATTCAAAATAGGTACGGGCTTTTCTGATCTCGGATAGCGGGAACTCCTCTTCGCCTGCAGAGCTCTTTAGAATCACTTTTCCATCCTCGAAACCGAGCAGTTCACCCTTTACCGTATCGCCGCTGCTGAGCTTGAGGCGGACTCTGCTTCCTATGGAGTTTCTGAAGTGTTCCGGTTTTTTGAGAGTTCGTTCGACTCCGGGGGAGCTCACTTCCAGGTAGTACTGGCCGCTTACAGGAGGATAGACATCGAGCATGGGAGAGAGGTCGCGGCTTATATCGGCGCAGAGGTCGAGATCTACTCCGCCATCTTTAAGGATATAGACCCTGTAGATAGTTCTGCCGTCCTCGCTGACGGTTTCTGTATCGTAGAGCTTCGCACCGTGCGACTCTACAACCTTCCTTACCTCCTCTTCGACACTCACTTTATCTCCTTCTCTATTATGGAAAAGAGTTCGTCGATCCGCTTTGCACGCTCCAGCTCTTTGTCGAACTTGAAGTGGAATTTCGGAGACTTGAACCACCCTTCGGCTTTCAGGCAGTATGCTTCTAGGCCCTTTGTCACCTTTTTCAGCTGCTTGAGCACCTGTTTTTGCTCACTCTCTTCGATACCTGTCGGGTCGAGATAGACATCGGCATCGCTGCGCCCCCTGCTGCAGACCACCTCCGTAACGGTGAGCCCACGCAGACGCTCGTCTCCCAGCTGCGAAAGAGCTTCGGGAATCAATTCGCGTAAAACCGACTCGGTCCTGTGGCGTTTGATCTCTTCGGCGGTCATAGAGTCGCCTTCTCCTCTTTCTCTTCATACGCCTCTATGATATCACCCACCTTTATGTCGTTGAAGTTTTCGAGCATAAGACCGCATTCATACCCTTTTCCGACCTCTTTGGCATCATCCTTGAAGCGCTTGAGAGAGCTGATGCGCGTATCGTAGATAACAACACCGTCACGTATGAGACGCGCTTTGGCGTTTCTCTTCACCACTCCCTCCGTTACGATACACCCTGCGATAGTTCCGATCTTGGCTACGCTGAATGTCTCACGGACTTCAGCCTGGCCGATACCCTCTTCGCTGACAATCGGGCTCATCATTCCGCTCAGGAGCGCTTTGACGTCATCTATGAGATCGTAGATGATGGAGTAGGTCTTGATCTCCACTCCCAGCTGCTTCGCCTTCTCTTTTATCTTCGCGTCCGGACGGACGTTAAATCCGAGAATAACGGCATTCTGATCGGCATTCGCCAGCGCCAGGTCACTCTCGGTGATACCGCCGACACCGGAGTGGATCACTTCGATCTTCACCTCTTCGTTCTTCAGCTTTTCGAGGCTCCCTTTTATCGCCTCCAGTGATCCCTGTACATCGGCTTTTATAATTACCGGCAGAGATTTGATCTGCCCCTCTGCTATCAGGCTGCTGAGTTCATCCAGGGTAACTTTGGTACTCTTCGAAAGCTCTTTCTGCCTGAGGTATTCGGCCCTCTTTTGAGCCAGTTCACGCACCTCTTTGTCACTCTCCATCGCTACAAGTACTTCACCGGCACCCGGAACTTCATTGAGCCCTACGACTACTCCTGGATCGCTCGGACCGAGCTCTTTCACCTGTTTTCCGAGATCGTTGAGAATGGTACGAACCCTTCCGAATGTACGGCCGCAAATAACATGGTCGCCTACATGAAGTGTCCCGTTTTTGATGATTACGGTAGCTACCGGGCCGCGTCCTTTTTCAAGTGAACTTTCGATCACGACGGCTTTGGCCAGCCGCTTCGGATTGGCCTTGAGCTCCATAATCTCAGCCTGCAGGAGAATGGTCTCCAGCAGATCAGGGATACCGGCACCGGTCTTGGCCGATACCTCTACGAACTCATACTCTCCGCCCCACTCTACAGGCATATAGCCGAGCTCTGCAAGCTGCGACTTGACCATATCGGGGTTCGCATCCGGCTTGTCTATCTTGTTTATGGCTATGATAATCGGTACATCCGCCGCTTTGGCGTGATTCAGGGCCTCTATCGTCTGCGGCTTCACACCGTCGTCTGCGGCCACGACGATAATTGCGATATCGGTCGCCTGCGCACCGCGTGCACGCATTTCGGTGAAGGCTTCGTGGCCGGGAGTGTCTATGAAGGTTATCTTCCTGCCATCCTTTTCTACCTGGTATGCCCCGACGTGCTGCGTGATACCTCCGGCCTCTTTTTCGGCCACCTTGCTCTCTCTGATTTTGTCGAGAAGCGATGTCTTACCGTGGTCTACATGGCCCATTATCGTTATTACCGGCGGCCTCTCTTCGAGATACTCATCCTCCACGGCATCATAGGCGCTTACATAGTCAAGCGCATCGAGCGGATTTATCGTTTTTACCTCTACACCGAACTCTTCGGCGAGAATCTCTATCTCATCCTTTTCGAGGAAGTCGTTTTTGGTCACCATCTTGCCGAGCCCGAAGAGCACCTTGATCACCTCTCCGGTACTTCTTCCGACCTTCTCCGCAAATTCGTACACCCTTACCTCTTCCGGTATGCTGACTACAGAAGATACGACACTCTCCTTCTCTACGCGCTTATGGCGCTTTTTGGGGGTAGTCCGGCTTACGCTTCTGCTCCCTCTTTTTTGCGGTCCCCTTCTACCCATCGGCTGCTTCTGGCGAGGCTGCTCGGGCTTGAGCGTAACAGGGGACTTGGGCTCCTCCATCCGGTTCAGCTCCTCGCTGAAGTCAGGAAGAACGACCTCTTCGGTCGAGTAGTCGACAGGAATCGTATTGCCGCTTCCGATATCTCTGTCTTCCAGCAGGCTGAGCTTGACCCCGCTCTCCTTGCTGCTCGGAGCCGGTGGAGCTTTTTTGGCCTTTTTCTTACTCTTTTTTGAGACAAGGGACTCGTCCGCAGCGGCTATGATACGGTTTTCGAGAGCGATTTCACTCTTCTTTACAGAAACACTCTTCTCGGTGGGCTCCGCAATCTGCGGCCGCTTCTTTTTCACTATGAAGATACCGCGGCGGCGCTTTACGGAAGCTTGGGCGAGGCTCTCTTTCTCTTTCACCGGTTTGGCCGGCTCTTCCGTAGCCTTCTTAGGCTCCTCTTTGGCAACCTCCACGGCAGGCATCGGCTCTTCGGCAGGCTTTTGAACCTCTTTTTTCTCCTCTTCCGGCTCTACTTTCACTTCCTCTTTCAGCTTTTCGGCGGAAGGCTCCTGAGACTTCGGTTCTTCGACCTTTATCTCTTCGACCTCTTTCTTTTCGACTTTTTCCGCAACTTTTTCCGGTGCCTTTTCGGGCGCTTTTTCGGATGCTGGAGATTTTACCGCTTTTGCGGCTGCGGGAAGGGACCCGGTCATCACAAAATTCATAAGATTCTGCGCATCTTCCGGTGTCACGCTGCTCGAAGGTGCTTTGACGTCAAGACCCATCTCCTTGGCCATCTCCACAACCTCTTTGCTTTTTATTCCCAGTTCTTTCGCTATTTCATGGATGCGTACTTTATCCATTCGCTGTCATCTCCTTTAGTAGTTCGCCCAATGTTTCCGTTAAGTAGGTTCGATTGCTGCACAGTTTCGCCAGCCGCTTTCCAAGCTTCCTGTCATCGATACAGGAATGGCAAAGATAGAAACTTCTTCCGTACCCCTGAAATGGTTGTATCTGATTGTTTTGACACTGTAGCCGTATAAGCTGAGCCTGCAAGTAGCGGCCGCGGCAATGGATGCACATTCTAACCGGATCGGACATAATCGTGCAATTATACCAAAATAAGCCGCTTCGCACAACCCGTCTTCAGGGGTGTCACGCCGATTCGGAACTAAGGATAGGGGATAGATGAAGAGAGGGGCCGGCGAAATCTGCCGACATTGCGATTTCAGCGGTAACAAGGCGTCGGGAAAACCGCTCTTTTCCAGAGGTTTTCACAGGAGTTTTCGGCTTTCGACCCCGCTCTTCAACATAAGGAAGATCGCATACGCGTACAGACCGGGCCTGAAGCCCAGGCTCTTTTATTACCGATGTTACGTAAAAATTGGGCGAACTCAGGTTCGGCGGGGACCGGCCGCTGCCTACACCCATGTAAATTCAAGGAATGTAGAGGGTATCCCGGCTACTCCCGAAACAGAACGCCGTCGTTGTCGAAGTCATATATTGCACTCTTGAAGTTCGGAAATCTGGTCCTGTACTTCTGCAGCAGCGCCTGCGCATCATCTTTGTATGTCATATTGAAAAAGGTCGAACCGCTTCCGGAGAGCGTACTCATAAGAGCACTGTTCTCGATTGCCAGCTTCTGCACTTCGAACAGCTCGGGAAGATTCTTCATGCGGGCCACCTGATGGAAACGGTCTCTGGCTGCGATTCTGAGTAGCTCCCACGACTCATTGAAGAAACATGCCGTAAGAAGCGATGAGTGTGAAAGGTTGTAAATTGCGTCCTCTTTCCGGTAGCTTTTCGGCAGAGTGGTCCTGGAGTGGGCCGTCGATATCGGCTTGTCCGGTATGACGACAACAGCTTTCAGGTAACCGGGAATCCGCTTTTTCTGGCTGTAGACCTTTCTGTTTTCTACGACGGCCACATTGAAGCCGCCCATGACCGCCGGGGTGATATTGTCCGGATGGTGCTCATAATATAGAGCCAGGTTAAGCAGTTTTCTTTTGGAGATATTCACACCGGCCGCACTGTATGCGGAGGCTATGGCACTCACAATCACCGCCGACGAGCTTCCCAGACCTCTGGATATCGGTATCTGGTTGTAGAATTTGAACCGGAAAACACCCCTCTTGCCGGTCAGGTGCCTGTAGTGGTCATTGAATATGTTTATAAAGAGGTTGTTGCCTTTCAGCCTCGGGTTGGAGGCCCCCTCCCCCTTAATGGAGACGCTGAAAAATCTGGAAGGTTGAATGTGCACCCGGTTGCGAAGAGACAAAGAGAGCCCCAGTGTATCGAAGCCCGGTCCCAAATTTGCACTTGTTGCAGGTACACTGATGATCACAAATCTCTCCTGAATCTTTTTTCTGACTATCGTTGCGCCAAACGGGCAAAGCCCGGGCTTTGGCAGGGAGTGACCGTCCCCTGCACTCCACTGAAGTTACGAAAATAAGCGAAGCGCAGTCTCTTTGGTATCGAAATGACGTTACGCTTTTTGCATAACCTTCGGTTACGGTTACCGATTTATATTGGCGAAATTGTATTACAACTTAACTAAAAAGGGGCTTCCGAAAGCGGAGTTCATACAGCGGGCAGAACGTAGAGCGGTTCACTGCGGTCGGAGAAGACTCTTTTGTCCAGATACCCGGGTACGGAAAATGGGGCGATCTCTTCCTTGCAGTCACGCTCAATGGAGATCTTATCACCCTTTTTTACGAAACAGCTGCTGCCGACGGCTTTGATGGGACGACCGCGGTTGAATGCAAAGGCATCCGTTCCGTAGAGTGGAATCCCGAGAGAGACGGAGAGGGTTTTTGCCATGACATAAGCGACTTTTATAGCCATAAAGCTACCGGGTCCGTTGGCATAATATATCGCTTCAGGTTTATAGCTGTAGAGAATATCGTGAAGAAGCGGCGGCAGAACTTCCGAACACTTCCCCTCTCTGCTGAAAGTCTGAATACACCTGCCCTCTTCGTACACCGCCGCCAATATCGGCGATGTGACGGCAACGATAAGAAGATCTACAGGGGGCCTCTCTCCTCTTTTACGCAAAACTTTTTGCAAACTCCATATCCTCTTGCACCTGAAGAGTCACGATCTCGTACGCATCGGGATCGGCCAGCAGCGCCATGGTCAGCTCATGGTTGAGCCCGTGGCTTCCGGCAAACGCTTCATATTTTCCGAGAATCGGTCTTCCAAGGAGCTTCATATCCCCCATCGCATCCAGAATTTTATGTCTTACGAACTCATCTTCGAATCGGAGCCCTTCCGGATTCAACACTTTCGTATCATCCAGGACTATAGCGTTCTCCAGACTTCCTCCAAGGGCAAGGTTTTTGCTGCGAAGATACTGCACTTCCCGCAGAAACCCGAATGTACGGGCCCTCGATATTTCACGGATGAAAGCCTGTTTCGAAAATACGAAACGGCGATGCTGCCTGTCGATAACCGGGTGGTCGAACTTTATGGTGAAGTCGAAAACAGCGGTTTCCGACGGTTTCAAAGAGACATATTTGCCCTCCGAACCTACGGTGACCTCCTTTTTTATACGCAGGACCTCTTTCCCCGCAGGCTGCTCCTCGATGCCGGCTTCATCGAGCATCATGCAGAAACTGGCCGCACTTCCGTCCATGATCGGCATCTCCGCATCGTCTAGTACAACGCGCAGATTATCTATGCCGTACGCATATACCGCGGAGAGAAAATGCTCTATCGTAGATACGTTGGAGCCGTCCCTGCCGATGACTGTAGCCATCTGGGTATCCACCACATACTCCGGTGCAAGGGGGATGGTCACGCCGCTGTCTCTTCTGTAAAATAGTATTCCGCTGCCCGGCTCGAGCGGCTCGAGGCGCAGCCGCACCGGTTTTCCTTTATGAAGACCGATACCGACGCTCTCTACCGCTCTTGCGACTGTCCGCTGTTTTATCATGATATTGTATTACCTCCATCCTCTCTCTTCCGGCCCAAGAGAGGGTATGCGGTGCTCTGCACCGTTGAATTTATGGATGCCGTCCGGTTTCTGGAGACATCCTGGCTTATAAATGTCACGCAAAACCCGGGCGGCGGCTGAAGTCACCGCGCCCCCCGAAGCTGCGAAACCGCAGATTCCGGAGTGACGTTACGCTTTTTATAAAGACTGTTCAATTTTGATATAGCTTGCACTACATTATACCATAAACCGCCGACGCTTATATTTTCATCGGCAAAACTGATACGATGATAAAACCAGACAGAGATGAAGAGAGGAGTCCGTGCACTCTTCCGGCATTGCGATATGAGCGGCAGCGGCGGCGCGGGAAAACCGCTTTTGCCGTCCTGTACAGATTCCACTCTTCAAGCTCGGTTTTGAGCCTGCGTAAGAGACCTTAAGATCACTCTCCGCGCCGATCAATCATTTTTCTGGCCGACTCGAATACGGATGCTATGTTGTCTCTGATCCAGTGCGCATCCATCCACTCTTTGGGGCGCACCTCCACCCCCTGGACAACGATACCGAAATGGAGATGGTCTCCCAGGGCCAGTCCTGTGCTGCCTGTCTTGGCTATTGTCTCCCCTCTCGCAACATCATCACCCTCTTGTACATCTACCGATGAGCAGTGCCCGTAGATCGTGTAGAGTCCGAGGCCGTGATCTATCATGGGCATGTTTCCGTAGATACCGTTATAGCCGGAGTAGACCACCCTTCCCGGGTTCGATGCTACTATTTTCGCCATCTTGACGCTGGCCAGGTCGACACCCAGATGGTAGGATTCGCTGACAAGCTTTCCGTTATAGAAGTAGTAGCGGTGATCACCGAAGCTTGCAACCTTTTTGGCATTTTTGAGCGGGTAGAAGGGTTTGATACTCCATCTCCTGATCAACCGGTCGGAGATTTTCGATCCGAGGGTGTGAATGAGCTTCTCGTTTTTCGACCTGACCTCCTCGTTGATTATCCTGAATTTCTCAAGAGGGTCACTTACATTCGCTGTCTCATCGAACTGCGAAGCGAGATCGGAAACCTTTCCGTTCAAGAAACGGTCTTTTAGCGGGATATTGGAGCGTCGATAGCGGTATTTTACAATATAGAGCGGAATATGCGCCTTGGTGACATTGCCCGCCAGGTCGGTCGCCTCAACCCATGCACGGAAACTCTTCTCGGGAACGGGCCAGGCTATCAGGGCGGCATAGTAGCCCGGTTTGTAGAAGGGCTCGGCTTTGAACACCTTCCCGAAAGATGTACGGATCGAGACATCCGCAAGATGCCTGTCTTTCGCACTGAATATCACAAGTGCACTCCCTCCCTGCTTGATGCTGTAGGAGTTGGAGAGTACAAAGGCGTTGGGCCTTACCGAGTCTATCGTTATTTTCACACTCTTTTGCGCACTGTTCCCTTTGAATAGATTCCAGTTACTAGCATCCGTAACCTCTATACGCATGGTGGCGCTCTCAGATCTTCTGTTCCAGCCCGCACGCGGAAGCCTAACCTCCGCCACCACCTCTTTCTGCGGCGTCGCCGGGTGCTCATCCACAACGGTAAAGTCCGAACTTCCGTCATTCAGAACAACTCTGTAACTGCGTATACCGCTCTCATCTTTGAGCTTTACCCTAAGCGGCTCCTTCAGGTTCCAGTAGAGCGAATCGGGTACTTCGATTTCCGGCGCACTCCTCTCGAACATAGGCGAGTTGGCCAGATATATCGCACCCCCTATGACTGCCAGAAAAAGTGCGATCATCAGGGTCGCACCGATATTGCTCTTCTTTCTTCTCATTCCAACTCCTCTTCGATCATCTTAAGCAGCTCTCTTTTCAGCCTGTCGCGGTCGTTGCCGCGGTATGTAAAGCCGGCGGCACGTATATGCCCCCCGCCGCCGAAAGAGAGGGCGATTTTGCAAACATCCACACGGCTTTTGGAGCGGAGCGAAACCTTGAGTGAACCGTCGCTCTCCTCCCTTATCAGAAACCCGACCTCAACCGTCGCAAGCGAGCGGGCATAGTTGACCATATCGTCCGTATCGTTCACCGTGGCTCCCGACTCCTCCAGCATCCGCCGCGTCACATCAAGTCCGGCTGCGCGGCCCTGCAGATAGAGCCTCAGGGTCTCCAAAACCTTCGGCAGCAGGCGAAGCTTGCTGAGCGGCTGGTTCTCTCTCAGCATCCTCGCCGTCCACTCGGCATCCGCCCCGAGCTCCAGAAGCTCTTTGGCGAAGTCGAAGACGCGGCCGTCGACACCCTCGTAACCGAAGAAACCGGTATCGCTCAGAAGTGCCGCATAAAAGTTGACGGCACACTCTGTCGGGACTCTCCACCCGGCGCTCCTGACAAGCCTGAAAGCGGTTTGTGATGCACTGGCGAACCCCGGCTCTACAATATTCAGATCACCGTAACCGGTGTTGCTGCGATGGTGGTCTATATTTATAAGATATATATTTTCCGGTCTCTCTATCCCGAGGCGGTCGAAACTTCCGCAGTCTACGCTGATTAGAAGGTCGCTTTTCGGGTTCACCTTCTGCCGTATCTTTTCAAAGCCGGGGAGAAACGAGAGATTCTGCGGCAGCGGCCTGCTCACAAAAACCGTATCCACCCGTTTCGACAGCAGCCGGAACACCCACTGCAGGCCGAGTGCCGTGCCGAGCGTATCCGTATCGGGGTTGAGATGGCCCGCAACAGTTATATGGCGGCTAGACTCGATACGCTCTTTCGCCTCTTTATATATCTCTTCATCAATCATGGAGCCGATTTTATCCTAAAAAAGGTCAAAGAGCCCTTTTGCTTTTATAAACGAAGGCCAATACCTCCGCGACCGCATGGTAGAACCGCTCGGGAACCTCCTTGTCCAGATCAACATGTTTGTAGAGCTCTCTTGCCAATGGCGGATTCTCGACAATCTGCACACCGCTCTCTCTTGCTATTTCACGAATCTTCAGTGCGATCAGATCGGCCCCCTTCGCCACTACCTTCGGTGCGCCCGACTCACCCTCCTTGTACTTCAGCGCTACTGCGTAGTGGGTAGGGTTCGTTATTACCACATCCGCATTTGGAACCTCGGCCAGCATCCTTTTTCTGGCCATCTCCATCTGTATCTGCCGAATTTTAGCCTTGATCTCCGGATTTCCCTCCATCTGCTTCATCTCATCCTTTATCTCCTGCTTCGACATCCTGAGCCCCTTGAAGTAGTTGTAGCGGACGAAAAGAAGGTCTATCAGTGCTAGAACCAGAAGAAGTACAAGCATGACGGCGGCAAGCATAAGAGCCCTGTCGCCCAGCCATGCCATCTGCTGCTGCAGCTGCGCTCTCGATACAGAGACCAGCTCCTCGATAAAGCCGAAAAAAACGGAGAAGGCGACTACAAATACCGCCGCGACCTTCATCGTGATCTTCGCACCCTCGATCAGCTTTTTGAGCGAGAAGAGGTTCTTGGCTCCCTTTATCGGATCTATCTTGGTCAGATCCGGCACCAGTGGTTTCGTAGTGAATAGAAAACCGAACTGCATCCAGGAGGCGATCATACCGGCAATCGCTACCGGAAGAGCCATGGGCAGAATCATTATCCCAACCTGCACTATCGTGTAGGTGCTTATCTCCGCGACGAGTGTCGGGGTCAGCTCGACGCCGAAAAAGTGGGTGTAGTAGCGGTAAAGCGACTCCAGCCTGTCCATAATCCATGAGAAGAGGGCAGCAACCGCGATCACCGCGACAAGAAGCGTGATGAAGCCGGAGGTATCCATGCTCCTGGGAACGTTCCCCTCTTTTTTCGCATCCTCTATCTTCTTGGGGGTCGGCTCTTCGGTTTTTTCAAGATCATCGGCCATGGTTGGAACCTATGGTTTTAGCGGGTAGTTTGCAGCGGGCAGCGGGCAGTGGGCGGTTTTTTGGTTTCCTGTTTTTCGCATCCTATCCCTTTTTGCCGGCTCTTTCCGGAAAATGCGTAATCAATCCGCAACTATCCTCATCGAGAGGTCTATCCATCGCGACTGGTGTATGATGCTGCCTGAGCTGATAGCGTCTATCCCGGTCGCGGCGACTTCTTTGATATTTTCGAGCGTGATGTTTCCGCTCGCCTCAAGCAGTACACCCGGGTAGTTTTCGTTTCTGTAGAGCACAACCTCTCTGATCTGCTCCACTTCCATATTGTCGCACATCACAATATCGGCTCCCACATCCATGGCCTTCGCAGCCGCTTCGACGCTTTCGCACTCTATCTCTATCTTTGTGGTGAAGGGTATCTTCCTGCGCGCCCTTTTCATGAAGCTCTCCAGATCCTCTATGAGACTCATGTGGGTATCTTTCAGCATCAGTGCATCATCCAGACCCATGCGGTGGTTTACCGCACCGCCGACTCGAACAGCATACTTTTCGAAATTGCGCAGCATCGGCCTGGTCTTTCTGGTATCCAGAAGCAGTACACCGCTCCCTTCGAGAGCCTTTATGTACGGCTGAACCTGCGTCGCTATGGAGCTGGCGTGAAGAAGCATGTTCAAAAGAGTGCGCTCTGCCGCCAGAAGGTCCGCCGCGCCGCCGGCCGCTTCCAATATGACATCCCCTTTGGCGAAACCCTCCCCGTCGCGCCTGAACCACTCCAGCTTCAGGTTGCAGAAGCGGGCAAGCGCTTCCAGATAGGGCTCACCGGCTACGATTCCTTCACTCTTGGCGACAATCCGTGCCGTCGCATCCTTTTTCGGGGCGACCCGGCCGAAAAGATCGCCCCGGCCGATATCTTCGAGCAGTACCTCTTTGACGAACTCCTCTATTATCATAGCGCCAACATTCTCTCGAGAGCGATATTTGCCCACTTCGCCGTCTCTTCATCGACGAATATCTCGGTAGGAACCTCCCCCTTCTCTATCGCAAGAAGGGTATTGTAGACATCTTCGAGTGTTGTTTCGTTCATCGTCGGGCACTCCGGCTTCGTGGAGGAGAGTACGTAGGTGTTCTTCTCTCTCATTCTGTGGACCAGGTTATACTCCGTTCCGACAGCCACCTTCTGATCTTCCGGCAGTTCGTTAACATATTTTATAAGCTGGCTCGTAGAGCCGCAGAAGTCGCTTACGGCCACCACGGACGGATCGCACTCGGGATGTACGGCTATCTTTATGCCCGGGTAGCGCTTCCTGTAGAAGTTTACATCGTCGACGGTAAAGAGCTGGTGAACCGAGCAGAAGCCGTTGTAGCAGATTATATCCGCCTCGTTCGGATCTTTTCCGTCACCTATTACACAGGAGCGCAGCCCCATCATATTGGCTATATTCTGCCCGAGGCACCGGTCGGGAACGAAGAGGATCTTCTTACCGCTCTCCAACCCCTGCTCGATGATCTTGTAAGCGTTGGAGCTGGTGCAGACCATGCCTCCCATCTTGCCGACACTCGCTTTCACTTCGGCGCTCGAGTTTATATACGTTATCGGAAGCACATCCGCCTCTTTGATTCCGTGTTTTTCGAGAAAAGCGACCGAGTCGTCGTAGCACTGCTGATCGATCATCCTGGCCATCGCGCAGCAGGCTATCTTCGGCATGGCCACACGCTTGTGCGGGGCTATCACTTTTACGCTCTGCCCCATAAACCCGACCCCGCAGAAGAGTACCCACTCGCGATCGTCCGCCTTGCACCGCCTGGCGAGCTCCAGGCTGTCACCAGTAATGTCGGCGAGCTCGAAAACTTCGTCGCGCTGGTAGTAGTGGGCGACTATCGTCACCGGAAGCCTCTCCCTGAGTTCCGCTATCTTCTCTTTAAGTTCCTGCTGTTGCAAATTTCATCCTTACTTATTGATGTTACGCAAAGCTTGAGCAAAGCCCAAGCTTTGGCGGGGACTGTCCGTCCCCTGCACCCCCCTAAAGCTACGAAATCGTAGATTTCGAGATGACGTTACTCTTTTTGCGTAACGTCAGTTAATTGATGTTACGCAAAGCCTGGGTAAAACCAAAGCTTTGGCGGGGACTGTCCGTCCCCTGCACCCCCCTGAAGCTGCGAAATCGTAGGTCTCAAGATCAATACTCAATACTACGCATAAAGTCGGCAGAGCCCTTTTTGGCAGAGAGTGACTCTCCGCCCCAGGTTACGAAAAGTGCTTTTTTGAAAAATCTCTTCTCTATACTTCAAGCTCTTAATGGCGCTGTAACCGATAATATTCTATAATTCCGCAATTTTACCATAAAAGGTCAACATGAGTTTTCTGACAAATCCCAATATTATCTTCTACCTTGCGGCATTCCTGATCGGCGGTATCCCGTTCGGTCTGATTCTGGCCAAAATTTTTGCCGGCGTGGATATCAAAGAGAGCGGCAGTCAGAGTATCGGTGCGACCAACGTATTGAGAGTGGTCAAAGAGAAAAATCCCAAGCTGGCAAAGAAGCTCGCCATAGCCACCGTGGTTCTGGATGCCCTTAAGGGGGTAGCGGTACTTCTTGTCGCCAAGCTCTCGGGTATGCCCGATGCCACCCTATGGGCTATTGCGGTATTGGCAGTTGCGGGCCACTGCTTCAGCCCATACCTTATGTTCGAAGGCGGCAAAGGTGTCGCTACCGGCGTAGGTGTACTCGCCTTCATGATGCCCTTAGTAGCGGCTGTAGCGATTGCGGCATGGTACATTCTGGGTAAGACCCTCAGAATATCCTCTCTCGCTTCGCTCGGTGCGCTTATAGTATTCATCGTGGCCAGCTACATAATATACCCTGATGTTCCGAATATCCACTCCCACGCCCCGATCTGGATAATCGCCATAATCGTCGTCTACAAACATATACCGAACATTATCCGCCTCTTCACCGGCAGGGAGAGCCGTGTAGCGTGAAGATATCGATAAGCGGTCTACGTTTCGAAGCGATTCTCGGAATACTCGACTTCGAACGCCTGAAGCCCCAGCCGATCGAGATAGAGTGTCATATTACCTACAGATATGAGAGCGGAGAGTATCTGGACTACGCCGAAGTTGCAAAAACTCTGGAGGAGACGATGAAGGAGGGGAAGTTTTACCTGATAGAGGAGGCGCTGGATGCACTTTTTCAAAAAATGGCTGAAAAATTTCCCCGGATCGAAACGATTGAAATCGCAGTTTCCAAACCTGATATACTCCCAAATTGCCGCGTTTGCGTCTCCGATTTTCGCTCCAATCTTTAAAGATTTTTGAAAAAGAGTTTAAATCTAGCTAAAAATATGCTATAATCCCGCTTAAATTTCACACCACAAGGACCTTATACCATGCGTATACTGATTGTAGAAGATGAGACCACCGTCAACAAAACCCTCTCCGAAGGACTCAACGAGTTCAACTATCAGACTGATTCGGCCGAAAACTACAAAGACGGTGACTACTATCTGGATATAAGAAACTACGATCTAATACTTGCAGACTGGATGCTTCCCGACGGCAACGGACTCGAACTTATTCAGAAAGCGAAACAGAACAATCCGAAGACAGCGGTCATAATCCTCTCGGCACGCGACGACAAAGAGAGTGAAATAGAAGCTCTAGAAGCCGGTGCCGACGACTACATCAAAAAACCGTTCGACTTCGATGTACTCATCGCCCGTATCAAAGCGCGCCTGAGATTCGGCGGCAGTAATGTTATCGAGATAGATGACCTGAGTATCAATCCACAGGAGGAGAAGGTCGTCTACCGCGGCAAAGAGATAGAGCTGAAGGGGAAACCTTTCGAGGTACTCACCCATCTTGCCCGCCACAGAGAGGAGATAGTCTCCAAAGAGCAGCTTCTTGATGCGATCTGGGAAGAGCCTGAACTTGTAACGCCGAACGTTATCGAGGTTGCGATCAACCAGATCAGACAGAAGATGGACAAGCCTCTCGGAATCCAGACCATCGAGACCGTCCGACGACGCGGATACAGATTCTGCTACCCGCAAAAAAAAGGGGAAGAGTAGTTTTACAGAAAGCCGGCATATGCCGGCTTTTACCGCCCTAAAATAGTTTCGGCTACTATGCGGAGGTATAACATGCCTTGCGCAAATTTGCAAGCCCTCCGATAGGGCGGAGAAGTTTCGTTAAAAAATGCTCCACACCGTCAGGGTGTCGCAGAAGCCGACGTTTTCGGATATTGTAACCTACACGGCGAATCGTGCCGGCGTCCGGATTTAATTTACGGCGGATGGTTGAAACTTTCAACCCGGATTTTGCAATAGAATCGCTTGAAATCTGCCAAACGCTTGTGATGTGGGTAGTTGCGGAAAACATGAGCTGTGCCGTAGGTGCATCGATTGTTTTTCTGTTAGTGCCACAAATGGTTTATGTAGAGTTTGAAAATCTATCGCAAATTCCGGGTTCAAAACATTAGGCCCAAAAAAGGTGATCGATGGCCGGAAACAGAAGTATCAGAAGCCAGTTTCTTACCCAGCTTATAATCGCATCCTCGATTCTTCTGATTATCTTTTCAACAATGCTCTATACATATATAAAGCAGACTCTATACGATGAACTCTCGCAGGAGCTCGTCAACCAGGCGCGCTATATCGTAAGAACCTTCCCCGACTATGAAGAGGGCGAGAAGATAGATGCAAAAAATCTCAAGAATGCCCTTCAGATAAGTGCTGAAGTCATCGGCGCACCTCACCGTTTCTACAGTTCCATAGAGTGGCGCGAGAGCAAAGAGAACGGTAAGTTCTACCTCGAACTGATCTATCCCTACAACTTCAAGGCCCAGACATATCTTCTGGTGAAAAAAGATATAACCGGTATGGCGAAAATGTTACAAAAGATTCTGCGCTCAATTATCGTGATAAACCTCATAAGCCTCATTCTAATAGTCCTTTACGCGTTCGGCCTCTCCGCCATGCTCCTCGTTCCGATTACACGTATGAGCAAAAAGCTCTCTACACTCAACGAGAACTTTCTGACTACCATAAATACACGTGCTCTTCCGGAAGAGTTCGTACCTCTGGGTGAATCTATCAACAGGCTCATAAACCGGATACAGACTTTCGTAAAATATCAGAAGGAACTCTTTATCGGCGCCGCACATGAGTTGAAGACCCCCCTGAACGTGATGAAGCTCAAAAACGATGTGACCCTCATAAAAAGGCGTGAGCCGGAGAAGTATATTGAAGCGCTTCAGCTTGCCAACAAAACGATCCTGGAGCTCAACAGTATGATAGGCTCGATTCTTGAAATAGGAAGGTTGGAAGGGGCCCACTTCGAACTCCCGCAGCAGGTTGATATCATAGAGTTTATACGCAAAAAGGGTGAGGATTTCACTCTCTTGGCGAAAGCGGAGAATAGAGAGCTTCTACTCGATCTTCAGCCGGACTCACTTACAGGCCTGATACAGACGACACTTCTAAACCAGATACTACAGAACTTCCTGCAGAATGCCATCAAGTTCACACCGGAAGGGAAGAGCATTCTGCTCAAAACCAGAATGGTTGACGAGAACAAGATAAAACTGGAAGTGATAGACGAAGGGCCAGGTATCGATGAGTCGATAGACCTTTTTGCACCCTTCAAGAGAGTCGGCAACGCTCCGGGCGCCGGTCTCGGACTCTTTTTGGCCAAATCAGCCGCTGATGCAATGGGCGCCCGTATCTCTCTTAAAAACAGGAGTGACGGAAAAAGTGGAACCATTGCCACTCTGATATTCGCCACGACCCCGCAGTGCGAACTGCCGAACGTCGGTTGATTTCACCCTTTAAAGATGCTTGGGAGGAGACCGGAGGCGAAAAAGCAGTTACTACTGCATATAACAAAATTTCATTATGTTAGTTGGTATGTTTTTTAAGTATTGACTAAGGTTACATAGGTTATAAATCTCAGAATTTAATTTTCGAAGGTTACTATTATGGCATTGATGATTACCGATGAGTGTATTGCATGTGACGCATGTCGGGACGAGTGTCCCAACGGTGCGATCGAAGAGGGAGACCCTATCTACATCATCGATCCGGACCGCTGCACGGAGTGTGTCGGACACTATGACGAACCGGCCTGTGTGGCTGTCTGCCCTGTGGACTGTATCGTTCCGGATCCAGACAATGTCGAAAGTGTTGAGGAGTTGAAGTTCAAGTTTGAACATCTTCAGAAAGAGCACTGATGGCAAGACGCACCGCCGTCATCGACATAGGCTCCAACTCGGCCAGGATGGTGGTGTTCGAGCGTACCAGCCGTTACGGTTTCCATCTTCTCAACGAAACCAGAAGCCGCGTCAGAATCTCGGAGGGAGCATACCACGGCGACGGCTATCTTCAACCTCTGGCTATAGAGAGAGCCTGCCGCGCGCTCTCACAGTTCCTCGCTATTGCAAAGAGTCTCAAAGTCCGCAAAACACTCTGTATCGCCACCTCTGCCGTACGTGATGCTCCAAACCGAGATGAGTTTACAAAACGTGTCGAACGTGAGTTCGGACTCAAAATCAAAGTGATTGACGGAGAAAAAGAGGCCTATCTTGGAGGGATCGCCGCCGCAAACCTCCTGCCGATTACAGATGCGGTAAGTGTAGATATCGGAGGAGGCTCCACAGATTTGGCCCTCATAAAAGAGAATAGGGTCGTTGCCGTTCACTCTCTGGAGCTTGGGACGGTACGGCTCAAAGAGCTCTTTTTCGACAAAAAAAGCTCGATAGAAGAGGCGGAGGCATATATAGAAGAAGCGCTCTCGACCATTCCCGAAAACTTCAGGAGCGATATCGCCGTCGGAATAGGCGGAACGGCCAGGGCCCTTGCAAAGTCGATAATGCAGAGAAGCGGGCACAGCATAGAAAAGATACACGCATTCAGTTACTCGGTTACAGATGAGAGCAGATTCCTCAGAAAGGTGGTCGGTGCCCCGGTTTTGAAGCTTTCGAAATACGGTATAAAAAAAGATAGACTCGATACGATACGACCGGGCGCCCTCATTTTTTTGAAGGTGCTCGAAAGTCTCTTTGCAAAAGAGGTGGTAACAAGCGGCGCCGGCGTGAGAGAGGGCCTCTTTCTCAGCGATCTTCTTCGCAACAGCAACCATCTCTTTCCGGCCAATTTCAACCCGAGTGTAAGAAGTCTGCTGGACCGCTTCTGTACAGATACGAAACTGGCATCCAACTTGGCTTCAACCTCTACGGCTCTTTTCAGAGCTCTTGAAGAGCCGTTCGGTCTGCCGGAAGAGCTGCTTAGGCACCTTCAGACGGCGGCGAAACTCTCTCAGATAGGGATAAAACTCGACTTTTACGGATACCATAGACACAGTGCATATATGGCACTCAACGACCTGGACTACGGTTTTACCCATGAGGAGATGATACTTATCGCCACGCTTATCCGCTTCAACAAGCGAAGACTCCCGAAAAACAGCTTTACAAAACCCCACAAAAAGCTTCTCCCGGACGGCAAAACACTCTCATGGCTCAGCTACATTGTCTCTCTGGCCCAGACAATACACATATCGAGAAGCTACGGGAAAGTCAAAGCGGCATACGAGAACGGGGTCTTGTCCATCGAAGCCCCTTTCGACACCTATCTGGCCCAAGAGCGCATCAAAGAGCTTCAGAAACCTGAACCTATAGCGATAAAGTTCAAGTAGGAGTTTTTATATTACATAACCGGATTAACACAGCGGTACCGCGCAGGATCCTTGCTAGAACTGTGCTCCCATCGTAAACTCAAAGGTGGAAGTCTGATCACCCTCTTTTTCCATCAGAGGACGGGCAAACACCAGGCTTATAGGGCCCATGGGAGAGAACCACTCAATCACAACCCCTGTTCCGGCACGCTTCTCGTCGGTAAAAGCGTTTTCTCCTATCATCCCGTAGTCGAGAAAGAAGGCCAGTCTCATTTTTGCCGCATCCACAAGCGGTATACTCGCCTCCAGTGAGTTCGAGAAGGTATACTTTCCGCCAAGCAGATAACCGTTGGCATCTTTGTCTGAGATGGAGCCGGACTGATAACCCCTGACGGTACGCACACCGCCCATAAAGAACTTCTCGTTCACCGGCAGCTTTTCACTCCACGGAATAAAGCCAAGCCTGGCCTTGTAGCGTAGAATAAGATCGTAGTTTATCTCATCCTCAAGCCCACGGAAGATTGAAAGGTTTATATAGTTCTTGTTGAACCGGGCATCTCCTCCTATACCGGCATACTCGGCACTTACACCGAATATCATACCGTGGCGCGGCAGATAGTAGTCATCGGTATTGTTGAAACGCAGTGAAGGGGTTATGGCACTGGTGTCAAATGGCTTATCGTTGTAAAGATCGTAATCCGGATAGTCGGTGCTCATTCCTGTAAGCTGCGTACTGAAATACTGGTAGCTCAGGCCAATATGCCAATACCTGGCAATCTTACGTCCTATATTGACCGATCCGCCCTTCTTCTTCTCGGTATAGTCGTAAGCCTCATACTGGGAGTTGTATGCGTTGAACCCTACACTATAGTCACTGTCAAAAATTCTAGGGTTTGTCACGTTGAAGTTGAAGTAGCTCCTGTGTCTGGAGAAGTCAAGGCTGATTCCCATAGAAAGGCCGCTCCCAAAAACGTTTCTGTCATTAATCGAAGCGTTCACGATAAAACCGTCGTAGCTGCCGTAACCGCCTCCGAGCATGATATTACCCGTCTGCGCCTCTTTTACATTGACATAAAGATCCATCTCATCTTCACTTACACGCCTCTCGTCTATAACCACACTCTCAAAATAGCCCGTCCGCATCAGAGCAGACTTGGAGTCTCTAAGATCGGTCAGGTTGTAGGTATCTCCGGGTGCCAGAAAAATCTCGCGCCTTATCACACGGTCAAGGGTTCTGCTGTTTCCGGATATGACGACATCCCTGATATGTACCTTCCTGCCCGGGAATATCCTGTACTTGACTACCGCCGTATGGCTCTTTTCATCCTTTATGAAGTCCGGGACGACCCGTACGTATGCATAGCCCCTGTTCGCCACCTTCTCCTTCAGCTTCTCCATATCGAGCCGAAGGTCATCTATATTGAAAATCTCGCCGGGATCCACACGAAGATCCTCTTTTAGCTCTTTTATATCGATAACCGGCTCGGCCAGCTCTATCTGAACATCTTTTACCCTGTATACGGCACCCTCTTTGATCTTGAAGTCCAAAATAGCACTATACTGGTTGAAATCCACTCTTAGGAGAGGATCTTCAACCTTGGCATCGAGATATCCGTGACGCATATAGAAGTCCCTTATCCTCGGGGCATCATATTTCAACTGGTCCAACTTCACCTTTCCGTCGTTCAGGCCCCACATCCAGCCCATAAAATCGCGCTCCCTGTTGGCCATAACACTCTCGATATCCCGCTTGTCGAGTCTTTTCGCACCGCAGAGATTAAGTTTACGTATTATTATGTTTTCACCCTTGTTCACAAGGAACTTCACCTTGACGCTTCCGTTCTTCAGCTTTTCAGTCTCAGGCTCTATTACCGTATCGAAATAGCCCTCAGCCTCAATTATCTCACGCAGTTTGGCCGCAGCCTTCTCTATCTTTCTCTCGTCGTATATGTCACCCTTTTTCAAACCTATTTGGGAGAGTAGTTCATCCTTCTTGCTCTCTCCGTAGCCGACAAATTCAATTTGGGAAATGACCGGCTTCTCTTTGAAGTGGAAGGTTAGAACACCGTGCTCTTCAGTGACCCATATATCGCTGAAGTAGCCCTGCGCATATAACTTTTTTATCGCTTCATCCACCTTTTCGATATCGATCGGTTCACCCGGTGTAATCCCTATTATCTCCTTGGCGATCTCCGGGGAGAGGTGGATAAGACCGTCAAACTTGATCGCTTTGATCTGCTGGGCTGCCGCCAAAACTGCCGTCAGCAGTAGAGCCGATACAATACGTTTCATTAACATCCTCATTGAAAAAATCGTGACACTTACGAACTGACCTTACGCAAAATCCGCACGCCGAGCGGGATTTGCCCTGCGGGACGCTGCAAAATATCTATAGGGGGCCTTTAGAGGTGCCCTAAAAACCGCTAACGCCTTCGGCACCCTGACGGGCAAGCGCGGTTTTTTGAACGATATTTTTCCGCTCAAATCCCGGGGCTGACAAATTTTGCGTAAGGTCAGTTACGAAAAAGGTTTCAATCTTATCATTTTTTCAATTAAACCGACGTTACGGGCGACGGGACGGATCTTTGACGGATAACCGCCCGCTCTCCGTCGCATAGAGGGTTAAACTCTATTAAACTGAGTCTTGGCTACAATTTTAGATTCAGAGCGTATACAGTGCGACTGTATCTTGTCTAGAGTTTGATAAAGTCCAAATCTCGAAATAGAATAGTTTGAAATCGTTGCGATGCTTGCGGTCAGGCGGTTTCGGGAAAATTTGAGGCTCACCCGTCAGGTGCGTCGACGGTTTTCCCCATAGTGCATGGCTGCAACGGTCGTGACGAGCTCTTCTATCTCTATTTCTGGATTTGGTAAAGGATTGTCATGGTAATCGGAATAGTGGGACTCGGGCTTATGGGCGGCTCTATGGGGCTCGCCCTCAAGGGTGTCGGAGAGGTTGACACGATCGTAGGCTACGACCACAACAGCGAACACTGCAAAACCGCTTTGGAGCATAATCTGATAGACGCGGTAGTCTCATGGGAGGAGCTCAAGAAGAGCGATGTCATCTTCCTGGCAATACCGGTAGAGGGTATAATAAGCGCTCTTCAAAAGCTTGAAGATATAGATGAAAACTGCACCGTCATAGACCTCGGAAGCACAAAATCGAAAATCGTCAAAAGCATACCCCCTTCAATCAGAAAAAACGTAGTTCCGGCCCACCCTATGACCGGAACCGAGAAGTTCGGCCCGGAAGCGGCCGTAGCGAACCTTTATAGAGGAAAGATCGTGGTGCTGTGCAATATTGAAGATAGCGGTGAGCGCCAGAAAATTACGGCACAAACTCTTTTCGAGGCGATAGGGATGAAGGTTGTCACGATGGATGCCGAGGAGCATGACCGGCACGCTGCATACATAAGCCATCTGCCACATGCGATAAGTTACGCTCTTGCGAATGCCGTTATGGCACAGGAGGATGCCCGGAATATTCTTATCCTGGCGGCCGGAGGTTTCAAAGATATGAGCCGCCTGGCAAAGAGCTCTCCTGTAATGTGGGAGGAGATTTTCAAACAGAACAGGGACAACCTTCTTGAGGCGATGGACCATTTCGAAGATGAACTCAAACTCTGCAGAAAACTTATAAACGACTCCGACTGGAGCAGCGTCAGAGAGTGGATGGAGAGAGCGAACAGGCTCCACGATATTCTCTGAACCCTTTCAGCTCCGATCTACCAGCCTCTCCATCAGCGATTGAAACGCCTTTTTGTCTATTCTGACGGCACGCCCCTCGAAGAGGTTTGCATATATATTCTCGGCCATCTGAGCCGCCTCTTTCGACTCCGAAATATAGGGTAGAAGCTTCTGGAGCATCTCCTCTTCGCTTCCCGGTTTCAAAGCTGCGGGCCTCTTTTTGGAGAGCCTCTTTTCAAGGCGAAACAGTAGGTACATAAAAATCATACCCGCCGCGAAAGATGCCGCAGCCGACAGGTAGAGCTCCGTGCTGCCGTATCCGCCGCCGGCTCTACTCCCCTTTTCGGAGGGCGGAACCTCTTCTTCAGGCCCTGCGGTTGCACCTTCAACCTCGATCCTGACAGGATCGCTGGAGAGAGTGACTTCTTTCAGCTTCACCGGATCGAAAAAGCGGACCCGAAACGGAGGAATCGTAAAAGACCGGTCCGCAATCAGTACATATTTCCGCTCCCAGCTGCCGCCGTAGACTCCGCCTCTGTAACTGCTTTTGAGTATCGGCTCCCCGGGATATACGGTAACACCCCGGATATGGAGCGGAGGAGGCTCGAAATCGTCGATATTCCCCGTCCCCTCTACATGTACGACCAGAGTGACCGGACTGCCGGCCTCGACCTTTTTCGGTGAAACATCGACATCGATGGAGAAGCTTCCGACCAGCTTCAGATCGTCCGGGAGAGGTTTTACCCGAAGCTTGTGTGATTCGGATACCACGCTCCTCCACTGCGGCTGCCTCACTATAAACCCGAAGGCGTCCCGGATTTTTTTTGCCATTGCCACTTTGACCTCTGCCGGTCCTATGGTAAGCTCTCCAGCTTTTTGCGGGAAAAAGATATATCTCTGCTCATGCACCAGATACTCCCCGCTGCTGTAACGTCTCCGTTTAGCGACCCTCTTGACCCAGAAATTATCATATTTAATCGGTACGAAGTCTACACTCATAACCGGGACGTTCCGCTTCTCTTTAAAGCGTATCACGACATTAACGGCTTCACCCACATAGGCCTCCTTCCGATCGACATCGAGTTCGATCAGAAAATCGTCGTTTCCGGCCTTGTGATCGGGCTTTACCTGAAGAAAGATCGGTTTTGTCCACTCGCTCTTTCCGTCTACGTAGACTCTGAAAGAGGGTATAGTCAAACTCCTCTTCGGGGTGAAGGAGTACACCTGCACCCACTTCACCACACTCCTGTTGCCGTCGAACCACTCCAGCCTTCTGCTCCCTTCGGTAGTCACCTTCACACCGTCTATCGACCCGATTTTCGGAAACTCTACCCTATCCCCGGTCGCCTCTATCACATAATCCACCTCTTCGGAAGCGATAACCGGATTTTCATCCACTCTCGCCGCAACATCCGCGAAAAGAGTTGAGACAAGCAGCAGGATACTGCAGATCACTCTACCACCGATTGACATTTTCATCCTTCCCGGGCGGTACCAGCGGGTATAGTTTCGACTTCAGGGGCTGGTTTTTTATCAGACGCATCCACTTTTTCTCCTCTGTTTCACTTATCTCCCTTGGCTGCGAGCCACTCTTTCTTGTTCCGGGCTTTCCGCTCTTTTCGGCACCCTTCCCCTCTGCCGAACTCTCTTTTTCTCTCTTTCGGTTCTCATCCTCGTCTCCCCTGCCGGCTCTCTTCTCCCTCTTCTGCCGTTCGTGCAAAAGTTTCATAACAAGTTCCAGATTCTCCCTGGCATCCTTGTCATCACCCATCTTCAATACCTCTCTGTAGAGTTCCGCCCCCTTTTGGAGATCTCCCAGTTTTACGTAACAGTTCGCCATCGAGTAGAGCTTGGCCATATTGAGCTTTTTGTCCGAAGTTACAATCTTCCTGTATGTCCTGAGGGCTTCTTCGTATCGGCCGCTTTTATAGTAGCTGGCGGCTAGATCGAACCAGACCTCGTTTCTGGGCACACTTCTGCTCAGCTTTTCAAACTCTTCGGCACTTCTGTTGTAATCCTTGCGGGCATACGCCTCTTCCGCCTTCTTTATCAGAACAAAATCCATTATCCCCGCTTCCGCCCGCTGCCCGCCGAAAAAGAGCGGTAAAGATACCAGAAGAGTCACCGCCGCATACTCTCTGCCGCCGAAAGAGTAGAGTGCAAAAGGCAGAATCAAAAGAGCAAGGGCAAGCGGATAGTAAAAGAGCTCTATACGGCTCCGGACAACCCTCTCCCTATCCTCTCCGGAAGAGGATTGACTCCTGAAATAAGATAATATCCTATCCTCATCATCCTGTGAAACTGTCGCCCTGACATAGACTCCCCCGCTCTCTTCCGCAAGCTCACGGAGTGCGGTATTGGCCCTGCTTATAACCGTTTTACCGCTCCTGTTTTTCAGAAGCTCTCCACCTTTTTCGACGATCGGGGCTCCTCGCTCGGTGGCGACCATCCATACGATCAGCTTTAGTCCCTTCTCTCTGATCATCCTGCGAAGCTTGCCGAGATCTTTCCCATCTCCTCCGTCCGTAACGAGCAGTACCGTTTTACTGCCGCTCTTGCGAAGAAGTTTTTCCGCCCCTTCCAGTGCAGCCGAGAGATCCGTACCCTCGGCCGAAATGGTCCGGGGGTTCACTCTTTTGAGAAGAAAGCGTATGCTGTTCCTATCCTCCGTCAGAGGCGCGATAATATATGCGGCCGATGTAAAGCCTATGACTCCTACACGCCCCACAGGAAGCTCGGGGAGTATCTCTTCCAGTTTCCGTTTGGCAAAGGAGAGTCTCTCCGGGTAGAAGTCGGCGGCTCTCATGGATTTTGATAGATCGAGCGCGATTACGATATCCGCCTCTTTGCTTTTTACAATCCTCTCCCCTCTCTCTATGACCGGTTGAGCCAGTGCCAGGGTCATGAAGAAAAAGGCTGTAAAGGCCAGGAGATTGTGGCCTGCTCTTCCGAGTGCATCACCGCTTATTCTGAGACGCTCGACAGTTTCCGGTTTGAAAACTCTCTCAAGCGAATCCCTGTTCGTAGATATGAGGTAAAACAGAAGAGCAGCCGGTATCATCATCAGATAGAGAAACTCCGGATACAAAAACCTCATACTTCACTCCGGTTGAGCAGAAAAAGATAGGCAAGAAGCGACATCGCGGCCACGAAAAGGGGATAACTGAACAGATATGTTGTCTGTGTAACGGGTTTTTGCTCGAGCATCGAAGGCTCCAGCCTGTCTATTGTCTCGTAGACCTTTTTCAGCATATCGGCATCTGAAGCCGAAAAGAATTTCCCGCCGGTCGCCTTAGCCATTTCCCCCAACGTTTCAGGGTCGTACTCTCCGGGTCTGCCTACCCCTATAGTATAGAGTTTTATGCCGTACTGCTTCAACAGCTTCAAAGCTACCTGCAGCGGAATCCTGCCGGCGGTGTTGCGCCCGTCAGTCAAAAGTACCGCCACCCTGCTCTTCGCATCGGAATCCTTCAGCAGGTTGGCAGCCATCGCGACAGCATCGTTTATGGCGGTCCTCTCTCCGGCCATACCCACCTCCAGGTAGGGAATCATCTTCAGCAACATCTCATGATCGAAGGTTACGGGCGAGGCCACATAGGCGAACTCTCCGAAAACGACCATCCCCAGTCTGTCACCCCTCCTCTTCTCGATAAACTCTTTCAAAACCTTCTTGAGCGTCTCAAACTTGTTCTCCCTCTTGATAACGGAGAACTCCTCATCCATAGATCTGCTGGCATCGACGATCAGTACCATATCCCTGCCGGCCGAGTATAGAGGAGCAACCTCTTTCGTAATGACCGGCGACGCCAACGCCGCGACGGTTCCGGTTACAGCCATCCATTTGAACGCCTGCAGCAGCGAACCTTTCCCTCTGTACCTCCCTATAAACTCTATATGGGGAAAATAGAGCATATCGAGCCGCAGAGGACATCTCTTCTCACATATTATAAAAACGAGCAGGGCGAGCCATACCCATGGATACTCAAAGTGCATCTTTACACATCTCTACAAACAGTCTCATGAAACGTTTCGTCTCTTCATCGAGCGGCGGTACATCTTTTCTGTATTTATAGCGCTCAAGCTTTGGAACCAGCTGTGAAAAGATCTCCTCTCTTCTCTTATCCTCCGCCAGCAGCCTGCCGTAGCGCGTCATTATATAAGCGGCTCTTTTGGGATCGTCGAAATCTATTCTCTCCAGTTTTTCCAGCCATGCAATACGGGGGTCGACCTTTCTGCGGCGCCGCCACGTGCGCCTCAAATATAGTGCGACAGCCGCTGCCGCCACAACACCGGTCGCCACAAGCAGAACAAAAAAGTAGATCGAAACATCCGGTATCGGCAGCAGAGGCTTTATATCGTGAATAGGTATCTCGGAAGGAGTCAAACCCTGCCTCCGAAAAGCTTTACGAGCTTACCGAAAGGATCTTCGTCGGTATAGATTTTTACGAATCTGATTCTATGCCTGTTCAGATGCCGGTATAGCTCCTTATCGTTCTCTACAATTCTGGAACGGTAGCGCCGAACACTTCCCTCGCCGAAATGTGTCTGAAGAGTCTTCCCGCTTTCAGGATCGACGAGATGGACCTGCCCCAGAGGGACCGGCTCCTCTTCGAAACGATCCCTGACTATCACGGCTATCACTTCATGGCGCCTGCCCAGCAGGGCAAGATCCACCGGTGCAAGAAAATCTCCGATAATGAAAACTACACTCTTCCTCTTTATACGCTCAAAAAGGCTTCTGCTCCCGGAAACGTAGTCTGCATGTCTGCCGAGCAGCTTCAGCCCGTCAACCTTCTCTATAAACCTGTTGACCCCGAAAACACGCTTCGTCGGGCGCTCGAGCGTATCGACGGTAGCGCTCACTACCGCACCCGAGAACAGATCACCGTTTTTTACCGCCGAATAACCAAGTATAGCTGCCACTTCGGTCACGACATCATGCTTCAGCCGATCTGTCCCGAAAAATAGAGAGCCTCCGGCCATACATGCCGCGACTATATTCAGCTCTCTCTCTTCGTGGAATATTTTGACATACGGTTTTTGCAGCTTGGCGGTGATGGTCCAGTCTATCTTCCGTATGTCATCCCCGATCTGATACTCCCTCAACTCACTGAAGTCATACCCCTCGCCATGAAAAAGGGAGGGGTTGTTTCCGATCATTTCGGAGAAGACCTGCCTTCTGGTTTTAACGAGAAGGGTTTTGAGACGCCTCTTCACACCTTCCGCCTCACGGTATAGCTACAGCTTCGAGCACCCTGTCTATTACGAGATCGGGGCTTATCTCTTCCGCTTCCGCTTCATAACTCAAAATGATTCTGTGGCGAAGAACGCTCTTGGCGACATAGGCTATATCTACTGGTGAAACGAAATCTTTTCCGCGTAGGTAGGCCTGTGCACGGCTGGCTTTATAGAGATCGATGGAGGCCCTTGGACTTGCACCGTACATTATCCACCGCCCGATCGACTCGATGCCGAATCGGGCCGGTTCCCTGGTAGCGAATATCAGATCTACAATATACTTCTCAACCTCTTCGTCTATGTGAATCTTCTTGACGCTCTCTTTCATCGAAAAGAGATCCTCTTTGCTTGCGACCTCCCTTACCTCCCCGAGAGCATCGTTCGCAACCCTTCTGGCGATCTCGAGCTCCTCTTCGGGAGTGTTGTAGCCGACAACAAGTTTCATCATAAAACGGTCAAGCTGCGCTTCGGGAAGATTATACGCCCCCTCCTGCTCTACAGGGTTCTGGGTAGCCATTACCAGAAAAGGGGGGTCTATCCTGAAACTCTCCTCACCGATCGTCACCTGCCTCTCCTGCATAACCTCCAGAAGTGCTGACTGTACCTTCGCCGGAGCACGGTTGATCTCGTCGGCCAAAAGCAGATTGGTAAAAACAGGTCCCCGCTTTATTTTGAAGCTGTTGTTCTTGGGATCGTAGATCTCCGCACCTATAATGTCGCTTGGGAGCAGATCAGGTGTGAACTGTACCCGCTTGAACTTCAATCCGAGAGCTTTCGAGAGAGCGTTTACCGTCGTTGTCTTCGCCAAGCCGGGCACACCCTCCAGAAGTATATGCCCCTCGCAGGCCAGCCCTATAAGAAGACCGTCTACCATCTTCTCCTGGCCAACTACTACTTTGCCTATCTCCTGTCTTATCGTATCAATTATATTTCCCATCTGTACTCCGATAATAGTTAGAACCCGTCTCAAAAACCCCCTATTTTTGTATGCAGGTATTTTTGAGATGGACTCTTAGCAATTGTAACTGTTTTATACTAAAAAACTGGTACATGTCGGCTTTTAACCCAAATCTCGAAATAGAATAGTTTGAAATCATTGCGATGCTTGTTGTCAGGCGGTTTCGGGAAAATTTGAGGCGCACCCGCCAGGTGCGTCGACGGTTTTCCCGGAAGTGCATGGCTGCAATGATCGTGACGAGTTCTTCTATATCTATTTCGAGATTTGGGTTTAATATTGACAGAAGCGGGTAAATGTTTGATGTGATTATATTGAAGAGAGGATTGTAAAAGAGAAAACCTCAAGCCCGGCACCGACCTACGTTCCCACACCCGAGGGGTGCAGTATCATCAGCGCTGAGGGGCTTGACTTCCGGGTTCGGTATGGGACCGGGTAGGACCCCCTCGCTATAGGCACCGGGCAAAGAGGTGGAAGACAACCGCGGTTGGCTTTCATCTCTTTGCCGTGAGGCTTTTTTTTTGGTCGATGGTCGATAGTCGATGGTCGGTAGTGTTTTTTTCCTACCGCGAAGCGGTACACCATCGACCATCGACCATTGACTATCGACCATATCATCCAGTAGTCTTTGTAACGCTGCGACTTTTATTGTGCAAGCAATGCTCAATAAGGCGGTAGCACGCATATATGAAGATAAGTCAAACGGTCTATTAGTACCGGTCAGCTAAATAGATTGCTCTACTTACACACCCGGCCTATCAACGTCGTAGTCTTCGACGGACCTTCAGGGAGTGTTCATCTTGGAGTTGGCTTCCCGCTTAGATGCTTTCAGCGGTTATCTCATCCGAACATAGCTACCCGGCGGTGCCCCTGGCGGGACAACCGGTACACCAGTGGTTCGTTCAACCCGGTCCTCTCGTACTAGGGTCAACTCTCCTCAACACTCCTGCGCCCACGGAAGATAGGGACCGAACTGTCTCACGACGTTCTGAACCCAGCTCGCGTACCGCTTTAAATGGCGAACAGCCATACCCTTGGGACCTGCTCCAGCCCCAGGATGCGATGAGCCGACATCGAGGTGCCAAACCTCCCCGTCGATGTGAGCTCTTGGGGGAGATCAGCCTGTTATCCCCGGCGTACCTTTTATCCTTTGAGCGATGGCCCTTCCACTCAGAACCACCGGATCACTAAGACCGACTTTCGTCTCTGCTCGAGTTGTCTCTCTCACAGTCAGGCTGGCTTATACCTTTATACTCTCCGAGCGATTTCCAACCGCTCTGAGCCAACCTTTGTAAGCCTCCGTTACTTTTTAGGAGGCGACCGCCCCAGTCAAACTACCCACCAGACATTGTCCTCCATGTGGATAACACATGCGAGTTAGCTGTCAGAATATGCAGGGTGGTATCTCAAGGACGCCTCCACCCGAACTGGCGTCCGGGCTTCTCAGGCTCCCACCTATCCTGCACATGCATATCCCGACAGCAGTGTCAAGCTATAGTAAAGGTGCACGGGGTCTTTCCGTCTTTCCGCGGGTAGGAGGAATTTTCACCTCCACTACAATTTCACCAGATCCATGGTCGAGACAGCTCCCATCTCGTTACGCCATTCATGCAGGTCGGTATTTAACCGACAAGGAATTTCGCTACCTTAGGACCGTTATAGTTACGGCCGCCGTTTACCGGGGCTTCAGTTCACGCCTTCGCCGAAGCTAAGCGATCCCTTTAACCTTCCGGCACCGGGCAGGCGTCACACCTTATACATCCTCTTACGAGTTAGCAAAGTGCTGTGTTTTTGGTAAACAGTCGGGAGGGACTCTTTGTTGCAACCCGCCTCGGCTCCGGTGGCTAGCACCTTCACCTACTACGGGCACACCTTATACCGAAGATACGGTGCCAGTTTGCAGAGTTCCTTGACCATGGTTCTTCTGCGCGCCTTAGAATACTCATCCCACCCACCTGTGTCGGTTTACGGTACGGGCAACTGTAGATATGCTTAGAGACTTTTCTCGGCACGACGGCATCACCGATTCTCTCGCCGCTCCGAAGAGCTTTGAGAGCCTGTCAGGTCTCGGTCTCATGCAAGGCGGATTTACCTACCTTGCGACCTACACCCTTCGAGCCACACTTCCATCCGTGACCTCGGCTAGCCCTATGCGTCCTCCCATCACGCTCTACAGTCGGTATCGGAATATTAACCGATTTTCCATCGTCTACCCCTTTCGGACTCGACTTAGGTCCCGACTAACCCTACGTTGACGAGCATCGCGTAGGAAACCTTGGGTTTTCGGCGAACAGGATTCTCACCTGTTTTATCGCTACTCATGCCTGCATGCTCACTTCCAGCCGCTCCAATGCTCCTTACCGGTACATCTTCTACGCTGACTGGAACGCTCTCCTACCGCTCTATCTACCAGATAGAACCTACAGCTTCGGTGTCTACTTTAGCCCCGTTATATTTTCGGCGCAGGATCGCTAGACCAGTGAGCTGTTACGCTTTCTTTAAAGGATGGCTGCTTCTAAGCCAACCTCCTGGTTGTCTAAGCAACCCCACCTCCTTTTCCACTTAAGTAGAACTTGGGGACCTTAGCTGGTAGTCTGGGCTGTTTCCCTTTCGACCCTTGATTTTATCACCCAGGGCCTGACTGCCGTGAATCCATTGTAAGTATTCGGAGTTTGACTGGGTTTGGTACCTTGGTGTAGGCCCTAGCCCAATCAGTGCTCTACCCCTTACAACTTCGAACACGACGCTATACCTAAATATATTTCGGAGAGAACCAGCTATCACGAAGTTTGATTGGCCTTTCACCCCTATCCACAGCTCATCCGGGGGCTTTTCAACGCCCATCGGTTCGGCCCTCCACGGGCTCTTACACCCGCTTCAGCCTGGCCATGGATAGATCACTTCGCTTCGGGTCTGCAGCATCTGACTTATCGCCCTATTCAGACTCGCTTTCGCTACGGCTCCGCGTTAGCTTAACCTCGCCAGATACCACAACTCGCAGGCTCATTATGCAAAAGGCAGTCCGTCACCCGTCCCTATTTGCAAGCAAATAGAGAACCGGGCTCCGAATGATTGTAAGCAGACGGTTTCAGGTTCTATTTCACTCCCCTCACCGGGGTTCTTTTCACCTTTCCCTCACGGTACTTGTGCACTATCGGTCTGATGGTAGTATTTAGCCTTGGAAGGTGGTCCTCCCATATTCAGTCAAGGTTACACGTGTCCCGACCTACTTATTCGCGAGCCTAGTACCACTGTAAGGATTTCGGTTACGGGGCTATCACCCTCTCTGGCCACACTTTCCAGTGTGTTCTCCTATCCAAACAGCTATCTCTCGCCAGGCTTCTCCGCTTTCGCTCGCCGCTACTAACGGAATCTCGGTTGATTTCTTCTCCTCCGGCTACTGAGATGTTTCACTTCGCCGGGTTCGCCCCTCATAAAGAGGTGACACAGATCACTCTGTGCCGGGTTGCCCCATTCGGAAATCTGCGGATCAACGTCTCTTAGCGACTCCCCGCAGCTTATCGCAGCTTAGTACGTCCTTCATCGCCTCCATCAGCCTAGGCATCCACCGTCTGCTCTGAGTAACTTATCCTCTATTCTAATGCGCGCTACCGCCTTATTGAACATTTCGCTCTTTTAAGACAATATCGCAAAATTGTTACGCAGACTACTGAACAATATTAATTGAATGAACTTTAGGCTAAGCCTAATTGAAACCCTCGTTAAGAGCTTCAATTAAACTTTTTCTAGTGGGAAGTAAGGAGTGAGGAGTGAAGAGTAAATTGCTTCCCACTTCTCACTCCTCACTTCTCACTCACTGCATGGTGGAGAATAGCGGGATCGAACCGCTGACCTCCTGCGTGCAAAGCAGGCGCTCTCCCAGCTGAGCTAATTCCCCGATATTGGTCGATGGTCGATGGTCTATAGTCGATGGTGTACCGCTTCACGGTAGGAAAAAACACTATCGACTATCGACCATTGACTATCGACCAGGTCTGGTGGGCGTACCAGGACTTGAACCTGGGACCTCACCCTTATCAGGGGTGCACTCTAACCGGCTGAGCTATACGCCCCTTGATTGGTCGATGGTCAATGGTCTATAGTCGATAGTAAAAAACCATCGACCATCGACTATTGACTATCGACCGAAATGTCAAAGAACTCCCGAGATCTTTGACAACCGAGCTCGAGATAAGCTTTCACCTTTGAGCTTTCCGGCCGGAAAAACAAATCCCCGGCCATCTCTCTAGAAAGGAGGTGATCCAACCGCAGGTTCTCCTACGGTTACCTTGTTACGACTTCACCCCAGTCGCTGATCCCACCGTGGCAGGTAGCCGGTTTAGCTTCCCCGCTTCGGGTGAAATCAACTCCCATGGTGTGACGGGCGGTGAGTACAAGACCCGGGAACGTATTCACCGTGACATGGCTGATTCACGATTACTAGCGATTCCAACTTCATGCAGTCGAGTTGCAGACTGCAATCCGAACTGGGACGTGTTTTATAGATTTGCTCCACCTCGCGGTATCGCCTCTCATTGTACACGCCATTGTAGCACGTGTGTCGCCCTGGACATAAGGGCCATGATGACTTGACGTCGTCCTCACCTTCCTCCCGGTTACCCGGGCAGTCTCCTTAGAGTGCCCACCTTGATGTGCTGGCAACTAAGGACGAGGGTTGCGCTCGTTGCGGGACTTAACCCAACATCTCACGACACGAGCTGACGACAGCCGTGCAGCACCTGTCACCGAGCTCTACAAAAGTAGCACCCAGCCATCTCTGGCCGGTTCTCGGGATGTCAAGCCCAGGTAAGGTTCTTCGCGTATCTTCGAATTAAACCACATGCTCCACCGCTTGTGCGGGTCCCCGTCTATTCCTTTGAGTTTTAATCTTGCGACCGTACTCCCCAGGCGGAATGCTTATTGCGTTAGCTGCATTACTGAAGTGACAAGCACCCCAACAACTAGCATTCATCGTTTAGGGCGTGGACTACCAGGGTATCTAATCCTGTTTGCTCCCCACGCTTTCACGCCTCAGCGTCAGTACTGTTCCAGCAGATCGCCTTCGCCATCGGTATTCCTGGTGATCTCTACGGATTTTACCCCTACACCACCAATTCCATCTGCCTCTCCCAGACTCTAGCAACACAGTTTCAAATGCAGTTCCACGGTTAAGCCGTGGGCTTTCACATCTGACTTATGAAGCCGCCTACGCGTCCTTTACGCCCAGTGATTCCGAGTAACGCTTGCACCCTCCGTATTACCGCGGCTGCTGGCACGGAGTTAGCCGGTGCTTATTCCTGCCATACCGTCATCATCTTCCGGCAGAAAAGGAGTTTACACACCGAAATGCGTCATCCTCCACGCGGCGTTGCTGCATCAGGGTTTCCCCCATTGTGCAATATTCCCCACTGCTGCCTCCCGTAGGAGTCTGGACCGTGTCTCAGTTCCAGTGTGGCTGATCATCCTCTCAGACCAGCTACGCGTCATAGCCTTGGTGAGCCGTTACCTCACCAACTAGCTGATACGATACAGGCCAATCCCTCGGCAGAATAAACCGTTTCCCTTTCACACTTCTGTATGAAAGGCATATGGGGTATTAGCGGCCGTTTCCAGCCGTTATCCCCCTCCGAGGGGCATGTTACCTATACATTACTCACCCGTGCGCCACTTAGCTGACATCTGAATCCCCCGAAGGTTCATCAGACCGTTCTCGTTCGACTTGCATGTGTTAAGCACGCCGCCAGCGTTCACTCTGAGCCAGGATCAAACTCTCCATAAATGAATTGTTCGTCCTTGTCGACTAACTGCACCTTTTTTATTAAAAAAGGTGCAAAAAAATCACTCAAAGGTTGTTACTTATCTCTTACTCGGTTGTCAAAGATCTCGTCTTTTTAAAAACGCCTACAAACTCTCTGAAGCTCTCAACTCAAGCGCTTCCTGTTTGTGGACGGGAATTATAGCACCTTGCAATTCGGTTGTCAAGTGGTTTTTGGCGATTTGGGCAAATTTTTTGGAAAATTTGAATTTGGAGAATGAAATTCATGGATATCTATATTATATATGGAAATCGTACACTTGCTATTAGGGGGTATTGGTCGGGATATTGCTGTTTAAGCGAACCACTCTTCTTTTGGAGATATTATTGCGCAGATGATCGGCAACAATATATCTACATGGTTATCGGACAGATTTTCCCGCGAACGGCAGAAGAGCACTTCCCCAGGTCAATCCGCCGCCGAACGCATCAAGAAGCATCGTATCTCCATACTTCAGTCTGCCGCTCTCCCAGATATCGTTCATTGCCATAGGAATCGACGCGGAAGAGGTGTTTCCATATTTTTCTACAGTCAGTACTACCTGCTCCTTCGCGAGGTTCAACGCGTCTCCGACCGCTTTGATGATTCTGTAGTTGGCCTGGTGCGGTATGAAGTGTTTTATCTCATCCGAAGTGATACCGTTGTCATTCAGGATATTGACGACATCACTTGTAAGGGTTCGGACCGCTATTTTGAAGGTTTCGTTACCCTTCATTTTCATTGTACACAGCTTCTCTTCGATCACTCTTTGCGAACATGGGTTTTTTACACCGCAACCGGGCGTCATAAGAAGGTCTCCGTAGTTTCCGTCTGCAGAGATATGTATGTCGGTTATCGCTTCACTCTTTTTGCGTGTGGCACTTACGACTGCCGCACCCGCACCGTCTCCGAAGAGAACACAGGTCGTTCTGTCCGTGTAGTCCACGATGGCACTCAGCTTCTCCGCACCGACAATAAGAACATTCTTTTTCATTCCGGACTCTATAAAAGCCTTTGCTACGGCAAGAGCATATATAAAGCCGGTACATGCCGCCGATATATCGAAAGCCGTTACATTTGTTCTTCCCAGTTTTGATGCTATGACACATGCGGTAGAGGGCATACAGAGATAGTCGGGAGAGATAGTGGCGCAGACTATCATATCTATATCGTTTATCTTCAGTCCGGCACGATGAATCGCAACTTTGGCTGCCTCAACACCCATATCGCTTGTCAACTCATCATCCGCCGCAATATGCCGCTCTTTTATCCCGGTACGTTTCGAAATCCACTCATCGGTTGTATCTACCATAGACTCCAAATCTCTGTTTGTCATAACCTTTTCGGGAACATATGCACCTATGGATTTCAAAGCGGCTTTCATCTTTTTCTACCTTTTACGTATTCATAGCTTCCAGGCGCTCTCTGATAGCTTTGTTGACATCCGTTTCAACAAACCTGATCGCCTGGAACATCGCATTTTTTATAGCTTTAGGATTGCTCTTGCCGTGACTGATGATTGTACACCCTTTTACACCGAGAAGCGGTGCCCCGCCATACTCGGCATAGTCGGTCTGCTTTTTCAGTTTTCTGAATACGC
Organism: Hydrogenimonas sp.; assembly: GCA_003945285.1. Lineage (NCBI taxonomy): Bacteria > Pseudomonadati > Campylobacterota > Epsilonproteobacteria > Campylobacterales > Hydrogenimonadaceae > Hydrogenimonas > Hydrogenimonas sp. The sequence continues at coordinate 1,805,588 of AP019005.1, forward strand.
GCTTCATCAGAATTGCACCAGCGATTGCAACCGGAGAGTGTTTTATCTCTGACTTCAGATAGTGGCTGATCGTATCCGCCACACCTTCACTCGCCTTAAGAAGGACATTTCCTACGAAGCCGTCGCATACCACAACATCTACAGAACCGTTGAATATATCTCCGCCCTCCACGTTTCCGACGAAACTGTCGAGCTGGCTTATAAGGGGATAGGCCGCCTTTGTGACCTCATTGCCCTTCGAGGGCTCTTCACCGTTGGAAAGAAGTCCGACTTTCGCTTTTTTACACCCCAAAACCTTATTCGCATACGCATCACCCATTACCGCAAATTGAAAGAGGTTCTCCGCATCACAGTCGACATTTGCACCCACGTCCAGTACTACTGTCATTTTGCCTGTAGTGGAAGTGGGCATGAAAGTGGCTATAGCCGGTCTGCTTATCCCCTTGATTCGGCCGATACGCAGGGTAGCAAGACTCATCGTGGCCCCGCTGTGACCAGCCGAAACAACCGCATCTGCTTTGCCGTTTCTGACCAGGTCCACAGCTACATATATGGACGAGTTTCTTCTTTTCAACGCATCTGTAGCATGTTCGTGCATAGAGATAACATCTTCACAATGAACGATTTCGACACGTTTTTTGAACTTCGGGGGGATGAGTGGAGAGATTTTACTCTCATCACCTACGAAAATTGGAAGGTAGTTTTTCTTTTTCAGGGCAAAAATGGCCCCTTCTACAATTGGGTAGTGACCGAAGTCTCCACCCATTGCATCAATGGCGACTCGGACCATTTACGCTTTGTATTCACCTGTAAATTTGTTCATTCGATGGGGCATTCGCCATGTTCCGTCTTTATCTTTGACCGGTCTGGCAAGTGTCAGTTTATAGTGGGTTCTTCTTTTCGCCGCACGTGTTTTACTGTTACGTCTCTTTGGTACTGCCATCTTGATTCTCCTTATTAATTTGCTATTTGTATATTATATTTCGATCTCAAAATCTTCTTCACCTTCGCACTTCGGGCAAAGATGGTATTCGCTCTCTATCGATGCTATTTCACTTCTGCAGACCGAATCGAAATCGATAATCCCGTCGAGGCATTCTATCATATCAAGGGACTCTTCTACCTTAACCGGCCTGTCGACGACTTCCAGTGCGAAAGATTCGTCTACAGGCGCACTGAAGGAACTCCCGCAGCGGTCACAGAGAAAATCCGCTTCACCCTTGATCTCACCTTCGATCAGAACTTCGTGCCTGCCGCTCCGTCTGAAAGAGCCGAAGAACTCGACGCTATCTTTTTTCAGGTGGAACTGCTTCGGCGTTTCATGTATTTTTCGAAGTGGAATCTGCATCAGTCTGGATCAGTGAATCTCTCTCTGGGCGAAGAAAAATGCTATTTCGTTTTTTGCGTTTTCCAGGCTGTCGCTACCGTGAACGGCATTTGCGTCTATACTCTCGGCAAAGTCTGCCCGTATAGTACCGGGAGCAGCCTCTTTCGGGTCTGTGGCACCCATCAGCTCACGGTTTTTTGCTACCGCGTTTTCTCCTTCAAGCACCATTACTACGACTGGACCGCTGGTCATGAACTCTACAAGCTCTCCAAAGAATGGACGCTCTTTATGGACAGCATAGAACTCTCCGGCATCCCGTTCGCTGAGTTGAAGCTTTTTAATCGCCGCAACGCGAAGACCGTTGCTCTCGAATCTGTCGATAATCTTTCCTATCACACCTTTTGCAACTGCATCAGGTTTGATTATTGATAGTGTTCGCTCCATGATAATTCCTCAAATATATAAAATGGGGTGAATTATACAGGAAATTAGTTTAAGATTCTTTAAAAGAAGAAAGTAGAGGAGAAACAATCCGGCAGATGAGAGCCTGCCGAATTGTCAGATAAAAATTATTCTACTACGGGTTGATGCTCCGTACGTGCTTCCTCGGAAATATCGTCCCTGCAAGTTGCACCTTCGGCACATACATCCCAGACTATACACCCTTCAGTAGGGCACGCTGTAGCACATGCAGGCTCATCATGGTAGCCTACACACTCTACGCACTTGTCGGCATATACATAATATATCTCTTCTCCTGTCGGATTATCCTCATCATCAACGATCGCTTCTACCGGACACTCATCTATGCAAGCACCGCAGTTAATACAGGTATCTGTAATCAATACAGCCATTCCAGCTCCTTTTTTCAAATTTAATCATCCGTACTATAACACAACAATTTTAAAAAGTATTTAAATGGCTCCCTTACAGTCCCAGAGCGTTTCTGATCTCCTCTACCCTGTCGGTTTTTTCCCATGTGAACTCCGGTAATTCACGCCCGAAATGCCCGTATGCGGCCGTTTTTCTATATATAGGACGCAGAAGATCCAGAGTCTGCATAATACCTTTCGGGGTCAGATCGAAGAGCTCCAGTATAGACTCCTCTATCTTATTCTCATCCACTTTACCGGTACCGTGTGTATCGACCATGATCGAGACCGGCTCTACGACACCTATCGCGTATGCTATCTGTATCGTCACCCGGTCACAAGCCCCTGCGGCAACGAGATTCTTCGCGACATATCTGGCGGCATATGCACCGCTGCGGTCCACCTTGGTCGGATCTTTACCACTGAATGCACCGCCGCCGTGGGGACAGCTTCCGCCGTATGTATCCACAATTATCTTTCTACCGGTAAGGCCTGCATCTCCCTGCGGTCCTCCGATCACGAAACGTCCTGTGGGGTTTATATGATATGTGATGTTGTCATCTATGAGCTCTTCCGGTATAACCTTATATATAAGCTCTTCTATAATGGCGTTTTTAAGTTTCTCCTGTGAAATATCAGGGTCATGCTGAGTGGATACTACGATAGTCTTGACCTTGCTCGGCTTCCCGTCGACATACTCGACAGTCACCTGTGCTTTACCGTCAGGTCTAAGAAAAGGCAGAGTGCCGTCTTTCCTGGCTTTTGCAAGCCCTTCCGTCAACCTGTGGGCAAGATATATAGGCAGCGGCATCAGTGTCTTAGTCTCGCGACATGCGTAACCGAACATCAATCCCTGGTCTCCGGCTCCGATGGCCCCTCCGCTCTGATCGACACCCTGGTTTATATCTGGTGACTGTTCTCCAACACCGTTTAGAACCCCGGCAGACCTGTAATCAAATCCGTAAAGCGCATCTGTATATCCGATCTGTCGGACAACCTCTCTGGCGATATCCTGCATAGGTGCGTAGGTCTTTGTCTTGAGTTCACCCGCAATAACACAAAAACCGTTTGAGAGCATCGTTTCACAGGCAACACGGGCGTTGGGGTCCCGTTCAATGATGTAGTCCAGAATCGCATCACTGATCTGGTCGGCCATCTTGTCCGGATGACCTTCCGTGACGGACTCGGAAGTGAAGAGATAGCTTCTAGACACATATATCCTTTGGTTATGATTTTGGGGTGATTATATCCAAATATTCGTAAAATATTAATGCTTTCAAATTATCTGCATTTCTGTTTTGCTATGATATAATTTCTCCTCAAAAAATTTTATCAAAGGGAGAATAGGTCATGCTAGTTACAAAAAAGGCACCCGACTTCACCGCAAACGCGGTTCTGGGAAACAATGAGATAGTCGACAACTTCAATCTGTACGAAAACTTCGGTGAAAAGGGTACTGTACTCTTTTTCTATCCGCTCGACTTCACCTTCGTATGTCCTTCCGAAATCATCGCATTCGACCACAGGCTCGATGAGTTCACAAGCCGGGGCGTGAATGTGATCGGATGTTCCGTAGACTCCCACTTTACGCACCTTGCATGGAAAAACACCCCTGTTGAGCGCGGAGGCATCGGCCAGATTCGCTACCCGCTTGTAGCTGATCTTACCAAAGATATCGCACGCGACTACGATGTTCTGCTTGACGGCGGTGTCGCACTGCGCGGTTCATTCCTTATCGATACCGACGGAACTATCCGCCATGCGGTCATCAACGATCTTCCGCTCGGACGTAATATAGACGAGATGATCAGAATGATCGATGCTATGCACTTCACAAACGAGCACGGAGAGGTCTGCCCTGCAGGATGGCACAAAGGCGAAGAGGGTATGAAAGCGGATCCTGAAGGTGTTGCCGAGTACCTCGAAAAACACGCTGAAGAGCTCTAAGAGCAAACTTCAAGACGTTGCGGCCATCATAACTTGACCGCAACGTCTCAACCACCCCATCTTCTTAATTACGACTTTCCGCTTTTTCGCAGAATCTTGACCTGCTCCCCGAAATTCAAGCCATATCCAGAGTTAGAATATAATTTCTAACAAAGGAAGCCAAACATGAAGAAACGATTTAGTGAAGAGCAGATCGTCAAAATTTTGCAGGAGGCGGAGCGGGCCGCGACAGACCAGGAGGTCATCCGAAAGCACAATATATCCGATACGACGTTCTACCGGTGGAAAAAGCTCTATGGAGGCATGGGGGTTTCCGAGGTCAAGCGGCTCAAAGAGCTCGAAAGGGAGAACGCCAGGCTGAAAAAGCTGCTGGCGGAGCAGATACTCGTCAACGATGCGCTGAAGGATGTTGTCGAAAAAAAGTGGTAAGGCCCGACCAGAAGCGTGCAGCGGTGCGGATGATGCAAGCGCACAACGTCTCGCAACGGCGGGCCTGCCAGGAGATCGGCGTGAGCCGGTCGAGTATGGTCTACAAACCGAGACAGCCCTTCAAGGACGAGGTGCTGGCCGAATCGGTCAAAGCGCTCAGCGAGAAATATCCCCGTTTCGGCTATCGCCGCATCGGTGTGATGCTGGGTTGGGAAATGAACGAGACGATCAACGCTAAGCGGATCTATCGCCTATGGACAATGCTGAACCTGCAGCTGCCGAAGAAGCGTCCCAGGCGCAGACGTCCGGGAACCGACCCGATCAAACTGCAATCCGGGCATATCAATCATGTCTGGAGCTACGATTTCGTCAGCGACCGTGCCGCCAATGGGCAGAAGCTCAAGATTCTGGTGGTCGTAGACGAATACACAAGAGAATGCCTGGCACTGGAGGTAGCGGCTTCCATCAGGACGCACCATCTCATCGATACGCTCTCTCGCCTGATGACACTGTACGGCAGGCCCAAATTCATCCGCAGTGACAATGGGCCGGAGTTCACGGCTAAGGCGGTTATTCAATGGCTGACAGACAATGATATCGGTCCGGCTTTCATCAAGCCAGGCTCTCCCTGGCAGAACGCCTATGTGGAAAGCTTCAATGGAAAATTCAGGGACGAGTGTCTGAACAGGGAGTGGTTTTACAATCGGAAAGAGGCCGCTGTCATCATCGAAAAATGGCGAAATCATTACAATCACGAACGACCGCACAGCTCACTGGACAAACAGCCACCGGCCAAGGTTTCAGGCAGAAAATATGTCGCCTGATATACAATCAAAATCTAACTCTGGGATTGGACCTAAATTTGGGGGCAGGTCAATCTCCTTAGCGATCTGCTCCGGCAGAAGCCCCAGGGACTCCTCCACTCTTTTCGTATTTCCGTGCGGTATGAACCTATCCTCATATTCGAAAGAGTCGATCTCGACTTTGTGCAGAGCATCCGGTTTCATCACTTCCATGATCGCCGATGCGACACCCCCCTCTTTCGCTCCATCGCTGAAAACGAACCATTTTGAAAACTTCTCTGCCGCCCTCTCGAGCAGTTCGGTGTCTATAGGTTTTACGAAACGCAAGTCCAGTATCGCGGCTTTCACTCCGGCACTCATAAGCTCATCTGCCGTCTTCACGGCCCGTCCGACCCCGTTACCGTAACCTATCAGCAGTATCTCTCCCTCTTCCTCGAGATACTCCGCTCTACCGAGCTCGAAGGGTGACGCTTCGTATCTTCCGTTTTCGAGCATCATCGCCCCCCGCGGGTACCTGAAGGCGCAGGGTGTCGGGAAAGTCGAAGCATACTCTACCGCAAGCTCCAGGGTTGCGTTGTCACGCGGAGCGAAAAGTGTCATATTGGGGATGATTCGCAGATACCCTATATCGAATGCACCCTGGTGCGTCTCTCCATCCTCGCCGACAATCCCGGCTCTGTCGATCGCAAAGGCGACCGGTACGTTCATCAGTGCGATATCGTGCACAATCTGGTCGAATCCTCTTTGAAGAAAGGTGGAGTAGATGGCGACAAAAGGTTTGAAGCCCTCTTTTGCCAGAGGCCCCATCGATGTAACGGCATGCTGCTCGGCTATTCCGACATCCCAGAACCGCTCAGGGAACTTCTCCATCAAAAGTTTTATCCCGGTTCCGCTCGGCATCGCGGCAGTTACACCCACAATCTTCCCGTCGCTCTTTGCCAGTTCACACAGCTTGTTGCCGAAGATCTCCGTTGCGCTTTTGGAACCGCCTCTTTTCAGACTCTCTCCGCTCTCCTTGTCGAAAGGTCCCACTCCGTGCCAGTGCTCGTAGTACCCTTCCGCGATTTTGTAACCCTTGCCTTTGATTGTCTGCGCATGTACGATAACCGGTTTTCGCATCTCCTTCGCGACTGTGAGAGTCTCTATGAGCTGCTCCAGATCGTGACCGTCGACCGGGCCGATATACTCCAGCCCCATCTCTTCGAAAAGTATGCCCGGGGTTATCATTCTTATACCCTCTTCCATCCTTTTCGCCATATATGCGGCTGAGTCCGGCAGATGTTCGAGCATCTTCTCCGTCCTCTCTTTGAACTTCTGATAGAAGGGGCTTGCCATTGCCTGGGAGAGTATTCGGCTGATCGCACCGATAGGTTTTGCAATGCTCATCTCATTGTCGTTCAGTATAATGACTGCCGGGTATTTCCTGTCACCCAGTTCATTGAGAGCCTCATAGACCATCCCCGCGCTCATAGCCCCGTCTCCGATCATAGCTACAGGTATCCGCTCCCCCTCCTCACCTTTCAGCCTGATAGCCTTGGCGGCTCCGACGGCCAGAGATACGGATGTGGAGCTGTGTCCGGCTACATAGTAGTCGTAAGGGGATTCAGAAGGCTTCGTGTATCCGCTTATTCCGCCGAACTGGCGCAGTGTCTCGAATCTATCCCACCTATCCGTAAGAAGTTTGTGGGCATAGGCCTGATGGCTCACATCGAACAGGAAGGGATCCTTTTCGACGTCAAAAACGTAATGCATCGCAACTATCAGGTCTGTCGCACCTAGAGTACTGCTCAAATGACCGCCGTGCCGGCTGACAACATCCAATATAAGTTTGCGTATCTCATCCGCGAGCTTCTCGAGCTCCGGCAGACTCATCTCTTTTATATTCATCCGTTCCCTTGATTGACGGTTCCGAAAACCGCTTCCTTGATTCTTTCAAACCTGTGCATTATCTCACCGTCTATATTTCCTATATCGCTCTGAATAATAACTCCGCCGGCTCCTACAGCCGGATCCGCCGTTATCTCCACCCCGCTGCCGCTCTCGGCAAGATTGGCTTTCAGGTAGTCGTAATCATCCGGATTGACTTTGAGAGTGATCTTGGCGGCATCCTTCACCTCCGCAAGTAGCAGCCTGGCAAGTCTAAGCGCCACCTCTTTGGAGTCGCTTTGCACCTCTTTGGCAACAACCTGTTTCGCAAGGTCTAGCGCAGTCTCTATAAGCTCCTCTTCTATCGTATCTACTTTCCGAAGGAACATCTCTCTGCTCTGTTCAAGTGCTTCGACAGCCGTGGCCAGCCGCCTTCTCTGCTCTTCGAGGGCGCTCTCGACCTGCTCCATGCACTCCTTCGTACCCGCCTCTTTTCCAGCTTCGAAAGCGGCTGCTTTCTCCTCTTCGATGCGCTTTTCAAACTCCTGCTGCTGCTTTTCGAGCTGCATCTGCATCTTGACGAGGTTGGTGGAGAGCTCATCCGCCTTTTTCAGCATCTGCTCCACAACTTCATCTCTTCTCTCTACCGGCTGCGGCTGGTCGGAAGATACCGTCTGCTCCTCCTCTCCGGTACTCTCTTCGAGCACCTCCTCGTGCAGGTGCCCATCCTCGTTTTTCGGACCTTCGGCGAGAACTTTGAAGTGGTACTTCTGGATCACATGCCCGCTTGTTTTGTTCGGTGGGATAACAGTCTCCATTTTACTCTATCATCTCCTCTGCCTCTCCGATGCTGACTACCCCCTCTTCGGCCAGCTTCTGAACGACTTCGACAATCTTCCTCTGGGCACCCTCCACCTCTTTCACTTTTACGGCACCCATAAACTGCATCTCCTCTTCGAAAGCCTCCCTGGCACGCTGGGACATGTTCGACAAAAAGCGCTCTTTCAACTCTACCGGAGCGCTTTTGAGTGCAAGCATCAGATCCTTTTTGTCCACAGATTTAAGAATCTCTCTTATCGCATTGTTGTCCAGATTCACTATATCTTCGAAGGTAAACATCATCTCTTTGATAGCACTGGCGAGCTGCTCATCGAGCTGTTCTATCTGAACAAGCGTAGATTTCGCAGCCTTCTGGCCAAGGCGGTTGAATATGTCGGCAACCGCTCTCGGTCCGCCGACCTCTACCTTGTAACTTGCAAGAGACTCCAGCTTGTTCTCCAAAACGGTAGATACCCGCTTGATGATCTGCGGAGATATATCTCCCAGATTCGCCATACGCATGGCTATTTCGGCACGAAGGTCATCTTCGAAAAAGCTCAGGACATTGGCCGCATCACCCGGATCCATATGGGCGAGTATGAGTGCGATCGTCTGCGGATGCTCGTTGACGATGAAATCGGCAAGCTGCTGGGGCTTGATTTTGGAGAGAAAACCGAAATTCTGGCTGCTCTGCATGGTTTTAGAAAGGCGCTCTATTATCTTCTTCGCCTCCTCGGGGCCGAGAGCCTTGTAGAGAATCTCCTTCGCATACTCCAACCCTCCGGTACTCAGGTACTGGTTGGACTGCATTATCGCGTAGAACTCCTCCAGTATCGCCATGGCCACAGGCCTATCGATTGTTTTCGCCATAGCGATAAACTTGGAGATCTCGGTAATCGCTTCCACATCTAGATGAGCGAATATGTTTGTAGTCACATCCTCGCCCAGCTGGATAAGAAGAATGGCTATCTTCTCCGCCATCGACAACTCTTCAAGCTGGGCCTGCTGCTGAGGCGTCAACTGCACACTCACGAGCTCTCCTTTTTGATTTTGCTGGCCGCATTCTGCTCCAGTTCGTTCTCGTCACGGATAAGAGCATTGATCAGTGCCGCAAACTCATCCGTCTTCTCTTCGGCCATCTCCTTGATCTTGTCCAGTAATATATCATATTTGAGCTCCTCTTCACTGAGCTCTTCCGTCAGCCCGAGCTGTTCTTCCACCTTTTTACGCATTTCGGTAAACTTTTCGGTCAGCGACTCATGCTCCTCCTCTCCCAGGCTGAGAACAGGCTCTCCCTCTGTGCTCTCCTCTACCGGAATCTCGAGCATTCTCTCGCTGAACGGGGCGATGACCTTTTTATAGAAGAGAAAGAGAACGATGGCAAGCAGAAGATACTTCAGTACCGGAACTATAGGTTCTACATATGAGTAGAAGGTGGAGACGGCCGTTTTGTATAGGTTCGGTTCCATCTCACGTGCTACAGACTCGAATTTGAAATTCGATACACTAACCTCATCGCCGCGTCTGCTGTCGAAGCCGATCGCCTGTTTTACCAGAGAAGAGATTTTCTCCAGCTCTTCCGGAGTCCTTGGGACATACTCCATGCCGCCCTCTCCGGACGGGGTGTACTTCCCGTCGACAACAACTGCCGCCGTGACGCGCTTGATGGATGCGAACGGGCCCTTTATATTCGATACCGTTTTCGATATCTCGTAGTTCGTAGTGGTTGTAGACTTCTGGTACTTCTCTTTATTGGAAGATGACTCGAGTCCCTGTACGGGACCGATATTGCTTACGGCACCGGGAACACCTCCTGTTTGGGCCGGCCCAGAACCCTCACGCTTCTCCTCCAGACTCTGCTCGCTTCTGACCACATTCTCCGGGTCGTAACGCTCCTCGACACTCTCTCTTCTGGAGAAATCGAAATCGATGGTCACTTTGGCCACCACACGATCCTTCGAGCCTATGAATGGTGCCAGTATATTCACTATCTTCCGCTCATATGCGGATTCGTAGCGGTTTTTGTAATCTATCTGCAGCTTCGCAAGCTCTCCATCGGCCCCCTCTTCACCGCTCTCGTTCAGCGGTTCGCCGAACTCATTGACGATTTTCACATTCTGCGGTGAGAGATTCGGCACCGCAGCGGCGACAATATTCTTTATTCCGGCTATCTGCTTTCTGGAGAGGCGCATTCCTTCGACCGTCTTGACCACAACCGAGGCACTGGGGGGAGTAGACTTGGAGACAAAGACACTCTCCTTGGGAAGCGCCAGATGTACAGAGGCGCTCTCTATGGGTTGAAGACTCTGTATCGTCCGTGACAGTTCCCCTTCAAGAGCTCTCAAAAACTTCACTTTCTGGTCGAAATCCGTAGAGCCGAACTGCTGGGTATCGAATAGTTCGAAGCCTACATGGCTCTCCTTGGGGATTCCCTGGGAGGCTACATCTATCCTGACCCTGTAGACCATTTCACGAGGGACCTCTATTACCCCGTCTTTTGGAATTCTGTATGATACTCCCTCTTTTTCGAGCTCCTGAATCACAAGAGCCGCGTCTTTACTGCTCAGATGATCGAACAGCACGGCATACTCACCGCTCCTGGAGGAGGAGGTATACATCACCAGAAAGACTATGAAGCCTATAACGGCCAGCAGCGTCCCGGCTATAACGAGTTTCTGCGCGCGGTTGAGCCTCTCATAGAGCCTGGTGAGCTGTGTTGCCAGATCTTTGAAATTCATCTTGTCCCACTATCCAGCAGTTGATCCATCGCTTCGAAAAAACGGATATTCTCTTCCGGTTTTCCTATCGTGATCCTAACGGCGTTTATGCCGTACCCTTTCAGATCCCTGACGATTATTCCCTTGCGCAGGAGCGCATCGCTCAACTCCGTGGAGTCGAGCGGGTCTTCAAACATATATGTTATGAAGTTTGTATAGCTCTCTATAGCTTCTATGCCAGCCTTTCTAGCGAAAGATATATACTCTTTCATCTGCTCGAAGCAGTTTTCAAGCGTCATCTCCACGAACTCTCTGTCACCGAGCGCCTGCTCCGCGGCAATGAGACTGAGGGTAGTGACGTTGAACGGAGGTCTTAGTTTATACAGCCCCTTGATGATCTCTTCGGAGGCGATACCGTAACCTATACGCATACCGCCCAACCCATACGCCTTGGAGAAGGTTCCAAGGTATAGAAGGTGTGGAAACCTTTCGGTCATTGCGGCCGGATCGAGCGCTTTGGATCGGTCTTTATAGGCCGCATACTCCTGATAGGCCCCGTCGAGAACCACCAGAGTGTCACGATCTACCGCATCGACGAAATTCTCTATGTCCACCCTGTCCAGGCAGTCTCCGGTAGGGTTGTTGGGCGCACAGATAAAGATGATTTCAGGTCTGTGCTCTTTGTAGAGAGAGTAGATCGCGTCGAGGTCGTGACTTATGCCGGGGGCCTTGATTACCGAGGCACCGCACTGGGCGGCATATATCTGGTACATGGCGAAGGTTATCTCGCTCTGCAGAATCTTGGCGCCGCCGTAGAGTTTGGCTCTGCAGGCGAGCTCTATTACCTGATCGCTTCCGGCACCTATGATGAGATTGGAACTTGAGACCCCGAAGTGTCTGCCGAGCCTCTCTTTGAGTGAACCCATCGTGTCATCCGGATATCGGAACATAAGATCCGCAGACTTTTGAACCGCCTCGACCGCTTTCGGGCTGCATCCGTATGGATTTTCGTTGGAAGCGAGTTTTATGATTTCAGAGGGCTCTATGCCGAACTCCCGGACGACCAGCTCTATAGGCTTGCCCGGCTCGTAAGTCTTCAGGTGTTCGATGACCGGATTGAATTTCATTCTCTTCCTTAACCGTTCTGAACGTAACTGCCCAGAATTTTTATGCTCTCTTTATGCTTTTGCAGAACCTCTTTGATCGCAGGTTCATCCTTGTGGCCCTCAAAGTCTATATAGAACCAGTAGTCAAACTCCGCTTCACCGGATGCCGGCCTGCTCTCAATCTTTTTGAGGTTTATACCCGCTTCATGAAAACTGCGCAGAAACTCGTAGAGGCTTCCCGGTTTGTCCGACAGCTTCGCCAGAATCGAAGTCTTGTCCGATCCGCTCGGTTCGTTTTCGAAATCTCCCAGAATGATAAAACGCGTTCTGTTTTTATGGTTATCCTCGATATTTTCGAACATTATGGGCACATTGTAGAGCTTCGCCGCGATATGGGAGCAGATCGCCGCACTCTGCGTATCGGCGGCAGCAAGCCTGGCAGCTTTTGCCGTGGACTCCACCGGAACATACTCCACCGTATCGAGTTCATGCTCCAGTAGAAAGCTTCTGCACTGGTTGAACGCTATATCTTTGGAGTAGATCCGCTCTATCCGGCGCAGGTGCTCCGCCTTGGTGACGAAGGAGTGGTGTATCGGCAGATAGAGCTCCGCGACTATTTTAAGGTCGCTCTCGGCCAGCTCATCCAGTGTCTCGCCCACGAAACCGTTTGTATTGTTCTCAATGGGGACAACGGCAAACCTGGCCCGATCGGCGTGGACAGCCTTGAATACCGCCGGAATGGAGTGTAGAGGAATATATTCGCTCATCGCCCCGAAGCGGTTTTCGGCGGCCTGGTGCGTAAAGCTGCCCTCCGGTCCGAGATAGGCTACCCGCTGCGGCTGCTCGAAGTTCCTGGCAACCGCGAAAATCTCCAGAAATATAGCCTCTATGGCCGGCTCGGTAAGTGGTCCTTCATTCTTTTGAACGAGCCTTTTTATGATCGCCTTCTCCCTCTCCGGCCTATATATCGAAGCCCCGGTCCTGTGTTTGAGCTCTCCGACTCTCTGCACAACTTCTATACGCCTGTTAAGAAGCTCCAGCAGCCTGTCGTCGATCGCGTCGATCTGCTTTCTGAGCTCTTCAAGATTCATGCGGCACCTCTCTCATATGATTCATACCATTCGCCTACACTCCCGCAGACCCACTCCGGCTCTATCCGCTCCAGCTCCTCAGCGACTTCATCCGCGGAAGCTATCTTTCCGCTCAGAACCAGTGCCGTACGCATACCCATCTCCTTGGCCCCTTTGAGATCACCGGTCAGATCGTCGCTGACCATGACAACGCTTCCCGGTTCAGCGGAACCTCCCTGCTCTCTCAACATATCGAGAGCCAGGCTGTAGAATCTCTCACTCGGCTTCCCAACCACTTCATAATCGCGACCGGTGGCGAAAGAGAGCATCTTCAAAATCGCCCCTACACCCGGGTACCTTCTACCGCTTTTGGCATAGAGAGAGGTTTCGTGCATTCCTATAAGCGCGGCACCTCCCAAAAGCGCCTCTATCATCGTGGCGAACTCATCGTTGCCAAAATCCTCTTTTATACTCACAAGAACGGCCTCGGGAGAGTCGTACTCAAGCCTGTAGCCCCTCTCCCGCAGCACTCTCAAAAAAGGCTCGGTGCCGTAGGCGGCGACGCGGCAGGGGGGCAGAACACTCTCCAGAACCATCAGCGGATCGAGGTACTGCTCGTCGGAGAAGTCGAACCCCAAGCCCCGCAGGTAGCCTCTGAATTCGGCACTCTCCATCTTTGTATTGTTCGTCACGAGCATAAAGGGGACTCCTCTCTTTCTAAGCGACTCGATCACCTCCAGGGAACCGGGAATGGCTCTTTTGTCGGCATCGTCTATCAACGTTCCCTGTACATCGATCAGAAAACCTTTCACAGACACATCTTCTCCAGTTTTACAAGATCTTCGAAGCTCTCTCTTACCCTTATGCAGCGCTCTTTGCCCTCGATAACGGCCACCTCGGCGGGTCTTGGCCGCGTATTGTAGTTGCCGGCCATGACGAATCCGTAGGCGCCGGCGCTGTGTACAACCACCAGATCACCCGGCTCCGTCGCCGGAAGCAGACGGTTTTTGGCGAAGAAGTCACCGCTTTCACATACCGGCCCAACCAGGTCGGCCTCGCTCTCGCCGCCGCTTTTGCCTACCACCTCGACTTTGTGGTACGCATTGTAGAGACTCGGCCTCAAGAGGTCGTTCATACCGCCGTCGACGATGATGAACCTCTTCCCCTCGTTTACCTTTTCATAGAGCACTTTCGTAAGGAAGAAGCCGCTGTTGCCCACTATGAACCGTCCCGGTTCACAGATGACCGTGACATCCAGCCCGCGCAGTGCGGAGAAGATGGCCTGTGCATAGTCGTTCGGCGATATTGTCTTCTCATCGTCATAGACGATCCCGAGTCCGCCCCCTACATCGAAAAAGCGTATATCGATCTTTATCGCCTTCAGGCTGCGTACCAGATCCGCCACGATGGCGGCAGCCTCTCTTATGGGGTCCAACTCGGTCAGCTGCGAGCCGATATGGAAGTGTATCCCTACCGGGTCGAGATGCGGAGAGTTGTTGGCCCTTATATACATCCTTTTGGCGGTCTCTATGTCGACCCCGAATTTGTTCTCGTGCAGACCCGTCGAAATGTAGGGGTGTGTTTTGGGGTCGATATTGGGATTGACCCTTATGCTTATGCGGGCCTCTTTGCCCAGCCCGGAGGCTATCTCTTCGACACGCTCCATCTCCGCTTCGCTCTCCAGGTTCAGAAGCAGAATATCTTCTTTCAGCGCCTCTTCGATCTCATCGTCACGTTTTCCCACTCCGCTGAAGATTATCTTATATTTGGGAACACCGGAGAGCAGCGCCCGTCGCACCTCCCCTATCGAAACACAGTCCGCCCCGGAGCCGAGCCGGGCCAGATGGGCTATCACTGAGAGGTTTGAGTTCGCCTTGACGGCATAGCTTATAAGGGACTTTTTTCCCGAAAACGCCTTTTTCAGCTCTTCGTACTGCCCGGTTATATGGGCGAAATCGTATATATAAAGCGGTGTATCATATTTCTCCGCAAGGGCTTTGAAGTCGATCAAGAGGAGGACCTTTGGTTGAAAATTTTATATCGCACAGCGGCAAATCCGTACCGCTTAACGTAAATATCAGTATTTTATCAAAAAATCGTTAAAGTTGAGATTTTGCCCGAATTCTCCAAATCTGGGCAGCTTTTCGGACTACCTGCCGGTTCTGAAAAGGTAACTGTAAATAGCCGCGGCACCCAGAAGGGCCACCGCGGTTACGGTTCCGAGCTCAGGCACTATCACTCCGCTGAGACTGATACGGTAAAGAAGGTAGATAACTCCCCAAACAAAGAGTGTGGTTCCTATCAGAACGAAAGAGACCAAAAGCAGGTTGCTGCTGCGGGCATGGGGCGGTATCGACAGAAAGAATATTATTACAAGAGACATCGCGAAAAAGGGGGAGACGACCATATAGTAGAGAATTGAGCGCACCTTCGACGTCTCCAGTTTCTGGGAGACCAAAAGCCCCAGCGCATCGTAGGCATCCTGGATAGTGTAGTATCTTTTCCCCTCGAAAACGGAGGTCAGAATCTTCGGCTTGAACCCAGCAAGTGTCTCGACGCCACTTTTATACTCTATTTTAAGTCCCTCATAGGTAAGCCCTTTCACATGAGGCTTCGTTACGATCTTGGCATCGGCAATCAACCATTTGCTACCGTCGAATTTTGCACTCTTTCCATATATGGTCTGCACAAGATCACCCTCCTGCATTCTGTATATACGGATATCTTTCGCCTCCTTGCGTGAGGGAATCAGCTGCGAAATATAGACGAAACTGTCGTTATATTTGACAAAAAGATTCCGTGTAACGGTAAGGTTGTGCTTCTTCTGCATGAGAGCTTTCGCGTAGAGCTCCGAGTTTACGAAAGTGGTGAAGTGCAGGCCGATGTAGAGCAGAGTCAACAGGAACGAGACAAATATGAATGGCCTCAAAACCTCTTTTTTGGAGTACCCCAGGGCATAGAAGCTGACAAGGGCGTTCGATCTTATCAGCGCCATTTTGGCGACGATCATCGAAAGAACCAGCGCGATCGGAAAGAGGAGGCTCAATGCGTACGAGCCTTTGTAGAACATATAGAGAATTTTTATGTTGAATCCGTTCAGCTTCGAAGCGTTCTGCATATAGTCGAGGCCCGCGAAGAAAAAAGCGAGCGCAAACGCTATGAGAAAGAAGTGACGGATATATAGCCAGGAGACATAACGGAACATCCTCATCTGCTTTTCCAATCCGCTTTTTTGACACTGTATCGGGAGGCGACATGCTCCAGCGTATGGCGGGTAAGCTCCAAAGATGCTTCCGCCGAATGCTCTATCCATTTAGGCAGCGCCTCTCTCTCCTCCGGGCTGAAGGGGCTTAGAACATAGTCTGCCGTCTGCGATTTATAGGGAGGCTTTCCTATGCCCATGCGTACACGGAGATAACCGTTTCCTATGGCGGCATCTATAGATTTGAGCCCGTTGTGCCCGCCGTCTCCTCCGCCCCGTTTGAATCTGACAGAGCCGAAAGGGAGATCCAGGTCGTCGTGGATGACGATAATATGCTCGAGGTCGATCTTGTAGAACTGTTTCACCGCCTGCACGCTGATACCGGAACGGTTCATATAGGTGGAGGGTTTCAACAGAAGCAGATTCGAAGTTTTATGTAGTTCACCGTGAAAAGAGGAGGATGATGCAGGGTGCGCCTGCACCTTTTCGACCAGGCGGTCGACGGTCATAAAACCTATATTGTGGCGAGTCGCCTCATACTGGACTCCGGGATTTCCCAGGCCGACGACTAGCCACATCGCAGATTCTTATTTCGCTTTGATAACCCCGACAACAGGTACACGTCCGGCTACCATGATCTTATACTTGTCGGACTCCGGTATATCACGCACAAGGATGGCGTCTCCCACATCCAGATCGCTTACGTCGAGCGTAAAAGATTCGGGAATGTTCTCGATGGTACCTTTTACCTTGATACGTCGTTTGGATATAGCCAAAACACCCTTGTTTTTGAGGCCTTTGGGAGTTCCGGTCGTCTTTACCGGTACCATGTAGTGAGTCACGACGCCGGGCTGGGCCACCATCAGGTCTACATGCAGTATCTGATCTGTAACAGGGTGCAGCTGATACTCCTGAATAACCACATCCATCTCTTTTCCGCCCACTTTGACGGGGAAAGCCAGTTTCTCCTTGTGGCGGACGGTTCTTATAAATTCACCCATCTTGAACGCGGCGTGAGTGTTCTCAAGCCCTTTTCCATAGATGTTGGCGATTAGATAACCATCTCGGCGAAGTTTTTTCGCATCGCTCTTGCCGATACTCTCTCTAACGATTCCTTCCAACATATTGTTGTCCTTCATACAGAAAATATAAGTACGCAGACGTACTTTAAGAGGCGAATATTACCAAAAATCTGTTTAATCTTCTTTTAAAGCGAAAATGTCGGAGTCATGTTCAGTTATAAAGGCACCCTCTCCCGATTGTCCGGCTTTGATGTTTGCATCCATTCCCTCTATGCGCAGCTTCAGATCGCTCGGACTGGAGGCGTGTCTTATAGCCTCTTTCATAGAGATCTTTCCCTTCTGGTAGAGCTTCAAAAGAGCGGTGTCGAAACTCTGTGTTCCATATATCTGCGTTCCTTCGTCAAGCGCATCTTTTATCTCCATGTCGCGCCCTTCCAGAATCAGCTTCTGAATGTAGGAGGTATTGAAAAGAATCTCCACAGCTGCTGTCTTTTTCCCGTCCAGCGTCTTGACAAGCCGCTGTGAAAGAACCCCCTCGAGCACCGAAGCGAGGGTGTTTCTTACGCGGTTCTGGTCCTCTGCGGGAAAGACGCTTATAATTCTGTTGATCGTCTCTTTGGCATCCAGCGTATGCAGAGTCGAAAAGACCAGGTGGCCGGTCTCCGCGGCGTGCAGCGCCGTATCTATGGTCTCGACGTCGCGCATCTCACCCACCAGGATGATATCCGGGTCTTCACGCAGTGCTGAACGCAGAGCGTTGGCGAAACTTAGTGAATCCTGCCCTATACTCCGCTGGTTTATAAGACACTTTCTATCTTTGTGAACGAATTCGATGGGATCTTCTATCGTAATGATATGCTTTCTGTGTTTTCTGTTTATCTCATCTATGAGTGCCGCGAGCGTAGTGGACTTACCCGAACCGGTCACCCCCGTCACCAGAACCAGACCTCGGGATATATCCGTAAGTTTGTGGAGAGCCTGCGGAAGCTCCAGCTGATCTATCGAGAGGATATTGACCGGAATGACCCTGAATACGGCCGAAACACCGTCCATCTGGAAGAACATGTTTCCCCTGAAGCGTATCTTCTCGTCATATACATAGAGGAAATCTATCTCTTTCTTCTCCACAAACTCGGCGAAACGACGGCGAAGCATCTCCTTCGCCAGCAGGATAGACTCCTCTTTCGTAATCTTCTCTTTCGTAACCGTTACTATATCTCCGTTTATACGGGCACGCACCTGCGAGTTGGCTTTGATATGAAGGTCGCTCCCCTCATGTTCGATAAGCCCCTTCATATATTGGCGGATGCGATTTGTCATCTCGAACGTAAGTTCGTTTACATCTACCTCTTTTTCCAGTTCGTTATGTTCCATACGTTACTCCAA
This sequence comes from Hydrogenimonas sp., assembly GCA_003945285.1. NCBI lineage: Bacteria > Pseudomonadati > Campylobacterota > Epsilonproteobacteria > Campylobacterales > Hydrogenimonadaceae > Hydrogenimonas > Hydrogenimonas sp. The sequence goes on from AP019005.1 coordinate 1,824,154, forward strand.
GTGGGATAGTAGCCCGGCAAAAGCCTCTTTGAAAGCCTTCAGACCATCCTCGGTAAGCTTACGGTATACCTCCTGCATATCTATGCCGGCGCTCTCTACCGCTTTGAAAAAGGTATCTATGGCGGCTTCGTCGATCGGAAGCTTTGGTGCATGCAGGGGGTGTTCGAGAAACGCTTCGATGGTCTCCAGCGGAGCTGTGTTTACCGAATGCGGCGCCATTAGCTCCTTGATGTAATAATCGGCCTCATAGGCATCGGACTTAACCCCGGTACTGGCGAAGAGGGTCCTGATCGCCCTCTCCTTTCTCGATTCGACCAGGTTGTAGATTCTGGCCGCGTTTAAAATACCTAGCCTGCCCGGCTGCAGGCCGGCACGCTCCAGTTTGCCGTCGAGCATCCGGTCGAATCGGCTTACGAAGACGCTCAGTACGGCTCTCACGTTTTTCTCTCCCGTCGCCCTGTAGATTTTCAGCCCCTCCTCAACGGCATCGAGGCAGCGCAGGGCCTGCATCGGCGAGAAGATGAGAGTCGCGTTTACATGCAGACCTTCGCTTATCAGGATTTTCATCGCCTCATATCCCGCATCTGTTGCGGGAACCTTGATCATGACATTCTCCATGCCTATTTCACGGTAGAGCCTCCGACCCTCTTCGACTGTCGCCTCCGTATCGTCGCAGAGGTAGGGGTCGACCTCTATGCTGACGAAGCCGTCCCTGCCCTCCTCGTAAAGAGGGAAGAGCGCATCGGCGGCCATCTTTATATCTCTAACAGCAAGCGCTTCGTACTTCGTCTTCGCCGAGTGGTTTTGAAGCTCATCCAGCTGTGAAGTATATGCCGGTGAAGTCTCGATGGACGAGGCGAAAATGGCGGGATTGCTGGTCGCACCGTTTATGACCCCTTCGGCCACCATGCGGCCGAACTCCTTTTGCAGATGGTCACGCTCTATAAAGTCGAGCCATAAAGAGAAGCCGATGCGCTCGTTTACCATAATAAAATCTCCTTCTTTCAGATCAAAAAACTACCAACTCATCGCTTCAAGCAGAGGCTCATATTTTTGCCACGTACCGTGCACACCCGGATAGCTCTGCGTCTCCTCGAGCTCGTCGAGAAATCTGTCTCGACCCACCCGAACGGCTCCGAGTCTCGCAAGATGCTCGGAGGGGATCTGGCAATCTATGAAGTCGAAACTCCATATCTTCGCCAGCTCCACCATATGAGCCAGGGCTATTTTCGAAGCATCGGGAGCAAGTGCGAACATGGACTCCCCGAAAAAGGCTCTGCCGGTACTGATTCCGTAGAGTCCCCCGACCAGCTTCCCCTCTTCGTCGTAAACTTCGACCGAATGGGCAAAGCCGCGCGAGTAGAGCTGGGTGTAGGACTCTATCACTTCAGGCAGAATCCAGCTTCCGTTCTGCCCGTGCCTCGGTACAGCTGAGCAGTAGTGCATAACGGAACCGAAGTTTCGGTCCAATTTTACCGAAAAGCGTTTTTGACGAAGCTTTTTTCTGAGAGACCTGGAGATTTTGAAGTCGTCGGGATATAGAAGAAACCTGGGGTCGGGCGACCACCACAAGATAGGGTCGCCCTCGTTGTACCAGGGGAATATCCCTCTTCTGTAGGCACTCAACACCCTGTCGGGGTTGAGATCCCCCCCGTATGCCAGAAGCCCCTCTTTCATGGCATAACGGGGATTCGGAAAGATATGGTCGAAGCCGAGCCTGGGAATTCCGGGCCCGTTAGACACGCTCGGCGACCTTGAAGGTTAGTGACCCGCCTTTTACGCCGAAGAGCACCTCTCCCCCCTCTTTCAGGGAGCCGAAGAGTATCTCTTCGGTGAGCGGTGCTTTTATCTTCTCGGCGATTACACGTCCCAGAGGCCTTGCGCCCATCGTCTCGTCATACCCCTCTTTCGCAAGATGCCCCCTGGCGGCGTCGGAGAGCTTGATCACTATCTTTCTCTCGGCCATCTGGGCATTGAGTTCGTCGATAAACTTGTCGACTATCTTTTTGACATGTTCGAACCGGAGATGCTCGAAGCGTATGACCGCATCCAGACGGTTTCTGAACTCGGGAGAGAACGCCGTCTTTATAGCGGTATCGTGCTTCGATTCACTATGTGCGCCGAAGCCCATGACATTCGCCTCCGTCGCACCGACATTCGATGTCATGATTATAATGACGTTTTTGAAGTCGGCCCTGTTGCCTGTATTGTCGGTCAGCATCGCATTGTCCATCACCTGCAGCAGCACCTGTATCAGATCGGGGTGGGCCTTCTCGATCTCATCCAGCAGCAGGACAGTGTGGGGATGCTTTCTTATAGCCTCCGTAAGCTGGCCACCCTGCTCGTATCCCACATAACCCGGAGGGGCGCCTATGAGGCGGCTGACGGCATGTTTCTCCATATATTCACTCATATCGAAACGCTCGAAGTGCACACCGAGCGCCTCCGAAAGCTCGAGCGCCAGTGCGGTCTTTCCGACTCCGGTAGGACCGGCAAAGAGGAAGGAGCCGACCGGCTTGTTCGGTGCGCCCAGTCCGGCTCGCGCACGCTTGATGGCAGCAGCCACCTCCTCCACAGCACGGTCCTGACCGATTATCCTGCTCTTAAGAACGCTCTCGAGGTTCTGCAGAGTCGCCAGGTCATCGCTGTTGATACGTGCCGGCGGCAGGTTGAGCATACGGCTTACCGCATCCTCTATATCCCGCTCGTTGACACGGCGCCTTTTTCTCGCTTTAAGCCTGAAAGAGGCACCCACTTCGTCGATGATATCTATCGCCTTGTCGGGCAGAAATCTCTCGTGCATATACTTGATAGAGAGATCTATCGCCGTCTTCAGCGCCTTTTCGCTGAAATGGACATCGTGGTGTGATTCGTACTTGTACTTGAGCCCCTTCAGGATTTTGAGCGTATCTTCGAAACTCGGTTCGGCCACATCGACCTTCGCGAAACGGCGGCTCAGCGCCCTGTCTTTTTCGAAAAAGTTCCTGTACTCCTCAAACGTGGTGGCGCCTATACATTTGAGATCTCCGCTCGCCAGAACCGGTTTGAGCAGGTTGGAGGCGTCCATGCTTCCGCCGTTGGTAGCGCCTGCTCCAACGAGATTGTGTATCTCGTCTATGAAGAGTACCGCGTTTTTTCGTTCCTGAAGCTCATGCAGCACCCCTTTCAGGCGCTTTTCGAAATCGCCGCGATATTTCGTTCCGGCTATAAGCGTGCCTATATCGAGGGCGTATATTTCGGTGTTTTTGAGCATCTCAGGTACTTTGCCGTCCGCAATCTCCAGAGCGAGGCCCTCGGCTATCGCCGTCTTTCCCACGCCCGGTTCGCCTACTAGAACCGGATTGTTCTTCTTGCGCCGGCAGAGAATCTGCATAACACGGTCTATCTCCTTTTCCCGTCCTATTACCGGGTCTATCTTCCCTTCACGGGCACGCTTTACGAGATTGACCGTGAACTGGCCCAGATATTCGCTCTCCTCCTCTTTTTTCTCCTCGAAATCACTCTCTGCGTTCGACTCCGCGACAACCTCCAGGATACTCAGCCTGGTAATTCCGTAGGAGTTCATCAATGCGACGGCGAAAGAGTGCTCCTCGTTGAAAATGGAGGCAAGCAGATCGCCGATGCTGGCCTCTTTCTTGTCGGCGCTCTGAGCGTGGCGAATCATATGCTCTATAACCCTTGAAAGGGCCACCGTCTCGAAAGGTTCACGGGAAACCCCTTCCGGCAGAGGCCTCAAAGATGTGACGAGATGCTGATTTATCCTGTTTTTCAGCTTCTCTACATCCGCTCCGGCAGCTTCCAGAATCTTTGCACCCTGCGGGCTGAGCAGCACCGCAAGAAAAATATGTTCGACTGTTAGATACTCATGCCTGTGCATTTTGGCATACTTCACAGCCTCTTTGAAAATGTCGTTCAAATCTTTACTAATCATTCTTTCTCCATTGTAACGCGCAAAGGAAACTCGTTGGCTCTGGCTCTCTTGGTCGCCTGATGCACTTTGGTTTCGGCGATTTCGTACGTATAGCGACCGCAGATACCCTTGCCCTTCTCGTGAATCGCAAGCATAATCTCGATCGCCTCTTCGTAACTCTTGTTAAATATATCGGCCAAAATCTCCACAACGAAATCCATTGTAGTATAATCGTCGTTCCACATGATCACTTTGTAGAGATCCGGCTCGTCGAGATCAACCGTGCTTTCACTATCGATCCACTCTTTCTGTGCCAACTTTTTTCCTTTGTCGAAAAATTTTCCGTACCGGCAGCCGGCACGTGTTTTAGTTTATTTTAAGTATATCATAATTTTGGAATTTTTCAAGTGCCGGATGCTACAAACCCCGGAATCAAGGGATTTTGTAGCCAAAAGTATCAGCAGTTCATAAGTTTCCGGAGAATAGAAAGGAGTGGGGGAAATATATCTACCCGGAGGCTCTTTTCCAGGCTGAGAGCATATCTTCCGCCAGTACGCGGGGAGTCTCCAGCCCTACCGAAACACGTATCAGGCCGGGAGTGACTCCCATCATCCTTCTCTCCTCCTCGGTAAAGTCGCGATAGATGGTGCTCGCCATATGAAGAGCGAGTGTGCGGTTGTCCCCTATGTTGGCGGTGAGAGTGACTGTTTTGGACTCGTTCAGAAAGATGAAGGCACGCTCTTTCGATCCGCAGTCTATCGTCAGGATCGGGCCACACCCATCTTCAAAAAGAGCTTCGTAGCGCAGATTGTGTTCATGGTTCTGCAGACTGGGATGTCTCACGTTCACCCCTTCGTCGTGCAGCTGCCGGGCGAGTTTTTCGACGGAAGCGTTGACCCTCTCCGTTCTTAGAGCCAGCGTCTCGAGGCCGACCATCGTCAAAAACGAGGCGAAAGCGTTGGCACTCATCCCGAAGTCGCGCATCGCCCGTTTTTTCAGCACCATCATCAAGGCGCCCTTCCCCTTTTTCAAAATGGGGTGAATCGAAAAGAATCTCTCTCCCGTGAGCTTCTCTTCTTCGCTTTTAAGAGCCCGGAAAACTGCGGCTCCTCCGAGAGCCGCCGAGTGTCCGCTCACTATTTTTGTAGTTGAGTAGACGACGATATCCGCCCCCATCTTGAGCGGTTGTACGATCAGCGGAGTCAATGTGTTGTCGACCACGAAGAGTGCGCCGTAGCGGTCACAGAGAATCGCCATACGCCGTATATCGGGAAGTCTGAGATTTGGGTTGCCGACGCTTTCGGCAAATACCATCTTCACCCCCTCTTCAAGACTCTTCTCCATCTTTTCGAAGTCGTCCACATCGCAAAAGTCGGCCTCTATGCCGAATCTGGGCATGGTCTCTCTCATCATGGCGAATGTTCCGCCGAAAAATCCTCCGACACACAAAACCCTGTCGCCACTCTGCAAAAATGCCGTAAGAACCATGGCTATCGCACCCATCCCCGACGACGTTACAACGGCTCCCGCACCTCCCTCCATCTTTGCAAGCGCCTGCTCCAGCTTCCCGCCTGTAGGGTTTCCCATCCTCGCATATACCGGCTTGGGGGCCTCTCCCGCAAAGATCGCTTCCGCCTCCTGCGCCGAAGCGTATCCGAAAGCCGCCGAAGGGGTGATCTGTGATGCTATCGGCCCCTCTCTGTTCGCTGTGAGATGGGGGAGCAGTGTGTTAAAATATTCGTAGTGTTTCATTTAGATCCTTTACGCCGTCGGAGCAAAGCCCCGATCGGCTACGTTGACACTGGGTCCGCTTCGGCAGCGGGCCCACGCGCGGATAAACCGCGCTCTTGATCCTTTACGCCGTCGGAGCAAAGCCCCGATCGGCTACGTTGACACTGGGTCCGCTTCGGCAGCGGGCCCTCGCGCGGATAACTGCTGCATACTGCACGCTGCCGGCTGCACGCTGCCAACCAAAACCGGCACCCGTCGATAAGAGTTTCAAATTATAGCGAAAGTGAAAAATAGATGGCCAAAAAGATATTCGTAACCGCGACCAATACCGGCGTAGGTAAGACCTTCACCACTCTGCGACTGATGGAAAAGGCCGCCGAAGCGGGCTTCCGCGTCGGAGCGTTGAAACCTATAGAAACCGGGGTCGAAGGGGGAAAGCCGCAAGACGGTATGAAGCTTCTGGAGATGATGAAAAGGGTCAACCCCTCAGCCTCAGGCATAACGCTGGAAGAGATAGTCCCCCTGCAGTACACCCTTCCCGCCGCACCCTATGTCGCGAAAGGAGATAGTGCCGTAGAGTGGTCGAAGATCGGGCGTTCACTGGAGCTGATAGAGCCGCTGTGCGATATTCTCTTCATAGAGGGTGCCGGCGGCTTGCTGGTACCGATAGACGAGAAACGTTTCATGATCGACCTGCCTTCACTTTTCGATGCGCACACCCTTCTCGTTTCACCGAGCAGGCTGGGCTCCATAAACGATACTCTTTTGAGTATCGAAGCATTGAAGAGAAGGGGAGTTGGGTTCGATCTTGCCGTAAATCTTTTCGAGGAGAGGGAGAGTTTCTACACCGTCACCCTCCCCTACTACGAGAAGGCCGGGGTAAGCCTCTACCTGCTCCCCCGAGACCTTGAAGCCCTGACCGTCTCACTCTCTACTCCGGGCTGATGCCGGAGCCCCACTCAATAGGAGACAGTGACGGTAATATCTATTCTTTTGAGCGGTTCATCGCTGAATTTCACAATCTCCTGACCCTTGTAGCGTGCATAATTCTTGTACCCTACAAAGCGGTTTTCGGTACGCTCTTTATATCTGGTTTTGCAGCGTCGCTCTATTCTATAGCCCGGTGCAGCCTGCTGATCAGAGAGGTTTTTACCCACCAGAGTACCTATTATCGCTCCACCGACCGTTGCTGCCGTTTTACCGCTGCCGCTTCCTACCTGGTGCCCGAGAATACCGCCGGCAGCCCCGCCGATTATGGCTCCCAGTGTACCGTCACTGTTTCTTGAGACGGGTACCTCTTCATCCCAGCACTCCTCTATCGGCGTGCGTATCGTAACCGTTCTGTATGTAGGCTCACTGCGTATGACCTTGACACTCTCATGCCACGAAAACGACTCGGCCATCACCATGGATGCCGCGATTGTCAAAAGAAAAGCAACTCTTTTCATGTTCTACTCCTTGTTTCATTTTATGTTACTCCTTTTCCGGGCGGAGCCCGGAAAAGGGCAGGGACACAAGTGTCCCTACAACCCCATGAAGCTTCGAAATCAATGATTTCGAGACGGCCTCGCACTTCGTGACGGGCCTTGGAGGGGTCACTCATCGAAATCATATCAAAAGAGCGTGAACCGATCGTGAACAGATCTCTCAAAAGGCGTAGCCAACCCTTAAAGAGAGATAGTTGTCGCTTGTAGAGTCACTTAGCCCCTTGGCGTAGCTTACGGTAGTGAACCAGTGCCTGTCAATGCTGTAGAATGCGTACAGAGTTAAATTCTCAATATCTTCTACACCTTCAAATATCGACTCCGATCTGTAATATGAGATACTGCCGTAGAGCCTAGAACCAAAGTAGTGACCAACCCCTACGTTGTAAGCGTTCGTATTCTGATATCTGACCACTGTCGTGCCGTCATCGATATCGTCGTCACCGATCAGTGTGTAGATGTAGCCTGCGAAAATGTTGTTCTCTCCTACAGTGTAGCTCAGGTTTGCCGAGAGAGAGTAGTCTGTGTTGTTGTTACCGTAATCACTGCTGTATGTGGGGAAAATGACCCCTACACCGGTGTTGAGACTCAAAGAGTCGGTCGGCTTCCACCTATAGTACCCGGCTACTGTAGTATCGTTCATGCCGTTACTCTCATATCCTGCCGTGTCGCTGCTTGTATAGTATGAAGTTGAAAACTGTAAGGAGAAGTCGCCTCTGTAGTAGTCCGCCTGAAAAGATGTAGTGTATGTATCGGTTTTTTCATTCAGTTGGTAGTTGATCTCGCTGTATGAGAGACCGAAAATTATATCGTAACGCTCATCGGTTATGAGCGATTTTACGGAACAGCCGTTCGCATCGACCAGGTCCGTTATGGGCGTGTTCGGGCACTTGTCCCTGCTGTCGTCCACACCGTCCAGGTCACTATCCGTAAAAGCGAACAGTGCTACGCTGCATAGAAGTATCGCAACTATTGTTCTTATCATATCAACCTCTCCTTTACAGCGGGCGTAAAGCCCGCAAAATTACCGCCTCGGTCCGCCAAAGGGCATTCCGTTTCCGTCCATACCGACCGAGCCTGAATCTCTATACTGATCCATACCCTGCCTCTGAAGCATCTGCTCCATCTCACCGGCCCGCTGCATCTGCATTGTCTGCTGCCTGACTGCCGCCTCTTCCATATTCTGTACACTCTCTTCCGTTCTGATCCTGCTTTGCGTTCTTGTACGTACACGTGCCTGCTGTGCCACCTGCTCACCGTCGGATACGTTCATACTCTCACGAAGCTTGGAGATAACCTCCATACGCTCTTCGCTGTTCATATTGGCCAGCTCCTCCTTCAGGTTATTCATAAGTTCACGCCTCTGATCCGGGTCGGCATTTTTTATCTGCTCTATCTGTGCGTCTATACTGCTCTCGACTACAACATCAGTCTCAACAGTCGTATCTGCCGCATAGAGTGACAGTGTAGCGCCCAGAAGCAGCGCTGCCGTAACTTTACTCATCTTTCTCATGAAAGCCTCCTTGAAATATTTTTGTCACGGCACAATTATGACGCACAAGTGTAAGCAGTTCATTACTAAACCGTTAGCTCAGTGTTACCTTTTTCAGATCGAAGATGAAACGCGTACCGACACCCTTATCACTCTCCACCTTCACACCTATTCCCGTCTCGTCACAGAGCTTCTTTACAATGTTCAGCCCTATCCCGACTCCCCTGTCATGCTCCCTGTAGAAGCGTTCGAAGACTCTCTCCGGATTCTCGATGCCCACACCGTTGTCTTCTATCCTGAGTATCTTCCCCTCCGCATCCAGCTTTACAAAGACGCGGCCCCCTTCCACATTGTATTTGGCCGCATTGGAGATTACATTGTCTACTATCCTTATGATAGCATCTTTCGCGCATCTTACCTCGAGCGGCTCCAATTCGGTTATGAACTCTATCGACGGATAGCCTCTGCCTATGAGAGCCGCCCTCTCTTCAAGCAGGGTGTCGAGCCTGAAGCTCTCTACCTGCATCTCGTGGCCGCCGAGGTAGGCCCTCAGGTTGGCCTGCAGCCTCAAGAGCGTCTCCACCGCATCCTCTATTCTGGTGCTTTTGGGGCTTCCTGGGCACTCTTTCTCCAGCATCCTGACATTCAGCCTTATTATTGAGAGCGGCGTGTTGAAGTCATGAAGAATATCACGTACGAACTCTTCGGTAAGCTTCAGGGCCTGCCTCAGCGGATTTATGGAGTAGAGGGCGAAGAGAGCGGATAGAAGCAGAACGGCAAACTCTACGGCAAAGAACTCCAGAAGCGTCTCTTTGCGGATTTTGGCGATATCTTTTTCATAACTGTTGCGGGGATAGGCTATTTTAAGCAGGTAACGGCTGCCCCCGCCTATCGGGAAGAGCGAGTAGAGCCCGCTCCCGCTCTTTTTCAGGGTATAGAGCTCTTTCGAACCGCTATCTTCGAAATCGATTTTGAATTTAGGACACTTCAGGTCGAAGCTGCATATGCGCATCTGCGAAAAGAGAGAAGAGTCGAGATTTGCAAGCTCCTTTTTGTAGATCGTAAAAAAGAGAAGCGCCAGAAGTATGCTCAAAGATGAGAAAAAGAGCAGAAAACTCTTTATGAAAGCTTCGCGCTCAACACCCCTCAAGCGCATAGCCGACTCCACGGACATTCTTGAACTCGAGCCCGGTCTTCTCTTTCAGTTTGTTTATAGCGACACGCAGGGCCGAAGCGCCCGGATGCTCCAGACACTCCATAAGTATATCCTTGTCGACCACCTGTCCGCAGTTCTCCATGAAAAGCCTCAGCAGGCAGAACTGCACCTCACCCAAAGAGATGATGGTCCCACCCTTTTTCACAACCCCGGACGAGGGGTCGAGCTCGACATCCCCCTTTACAAGAGTCGAAGCCCTTTTTGAGAGCTTCGCATTTACCCTTATAAGCAGCTCTTCGGGAAAGAACGGCTTCTTCAGATAGTCATCCGCCCCGGCTTCAAACCCTTTCTCGATCGCTTTCAGGTCGACCATGGCACTTATGTAGATGGCCGGGGTCCTGTCATCGGCACCCCTCAAACCCTCAAGAAGCTCGTAGCCGTCCAGTTCGGGTACGTTGATATCGAAAATGTACAGATCGTAGCTCCCATCGTAGCTCAGCTCCGCGGCCTCCGCCCCCTCTTTGGCCCAGTCCACCGAGTACCCGCTCTCTTCGAGCAGCTCCTTTATCGTCTCTCCCAGTGCCCTGTCATCTTCCAGGAGGAGTATGCGTCCGCCCATTTCAGACCTCGATAAGATGGCTTACGAATTTGCTCATATTGTCGAGTATTTCTCCGCCTCTTCTGTAACCGAGTCCGCACCCTTCGTATGCGAAAAAGACTCCGGCCTGGTAGCTTCTGCCCATGGCATCCCTGGGCAGCTGCACATACTCCTGGAATATGGCCGGCTGCCCTTCGTAGAGATCTTCGGCCGCCTCCAGAACGTCACCCTTCTCATCCAGTATCTTCACACTCCCCCCTTCGCGGCCGAAGAAGGGCTTTTGCACCTGTTTGATGCCGAGAGGCTCGAACGAGCTCTCCAGAAGCAGCGGATGGCCGGGGAAGAGGTCCCAGAGAATCTTCATCATCGCTTTGGACTGGAACATGAGAGTATAGGCGGGGTTGAGTATGATCGCCCTACGGTTCTCCATGATCTTCGTGAGAATCCTGGCAAGATCGCTCTCCTCGACGGCTATAACCTCCCAAGGAATCAGTTTGAACCAGTACTCGTACCGCTCGTTTTCGAAAAATATCCCCTCTTCATCGGAAAACTCCACCTCGTCTACATAGGCGAACCCGGTATTAAAGCCTGCATCGTCAGCCATCTTCTGCAGGAGCCTGGTCGTATTCTCATCCTCTATGTTTCCGCGAACGGAGCTGAAGAGTATCTTCCATCCGCGGTAGTGCTTTTCGAAATCCGCGATATCGTCCTCAAGAACTATCAGACGCTTGAAGTTGTCTCTGACCGCTTCGTAGATGTTGTTGAACTGCCCGGCCTCGTCGAGTCCGTTCGCTTTCAGCAGAGCCCACTGCACGATGGCGGTCTCAAAGAGAGCGGTAGGTGTATCGGCGTTGAACTCCAGGAGCTTTATCGGATCTCCGCCGACTCCGCCGGCAAGATCGAAACGGCCGTAAATATGCCAGTGGACATCGTTCTCCCAGCTCTTTTTGACCGCATCTACGAGATTGAAGGGTATCCCTATCTCGTGAAAAAGGTCGTTCTCGATCACATATTCACCCGCCTCCACAAACATGGCGTAGAGCGTATTTGCGGCTTCATAGTAGGCTTCCGCCTCCACCTCGTCTATCACTACCGCCTCGTCGGCTATGTAGGAGGTTTCGTCGCTGTCTGTATGCCAGAAAAAGCCTATCGATTCCAAAAACTCCGGAGTGAGAGGCTCAAGTTTGCGCAGCGGTACCATGCCACTCACCTACGAACCGAATGTGGAGCGCGAAGAGGTTCCGCTTTTTGAACCGAAAAACCCCGAACGGGTCGTTCCGGCTCTACTCGAGCTTCTTGCCTGCTTGGCTTTGTTGAAGCTGTTGACGCTTCTTTGGTACGCCGAAGGGGATTTGTACCCACGCTGCCGGTTCTGCTGGTAATTCGGGTTGTTGAACAGTTTGCTCCCTATCCAGCTTCCGATAATTGCCCCTGCGGCGGAGGCCAGAAGCGCCTCTCCCAGACTGAGACCTCCGCCCGAGTTGGGCTGCGTAAGTGCGGACTCCCCGCTCTCTATACGCTTCGCCTCCTGCGCGACAAGCGCGTCGAGCTCCTCTTTGGAGAGGATCTTCTCGCTGCCGTCGAGTTTTCTCAATATCACCCGCGTGGTATCGGCCGGATACTCCTCCGCGATCTTGTATTGGTTCGGAGCCACCTCATCTATGACGACAAATGCCCCCTGCCTCTGACTCGCCTGTGTAAAGGTATCTCCGCTCCCCTGCGGCCTCTGTTCACAGCCGGTCATGACCACCATCGCAGCCGCCCCTATGGAACCAACCATGGCATATGTGGAGATCTTTTTTATGTAGTGTTTCATCATTTTCCTCTGCAAAATTGCCGGGCTCCTAATCGCCCACTATTAAAGAAGTACTATTTTATCAAAAAAGTGTGCCCTATGTTGCAAACTTGCATACCTATACGGTAATTACGGTAATTCAAACCCAAGATATACGAAGAGACGGGTCGGCAAAATCTGCTAGCATTGCGATTTGAGCGGCAGCGGGGCGTTAAGAAAACCGCTCGTGCCCGAAGGGTTCCGTAGGAATTTGCGGTTTTCAGCCCCGCTGCCGCGCCCCGAAGGGCAAATCGCACCTGCGTACAGGTTTTGCCGACCCGTCTCGGTTTTTTCTTTAGGCCTGATGTTACGCAAAGCTTGAGCCAAGCCCAAGCTTTGGCGGGGACCGGCCGTCCCCTGCACCCCCCTAAAGCTACGAAATCTTAGATTTCGAGATGACGTTACACTTTTTGCGTAACGTTGGTTACCGTGGGTTACCGTGTAATCGGGACGAGCTCCCCTGTTTCTATTTCTAGATTTGGGGTATAATTTCTAAATCCAAACAAAAGCAAAAAATCGGAGGCAAAGGAGAGGTATGCGGCATCTCATCACCACGGACGACCTTGATACCGGCGAAATTGAGGCCCTCTTCGACGATGCCGAAGCGTACCTTCAAAAGCCGCCGCCGAAGCTTCTGCAAAACCGCCTAATCATCACCCTCTTTTTCGAAAACTCCACCAGAACCCGCAGCAGTTTCGAGATAGCGGCGAAAAAGCTCGGCGCCGACGTCGTACACCTAGACGTGGCGAAGAGCTCGACGAAAAAGGGGGAGACCCTCTACGATACGGCGGCGAACCTCAACGCCATGGGCCCGGATGCAATAATAGTAAGACATGCCCAGAGCGGAACCCCCTACCAGATATCCCGCCATGTAGACTGTGCGATCTTCAATGCCGGCGACGGCGCACATGCGCACCCTAGTCAGGCTCTCCTGGACCTTTTTACCATAAGAAGGCACTTCAACTCCGATATAGAGGGGAAGAAGATCGCCATAGTGGGGGATATCAAAAACTCCCGTGTCGCAAACTCGAATATGCGCCTGCTTCCGAGGTTCGGGCTCGAGATAACCCTGGTAGCACCGCCCCACTTCATGCCCGAAACAGACTTTCCGTCCACCGACAGGCTGGAGGATGTGCTGGACGATGTCGACATAATAATGAGCCTCAGAACCCAGACCGAACGCCACGCACACCCCATATACGCAAGCCTGAAAGATTACGCCAGCGACTACTGTATAACCGGGGAGCTCATAGGCGAACGGGATATTCTGCTGCTCCATCCCGGGCCGGTGCACCGAAATATCGATATAGACGACGCTATGCTGGCAGACCCGCGCTGCAAAGTACTCGAGCAGGTGCGAAACGGGGTAGCGGTCAGAATGGCGGCTCTAAAAAAACTGATATTGGCAAATGGATAGACTCTCCGCTCTCGCAAAAGAGGGGAGACCGTTTCTTTTCGTCATCTCCTACGACAAGAGCGAGATTTTCGCCGAACCCCTGGATGAACTTCCTCCAGATATACTCGTATCTCACCGCCGACCCCCTTCCGCCCTGCACCCGGCACCGACACTTCTCAAACATCCCGTACCTTTCGGAAGATACGCCGATGCGTTCGAGAGGGTCATAGAGCAGATAGAGGCGGGAAATACCTATCTTTTGAATCTCACTTTTTCCACCCCTGTAGAGATCGGCCTGACCCTCAGGGAGATATACGAAAGGGCGAACGCACCCTTCAAGCTCCTTTTCAAAAACAGATTTGTCTGCTTCTCGCCGGAGCCGTTCGTAACGATAGAAAACGGTACGATAAGTACTTTCCCTATGAAAGGGACCATAGACGAAGCCCTGCCCGGGGCCGCCGAAAAGATAATGGCCGACGAGAAGGAGATGGCGGAGCATGTGATGGTGGTCGACCTGCTCAGAAACGATCTCGGTATGGTGGCCGAAAAGGTAAGGGTAAAGAGGTTCCGTTACATAGACAAAATAGTAACGGCCGACAAAACCCTCCTGCAGGTGAGTTCACACATAGAGGCGAAACTGGATGAAGAGTGGCCAAGCCGCCTCGGGGAGATCATGGATGCGCTGCTTCCGGCCGGCTCCATCACCGGAACGCCGAAAAAGAGGACATGCGAAATCATAGAGTCGGTAGAGTCGCACGAGAGAGGCTTTTTTACCGGGGTTTTCGGAGTCTGTGACGGCAAAAGACTCTGGAGCGCAGTCATGATCCGCTTCATAGAACGGACTCCCGGCGGGCTCGTTTACAAAAGCGGCGGCGGAATAACCATAGACAGCGATCCCCAATCGGAGTATCGGGAGATGATAGACAAAGTCTACTTTCCGCTTTAACCCAAGTCCTTAAACAGTATTACCTGACGTTACGCAAAAAACGTAACGTCATCTCGAAATCTATGATTTCGTAGCTTTAGAGGGGTGCAGGGGACGGACAGTCCCCGCCAAAGCCTGGGCTTTGCCCAAGCTTTGCGTAACATCGGTAATAGATTGAAATAGTTGTGATGATTACAGTCAGGCAGTTTCGGGATTCATGTTTCAGGGAGTGTTGAATGCCCTGTCTCCGGCATCTCCCAGACCGGGTACTATGTACGCATCCCTGTTCAGGTGCGGATCTATCTGCGCTATGTGTATGGCCACTCCCGGAAACGCTGCGGCGACTCTTTCGACCCCCTCTTTCGCGCCTATGACATTCAGCGATACGATGGCATCGGGCCCGCCCTCCGATACCAGCGAGAGGGCATCGTGCAGCGAACCTCCGGTTGCGACCATCGGGTCCACCACTATCGCCGTCTTTCCTTTGAGATCCGGGATTCTGTCGTAGTAGAGACGGCTTTCATGAGTCTGCTCGTCACGCCTCATGGCCAAAAAACCCCCTTCTGCATCGGTTAGCACCTCCAGAACACCATCCTGCATCGGAAGCGCCGCACGCAGAATCGAGATGCAGACAACCCTGCTCTCATCTATGAAACTCCCAGTGAAACTCCCCTGCCAGGTAAGAATTTTGCGCTCGGTAAGAGGAAGGCTCTGCGCAGCCTCCGCAAGAAGGAGCTTGGCCAGCTCTTTTAGCCCGTGCCTGAAACACATGGCATCGCATCCGGCGTCTCTGAGGCTGTTCACCAGATGTTTCACCAGCGGCGAACTACTCTCGATTATCATGACTCTCTCCTTCGATCAGAAATTTTTCATCTTTGCGCATATACTCCGGCTGAAGGACGACGTAGGATATTCCGTAACGCTCCTTGAGCATCTTCTCCACCTCCCCCATCCTCCGGTTGACCTCTGCCAGGCTCAGGTTCCTACTGAAATCGAGATGCGCCTGCAAGAAGAGATCTTTGTCGTTCAGGCGCCATAGATGTATCTTGTGAATATTCTCTATGTCAGGTACTCTTTTCACCTCTTCGGCTATCTTTTCTATATCGATATGCTCGGGAGCGAACTCCATGAGCACCCCCGTAGACTCCCTTATCAGGGAGAGGGAAGCGTAGATGAGATAGAGGGCTATGAGAACGGAAACCAGCGGATCGACCCAGTATATCTGCCAGAAGTACATAGCCGTACCGCCCGCTACGACGGCTGCAGAGGTAAGGGTGTCTCCAAGCAGGTGCAGGTATGCGGCCCTTATGTTCATGCTCCCCTCGGCTTCCGCCTCCAGCAGCCAGATACTGCCGCCGTTGACGACGACTCCCAGAAGTCCCAGAACGATGACCCACGAAGAGAGTACCGGCTGCGGGTCGTAAAACCTCACGACGGACTCGTAGATAAGATAGATACCTATACCCACAAGCACCGAAGCGTTGAAAAGGGCCGCTATGATTTCTGCCCTTTTGTAGCCGAAAGTACTTCTGCTGGTCGCTTTCCGGGCCGATATGGTCCGAGCTACATGGCTTATGGTAAGAGCCGTCACATCGCTGAAGTTGTGCAGAGCGTCGCTCAAAAGCGCAAGCGAACCGGAGATGACACCCCCTACTATCTGCGCCACCGTTATAACGACATTCAGTACAATGGCAAGAAACAGCCTGTCGCCGCTTACTTTATGGCGATGGATTCCCATTCACCCTCTTTCATTTGACGGTCGGAAGGGCGGCACGCTTCCAGCCGATTATCCCTCCCTCTATATTCAGAGGCTTGAACCCTCTGTCGGCGAGCATTCTGGAGGCTTTTGCGCTGCGATGGCCGCTTCTACAGTAGACAAGTATCTTTTTTCCTCTGTAGGAAGCCAGTTCGCCGACTCTTTGAGAAAGCTCACCCAGGGGAATCAGAACGGCCCCTTCTATATGCCCTTCACCACGGTACTCCTGCGGAGTACGTACATCCAAAACCGGAATTTCCGGCTCCTTTTTCATAATCTCATATGCCGCAACAGGCTTCACACTCTCGAAGTTGGCAAATATGATCCCTTTGCCGTATAGATAGTAGAGACCCGCCGCAACAAAGATTAGAGCGACAATATAGCTGCTATATTTTTCAAACGCTTTCTTCACCGTCTGCCTCCGCATATATCTCGATCATCGCACCGACAGATAATCTTGCAAATATCTTACCTCAAAAAGATTGAAACGGGACTTTCCGGCGATATACCCCAAGTAGACACAAATACGGAAATAGAGATAGACCCAAATCTCGAAATAGAATAGTTTGAAATTTGGGATAGAGAGGTATATTGACAACAATGGATATAGTAAGTAAAATGGTAATACCCGGAGCAGTAAAGGAGTATTATGCGAACATTGACGCTGAAAACCGATGACCGCTTTTTCGATAAGGTGACAAAGCTTGCCAAACGTCTGCATTTGAGCAAAAGTGAACTGATACGCCGTGCAATATCCGAATATGAAGAGAGCATACGGCGCAAAGAGCTCAAAGAGCAGATAAAAGCCGCCTCTTTCCGGGTGAGGGAGAGTAACCGCCGGATAAACGAGTCGTTTGACGACACTCTCGAAGACGGTCTTTGCGATGTTTGATCGGGGTGGAATCTACCTGGCGAAGCTCTATCCGTCAAAAGGGCATGAAGTTGGAAAAACGAGGCCCGTCCTAGTTCTACAGACCGATGCCCTCAACAGTATCGGGCATACCACGACTATCATTGCTCCTCTCACAACACAGTGTATTGACGGATCGTTCCCTCTTCGCTACCGCCTGAAAAAGCGGGGAAAGCTTCAAAAAACCTCGGAAGTTCTCTGCGACCAGATAAGAGCTGTCGATATAAACCGTTTACTGCCGGATAAGCTGGCCGCCCTATCGGAGAAAGAGATGCTCGAGATCGGGCAGCAGATCGCTCTGATCCTCGATATGGATCTGTGAAACGAAAGAGTGGAGAAATCTTCGTACCATACCCTGCACCGCGGCCTGGGCCGCGGTATCAAAAGGTTCTACCAGCGCGAAACGAGCGCCAGGTTGAGACGGGCGTAACGGGGAATTTCGTTTCCGTCATAGTAGCCTGTTTCGGTACTGACCATACCAGAAAGGTCTATCTGAAGATACTTGAAACCCAGACCGAGACCTCCCGTAACTACGGTGCCGAATGTATCGTCCGCTATATTCTGCATGGCTCCCAGCCTCAGGGAGAACCACTGGGTCGGATGGATATTAATACCCCCGCCTATATACTGCGAATCTATACCGTCAAGAAAAGTTTTGTTCGATGTCAGGTCGAAGTCCAACGCGAAATCGAGCCAGTGGTCGAAGCCGGCGTAATAGACCCCGGCTCGAACCATCGGGTCGACTTTGTAGACCTCGTTCGTCACCGTATCGAATTCCGGTCCGTTGAGGTTTTTACCCACAATCGCGACACGCAGATTCCTATACTCTCCGGGGGTATAGTATGCTCCCAGGTCCACACCCAGGGCGGACGATCTTCTGTCGCGGTCTTTGAAGGAGTCGCTGACATTACCCGAAGATGTATCTATACTCACTTTAGTATCGTACGTTATGCCGTACATATACTTCAGCGAGCCGCCCACCCCGACGGTACCGGCCGAAGTCTCAAAAGAGTGTCCGTAGCTGAACGGCACCTCGCCAATGCTGAGACCCTTCAAAGAGAGGTATGTCTTACCGTTGTTTATCGCGTACTCGAGCGACGTACTTTCATATGTCGCCTGATCGGAAAGCGTATATGTATCCGTTACCGGATCATAGGAGTAGTACTGTTGCGTGTTTGCGTCATCGTAAACTACAAGATCGAGACGGTTGGGATCTATCACAGGAGATGCCGTAGCCTCAGAGCTGACGTAAAGACCTATACCGAAGTTTTTTACCTGCACTCCGAATGCCCCTCCCGGCGTTAGCACAAGGCCGCTTGTCTTTCCCGCCATATCTTTCAAAACGGCTTTCGCGTCTATAATATTGTTTCTATCTTCATCACTGTTTTGACCAAATGGCGCATTGTTCGCGATCCTCTCGAGCGTCCCGCTGAGATCGTCATTGCTCAGCCTGTCCAGATTTTCGGCAAGATTGTACTCAGAAACGCCTACACCGCCGGATAGAACCACCTCTGTTGTATGGCCGTCCACCGCGAGCAGTGCCGGGTTGTAATATGGCGCCATCGAGCCTGTGGCACTCGCCACGCCGGCACCCCCCATGCCCATACTCTCGAATCCGAGCGGCTGAAAGCTCATCGCCTGGGCAGCCGAAGCGGCTATACATAGGCCGATACCTCTTTTAATCCAGTTTTGCATAGAAACTCCTTGAAATAAACATACTACACAATATCGTCTCCGAATCGGATAATGTAAACAGATAAAACGCCTCTTCTATAATTAGGCGCTCTTTGTTACAATAATTCCGACCACTATAACGAAGTAGCAATAACAGTTCTTTACTATATCAATCCGGATTACACCGTTCCAGTGTAGTATTGTTCTGTTTTTTGAAAGAGTATACCGGCATACTTCCTTAAACAATCATAAGATATATCGATAGTTTCTCATTAGCCTATCCAAACATGACAAGCTGTTACATTATTTCACAATTATAATTTTGGATACTGTACAGGGGGCTAGGGAATCGGGCGATTAATGATAAGCTACTTTACCACATTGAGATATCCCGACAAAGCAATATAGAGGTTTTGAAGCTATGTTGTTCCTTGATCCATGTCTATATTCTAGATTTGGGTCCAAGGGCCACATCGACTCTGTTTTCATATTCAGACTGTTTATCGGCAAGATTATAAACCTTGCCGATATTGAAACAGTTTATGCTTTATGCATACGTGGACAAAGTATAAACACTTGAAGCACTCTGTTCCGTGTTTGATTGATCAAGCATATCCAAAAGAGTCTGTGCATACTCTTCACTGCTCATTGATGTTGCATCAACCTCTTTCATTTGAGCAATCATCGACTGCCTCTCATCTTGCGAAAGAGAACTCATTTTCTCTTTTAGTGCGCTTCTGTCCTCAGCCGAGAGATTCTGCATGATATCCTTCATGCCGCCTTTACCTTGTCCACCACCGGCACCATACATCTGCTGCATCTGCATCTGCTGCATTGAACCACTTGCGTTGACATTCATGGTTAATCCTTTGATTGGGTCTGTGTAAGCAAGCAAAAACTATTCCTTGTTTACACAATATCGATTGTATGATTTCAATGTTAATGGAATATTAACATGGTACAGTACAAAATCCGGATTTGGCTGTTGCGATTTACCGCATAATGGTTTCTGTAGCCTGAAGTGCCCATCCTGGCCCGACCTCCCTGCCATTCTGAAAAACCGAAGGTTAATTGGCTATAATTTGCAAAAAATTCCGAAGGTGTGTTTTGGCCAAGGTTCCCTGTTCGCATTGTCATCTCGAGTTCGACGAATCGGTAATGATTACAGAAGAGGAGAGCAGCGGAGATGTTCACCACTTCTGCTGCAAAGGGTGTCAGGGGATCTTCCACCTTCTTCGTGAAGAGGGGCTGGACACC
This sequence comes from Hydrogenimonas sp., assembly GCA_003945285.1. Taxonomy (NCBI): domain Bacteria; kingdom Pseudomonadati; phylum Campylobacterota; class Epsilonproteobacteria; order Campylobacterales; family Hydrogenimonadaceae; genus Hydrogenimonas; species Hydrogenimonas sp. The sequence goes on from AP019005.1 coordinate 1,844,277, forward strand.
TTCTACGACAAGCTCGGAAAAAGCAGTCTCGAACCTCCGAAGCAAAGAGAAGATGATCTTCACAAGTTCGACCTGGAGGGTTTCAGGAAGAAATACATAAAAGAGCGTCCCGACGGTCTCAGCGAAATCTACATGATCATCGAAGGCATCCACTGCAGCGCCTGTGTCTGGCTCAACGAAAAGGTGCTTCACCAGACCGATGGAATCATCGAGGCGACCATAAACTACACGACGAACAAAGCTCACATCGTCTGGGACCCGAAGCAGGTAAAGCTCTCCAAAATCGTCGAGAAGATCCGCTCCATCGGATACAACGCCTACCCTTACGACCCGAAACTGCAGGAGGAGCACGCGAACAGGGCGCGGCGGGACTACTACTCGCGTCTACTCGTGGCTATATTCGCGACCATGAACATCATGTGGATAGCGGTAGCCAAATATACGGGTATGTTCACCGGAATGCGCGAAGATGTGAAGACGGTGCTCGATTTTGCGGAGTGGGTTCTAGCCACTCCTACACTCTTTTACAGCGGGTGGATCTTCTACAGGGGCGCATGGTACGGCCTGAAAAACAGGTTCGTCAACATGGACTCTCTTGTTGCCACCGGGGCCTCCCTGGCCTACTTCTACTCTATCTGGGCGATGGTGACGGACCACGGGGAGGTCTACTTCGACTCCGTTACGATGATCATCACCTTCGTTCTGGCCGGAAAATACCTGGAGGTTTTGAGCAAAAAGCGGGCGGCAGATACGATGGATGCGCTTTCGAACGCTCTACCCACGGAAGTTACGGTGATCTACGGCAACGAGAAGACGATGGTGCCGGTGGAGGAGGTGAAGCCGGGAGATATCATAGAGGTGCGTCCGGGTGAAAAGGCGGCTATAGACGGCGTGGTACTCAGCGGCGAGGGGAGTTTCGACGAGAGCTCCCTTACGGGTGAGAGCGAGCCCATCTACAAGCGTCCGGGCGATGAGATCGTCAGCGGAAGCGTGGCCATAGACGGGGTGGTGCGGTACGAGGCCACAAAAGATTACGGCACCTCCACTCTGGCTACGCTTGTGGGTCTTCTGGAGGAGTCGCTGACCAAAAAGCCGAAGATCGAGAGGCTCGCCAACGAGATTTCCGGCTACTTCTCAAAGACCATCCTTACCATCGCGGTGCTGACATTCATAGCGTGGTACTGGATGAGCGGCGGATTCGAACATGCGCTTGTCGTCGCCATCTCCGTCATCGTCATAGCCTGCCCCTGCGCGCTCGGGCTGGCTACGCCGGTGGCGACGCTGATAGGCATAAATCTTGCGGCGCGGCGCGGTGTGCTCTTCAAGGAGGCGGCCTATATAGAAACGATGGCCAAGTGCGACGTCCTGGTACTCGACAAGACGGGAACCGTAACGGAAGGGAAGCCGCACGTGGTGAGTTACGAGAGCTACGGCGACTACGACCCGAGCCTCCTCTACTCACTGGTCAAAAGCTCCATCCATCCCGTCAGCCGCGGAGTCGAAAAGTATCTCAAAGAGCACTTCGAAAACCTCAAAGAGGTGGAGCTTGAAAATGCCAGGCAGGTGGAGGCGCGCGGAATCGTAGCGAGGTATGGGGGGCACACACTCCGCGGCGGGAACGCGAAGATGATGAGAGAGTTCGGGCTCGATGTCGACGAGCAGAGCGAGTATACTCTCTTCTACTTCGCCATAGACGACATGGTGGTAGCCCGCTTCGAGCTCAGGGACCTGCCCAAAAAAGGGGCGAAAGAGGCTATAGAAGATATCCGCCGTCTGGGCATCGATATAGTGATGCTTACCGGGGACAACGAAAAGGCGGCGCAGAGGGTGGCCGAGGAGGTCGGAATACCGAGCTTCAAAGCGGGGCTTTTGCCTGAAGAGAAGGCGAAAGAGATAGATATTCTGCACGCCGAGGGGCGGCTGGTGGTCATGGCGGGCGACGGCATAAACGATGCGCTCGCACTTAGCAAGAGCGACATAGCCATAGCGATGGGAAGCGGTTCCGACGTGGCGCTGGAGGTGAGCGACGTAGTGCTTCTGGATGACCGCATAACCTCGCTGCGCGACGCCTTCCTGATAAGCCGCCGCACATTCAGATTCGTCAAGCAGAATCTCGCCATTTCGATAATCTACAACACCATAACCATACCGCTGGCCGTAGCCGGGTATGTCATTCCGCTTGTCGCCGCTTTGTCGATGAGTCTGAGTTCCCTGCTGGTCGTCGGTAACTCGATGCGCATCAAATCGGCCTTTAAAGAGAAAAATTAAGTTGAAGTGCAGTAGCGGCGTGCTAGCATTTACAAAACAGTAAACGAGGGTTGAATATGCAGTATGTAGATATGAGTTCCGACGAGTTTCTGGCCGAGCTGGAGAAGACGAAGAAGTTTACGGAAAAAGTGTGCAAGCAGTTCGGGTGGGTATATAACCCCAACGAAGAGGTCAACGAGGGTGTGACCATGGGCCTTGCGCGAAACAAGATGCTCTACGGCAAGAGGTGGTGCCCATGCTTCATGGTCATAGAAGATGAGAATGGAAATCACAAGAGTGCGGATGACAGACTCTGCCCATGCAAGCCGGCCATAGAGAAGGAGATCCCCGAAGAGGGTAAATGCCACTGCGGCATCTTCTGTACGCCGGAGTATGCGGCAACGCATGATCATTGATTTTTCAATAGCGGGCAGTCGGCAGCGTGCAGTATGCAGTAAAATCGGAAGCGGGAGTTTTAGTTGGTAGTTCATATCGTGATGTTTCGGTTCAAGGATGAGTCGAAGGCGGAGAGTATAGAGAAGGTAAAGGGTATGCTCGAAGCGCTGCCCGCCAAGATAGAGCCGCTTCGTTCGATGGAGGTTGGAGTCGATTTTCTCCACTCCGAGCGCTCTATGGACCTTGTGCTCACATCCGTTTTCGACGACAGGGAGGGGCTGGAGGCTTACCGGGTACATCCTGCCCATCTGGAGGTCGTAGAGTTCATCAAAGAGGTGACGGTAGAGAGCAGAGTGGTCGACTACGAAAAGGGGGCGGATTGAGCTCCGGAATTCTGGCGATGATGCTCGGCATCTCCACACTGCTCGGCGCACTGGGACTGCTGGCGCTTCTGTGGGGGCACAGGACAGGTCAGTTCGAAGATCACCACAAATTCATAGACGGCGCTCTCTACGACGGAGAAGAGGAGCTCAAAGACGCGATCTTGATGGAGAAGAAGCGCAAAGAGGCGAAAGAGCGTGCGCTCGAAGAGAAGCGTAAAGACAAAAGGGTTATGCCCGATTAGCGAGGAGTACCAGTGGGACCGGCATATATGCCTACCGGCGGCCATGTCATAAACAGTTCCGCACTGCCGGGATTTCTGGTCTGGGCGGGGCTCATCATTCTTATAATGGCGCTCGTATGGCTGCTTGAGAGATGAAGAAGGCGCTATTTCTCGACCGGGACGGTGTGATAAACATAGACCACGGCTATGTAAGCAGAATCGAGGATTTCGAGTTCGTAGAGGGCATCCTGGATCTTGTTTACGAAGCCCAGAAGAGAGGCTACCTGCCGATAGTGGTGACAAATCAGTCCGGGATAGGGAGGGGATACTACTCTCCGGACGATTTCGAAAGGCTCACATCGTGGATGTTGGAAAAGATGCGTGAAAGGGGCATTGTGATCGACCGTTCACATGTGCTTCACTGCCCCCACTCTCCCGATACGGGGTGCGGGTGCCGCAAACCGATGCCCGGAATGTTTCTGGAGGCCAGAGAGAGGTTCGAGATAGATATGCCGAACTCATGGATGATAGGCGACAAACCAGGCGACATAGAGGCGGCTGAAAGGGCTGGAGTCGGACACACCTATCTGACGGAGAAGAACCGAAGAATCGATATAAAGGATCTGCATGGATTTTAACGGCAAAAGCATACTCATAACCGGAGGGGCCGGTTTCATAGGCTCCAATCTGGCGCACCGTTTTCAGGAGAGTTTCCCCGGGGCCGAGGTGGTGGTTTTCGACCTATTCCGCACCGGCGAAACCTTCGACAACGGAAACCTCAAGAGCTTCGGCCACTACAAAAACCTCAAAGGCTTCAAGGGTGAGATAATTTCCGGAGACATAACCAAAAAAGAGGATCTCGAGCGCCTCGAAGATTTCAGTTTCGACTACATATTCCACGAGGCGGCGATAAGCGACACCACGGTTTACGACCAGAAGATAATGATAGATACCAACCTGAACGCCTTCAAGGATCTTCTGAAGATGGCGAAAAAGATGGATGCGGCGATAATCTACGCAAGCTCCGGCGCCACATACGGAAACGCACCCGCACCGCAGACGGTCGGGCGTGAAGACCCGGCGAACATCTACGGTTTCAGCAAGCTCGCCATGGACAACCTCGCCTACGAGTGGATGAAAAAGAGCGACCTGCCGATAGTGGGACTCCGCTACTTCAACGTCTACGGCCCGAGGGAGTTTTTCAAAAACAGAACCGCCTCGATGGTACTGCAGTTCGGCCACCAGATACTCGCCGGCAAAAACCCCAAACTCTTCGAAGGCTCCGACACGATTCTTCGCGACTTCATATACATAGACGACGTAATACAGGCAAACATAAAAGCGTGCAACCCAAAAAGAAGCGGCGTCTACAACGTAGGAACCGGAAAAGCGAGAAGCTTCCAGGATATCGTCGACATACTCCAAAAAGAGCTCGGCACTAGTCTGGAGTGCGAATATATTCCCAACCCCTACATAGGGCAGTACCAGTTCTTCACCCAGGCGGACATAGAGCCGACGAGAGAGTTTTTGGGGTATGAGCCCGAAGTGACGCTCGAAGAGGGAATCCGGCGGTATGTTCCGGAGATTGTTCGGCTTTTCAAGGAAGAAGTCGATGGTCGATAGTCGATGGTCGATAGTGAATGAGAGGGTGGTGCTGTGAAGTGTGAAAATATGGATGTTTGGAAAAAATCTGCGTCTGTGAGTTCCGAAATATATTTACAACTTAGAGAGTTCAAAGATTTCAGTTTCAAAGATCAGTTAACCCGTTCCGGTTTGTCTGTTCCGAGCAATATAGCAGAGTGGTTGGAGAGAAAATCCGAACAGGAGAAGATCCGTTTTTTGGATATTGCAAGAGCTTCCATAGCTGAAGCCAAAACCCAAATCTATATTGGCATGAAAATAGACTATATTCCGGTAGAAAAAGGTAAAAGCTGGATAGCGGAATATGAAAGTATCGGAAAAATGCTTACTGCGTTGATAAACAGTATCCAGAACAGAAGTGCGGAGAAAACCGATGACCATTGACTATCGACCATCGACTATCGACCATCGACCATCGACCCGCAGCCAAAGGCGGGAAAATGCGTAAATACCAAACCCTAAAACCTTCGGTGCTGGTCATCGGAGACCTGATGATAGACCATTATCTGTGGGGAAAGACGGAGCGTATCTCCCCGGAGGCGCCTGTACCGGTCATAGATGTACAAAACGAGAGCGAGGTGCTAGGCGGTGCGGGCAATGTCGTAAACAACCTCGTGGCGCTCGGTGCGGATGTCAGTGTCGCCTCAGTTATAGGTATGGATGAGAACGGAAAGCGGCTTGCGAAGATGCTTGAAGAGCTCGGCGTCGGCAGCGATACACTGGTTTTGGAGCGGGGAAGAAGGACTACGAGGAAGAGCCGGGTTATTGCTTCGCATCAGCAGGTGATCCGCTTCGACAGCGAGAGTAGACAGGAGATAGGCAAAGAGAGCGAAGAGAAGATACTATCCCTTGTCCGAAGCAGGCTGCCCGAAACGGATATAATTCTGCTCTCCGACTACGGCAAGGGTGTCCTGAGCGACTCCCTGACGCGTCGGATAATCGGCATGGCGAGAGACGGAGGGGTCAAGGTGCTGGTAGACCCCAAAGGGAGAGACTACTCCAAGTACGAGGGTGCGACACTGGTGACTCCCAACAAGAAGGAGGCGAGCGAAGCGACCGGCATAGCCATCGTCGACAAAGATTCTCTTAGAGAGGCCGGCTTCAGGCTCAAAAACGGACTCGGACTGGATATGGCTATGATAACCCTCTCCGAGGAGGGGATGGCGATATTCGACGAGACGATGAGGAGCATCCCGACGGTGGCCAGAGAGGTCTACGACGTAACGGGGGCGGGAGATACGGTGCTCTCCACACTCGGCTTCGTCCTGGGTGCCGGAGGCGACATCGACGAAGCGGCACGAATAGCCAACGCGGCGGCGGCCGTAGTGGTGGGCAAGCTGGGCAGCGCCACCGCTACATGGGATGAGATAATAGCCTACGAGACGACCCTGCACGACTCTACGACGGAGCACCGCATAAAAGATAAAAAAGAGCTCGAAGAGAGTGTCGAAAGGCTCAAAAACGAAGGTAAACGCATAGTTTTCACAAACGGATGTTTCGATATACTTCACCTCGGACATGTGAAGTATCTGGAGAAGGCCAAAAGCTTCGGGGACGTTCTGATAGTCGGGGTCAACTCCGACGCTTCGGTAAAACGCCTCAAGGGTGAGAGCCGTCCGGTCAACCCTCAATTCGACAGGGCCTATCTTCTTGCGGCGCTGGATGCCGTCGATTTCGTCACGATTTTCGACGAAGATACCCCCTACGACCTCATAAAGGCGGTCAGGCCGGATGTGCTGGTAAAAGGCGGGGACTACGAAGGCAAAGAGGTGGTCGGCAGCGATATTGCGAAAGAGGTCAGGCTGGTCGACTTTGTAGATGGAAAAAGTACTACCGGGATTATAGAAAATATCAACAAAAAGGGGAAACAGTGATGAAAAAAACGTTTATTGCGGCTCTGATTGCGTCTTTGCCGCTTATGGCTCAAAACAGTGCGGAGATAAATCTCAATTCGAACGACATAGAGGTGGCCGGAAGCTACCAGACCGGCTACGGCTTCGCCTATGACGGCAGAAGCAGCCGAAACTACCTGCACGCCCGCTACCTATACAGCGGAGAAAGTCAGACCCAGGGTCAGAACCTGGGAGAGTTCGGATACCTTGCCACAGGTACCGTAGGAAGCTTCACCAGGCTCAGACTGGGCATCGGAATAATGGCTTCCGCCGCGGACAGCTACTTTGCCGTACCGTTGGGGCTAACCGCCAAGTATCTTCTACCGGTCGAGTGGCCTGTCACCCTGACCGCATCGTTCTATGCCGCTCCGGACCCGCTCGTTTTCGGCGACGGCAGCGGCTACAGCGCATACCGTATCGGCCTGGAGTCACAGATAATTCCAAACGCATCACTCTACGGCGGATACCGGAATATAGATCTGAAATATGAGAATGGACGCAAAAACTTCAACGACGGATGGTACGTGGGTGTCCGTTTCTACTTCTAAGGGGTGTATATGCTTACGGTAATAGAGAATGAGCTCGAGGCGCACAGAAAGACTCTCGAGAGTGTAATAGAAGGGCTGCAGCACTTCATCTACTCTCTGGGTGTAATAGCTACCGAGACGCTCGAAGGCGGCAACAAGATACTTCTTTGCGGCAACGGCGGGAGCGCGGCCGACGCACAGCATATAGCCGCCGAACTGACCGGGCGCTACAAGATCGAGCGCAGAGGGCTTCCGGCTATTGCGCTTACTACTGATACATCGGCTCTCACAGCCATAGGCAACGATTACGGCTACGAGCAGGTCTTCTCGAGGCAGGTCGAAGCGCTTGCACAGAAGGGCGACCTTCTCATCGCCATCTCCACCAGCGGAAACAGCCCCAACGTGATATACGCTATCGAAAAGGCGAAGGAGATGGGGTGCCGTGCGGTAGGACTGAGCGGCAAAGGGGGTGGAAAGATGAACGATGTCTGCGACCTGAACATCATCGTTCCCTCCGACGATACGGCCAGAATTCAGGAGATGCACATACTCATAGGCCACATAGTCTGCCAGCTGATCGATAACGAATACAGGTAGACAAACAATATAAACTCCGGGCTCTCTTTTCAACGGTTTGAAAAAAGAGAGCCGCATTTTTTTCAATGTATTGAAAAATACCTAATTTCAGCCGCCGACTCTTCTAAAATTTTATCCCTTCACATACTTTCCAAAAGGCGATTCGCCGCCTCTGTGACTTCCGAAGCCTCTATACCTTTCATGCACTCGTGTGTCTTTATGGGACATGTACGCTTCATGCAGGGAGCGCACTCGAGATCATGTCTGACTATTACACTCTTTTGGTTCATCCACTGGCAGGTCTCTTTGTGTCTGGTGGGGCCGAAAACGGCTACGGTCGGGACCGAGTAGGCGGCGGCTATATGCATCGGGCCGCTGTCTCCTGTGATGAATAGATCGAGTCCGCCTATGAGCGAGCAGAGCTCGGGAATTGTGGTTTCGCCCGCTATGTTTTTGACCTTTTCAACACCCTTTTCATGTACCGCTCTCTCGATATCCGCCGCTATCTTCCTCTCTCCCGGCCCTCCGAAGATTAGTATGTCGAACCTGTCGGAAAGCTCTGCGGCGACTTCTGCGAACTTTTCGGGATACCAACGTTTTGCGCTGCCGTATGTCGCGCCCGGGTTAATGCCGAGTGTCTGTCTCTCGAAGCTCTTTGCCGGCCAGTAGAGCTTGAGCGGTCCGGGGAGGTCGTTTCGGCCTGTTATGCCGTTTATGAAGGATTGGTAGCGTTGGACTTGGTGGGCGGCGCTTTGCGCCGAGTCGATGGTCGATAGTCGATGGTCGATGGAGGTTTTTTTGTAGATATATCTTTTCGGTGTGCCGGTGAGCAGAAGGAGAAGTTTTGAATAGAAGTGGCTGCGGAAGCTTAGTGCTAGATCGTGCTTTTGCAGCTCTTTTGAGAGGCGGTAGATGTTGAGCGGGCGGAAGCCGCCGGATTTTGTCTTGTCTATAACTACGCGATTTATGCGAGGGTGTACCTTTAGCGCCTCCGTTGAGACGTATGAGCCTACTATCGTGATTTCGGCCTCCGGGTAGGCTGCGAAGAGGTTTTCCAGTGCTGGTGTGGCCATGACGGCGTCGCCCAGCCATGTGGGAAGCTCTATGAGTATCTTCATTTCACCAGCCGGTAATGTTTTTTGCTCAGCTCCAGCCCGAAGAGCTCTTCCAGCTTTTTCATCAGGCGGTGCTTCTTCTCTTTTCTTGTCAAGACATGGTTGGGATCGGCACGAAATACCCCTTTGGCTTTGGGCAGCCACTCTTGAACAGCTTTCGGGTGGCTCCCTTTGAACTCCTTTATGATGGAGGGGTCTATCTGCGAGTAGTCGATGGCCCGGTGGCTCTTGTTCCAGTACTTCTGTACCTTTTGGCTCTTGAGGTTCATCTGCTCTTCGCTTCTTACCCAGCCGTAGTGGTACATCTTGGCTCCTGTCAGGGCGGCATTTGGGTAGCGCCCTATCTTGTTGCTTGCGAGCACCAGCCAGAAGAGGCCGTCGGGCGCGTAACTTCTGACGGAGTTTTTGATGATTCTCGGAGCGCGGCGGTACCAGCCCGGCGAGTCGAGGTAGCTGTTGGCGTTTCCGTAGAAGTGGATATAGTCGAAAACGAGCGCCTCGACACGTTCGTCGTCTCTGTATCTTTTCATAGCCTCAACGATCTTTTCGAGGTCATCCTCGTGAACCACCTCATCGGCTTCGAGGTAGAAGGCCCAGTCACCCGTACAGTTGAACTGCGCTATCATCTTCTGCTGGCCGTAGACGTAGCCTCTCTCTCTCATCACTTCGTTCCACTGCGTATGGATGACCCTGATCTTCGGGTCACCTATAGCCTCCAGCATACTCTGGGTCTCATCTTCACAGGGGCCGAGTGCGACGATGAACTCATCCACTATGGGAAGAATCGATTTTATCGACTCCACGAAAGGGTAGCCGAGCATCTGCCCGTTTCTAAGAAATGTAAAACCGCTTACTCTCATTTTGGCTCCTTGATGAATCTGTCGATCCCCTCTTCGCACCGCACCAATTTCTCTTCGATAGTGCGTCTTAGCCTCATATCGTTTTCGGCCAGAGACTCTCTTGTGCTCTCTTCATGGTAGAGGTGGTAGGCTACCGCCGCAAATCTCAGATCTTTTCTGACAAGGCCCCTGTTCAGAAGCCTTGCGGCGAACTCGCTGTCTTCGCGCCCCCACCCTGTGAAGCGGTTGTCGAAGCCGTTCACGGCCAGAACTTCATCTCTGAAAAGTGCGAAGTTGCAGGTTCTGATGCCCCTCAAAGAGCGGCTCTTTTTCGAAAAAAGCGAGCTCAGCAGACTGCATCTGAGGGCGTTTTTCCTGTTCTTTACCGATTTCGAAAAGATCGAAAAGGAGATTCTTCCCCTCTCGAGCGCCTCGTCTGTGGCAGCCTTGGTCAAAAGCACCCTTCCCCCCTGCACGAAACACCCCTTTTCGGATGCTTCGATATGGTCTTTTATGAAGAGCGGATGAAGAATCATATCTCCGTCTATCATCACGATATACTCGCCGCTGCTCATAGCTATAGCCCGGTTGCGTGACATTGCGGCTCTGAACCCCTCATCCTCCTGCCAGGCGTGGAGTATCGGCACGGCACTGTTTGCGGTCATCTTCTCCACCACCCTTTTCGTCTCATCACGGCTGCCGTCGTCGGCCACGACTATCTCATGGGGAGGAGTCTTCTGGTTCAGCGCGCTTTCGAGGACCAACTCCAGCGCATCGGGGCGGTTGTAGGTGGTAACTATGAGCGATACTCTCACCTTTTCGCCTCTCTCTTCTCATAGAGCTTCATATATTTGTAAAAGACCCCGTTGGCGTTCGAGACGCTTATGAGAAGCCCTTCGTAGCCGTACATGAAACCTCTTTGCAGAAAGTAGTTTCTGAAAAATGCGAAGGTTGCACGCCAGAAGGCTTTTGCCGGAGATGAGGGCTTGTCGCTCTGCTTCGCGTAGAGTGTGGAGTAGCTCTGCATCTTGGCTATCAGAGATTCGACACTCTCGAACGGGTAGTGTAGAAGCTCCCCTCTCAAAACTTTCGGCTCTATACCCGGCGGGACGATAAGCGACTCGTGCACCAGGGCGTCGCTGAAAGATGTAGAGCTTCTGTTGAATATTCTCATCACTATGTCTGGGTACCATCCGCAGCACTTTACAGGCCTGTTTCCGTAGTGGTTGAGACGCTCTACGGAGTAGATGTTTTCAATCTTTTCGGGATCGAGCTCTTTTATCGACTCTATCAGCTGCCGCGTTGCCACTTCGTCGCTGTCTACAGAAAATATCCAGTCGTTTTTCGCCTCTTTTGCGGCGAAGTTCTTCAGCGGACCGAAGCCGGTGAACTCATGCTCCAATACCCTTACATTCGGATATTTCGAGGCAATTTCAAGCGTATCGTCGCTCGATCCGTTATCGACTATAAGAACTTCGTCGAACTCTCTCAGCGCATCGAGACAGCGTGCAAGACGGCGCTCAGAATTCTTCGTCAAAATAGTTACGCTGATTCGTTCAACCATCTTTTTACCTCGTTGAAAATCGTATGCGGATCTATGGCATAGAGGCAGTCGCTCCTGCCGTGCCTGTCGTCGCATCCCGCTTTGCCGCACGCCACACAGGGCATATCGGCCTGGAAGATCGTGATGTTGCCGTAGCTTTGCACCGGTGCGCTGAGCTTTGTCGCCCTCTGCAGCTCATTGCACCACGGAGACCATATCTGCGGAAGCGTGGGGCCGAATATCGCGAAAACTCTCCTGTTCAGAGCGGCGGCTATGTGCATATTCAGCGTATCCATACCTATATACGCTTTCGACTTTTCGCACAGAGCCATGTAGCCGGCCAGAGATGTTTTTCCTATGAGGTTATAGATATTCGGAAGATCGGGGAGCTCCGACGATATTCTCATATCTATCCCGCCCGGGCCGCCCGTTACCGCTACGGGAATGTCTAGTCCGCTCAGCATCTTGAGCAGGCGGTCTCTAAGCTCTTTCGGGTAGATTTTGTAGTCGTACTGCGCCGAGGGGTGAAATATCAGAAAAGGGGCGGAGGTGTCGAAAGGGAGATCTTTCAGCTCCTCTTTTGCAGCTTCGGGCACCATGGCGTGAACCTCCATCTTTTTAGGTTCTATTCCCAGCAGTTTCAGCGGCATATGTGTATGTTCGACAATATGCCTCTGCGGGTCGAAGTCGAAGTGAGCGCTCAGAACGAGGCGCTTCCACCACGATTTTACGGGCTCCTTCTCAACACATGAGACCGCCCTTTTGCCGGCTATACGTGCGTAGAGTACGCTTCTATCGCTCGCGGTCAGATTTACGGCCAGATCGTAGCCGCCGAAGATGCTTTTCGCAAGCCCTATCTCCTTTTGCACTCTTTCGAAAAAGCCCATCTTTTTCCACCCGTAGTCATAGGTGTGGACTGTTTCGATGTGGGGCAGAGTTTTCGCTATGGCGAGAGTGTCGCGGTTTACCAGCATGTCTATCTTCGCTTCCGGGTAGCTTTCGTGCAGCCTCTCTACAAGGGGAGAGGATAGAAAGACATCTCCGTTGGAGCGCTGTACTATCAGGAGAATTCTCCTATACATCCTCTACCCTAGAACTGAAAAGAAGCGCAGCCATATAGGCGAAAAAGAGCGTGGTGTAGTGTCCGAGCAGGTAGGAGTCGCTCAACATTATGGTAAGGTAGAGAACCAGCAGGGAGTAGCGCACACCGCGGTAGGTATCATCTATCTTGCGTGCCGTTTTGAAGAGTGCGTAGAAGATGTAGAGCAGCAGCAGAAGCCCTACGATGCCGAACTGGACGAGTGTCAGCATATAGAAGTTGTGCGGCTGGGAGGTTGCGCGGACCTTCGGGGTGAGTTTTTCGTTTATCCGCTTGTACTCCTTTTCGAAAGCCCCGGTACCGAAGCCGAAGATCGGGCGCTCCTTGAAGAGCTCCCAGGAGTTGAGCGTGAAGTTGATCCTGTGGCCTACCGAAGTGTGCGGGTTGTTTTTGAAGTTCGCGACGTTGTGGTAGGCCAGCATCATCCTGTCGTGAAAGGGCCTGTTTAAGAAAAAGACCACTACAATAGCCGCCAGTGCGATGCCCAGCAGTGCCGCCATCTTCCTGAACTCCTTTCTGAACTGGTAGGCCAGGTAGAAGAGGAGTATCACGATAAAACCTATCTGCCCCGCTCTCCCACCGCTTATGAAGATATTGAGCGACATGGTGATCATGAAAAAGAGGTAGAGACTCTTCTCCGCCCTGCTCTCATCCCCGTAGATGATTCTGTGAATCAGCAAAATCACTGCGAAAGCGACCATCGGAGAGTAGGAGAGGTGGCTTACGAACGGTGTCGGGTACGGCTCTTTGGCGTAGTCGTGCCAGGGAATATGAACCAGGTCGAAATACATAGCGTAGGAGAGAACTTCGGAGATCATCATAGCCAGCAGAAATGCGCTTAACGCCTTTTTGACAAACTCCGGGCGAAGAACAGACAGAAAAAGGGGCATGAAGAGCAGCAGCTGCTCTCTGGTTATAATCTCTTTGAGTCCTGTTGCCGGATCTCTGCTGTAGATGAGCGCCGCGATATGGAGAGCGAAAAAGATCAAAATAGCCACCGCCGCCCTGTTGCCGCGAATCTTCCGCCATCTCCGCCTGAAGTCGCCGGCAAGAAGCCAGAGAACCAGGAATATGGCCAGCAGCATATTGTTCACCGCGATTGAGATTGGAAGCGTGAAGCCCAGTGCGACTATAATGTAGTTCATCCAGAGCTCGAGCTTCTCTCTTTTTGGAATCGCCACTCTTCTGATATTTATCTCCATACATCTCTCCCGTAAAATTCTTCATACCGGTTCTTCCACCTTTTGTGGAGCCAGAACCACTCCTCCGGCTTTTTGCGTATAGCCTTTTCCGTAATGTCAGCCTGTGCCTGCACGTTTTTAAGTATGCGCTCCTCTTTTTCGCCCTCTTTTTCAAACTCCAGCGGCGGATAGTACTCTATCTTGTAGCGCCGGTGATCCTCGGTCGTTATGAACGCCGGAATTATCACTGCATCCATACGCAGCGCCAGCAGTGCGGCGGCGGGGGTGTGGCGCGCCTCTTTGCCGAAGAAGGAGACTAAAAGCCCTTCGTTTTCGGCTGTATTCTGGTCCACCAGCAGACCGACGGCTCTACCCTGCTTCAAAGCTTTCATCAGCTCTCTCATAGCACCCTTTTTAGGGACCATCTTTATATCGAACTGCTCTCTGTTCGCCTTTAGAATCTCATCCATCACTTTCGAATCGAGAGGCCTTCCCACTCCCGTAAGCGGACCGAATTTTGCCGCAGTAGCCAGCGGAAGAAGCTCCCAGTTTCCGTAGTGGGCGGTTACGAATACAACCGGACGACCAGAATCTAGCGCCTCTTTTACTATATGGGAGTTGACAAACTCCACCTTCCCCAGAAGCTCCTCTTCCGTTATGCCCTGATTCTGAACGAAGTCGGCGAGGTTGAAGAGGAGGTTTTCATATGTCTTTTTTATAATATCTTTTTTTTGCCCGTCGCTCAACTCCTCTCCGAATGCCAGGTCGAGATTTACCATCGCTATGTTTCTATGTTTTCTGTCTGCCAGATAGATCAGCCGTGCGAGCGCCCTGATGAGGAGAGATTTGACTTTCGGGGGTGTATGGATCACTATCCATCTGAAAGTTTTGAAAAGCGCCAGGTAGAGTCTATCTCTCATGAGAGCAGTTCCAGGGCGGTCCGCGCCACTTCGGCGGGGTCTATCTTCGTTATGGAGCGGTCGCTCCTGTCGAATCTGCAGGGGTGTACTTTCGCACCCGATGTAAGCGCTATGTTCACGGGAGTCTCCATCATCATCGACCTCGGGGTAGAGCCGAAAAGCAGAAGCGATGGGCGGTTCATGGCCCATGCCATATGGCTGGGGCCGGTATCGCCGCCTATAAGAAGATCGCATCGCGATACGGCGTACTTGAGTCCGTTCAGGCTCATCCGCGGAAGCAGCCTGGCGCTCGAGGACTCCTCTATTTTTGCGGCGGACTCCCTCTCCCTTTCGCTACCCGCCACCAACAGAACGTTGCACCCTTCAAGTCTGCCGGCGACTTCGGCGAACTTTTCGGGCGGGTATGTTTTGCTCTCGTTGCTGGCCCCGGTGACTATGAGCACATTTTTCGCACTCTCCTCGAAGTAGCCGGATATCTCTTCGCACTCTTCGGTCTCCTCGTAGATCAGGTAGGGGCTCTTCTTCAGAAGCATCTCTTTCGTTATCTCCGTTTTCAGGGCAGAGGCTATCAGGGAAGCGAAACGGTACGGGGCGGTTTCCGAGCAGTCTACCCTGAATCTTTCGGAGTAGAGAAAAGACGCGACTCCCTCTTTTGCCGAATCGTAATCGAGCCCGGCGACCATCCTGCCGGCTATCCGGGCCAAAACCGCCGACTTCACAAGCCCCTGCACATCTATCACCAGGTCGAAAGGGCCGCTCTCCCTCACCTTTCGCACCTCATCTTTAAGGGCCGAAAGCGAAAAAGAGCTCTTGAAGCGGTGGAGATTTACCGGAACTATATTGTCTATATCCAGGCTGTTCTCGAGAATCTGGGCGAATTTACTCTCGACGAACCATGTAATTTCCGTATCGGGTTGTGCTCTCTTGACGAACTGCAGGGCGGAGAGGGTGTGGATTACGTCGCCCATAGCCGTCAACCGGACAATCGCTACTTTCATGAAGACCTTAATTTTAGACGCTATTATACCAAAAGCTTTTCAGGCTTACGGGCATCTTATCTGTGAAATCCTGATCGAGTCTATCCTCTTCCTCTTTTGCAACTCCATTCGAAAAGCCATCCTGCCGCTGCACTCCTGGGTCGTTTCAAACTCTATCGAAACATCTATGTCGCCGCTTTTGAGCGTCGGCCTGATTCCGAACCTCGGAGCCAACAGCTTCATTCTCGACTCCGGGTCTATAGGTATATCGTCGACACTCTTGTATATAGATGTATGGGAGGCCAGGGTATCCAGGGCGATCTGCGGAAGATCCGGATAGAGAAGTCTCAGCTGATCCTTGCCTGCGTAGTTGAGGTCTATGGTATCACCTTCGAAACCGAAAACCGATGTCCAGCGCTCGATGGAGATGTTCATATCGCCGCTAAGTTCCGCATAGTGGTTGAGTATCGTCCTGAGTGCACGCTCGTTCGCTATCGTTCCGTTTTGAAACCAGGGTCTCTTCAGTACGATTTCACTTCCGTCCATCCGCTCGTATCTATCCTTGTCGTAGCTGTCCAGAAGAATCGATATAAGAAGCGGCTGGTTTTTCAACTTCAGGGTATCGAGCCAGTCCAGCAGGCTGATAAGCGCCTGCTGCTCACTCATGACACTCTTTAGAAATCTGTTTATGTTTATGCGGTTTTGGGCCGAAGTCATGGATATCGTCCCGTTTATGCGGCCAAGATCGAGAGAGACGGGAATTTCGGAGCCGTAGAAGATATCCTCCTGCGAAAACTCCTGCTTTTTGAGAAAGCCGCTCATATCGTTCAGCAGCAGGTTGGTCTGTATGACAGCCATGTTTTCGCGTACACTCGCTTTGATCTCGCCCCCCTCTTTCAGAAAGAGCATTATGATACCGCTGAGCATGAGCAGAATGGCTAGAGTAATGAAGAGAACGACACCCCGTCTCACATTCCGCCTTTATATAGGGTCACTGCGATCGGCGCCAGATCTTTACACTTCAAAATGATATCGACCCGCGCACCTCTCTCTGCGGCCCTGAAGGAGTCACACCCCTCGGCCAGCTTGTCGGCGAAGAGATATGTGCCGTTGGCGTCACCGACGTAGCCGGTAGAGAAGAAGTCTATCGGGGCGGTAGCCTCCACCCTTATGAGCGCTCTCGATTTCGCACTTATGAAGTAGTGCACCCACGGACGGGGTATCGAGTAGATGGAGTTGTCAGTGGTGAAAGAGATTCGGTCGAAACCCGCTTCATGTACGATATTCGTCGCGCTTCTCAACTGCGTTATATCTTTCGAGAGGAGCGAAAAGATCCGCTGCGCATCCGTCACCGTCTTTGCCGACTCCAAATAGCGGGAGTGACTCTTTTTGACGCTGTTGAGAGTCGCATATATATAGGTGAAAACTATAGCGGTTAGAAGAATGGAGATGAGCATCTCCACAAGGGTGAAAGCCCGTCTCAAGGTACGACCCTCACAAATCCGACCTTGACTCCGTTACGTTTGACCGTTACTGGATAGAGCCTGTATGTAAGATCCAGCTCACCGCTTTGGAAGATTGTCCTCTTCTCACCTTTCCCTACATCGACTTCGGCCGAGAGGTTTTTCAGCCAGAAGACTTCATCGTCTCTGAGCCTGGGAAATTTCATCGTATCGTAGAGTGTATCTCTCTTGAAGCTGCTCTTTCTGCTCTCGTAGA
The DNA here is from genome assembly GCA_003945285.1 of Hydrogenimonas sp. Lineage (NCBI taxonomy): Bacteria > Pseudomonadati > Campylobacterota > Epsilonproteobacteria > Campylobacterales > Hydrogenimonadaceae > Hydrogenimonas > Hydrogenimonas sp. The sequence goes on from AP019005.1 coordinate 1,861,553, forward strand.
GATTGGGGGTAGACGTATAGAGAAGAAGAGACTTCTCTTTGTATCTTCCTATCTCCTCTTTTATCCAGCCGTCGAATTTGAGCAGCGCCAGCCCCATTGTGAAGAGAATGAAGATACTCAGCAGCACTTCAAGAAGTGTAAAAGCGGCTCTACTGCGCATAACCGGCCTGATCAGGAAGATAGTCGCTTCGGCGCATGAAGGAGACCATCGTTACAGGGTCGTCGAAAGTGTAAACCTTGCCGAAAGGGTGAAGGTAGAACCACTTCTCGCCTCTTCTGATGACCAGCGGTTCGAACAGGGTATCCGCACTGCACCTGATGATAAACTGCGGCCTGAACTCATCGGTTCCTATTTTGACGTGCGGATACTCTATCGACTGAAACGTCTCATCCGGGTTGACGATGTATACCCTGCCGCCGCCCCGCACCTTTATGCCGCCCGATACAATCCTGCCCCCGCCGGTCAGAATACAGGTGCCGCCCTCTTTGCAGTAGAGTGCCAGATCGGCTTTGCCGTAGAGATCCCGGGAGCGGAAAAAGGAGCCGATTCTCTCGAGTGTAAGCTCCGAAGATGCAGATTTTTCGCTTTTGGGCATCATGTAGTTGAAAGCGAGAGCGTAGACTATCCCCATCAGAAGAAGGACTATCAGCAGCTCTATCAGTGTAAATGCACACTTTTTCCGCTCTCTCAAACCCTACTGCCTTTCACACTCCTTGAGTGTTATATCTTTAGCGTCACCCTCGCCGCCCTCTTTTCCGTCAGCGCCCAGACTAATGAGCTCTATTTCGCCTCCGTTGTTGATATATATATACCTGTGCTTCCACGGATCCTTCGGCAGATGCCTGCTCTCGAGGTATCCTGTGGGGGAGTAGTTGGTATACTTCTCCGGGTCGGGATTTTTCAAAAGAGCCTCGAGCCCCTCTTCGGTAGTCGGGTAGATACCGTTGTCGAACTTGAACGACTTGAGCGCCTCTTCGATATTTTTCATCTGTATGCAGACAAGTTTACGCTTCGCACTCTCGGCTTTGCCGATGAGATTCGGCAGAACCAGCGCACTCAAAAGACCGAGAATTATGATGACGATCATCAACTCGAGAAGCGAAAAGGCTTTACGGGTTTTATAGTGGGTAGTGGGTAGTGGGTAGCTTGCAGATTTGTTTGAGTTTGTAGCCTGCAGTCTGCAGTTTGCAGAAATTTTTTGGGTCATGCTTTTCCTTTGAAATTGTTTTTAAGAGATTTTAACATTTTAATAATCATCGCACATTGAAATCAGATAGATTGAAACAGACTCCCCACTTCTCACTCCCCACTTCCCACTCAACCCATACTGATCGAGAATATAGGCAGAAGCATCGAAATGACGAGAAAGCCTATGATACCGCCGATAACAAGCATCAGAATCGGTTCCAGCAGTGCCAACATAACCTCTATGCGGTCGCGGTTCTGCTGTGCATATAGTTCGGAGAGGCTTTTGAGGGAAAAGGCCAGGTGGGAACTCTTTTCGCCGAGCGCTACGGCGTTTATGAAGTCGTTGGGGATCTCCCTCTTTTTTACATTCTCCCTGACCGCCTGCGTGAAGCTTTTACCCTCCACTATCTGTGTCGCTATTTTACCGAAAAGCTTATGAAGGTAGCGGTTTCCTACGGTCTGTGCCGCATAGTTGAGAGCCTGTGCGAAGGGTACGCCGCTTTGGAGCAGCAGTGCCATCACGCGGCCGAAGCGTCCAAGCTCCATCGCGGTTATCATACTTCCGAAAAGCGGTATTTTAAGCAGCGTTTTGTCCATGAGATAGCCGAAGCGTTCACTCCTTTTCCAGAAGATGGCGACCGCGGCTACAGAGAGTGCGACGGCCGCTATCATGGCCCATGAGTATGACTGGAAAAAGTGCGATAGCGCCAGCGTCACCTTCGTGGATGTCGGGAGTTCACTCTTGGTAGCCTCGAACATATCGACAATTTTGGGTATGATCGTCGTCAGCATGAAGTTTATCATCGCAACCGCTATGAGCAGAATGAAAGAGGGGTAGATGAAGGCTTTGACTACATCCCGCTTAATGCGCTCCTGCTCCTGCACGTACTCGGAGAGCTCCAGCAGCACCATCTCGAGATTTCCGCTCTTTTGCGCCACCTTTACCGTCTGCAGGAAAAAGGGCGGCACCCTGTAGACGCCCTGTGCGGCCAGCGCGTCGTAGAAGGAGCCGCCGCTCTCTATGAGTCTTGCCGTCTCTTCGAGAAACCTGTACTGTTTCGAGCGCTTCGGGAAGTTTTCGGCTACCAGGTGCAGCCCTTTTGGCAGAGATATACCCGCTTTCAGGTAGAGGCTCAGATTCCTTCCTAGCGCGGCTGTCAAAGAGGGGGGGAGCTCGCTTGTGAAGAGGCTGCGGTGAGGCTTCACACTCTCGACGAGAATGCCCATATGCCTCAGCTGCTCTTTCGCATCCTCGATCCCGGCAGCGTTTACAACCCCTTTTACCCTCTTTCCGGAGCTGTCGTAGCCTCTATACCTGAAGGTCATATACTCTTGACTCCGATGCGCACCGCTTCGGGTATGCTCGTCTCACCCTCTATAACCATTCTGCGAAGTTCGTTGAACATCGGCCTGAAGTCGGTATGTTCGAGCAGGTAGCGCCTGAGGCTCTGCTCGTCGGCCCCGCCCTTTATCTGTGCGGCGAAAGCCTCGTCGACTACGATGATCTCACCTATCGCCCGGCGGCCGATATATCCGGTCCCGCCGCACTTGTCACACCCTTTGGGGCCGAAAAGCCGAACGTCGTGCGGAAGGTCGAAATATCTTATATCCTCGTCGCTTGGCAGATACCCGGTCTTGCAGTGCGGGCAGAGAAGCCGCACCAGCCGCTGCGCGATGATACCTATGAGAGTGGAGCTGACCAGAAACGGGTCTATGCCCATATCTATAAGTCTCGGAATCGCCGCCGAAGCGCTGTTGGTGTGCAGGGTGGAGAGTAGCAGGTGGCCGGTCATTGCGGCCTGTGTCGCTATCTTCGCCGTCTCCTTGTCGCGCATCTCTCCGACCATTATGACATCCGGGTCCTGGCGCAGAATGGAGCGGAGCGCTTCGGAGAAGGTTAGGTTCACCTTTTCGTTGACCTGTATCTGGTTGATACCTTCAGCGTTGTATTCGACCGGATCCTCCACAGTGACTATATTGTAGTGTTCGTGGTCTATCTCTTTGAGAAACGAGTGGAGTGTCGTAGATTTACCGCTGCCCGTTGGGCCCGTTATCAGGATCATCCCGTAGCTGTGCTTGAGCAGAGATTTGAGTTTCGAAAAGACCTCTTCCGAAAAGCCGAGCTGCTGAAGCGAAGGTATCGACTCCCCTTTCATAAGAAGTCTCAAAACAGCCTTCTCACCGTAATATGTCGGAAGGATGGATACACGCACATCGACACCGGCACCGGCTATAGTCACCTTCGTGCGCCCGTCCTGCGGAATACGCGACTCCGATATATCGAGATTCGAGATCACTTTGATACGGTTTATTATGGAGTTGACGGCACCCTTGTTGAGGGTGGCTATTCTGTTCAGAACACCATCTATCCTGAATCGCACATCACCCTCTTTTTCGAAGGTCTCTATATGTATATCGGTGGCACGGCGCTTCAGGGCCTGGACAAAAAGCGAGTTGACGTAGCGGATTATCGGTGCTGAGTCCTCACTTGCCAGCAGATCTTCGTTCTGAAGGAAGTTCTCGATCTCCTCCGGACTCTCGAAACCCTCTATTCCGCCGATTCCCTCTTCACTTTTAAGCTCCAGAAACCTCCTCTTGAGCTCTTCGTAACTCTCCTCTTCGAGTATGGCCAACGGCAGCCCGCCGCCGAAGTGGGAGAGTGCGTTGAGCATGTCGGCATCCGGATTCTCCCTTATGAATGCGTGCGGTCTCCCTTCGTATATACCGAAAAGGAGCCCGTTCCTGATATAGAAATCTATGTTCGGAACATCCGTGTAGAGCTCCGGTTCAACCCTGAGAGGCTGCGTCATTCACCCTCCCCGCTCTTTTTGCCGCCCTTTTCTAGCTCCTTCTCAAGGATCTCCGCAAGCCTAGCTTTAAGCTCCTCGCTCTTCGCTATCTTCTCCTGTATCTTCGCCAGAGAGTCGCTGTTTTTTATGATGTACGGAGTTAGAATGACTATTACGTTTATCTGATCGGTACTCTCCGAGGTCGATCTGAAAAGCCCCCCGAGGAAGGGGAGGTCGCCCAGAAGCGGAACCTTGGAGACCGCTTTGGAGTAGTAGTTCTTCAAGAGCCCGCCTATTATGACGCTCTCGCCGTCGTTGACTATGGAGACGGTGTTGACCTCACGCTTCAGAGTTGTAGGCCTGTCGGCCGCAACCGTGCTGGCGCGGTCTATATCTTCGATCTTGGTTTTGACCTCTACAAGCACCTTGTCGTCACCGGCTATCTGCGGCTTGACCTCCAGGGTCAGACCTATATCTTCACGGCTGTATGTGTTGCGCGTCAGGGAGGTGGTGTCGTTACCTGTCGCCTGGCTGGTCAGAATGGATATCGTCTTACCGACATATACGGTCGATTTCTTGTTGTTCATACAGAGAATGTTCGGCTCGGAGATGACATTCACGGCACCGTTCTGTTTCAGCAGGTCTATAATTGCGCCTACCGCTATACCCTTTGAGGTGGTTCCGAAGTCTATCGTACTGGCGAGAGTAGAGGGTAGCACGAATGATGAACCCCCCATATTGAAGATGGAGGTCGCCAAAAGATTGCCGGAGGCCGCTCCGCCGGCGAGACCCCATTTTACCCCCAGGTTGTTGAGCCTGTTCTGGCTTATCTCGTATACATGGGCCTTTATGTAGACCTGCTGCTGCTCTATATCCAGCTTCTTGATGACCTTGCTTATAAGTTTCACGGCTTTGGGGGTACCGGTGATGGCGATGGCGTTGATATCCTCTTTCGCCTGGATCGAAACCTGCGACTGCGTCTGCTTGTCAAAACTCTTCATCAGTCCGTTGACTATCTTGAGTGTTGCGGCGGCCTCGGCGTTGTTCAGGAATATGACGTCGCTCACCATCTCCTTCGCACTGTTTTCGCTGTCATACTTCCTGACGATATCCTCGGCTCGTTTTATGTCGTAGGAGTCGGCTATGATGATTATTTTGTTGCTTTTCACATCGGCCTTTATCGTTACCGGGAAGCGGAAGGTGTTTGCGAGCGCCTTGAAGATGCCCGTAAGATTCTTCGCCGCGGAAGCGGCGTCGGCATTGTCGAGAGAGACGAACCGCACCTCTTTCTTCATCGGCCTGTCTATCTTTGCCAGAGTCGCTTCGAAGCTCCTGATATGCTCCGGATAGTCGCTCATTATGATGATGCTTTTCTCGTTGTCGAACGTCAGGGATGCGAACTGGCTGCTTAGATAACGCAGCTTCTGAACCGCGTTCGCAGCCTTGATATAGTGTACCGGAATGATCTTGGTAACCATCCCCGCTTTCACTTTCCTGCCGGCCGGTGCGGCCAGCTTTTTGGCGTTCGCGGCGCGGGTCACCAGGATGTAGCCGTTGTTGCCGTCTACGACGGTATACCCCTTGTTCTGCAGTATCCTGGTCAAAAGAGGAATGAGATCTTTTTTATCTATCGGCGTCTGGGATATGAAGTTCACTTTTCCGCTGATCTTGTCGGTTACGAGAATGTTGTTGTTCGTCTGCTTTGCCACGAACCGTATCACATCGCGAATCGGCGTATCGTTGAAGTTTATCGTTATCTTCTCCGCACTCAAAAGCGGCGGAAGAAGCATCACGGCCGCAAAAAATATTTTAAAAAATCTCATATTTGAATTCCTTGCTCTCTTTTCCACGTCTAATCGTCAAAGTGAGTGAATCGAGCTGTTCCAGCTTGTTGAAATAGGCAAAAGCGTCACTCTCGCTCTTTATCGGCTTACCGTCGATCTTCTCTATAATATCACGTTTTTTCAACCCCATTTTATCAAAAACGGAACCTCTCTTCACATTCGCCACACCGAATCCGACAAGCTTGTTGTCTCTGTATATCGGGTTTATGCTTATATATCTGAAGATTTTTCTCAGATCGTGCATCTCGCTCAGCAGCTCTCTGGGAACGTAGAATGTATCACCTTCGCGGCGAACCTGTTCGACCAGCTCCTCTTCGGGCTTTTTGCCCTTTTTCACGGCAGCCGGTTTGACGGTCCCGGCAGCACTCCCCTTTTTCATGCCCAGCCAGTAGTCACGGCCGTTTTTGGTCAGCTTCACCCTGTCCGTATAGACCTCTTCAAGCCTGAAACCGTCGATCTTTTCGCCTACGCTCACGAGCTTGCTCTTGCCGTTTTTAACGATAATGGCCATGCTCGGAGTGCCTATCGCGGTCATGCTCAGCGTATACCCCCTGAGCGACTCCTGCCTACGCACCGGAGGCGCGTTTTTTACCGGTCTGGTTGCACTTTTGAGGCCGAATGCGGAGGCGAAACTGTAGCTATCGGCCGGTTTTTCAACTTCGCTTACACACTCCAGCTTCGGCAGAGGAGGCAGAAAAGCGTCGATGACCAGGGCGGTTATCTTGGCTCCCAGCACCAGCAGAAGCAGCAGTGAAACGGTCGGCACCAGAGCTTCAAAACGAGAGGTCATATCTGTACCTTCCGTTTTTATATCTGAAAGTGCGCAGAGCCGCAGAGTATCTCCTCTTCATCAAAGATGAGGGGAGAAGTACGAACTCCGCTTTACGCTTCATCAGCGAAACATTCCCGTCGAGCACTCCGAAATCACCTCTTGCCGAGACTCTGCCGTTAAACGGCGTATATCTCACCGACTCTATCTTCGCCGGCAGCATATCGGCAGCGATACCTTCGAGCCTTATGCCGGAGACCTCGATCTTCCATGGAGAAAAATCGGCCTTTTTTATCTTCGCTACAGGGGAGTGGCCGTAGAGTAGAGTTATGCGCTTCATGGAGCAGCCCAAAGCCGAGGAGTCGTACCCGTCGAAACAGAGGGTCACCCCGGCCTTTTCGGCGGCGCTGTTCAGTGCCGTGTTGCAAAGCCTCTCCTTGGAGACGAAGAGCAGTGTCAGAAGCACCCAGACGACAACGGCCGAAAGAGCGAGCGCTATGCCCTTTACCCATCTCACAGCGCAACCTCCAGTCTAACTTCGAGCTTTCCGTCAGGGGTGCGGCGTGCCAAGAAGGAGCGGATCACGATGTTGCTGTTCAAAATCCTGCCGAGAACTTTGTCCGCTTTGGAGGCATCGAGGGTGAATATGTAGAGCTTTTTCCCCCCTCTCCTCTCCGTTTTGGGGACGATGGAGTAGATTCCGAGCATTCTCTCCATCTGCTTCAGGGCCCTCTTAGCAGCCATTTCGGACCAGAGGGAGGCTAGCGCTTCGTAGCTTCCGGTAAGCTCTTTTTTCCTTATGAACTCCTCCCGGAGCTTCGATGTTTTTCCGTCGATGTAGAGTGCACCGCCGACCCATATGAGTACTATGAGGCCCGAAACCGCCGCAAAGAGCTTCATGCTACTCATATCTGCAGCCCTTTTTCAGGTCGCACTCGAGCGACTTGATGCGGGAAGAGAGGGCCTTTTTTATCTCTCTTCTTAGCATCTTCTGCTTCAGCTCCGTTTTGCGATATCTCTTCACCAGGGCCTTTATCTCGTACATTGTTTTCCCGCTGCCGTCGGATGAACCCATCTGCGAGAGGGCGTGAAGCTTCTGGTAGCGAAGAGCCAGATCCCCGGCCGCGGCCGTAAAAAGTGCCGCCAGAAGAAGTATGGCCAACCCTTTGGAGAAGCTTCCGCCGCCAGATCCGTTAAAGGGTTTCGCTACGGAAGAGAAGTCGAGAGAGTCGAGAGAGGGAAGGCTTTTTGCCGACTTTTCCGTCTCTATGGCGATCCCGTTTATGGTATCGGCAGCCAGGTTTTCATCTATGCGAAGCGGCAGCTGCCCTGAGAGCTGCTGCAGGAAATAGGCGGGTGTCCTATAGGTCGTTTCGGCTTCGATGAGTGAACGGACCCGCCCCTCGTCGTAGGCGTAACAGTCGAAACCGCCCCCTCTCTTTTCGACATATATCGAAGTGTATGAAGCGGGACGCGACGCAAGATAGCTGTCGGCAAGCCTCTTCGCCTTCGAAAGCGACTTCGTAGGAAACTCCGCATGTGCATACCAGTAGAGAGAGGGCGAAACCACTACTACATCCTCCTCTCTCTCCTTTACAATGGTGCCGCCGTCTCTAATGTAGTAAAGAGCCAATATATTCCTTGGAGCTGGAGTTGTACAGAATAGAAGGGGGCCGCTCAGATACATGAACAGACCGACCCTCTACCGGCCGAAACTTCACGAACGGATGAAACGACAATCCAACGCCGCATCAGCCGATACGCTTTCCGGCACAATATCCGTTTCGGTTTTTGTGCAATAGTATCTGATTATAGTAAAACATCGATAAATGTTTATTGAACCGTAATCTCGGAATAAAATAGTTTAAGGGTACCTCTAAAATCGTAATAAAATTTGCGGTCAGGCGCTTTTGGAAAGATTTGAGGCACACCCGCCGGGTCGTCGACGGTTTTTCCCAAAGTGTACAGCCGCAATGACTGTGACTGGTTCCTATATCTTTGTTCCGGGGTGTGTGAAGCGGGTCCTGTTGACAATAAAAAGCTAAAATTGATACAATAGCCGCATCAAAACATAATAACAGGCCGTACGGTTACTCTTAACTGCGGTCATATTATCTGCATAACACTGCCAGTACTCTGCAAATTTCAAGTTTACAAAAGAAGGAACCATGAGCGAAACCTCTACCCGCAGCAACAGTAACGGAAAGTCGAGAACCCACATTCCGGTCGAAGGATACAAGATAGAAGATCTGAGGCAGAAGAGTCTCGAAGAGCTTGTCTCTATCGCCAAAGAGCTGGGCGTGGAGCATCCGAACGAGCTCAAGCGTCAGGATCTGATGTTCGAAATTCTCAAATCGCAGGTGAGCAAGGGCGGCTACATACTGTTTACAGGCATTCTGGAAATCACCAACGAGGGGTATGGATTCCTTCGCGCCATGGACGCCAACTTCTCCAACTCCAGCAACGACGCCTACGTCTCCAGCACGCAGATTCGCAAATTTGCCCTGAGAAACGGGGATGTCGTGACAGGGCAGGTCCGCCCTCCGAAGGAGCAGGAGCGCTACTACGCTCTGCTGAAGATCGAAGCGATCAACTACATGCCGGTCGCCGAAAGCAAAAACCGACCCCTCTTCGACAACCTCACCCCGCTCTACCCGCAGGAGAAGCTGAAGCTGGAGTACAACCCCACAAAACTCACCGGCCGGGTTCTGGACCTGTTCACACCGATAGGAAAGGGGCAGAGGGGGCTCATTGTGGCTCCGCCCAGATCGGGAAAGACGGAGCTCATGAAGGAGCTGGCCCACGGCATCACCTACAACCACCCGGAAGTGGAGCTCATCGTACTGCTGGTCGACGAACGCCCCGAAGAGGTTACCGATATGGAGCGCAGCGTCAAGGGAGAGGTCTACAGCTCCACCTTCGACCTTCCCGCGCAAAACCATGTGCGTGTCGCCGAGCTCGTTATAGAGAAGGCTAAACGCCGTGTAGAGATGGGGAAAGATGTCGTGATACTTCTCGACTCGATAACACGTCTTGCACGCGCCTACAACACGGTCACGCCAAGCAGCGGGAAAGTGCTCTCGGGCGGTGTCGACGCGAACGCGCTCCATAAGCCCAAGCGCTTCTTCGGAGCCGCCAGGAACATCGAAAACGGCGGCAGCCTCACCATCATAGCCACCGCACTCGTAGATACCGGAAGCCGAATGGACGAGGTGATCTTCGAAGAGTTCAAAGGTACGGGCAACAGTGAAATCGTACTCAGCAGAAACATCGCGGACAGGCGAATCTACCCCGCAATAGACATCATAAAGTCCGGTACGAGAAAAGAGGAGCTGCTTACAGACCCCAACACCCTTCCCAAAATCTGGGCCCTGCGCAACGCGATGCACCAGATGGACGAAGTGGAGGCGCTCAAGTTCCTCTACTCCAAAATGCTCAAGACAAAAAACAACGAAGAGTTTTTGAGCATCATGAACGAAGGCGCCTGACGCGATACGTTCGCCTGCACCAGACAGCATGAGAGAGAGATTCGCGGCCGGAAGAGGACCCTCGAGAGCAGGGGTGTTCGACAGCGGCGCCGGCGGCCTTACCGTCGTGAAGTCGCTTATGGCGCACAACCTCTTCGATGAGATAGTCTACTACGGCGACACGGCCCGCGTTCCATACGGCCCCAAAGACCCAGCCACCATCACCCGCTACGCCCTCGAGGCGCTGGAGTTTTTCAGAAATTTCGAGATAGACCTTCTGGTTACCGCCTGCAACAGCGTAAGCGCCCACGCCCTGCCGGAACTAAGGGCAAACGCCGAGTTTCCCGTCTACGGTGTCATAGAGCCGGGTATTCTGGCTCTTGAAAACGCCGAACTCGACAGGTCGAGCCGGATACTGGTGCTTGGCACGCGCGCCACCATAGGCAGCGGCCGCTACCAAAGAGGGATTCGCGAACTCGGCTTCGAAAATATAGAGGCGGTCTCCCCTTCGCTTTTCGTTCCCATTGTCGAAGAGGGCATCTTTGAAGGGGATATATTGAGAAGCACGCTGGAGTACTACTTCAAGGATCTGCCCGTGCCGGATGCGATTATTCTGGGGTGCACCCACTTTCCGCTCATAGCTGAGCCTATAAGAGACTATTTTCCCAACCGCCCGCTGCTGATACACTCCGGCGAAGCGATCGCCCAGCATCTCGAAAACAACGGCCTCAAGCCGGGCCCCAAAGCAGAGACAAAGCTCACGATCTTCGCTTCGGAAAACCCGGACGCCCTGAAACGTATAGCAAAAAAGTGGCTTTAAGCCCTCTTGAGATAAACTAAAGGGCACCTATAAAATCTGAACTGGCTTTAAGCAAAATCCGCCCGCGTAGAAAGTGGTGTGTATTGTATCCCGGCGCTGTGCGAAGCTGAAGCGCCGTCTCGAAATATTCTATTTCGTAGCTTTAGGGGGGTGCAGGGGACGGCCAGTCCCCGCCAAAGCTTGGGCTCTGCTCAAGCTTTGCGTAACATCAGATAATAACAAAAAAGAGGTTGACTTGTCACAGGCACTTGCACTCAAATACCGTCCGAAACGTTTTGAAGATCTGATAGGGCAGGACTCGATTTCGCAGACTCTGGCGATGGCGCTCGATCAGAACCGCCTCGGCCACGCATATCTCTTCTCCGGGCTCAGGGGAAGCGGAAAGACATCGACGGCGCGTATATTCTCGAAAGCCCTGCTCTGCGAAAACGGCCCCACCTCCAAACCGTGCGACAGCTGCGAACAGTGCGTCATGGCCAACGAAGGGCGCCATATAGACATCATAGAGATGGACGCCGCCTCCAGCCGCAAGATCGACGACATCAGGGATCTGATAGAGCATACCAAATACAAACCCTCCATAGGCCGCTACAAGGTCTTCATCATCGACGAAGTGCATATGCTTACAAAAGAGGCGTTCAACGCGCTTCTGAAAACCCTGGAGGAGCCGCCGGAGTTCGTAAAGTTCATTCTCGCCACGACCGACCCGCTGAAGCTGCCCGCCACCATACTGAGCCGTACACAGCATTTCCGTTTCAAAAAGATCGCCAAGCCGCTCATCATCAAGCATCTGGAGCATATCCTAAACAGTGAAAACATCCCCTTCGAGCCCGAAGCGCTCGATATACTGGCCAGAAGCGGCAGCGGCTCTCTGCGCGATACGCTGACACTTCTCGACCAGGCCATCGTATACTCCAAGAGCCATGTGGATGTGGTTACGGTAACGCAGATGCTCGGCATCATCGACCCGGAGTTTCTGGAGAAGCTCTTCGATGCCGTTTTGAAGAGGGATGAAGAGAGTATACGCGGATATCTCAAAGAGCTTGAAAACTACGAAGCCGAGATGGTTATAGATGAGATGAGTCTCTTTCTGAAAGAGAAGCTCTTTTCGGCCGACCGGAGGTTCTCCCCCATGCTTCTGGAGCGATTCTACCGGATTCTTGCAGAGAGCAAACCGCTGCTGGCGCTCGGAACGGACGGAGATTTCGTACTCTCTTTGACCCTCTTCAAGATGGTCGAAGCCCTCAATATCAAACAGATAGACGAGATGATAGAGGCACTCGAAAGCGAGCTTGGAAGTGCGGTGGCAAAAAGGGTACCGCCAAAAGAGAGCAGACCCAACGTCGGGCCCCGGACCGTTCAGCCGCAGCCGGCCGCTGCGCCTGAACCCTCCCAACCCCGGCCTGCGGAAGCGGCACCCGCCGAAACCGCGCCTGCCGCGCCGAAAGAGTATGCACCGGACAACGCCATACGCTTCAGAAAGCTCATAGAGAAGCTCTACGACCGCAATGCCGAGCTTGGGCGCGCTTTCGAAGAGAGCATAGAGTTTGTAAACTTCGAAAACGGGGTACTTTCGTGGGCCAGCCATGCGGAGGGGGAGAACAAAGAGCTTTTGAAGACCCACTTCGGTATAGTGCGCCACTTCGTACAGGAGATTTTCGGATTTGAAACCAAAATCTCTCTGGTCAAGTCGGAAAATCCGCCCCCAAAGCCGAAGGCTCCCGAGAGGGAGCCTGAGAGAGAAGAGGCCCGGCCGGACGACGCAAACGCACAGAGCAACACCTCATCGATGATAGAGGAGGTGGAGTGCAACAGCGGCGGATGCGTAACCGGAAACTGCTCCGAAGAGCCACCCTCGAAAGAGTTCGACGCCAAAGAGATCCAGAACGATCCGATGGTGAAAAAAGCGGTTGAACTCTTCGGCGCCAAAAAGATAACGATACGCTCCAAAGTATGATACGGCTGCTTCTTTGCGCACTGCTGACACTCTGGGTCGGCGGGTGCGCTCTGAAAAAGCCCTCATCTCCCGCCGTTTCCGAAAATATCGCCCCGTTTCTGAAGGGTGCTCCCCCTCCCTTGGGCGAAAAAGAGAAGTCGCGGCTCTATGCGGACTTTTTACAAAAACGCTATACACCCTGGCTGCTGAATGAGGTCAACGCCACCGCAGAAACGGCATCCTGGGCCGTGCGACACTACGGAAAAAAGGAGCTCTACGGCGAAAACCGTCTGCCGCTTCAGAAAGAGCGCTGGCGAAGGTGGATCGAAAACGCGGACTACTCTTCGCTCAACTCCCTGAAGCGCCGTGCCGTTACCGTATACCCCTGCTCCCTGCGCCTCTTTCCGACCGACCGCCCCATCTTCTACGACCCCTCCCTGGACGGTGAGGGGTACCCGTTCGACTACAACCAGAACAGTGCGGTAAAGGCATTTACCCCTCTCATCGTCTCGCACATGAGCCGCGACGGCGGCTGGGCCTTCGTTCAGACACCCTTCGCCCTCGGATGGCTCAAGATGAGAGATATAGCCTTTGTTACACAGGAGCAGACGGGGCGTGTAATGAAGATGCCTATGGTTACCGTTTTGAAAGAGGGGGCGCCGATATATGACGGAAAACAGAACTTCCTCTTCTACGCCAAAACGGCGACCATCTTTCCGCTGCTTGGGGAAGAAGATGGCTTCTACCGTATTCTGGTGCCCAAAAAGAGAGAGCGGAGCCTGAAGCTCGAAGAGAGCCTGCTCCCTATCTCATGGGCTGTGCGGATGCCCGTTTCGATGAGTGCGTCCAACATAGGATCGATCGCAAAGAGACTCCTGGGTGAGCCCTACGGGTGGGGAGGAGTAGCGATGGACAGGGACTGCTCCGCGATGACGCGCGACTTTTTCGCACCGTTCGGTATCTGGCTTCCGAGAAACTCCAAAAAGCAGGCAGAAGTCGGAGAGGTCACGGAGCTGAAGGGGTTGCCGGAGAAAGAGAAGGAGCGGCTCATCATCGAGAAAGGGGTACCGTTCAGAACGCTTCTGCACCTACCGGGGCATATTATGCTCTATGTCGGCTCTGTAGGAGAAAAGGTCTATGTGATGCACAACATATGGGGGGTTAAGATGAGAGAGGATAGACGCTACATAATCGGAAGGGCCGTCATAAGCACCCTCTATCTGGGCAAAGATCTGCCGGATGTCGACCCGGAGGCCCTGCTGATACGCAGAGTCGATTCGATGAATAGGGTAGCTCCCTAGAGCTCAAGAGCGGAGAGATCGACCGTTTTGCCGCGCTTGAACCGTTTGCAGTACTCCACTACCATGCCGTGAAAGAGGGCGTAGATCTGAGCTTTAGGCTCTGTGGGAAAGAGTCTTCTGACCTTTATATCGTTATCTTTCAACCCCTCTATCATCCACGCCTGCAGACCCCTGTAATCCTCGAACTCGTACCCCAAAGAGCGCAATAGTGCGGCTGTGTAACTGTCTACCACCATCGCTTCGCGGTAGCAGGCGTAGTTCAATATGGCATCGGCGCTCTCTTCGCCGATCCCCTTCTTCCGAAGAAGCCACCCCCTGTCGACTTCGGCCTGAAAGGTTTCGAAATCTCCGAACTTGTCGCCGATGGCCTGGTTCAGCAGCTTCAGACGCCCGGCCTTCGTGTTGTAGAAGCCCGCAGGCTTTATGGCTTCACGAAGCAGCTCTTCGTCGATCTGCGCCACCCCTTCGATAGTCAGCGCACCGAGACTCCCGAGGTTTTTCAGAGCCTCTTCCACTTTCTGCCACCTGGTATTCTGGGTAAGCAGCGCACCTATGACCACTTCGTAGCTGCCGCTGTTGGGCCACCACCACGGGTCGCGCTCTCTGACCGGAAGCTCCAGCCTGAAAAGAGCTTCGAGAAGTTCATAGCTGTTCACCATCTTTCACTCACTCCTCTATCCGCGCCCTGAGCGCCGTCTCCTTCTCGCCTTCACTGTAGACCTTCACCTTGTAGGCCTCCACGGCGCGCCCGTTTTCAAGCTCCATAACGACCATCTGCAAAATCGACCTGCACTTGTCCGGCACCTCGAAACGCCCTGGAAGACCGGTAAGGAACCGCTCTATGGGAACCTTCGCATCCATCCCTATAACATTGTCGCGGCAGCCTGTAAGCCCTACGTCGCTCACATATGCGCAGCCTCTGTCTATGACCAGGTCGTCAGTGCCCACATGGGTGTGTGTACCGATGACGGCACTAACCCTTTCTCGAAGCATCATCAGGAGAGCCCGCTTCTCACTGGTCGCTTCAGCATGTATATCCACAACTATACTCTTTACGCCCTGCGCCTCCAGCGTATCTACAATACGGCTGGCGACGATAAAGGGGTTGTCGACCATAGGCATTGCGAAGTGGCCCATGATGTTGACGACGGCAAGCCGCTCGCCGCACACCTCGAAGATCTCCACACCCCTGCCCGGAACCCCATCCGGATAGTTGGCGGGCCGAAGCAGAGGCATCGTCTCGAGCAACCCTTTTATCTCTCTCTTGTCCCAGGTATGGTTCCCGCCTGTCATCATATCGATACCGGCCCCGAAGAGCTCACGCGCATTCTTCTCGGTAAGACCGAACCCGTGACTGGCGTTTTCATAGTTGGCGATGACAAAATCGAGCTCCTCCTCGCTTCTTAGCGAAGAGAGAAACTGCCGAACCATCCTCCGCCCGGGACGACCCACTATGTCACCTATAAAGCCTATCTTAATGTTCATTTAATCTTGCCTCCGGCAAATACGATATGACGGCAAAGCCGACATATCTACGCTGACGCTGAGTCCGCTTCGGCAGCGGGCCCGCCGCGCTGGCGCGGCTTTCGCTTCGCTCACGCCGATTCAATCTACTGCAAACTGCACGCTGCAAACTGCAAACTACCCACTTCTCACTCTCTTCGGATACTCAAAAACAACAGTATGCCCCTGCATCCTGCAAGCATCACTCCATTTCGCCGTATCGAACGCTATTCCGACTACACCCGCCGTCGGAATGTTCTCGATCGTGATGTCGCCCAAAATATTCGCCAGCGTCGTGAATCCCGGGTTGTGGCCTATCAGCATAACCCGTTTGGCACTCTCCGGAAGGTTGCACACCAGATACAAAAGTGTCTGCGGCGAGGCTTCGTAGATGCTCTCTTCCCACTCTATGTTATCTTCCGGGTAGCCGAGTTTGCAGGCTATAATCTTCGCCGTCTTTTTGGCCCGTTTTGCCGGCGAAGAGATGATCAGGTCGGGCTTTATCCCCAGCTCTTTCAGGTATTCACCCATAAGGGGCGCATCCTCTTTGCCACGGCTGTTGAGCGGGCGATCGAAGTCGCTGAGAGCTGGATCGTCCCAGCTCGATTTCGCGTGACGCACCAGAAACAGTTCTCTCATAAACTCTCCTTAAAGGGCCTGAATCACCCTCAGTACATTTACCTTGCCGTAACCGCAATAGTCACTGTGGCCGTTGACATCATAACTGCATTGTGCAAAATCTATCTTGTCGGCATAGCTCTCCAGCAGATTGACCAGCTGTTCTCTAGTAAGGTTGGAGTCGGCTTCCAGCAGAAGTGCGGATACACCGGTGACGATGGGTGCCGAAGCGGAAGTACCTCCAAACGCGTTGTTCGCATTGTAGGTAAGGTAGTTACCGGGATCATCTCCGGCAGAGCCCGTTCGGTCAAGTGTAGCTATACCCATATACTCTCCTCCGGGAGCCATGATGTCGAGCTCAGGGCCGTAATTGCTGTATCTGGTTCTCTCATTGAATATATTTGTGGCTCCGACGGCTATCACTTCCTCAATACCTGACTCATCGTTTCCTATAGGATCTCCTACCCCGTCATCTCCGCCGTTCCCGGCAGCAAAGACCACTATCGTCCCCTTTCCGCCTCTGCCGTTAATTGCCACATCTCTTATGGCGGCCGCTACGGGAGCGCTGACATCACCGCTGCCCCAGCTGCAGTTGATCACATCCGCCCCCCAATCTTTTGCCTTCTGAAACGCATCTATTATCATACTCTCGGTCAGTGAGGAGTTGAAAGGTATACGTATAAAATATATCTGGGCCCCAGGCGCTATTCCAGATATTCCGAGAGAGTTGCTGGTTGCTGCAGCAACTCCCGTAACTTCTGTGCCGTGGTTCTCTTCACCGTTTCTGGGAAGGACATTGGATGTCCCGCTTTCGGCATCGTAGGTTGCAATGACACCATCTTTTATATCTTCATGATAGATATCCAGAGCATCATCAATAATTGCGATTTTTACACCCCTGCCCGCATACTCCGTTGTGGGCCAGGGGTGGATATTGGCATCCGGGTCTATACTGTATGCGGCATAGAAGTTGTCATCTTTGTGAAAGTACCACTGTTGGTAGTAGAGCGGGTTCGACCCGTATGGTGCCACGCTCCTTTGGGTAACACTCTGACTGCTGCTATCTTCCACGCACCCCTGAAAAAGTATTGCGACCGAGACGGCCAGGCCATAGATAAAGAGTCTCATCTCAGACTCCACTCTCTGACGATATCCGGCTGCGCAAAGATTACATCGGGCTTCCCATACAGAAGGTTTGCAGCCTCGAGAGCCTTTTGCGCGCTCTCTGCCTCCAGAAGATAGATATCGCCGATATCGTACCGCTTCAGCAGTTTCAGGCCGTACTCCTCCAGATATTGCCGGATATTGTCCGAAGATTCGAACTTGACCAAAATACGTCCTGAGATACCTATCTCACTGCCGTCACTCTTCTTGAAGTATAGTATATCTTCGCCTAACGAATGTTTTTTCACCGTCGTAACAGGCCCGTACAGCTCCACGGGCCTGTCGCCGTTCATATAGCGGTACTCTCCGGCAAACAGAGAGAGTGCACCCAAAATAAGTACTGCAGACTTTTTCATTTCCTGTTGCTCCTTAGATACTCCAACACGGTCGATATGAGGTCGTCGTCATCCCTGCTTCGTGCTTTCAGCAGAGTTTTGTTCTCCTCATTATACTGTACCGTGATGTTTTCGTTATAGTTGCTGATACGTTCGACTCCTCTTTTCGCCGCCAGTATCTTTATGGTGACAAGATCGAGAAACTGTCTCGTAGGAAGGTCTGGTCGCCCGAACCGGTCCTCTATCTCCTGCTCAATCTCCACTACGTCGTGCGTATCGGATAGCCCGCTGAGACGCCTGTAGAGCTCAAGCCTCACACGCTCATGCGGAACGAGCTCTTCCGATATGTACGCAGTGATAGATAGTTTAATATCGACACTTTTGCGCTCCGGTGCAGCTTCACTGCTCAAAACCCTTATCGCATCCTCCAGCATCCTCAGGTAGAGGGCGTATCCGATCTGTTTTATATGCCCGCTCTGGCTCTCCCCTATCAGGTTGCCGCCTCCTCTTATTTCGAGATCGTGGTACGCAAGTACCGCTCCGCTGCCGAGGAACGAGTTGGACTCCAGGGCTATCAGGCGCCTTTTGGCCTGATCAGTCAGCGCATCTTTGTTCTCCACCAGGAAGTAGCAGTACCCCTCGACCTTTCCGCGCCCCACCCTTCCGCGAAGCTGGTGCAGATCTGCCATTCCGAAGCGGTCAGCTCCGTCCACTATCATCGTATTGACGCGCGGCATATGTATACCAGACTCTATGATCGATGTGCTAAGAAGCAGATCGTACTCGCCCGCTTCAAAACGTAGCATCTCCTTTTCCGTCTGTGCCGCGGTTATCTTCGAGTGCAGAACGGCTATTCGCAGATCGGGCAGGATCTCCAGCAGTTCATCTTTTTTGCTCTCGATTCCGGCGATTGAATTGTATACATAGAAGAGCTGCCCTCCCCTGCGCAACTCCCGCATCACCGCCTCTTTTACGACCGTCTCGTCGAAGCTTTTGACGAATGTCCTCACACCCTTTCTCTCGGTTGGAGGGGTGCGCAGTTCACTGTACCCTTTGATTTTGCTCAGCGCCATATTGAGGCTTCTGGGTATCGGCGTGGCGCTCATGCTAAGAAGGTGCACATCGGCACTCATCTGCTTCAGTGCCTCCTTCTGTTTGACTCCGAACTTATGCTCCTCGTCTATGATGACGAACCCCAGCCTCTTGAACTTCGCCCCCAAAAGTGCGTGTGTACCTATGACGAGATCGAGATCACCGCTCTCCAGCTCCTGCAGGATCTGCCGCTTCTCTTTAGCGCTCGTGAAGCGGTCCAGTTTCGCTATTCGCAGACCGAAAGGCTTCAGCCTCTCGCTGACACTCTTGAAGTGCTGCGCGCTCAGGAGTGTAGTTGGTACGACGAATGCGCACTGGTAACCGGACTTCACCACGGCCAGAATAGCGTTCATCGCCACCTCTGTCTTTCCGAAGCCCACATCTCCGCTCAAAAGCCTGTCCATCACACGGCCCGAAGAGAGGTCGGCGAATATCTCCTCCACCGCCTTTGTCTGATCGGGGGTGTACTCGAAGCCCGCCGCACGCTGAAACTCAACTATCTCCGGCACCTCCGTATCTATCACGGCACCCTCTATCAACATCCTCTTCGCCGACATGTTTATGATCTCGGATGCTATGGCGAAGAGCCTCTCTTTCACCTTCGCCTTGAGCCTGCCGAAACTCCCTTTGCCAAGCCTGTCCAGTACCGGAAGAGATCCCCCTTCCGCTATGTAACGGTCGATCATATCGAGATTTTCGACCGGCAGCAGCAGCGTATCGTCGTTCTGATAGGCTATATGCACGAAGTCGCGTACCGCTCCCAGAACCTGATGCGGCTCTATCCCTTTGAAGATTCCGACACCGTAGTTCTCATGTACGACGTAGTCGCCGGGCTTAAGATCGTCGAGCAGTATCGTCGGACGCTTCACCGCCCGCTTTCTGAACGGCTTGTTCAGAGATACGATGATCTTTTCGGGAGTCAAAAGGTTTACTATTCCATCATCTCTTACGATCTCCGCTCTCGCCATCTCCTTTATCGGACTCCGCCTGACGAGAGCTTCGGAGGAGGCGATGATGACCAGCTTCCGCTCCGGGTAGTTCTCCGTAAGAGTATCGACATTGATCGGCTCTATCACTCTGCTCTTCTGCGCGGGAGGTAGCGTCGGCAGGTCGAAACGCTCTTTGGGAAGCGCCTTTTTCGCATCTTCGTAGGCGAACGCCACCTCTTCGGAGATATCACCGGCAAAGATCCCCTCTTTTCCTTCCATGAGGTCGCAGGCCATATCTTCAAGATACCAGAGTCCCAAAGATGCGGCATCTTTTACAAAGACGTCACTCCCGCTCTTCTCTATTCGTGCGGAGAGCGAGTCGAACTGCTCTTTTGTCAGGGAGAAGAGCGCAGGTGCTATCTCCACCTCCTCCAGCTCATCCTCCCGGCTGGACTTCTGGCTCTCAACTTCGAATCTTCTTATACTCTCTATCTCGGTATCGAAGAGGCTGATTCGCCACGGCTTTTCACTTCCGGGAGAGAAGATATCGATAATATCCCCCCGTATAGAGACCTCCCCTTTCGTCTCCACCACATCCACGAAGCTGTAGCCCCACAGGTAGAGCCGCTCCTTGAGCTCCTCCGGGTCTATCTCCTGTGCGAAGGAGAGTCTCATGCTCTTCAAGAGCTCAGGTCCCGGCAGCGGGTAGAGCAGTGTGCGCAGCGGCGCTATCAGGAGGCTCTCCGCTCCGGAGCCGTAGTAGCGTCTCAGGGCGCTGTTTAACTCGAAGAGCTCATCGCGCCAGCTGCGCAGATCTTCTCCGTAGACCGCCCTGAAGTCCGGAAGTACCGTGGAACCGATACCGTGAAGTTTCGCGACCGTCGCCGCGGTTCGCGCATCTTTGTCGTTTTCGCAAACGATTATCTGCGGCCTTTCGCCGCTTTGAAAGTAGTCATACAGTGAGGCTTCAAACCCCATACACTCATCCTTTTGTTGTTCGTATCGCTTCTATACTGCCCAGGCACTCCGCACCTTCGTAGAGCTCAAGCTCTATAGCCCATATATCACCGTATACGGTTCCGCCGATGTAGACATCCCTCGCCTCCACATCTCCCTTGACGACTCCGGTGGAGGTCACGATGACGTAGCTTTCGGCTTTGACGTCTCCTTCGACCTCTCCGTCGATATGGACTCCCCCCGAGCTGAAGATGGAGCCTTCGACTCTTGTTCCCGGGGCGATGACGGCGGTATCGCCTGGGCCGCCATCTGACTTATCAGTGCTATGAAAGATTCCCATGGTACCTTCTTTACCTTTTTGAATATCGAGCTGTAGCTCTCTCTTTTCCACTTCAGAAACGGATAGGGGTTGAGCGGCCGGGTCAAAAAGCGGATTTCATAGTGCAGATGCGGAGCGGTACTGAGACCGCTGTTTCCGCTGAGTCCTACCAGGTCCCCTTTTATAAGTGTATCACCTGTACGCACGTTCACCTTTTTGAGGTGGCCGTAGTAGGTTTTGAAACCGAAACCGTGGTCTACTATGACCAGGTTTCCGTAGCCGCTCCTCTTGTGGTAGCCGGCATACTCGACGACTCCGTTGGCCGTAGTCCAGACAGGCCTGCCGTTCTTGGCCCTCAGGTCGATTCCTGAGTGAAACTCTCTGCTTCCCTTTATCGGGTGTTTTCTCCAGCCGAACGCGCTTGTAACACCATTCATGGGAAGCGGTGCCCCGCTCGGCACCATGGAGAAAAGAAGCGCAAGCTGGGCCGCCGAAAGGGTGACGTTCCGGATCCTGGCCGAGGCGGAGAAATCCTTTCCGGGCTTCTCCCCTACGAAAATTTCTAGATCGCTCAGGCGGTCACCGAGACGTGCAAGAGCCTCCTGGCGCTCTTCAACCATGCCGTTCAATACGGAGATCTCATGCTCCAGAACCTTCTGTCTAAGCTTTGCCTCTTCATAGGCGTTTTCCAACCACTTCACATAGACGTAGGTTGCCGCCGCACCCAAAAGAAAGAGGGAGAATAATCCGATAAGCAGCCGTTTGAATATCTGCCCGAGTGTAAACTGCCTGAAGCCCCTTGTGTCGGTAACAGTGATCAGTATCTTATGTTTCATAACCGCTTCAAAAAGGCTTCGGCGACATAGAACGAACCGAATACAAGATATAGGCTCTTTTCATCTACCCCTCTGAACTCATCGACCTCAATATCGAGCTTTTCGGCTGCTTCTACGATCTTTCCGGGCTCCATCGCTCTTGCACCCTCTATCTCTATGAGCTCCAGCCTCGAAATATGCGGGGCAAGTATACCAAGAATCTCATCTACATCCTTGTCCGCCAGCGCATTATATACCAGAACAGGTTTGAGAGAGTCGAGTGCGTCGGCGACAGCACGGGCACCGAGCGCGTTGTGACCCACGTCGAGAATTATATTTTCGGCTACTCTCTCAAAGCGCCCTCTTATTCTCACCTGCCCGATCACAGAGAGATCGCACTCCTCTCCCGTGAGCAGGGAGGCTGCGGCAAGAGCGGTTGCGGCATTCTGCGCCATAAAAGGGGGCCACCCCCTGCCGCGGCATAGATCGGCTACCCTATCCTTCGTTTCCGAGTCCAGCATATCTTCGGCAAAGTAGAGCTCACTCCCTTTCGAAGCCGCTATACGGCAAGCTATATCCAGGCTCTCTTTGAATGGCTGGGCTGATACTACCGCCCTCCTGCCGATGCTTCTGAGTTTGGTGGCCGCTATCTCTTCGACGGTATCCCCGAGAAACGCCTGATGGTCTAGCCCTATGGGGGTCACTACGCTCAACTCCTTCGGGACTACGGAGGTGGCGTCGAACTCTCCGCCCAGCCCGGCTTCCAGAACAGTATAGTCGAGGTTTTCAAAAGCGGTGAGCGCCAGGAGTGTAGTATACTCGAAGTAGCTCAGGGAGTCCGCAACACTCTTCGGAAGCCTCTTGGCAAGCTTTTCGTGGGCCGTTTGAAGATCGTCGTCGGATATGTCGTCGCCCTCTATCCATATTCTCTCGTTGAAGCGGCTTATATGCGGAGATGTGTAGTGGCCGACCCTGTAGCCGCGGCTCCTCAAAAGTTCCGCCAATATCCGCCCGGTACTCCCTTTGCCGTTTGTACCTATGATATGGACCACCCGGCCGGGATTCAAATATCTCTCCACCAGCGCGTACGCTCCCGGCATACGGCTCAGATCTATCTTGTCGTAGTAGAGCGGTTTGCTCCGTAGAAAGTCGTTCAGATCCATCGGCTCAGACAACAACTCTGTTACGCCCGCCCTCTTTGGCCAGATAGAGCTTCTCGTCGGCCGCTTTGAGCATCCTCTCCATATCACCGTAAGATGAGCGGTCCGCGACTCCCCCGCTTACAGTTACGGGGATACGTCTTCCCCTGTACAGAAACTTGCTTTTTTCGACAACTTCACGCAGTTTTTCCGCAAAGCGGCCGGCACCCTCCCTGTCGGTTTTGGGAAGGATGACAAGAAACTCCTCTCCGCCCCAGCGCCCCACTATATCGAGCTCCCTGCTGTAACGGCGAAGCTGTTTAGCGAAAGAGGCCAAAACCATATCGCCCGCGTCGTGTCCGTATGTATCGTTGATACTCTTGAAGTGGTCGAGGTCGAAAAGTACGACCGAGTAGTTGTCGTTGTAGCGCTTGAACGCAGCCTCCATCTTGGCGAGACTCTCATCTAGTCCCCGCCTGTTGGGAAGCTTTGTAAGGGTGTCTGTCGCCGACTTTTTTCGCTCCCTGTGCAGGGCCGACTCCAGTATCCGCACCTTCTCCTGAAGCTCGTTTATACGCTCCCTGCTTCTGTACATCTCTTCGCTGAGAGTCCTGGTCTCCCTCTCCAGAGATGTCGCCACGGCAAGCAGTTTTTTATGTATCGCCTCGAAAGAGTCCGCCTTCAGATCGATACTCTCCAACTCTCCCTGAATAACTCCCAGGGCCTCCTTGTTCCCCTCCCCGGAATCTATGACCCTCGTAAGCGCCAGATTTATATGCTCTATTACAGTATCGAGCTCTCCGATTCGGTCAACCACCGCCTTTTTGTCCAGCTCAATCCTCTTCCTGACCATATGTTTAAGATCTTCTATCATCGCGTCCGATGTAAGAAGCTCCGGGTTCGACCTGATCTGCGAACTTATTGTGGCCAGTTCGTCATCCATTCCTGAAGCAATCGACGGGGACAGAGATGCGATTACTACCTGGGCAACCGTATCCAGAGCCTCCGAAGAGTGCGGGCTCTCTACTCTCTTGGAGCTTCTGAAACAGTCGACAATATCGTCCACCATCGACTCCAGGTCGGTTTTGTCCACCTTACAGTATGGGTCCAGTCTCTGCAGAAAAGCGTCGCTGTAATCCATGACGAAGCGGTTCCACCTCTCCCTTACGGCATCGATCTGCGCCCTGTCGGAGTGCTCTCCCAAACTTTCTCGATCCTCCTCCGCCATAGCCGCGGCCTCTTTGTCGTGAAGAAGGGTTATTGCCTGAAGCAGCCTTTTTGCAAGCAATAAATAGGCCCGGATAATCTCGGAGCTCCCTTTCGAGTCGCTGCGTGAGAGTTCCGCAGCCAGGTACTGCACCAGTTGATCCACCGTCGCCACATGTCTCTTTTTGAGATCTCTCTGAAGCTCAGGGGGTAGCTTCTTTAGAAACTTCTCCACCCTCTGGCAGTCTTCGACTATGACGTTGGCCTTTTTCGCCTCTTTGCAGAAGAGGTCGGTATAGATATCTGGGGTCAGATTCTGCCCGCGGGATTTGACCTCCATCAGTGTCTTCTTGATAATCTCCTGGATAGTCATAGACTCTCTCCTCGCATAGCCATGCGTGATATGAAAGCGTCCAGCGCCTTCTGTGCACCGAAACGGATCGCTTCGAAACGTTTCGCATCGGATATGACCGCATTCGGTTCGATAGGGAAGTCGTAGAAGCCGAGCACACTCTCCGAACCCTTTTTCTTGGGCGACTCGTAGCGAACGGTCAGATTCACGTTGGCACGATAGTAGACCGCATACCCGTTGGCGTCATACTGGATCGGGGAGAATGAAACGGACTTGAAGCGGATCCAGAGCCTCGTAGTCGCATCCTCTTTCTTCGTTATCTTCGCCCCGAACCGGCTCACCACCGCCTCGTTCATCGCATCTTTCACCAATACGGCATTTTCGGGATCGCGCAGGTAGACCTCCACCTCCGTATACACCTTGTCGGTAAAGACCCTTTTAGTATAGGCCGTCATCGGCTTGTAGCCGCAGCCTGAAAAGATGAAAAACGAAATAAAAGAGAGGATGAGCATAAATCCGAATCTGTCAAGCTTCGAATTATCAGATCCGGCTGTTGCGCACATCCTCTCTCCCACTATTTTACGACCAGATTCACAAGCTTTTTCGGTACCACTATCTCTTTTACAACCGTTTTGCCCTCGAGCCATTTCGGCACCGCCGCTTTGGCGACCTGTATGATCTCCTCGTTCGAAGCTTCCGGGGCCACCTCTATCTGCGCTCTCGGTTTCCCGTTGACGGAGACCGCCATCTGCACCGCTTCCACTTCGAAAACTTCCTCTACGATCTTCAGTAAGCCAAAATTGTTCCTTTTAAACAGGCGGTCGCTCAATTCCCATGAAATATGGGGTACTATCGGCTCCAGAAGATTCAAAATTATCCAGATTCCCTCCTGCCATACCTTTTCGTTCTCCTGCCTGTCCAAAGCGTTCAACGCCTCCATGCAGGCGGCTATCAGGGTATTGAAGGTAAAGCGCTCACTGTAGACCTCCTCCCCTTTTACCAACGCCTCGTAGACCTTTCTCCTCGCCTCTTTTTCGTTTTTCTCCAGCCCTGAGTGCAGAATCTCGGGAAGCTCTTCGCACCCTTCTATCTTCACGGCCCTGTCGTAGAGCCTTCGCAGGAATCGGTGTGCCCCCTCCACCGCACTGTCGTTCCACTCCAGCTCCTGCGTCGGAGGTGCGGCGAAGAGAATGAAAAGACGCGCCGTATCTGCTCCGTACCTCTCTATCAGCGCATCGGGATCTACGACATTGCCTTTGGATTTGCTCATCTTTGCACCGTCTTTGAGAACCATACCCTGCGTAAGAAGCCTCTTGAACGGCTCGTCGACATCGACATACCCGAGATCCCTCAGCACTTTCGTGAAGAAGCGGGCGTAAAGGAGGTGCAAAATGGCGTGTTCGATTCCTCCGACATACTGGTCCACCGGCATCCAGTAGCCTGTATCCTCTTTCGTGAAGGCGGTCTCTTCCCAGAGCCTCCGAGGTGTCGTAAAGCGGAGGAAATACCAGCTAGACTGCACGAAGGTGTCGAGTGTATCGGTCTCCCTTTCGGCATCGCCGCCGCATTTGGGGCACTTGGTAAATTTCCAGGCCGGATGGTGATCCAGAGGATTCCCCTCTCCGGTTATCTCCACATCCTCGGGAAGTGTGACGGGAAGGTTCTCCTTGCTCTCCGGAACAACACCGCAGACCGGGCAGTGGACCATGGGAATCGGTGCACCCCAGTAGCGCTGGCGGCTCACTCCCCAATCTTTCAGGCGGAAGTTGACAACCCTCTTTCCAAGCCCCTTCTCTTCGAACCAGCCGATTATAGCGTCACGCGCCTCCTCTCCGTAGAGGCCGTCGAAACCGTCGCACCCCCTGACAACACCATCCTCCGTATAGGCTTCATCTTCGGGAAGAGCCCCCTCTTTTGGGAAGATAACCGGTTTTATCGGAAGCCCGTACTTTTTCGCGAAGTCGTAGTCCCTGCTGTCGTGGGCCGGAACGGCCATGACCGCGCCGCTTCCGTACTCCATCAGAACGAAGTTGGCCACCCATACCGGAACCTTCTCCCCCGTAACCGGATGGATCACATCTATGCCGAGCGGCACCCCCTCTTTCTCCGCCATGTTTCGCTCTCGTACAGGCATACGCTGCATCTGCCCTATCTTTTCCGCCGCCGAAGGGTCGAGCAGACCCTTTTCGAGCAGAGATTTCACAACCGGGTGTTCCGGGGCGACCGCGGCGTAACTGACTCCGCAGATCGTATCGGGACGGGTCGTAAAGACTTCCAACTCATCTATTCCGCACTTTTCGCGGCTCCGCTCATCCAGCCTGAAGGAGAACTCCAGCCCCACACTTCTGCCGATCCAGTTGCGCTGCATAGCTATAACCTGACTCGGCCACCCCTCTTCGAGCCTCTTCAGGTCGTCCAGAAGCTCCTGCGCATAGTCGGTTATTTTGATGTAGTACTGGTACATCTCTTTCTGCACTATAGGGGTGTCGCAGCGCCAGCAGCGGCCATCTATGACCTGCTCGTTCGCCAGCACCGTCTTATCGTGGGGACACCAGTTGAGATACCCCTTCTTCCTGTATACGAGCCCCCTCTCCCACATATCTATGAAGAAGCCCTGCTCATACTTCGTATAGAGCGGGTCACATGTCGCAAACTCGCGCTCTTTCGAGAAAGAGAGCCCCAGCGAAGCGAGCTCTTTGCGCATATACTCTATATTTTCATATGTCCACTTTCCGGGATGGACCCCGTTTTTTATAGCCGCATTCTCGGCAGGCATTCCGAAAGCGTCCCACCCTATAGGGTGCAGAACATTGTTTCCCTTTTTTCGCCAGTAACGCGCCAGGGCATCTCCTATGGCGTAGTTGCGCACATGGCCCATGTGGATTCTGCCGCTCGGATACGGAAACATACTAAGAATATATTTTTTGGGCAAAGTTCTATCTTCACTCGGTTCGAAACTGCCCTTTTCGTCCCAGAATCTCTGCCACTTTTTCTCAATCTCGGAAGGATTGTATTTCATTCAAAACTCTCATTTTATGATGGGATAAAAGATGGATATCTCCCTCGGGCTTCATCCATCATCCATCATCCATCATCCGCAAACGGGCAAAGCCCGGTTGCGTCAAACGGTCCCCTGTTCGTACATGGCACGCAGGCGGGCCTTCTCCTCTTCTCTCTTTTTCTTTTCGGCAAGTTTTTTGCGGTAGTTTTCAACATTGAACTTCATAGCCATCAGGAGAGGCGAGGCTATGAAGATGGAGCTGTAGGTACCGACGACGATACCGACAAGCAGCGTAAAGCTGAAGCCGTGGATAATCTCTCCACCCATAAGGAAGAGAGTAAGAACCACGAAGAAGGTGGTCAAAGATGTCAGGGTCGTACGCGAAAGCGTTCTGGTAACCGACTCGTCTATGACATCTGCCAGCTTCGAACTCCTGACGGTGACCAGCCCCTCCCTGATACGGTCGAAGACGATTATCGTATCGTTCAGAGAGTATCCCAGGATCGTCAGAAGCGCCGCGAGGATATCGAGATTCACCTCCACGTTGAAGAGCACTATCGCACCCATCGCTATAGATATGTCGTGCACGAGTGCAACTACGGAAGCGATAGCGAAACGCCACTCGAAACGGAACGATACATATATAAGAATACCGGCGATCGCGAGCACAAGCGCCATTATCCCCTTCTCACGCAGCTCGTTTCCGACCTTCGGCCCGACCATATCGACCCGCCTGATCTCAAACTTGCCGGTACCTTTGAGCAACTCTCTGGCTTCGTCACCTATATCGGTTCCGAGCTTCTTACTGCTGGTGCGCACCTTTATGACTATCTCGTCGTCACTGCCGAAGAAGTTGACCGACGCCCCTTCGAAAATCTCCGAAGCGCGGATAGCCTCCCGGACCTTGTCTATCGGTGCTTTACCGTCGTACTTCACCTGCACGACGGTACCGCCGGCGAAGTCGATACCGAGGTTGAAACCCTTGGTGAATATCAGGACGTATGAGGCGAGAACGGCTATAAGCGATATCGTGAAGAATATCTTCGACTTTGCCATCAGAGGGATCGGTTTTCTATATCTGAACAGTTCCATTGCTATCTCCCTTCGGCTTTCGTGACAGGCTTTATGCCGAACCAGATGTTGAGTCTCTCTTTGGAAACCTTCGACTCGAGCATCTGCCATATACCGTGGGTTCCCAGTATAGCCGTCAGCATCGAGGCGAGTATACCTATACTCATGGTTATTGCGAAGCCTTTGATCGGACCCGTACCGTAGGCGTAGAGCACGACCGCGGCTATCAGAGTGGTTATGTTGGCATCCAGAATCGCGCTGAAGGCGTTGGCATACCCCTGCTCTATAGCCTTGGTGACGCTTTTGCCTTCATACAGCAGCTCCCTTATCCGTTCGTTTATGATGACGTTGGCATCCACAGCCATACCGACCGTAAGGACTATACCCGCCATTCCGGGTAGCGTCAGCGTAGCGCCGAAGAGTGCCATTATCGCCAGTATAAGGAAGAGGTTCACTATCAGGGCCACGTCGGCTATGACACCCGAGATTCCGTAATAGAAAACCATAAATATGACAACCGCTATAAACCCGGTTATAAGCGCTATCATCGACGCCTTGATGCTGTCCGCACCGAGGCTCGGCCCCACGCTTCGCTTCTCCTCCATGAAAACCGGGGCCAGAAGTGCGCCGCTGCGGAGTGCGATTGCGACATCATGCGCCTCTTTGACGCTGAAACCGCCCGAAATCTGTCCGCTTCCGCCGCCGATCCGCTCCCTGATCACCGGTGCGCTGTAGACCTTGTCGTCAAGAACTACCGCGAGCCGTTTGCCGACGTTTTTCCCTGTAAAATCACCGAATATCTGGGCCCCCTGTGAGTTGAGGGAGAAGTTTATAACCGGCTGGTTGTTCTGGTCGAAGGCGACGCGGGCGTCGGTAAGCATCGAACCGTCTAGTATCGGAATCTCTTTCACAAGGTACTTCCGGCCGTTCTGCGCACCCTCGAGAATCACATCCCCGTACCTGGCCGCCTCCGCCGGTGTCATATTGTCGACGTTCGCCGCGCGCTCCTCATCTATCGCCATGAGCTGCAGATGTGCGGCCTTGGCGATCAGCTCGCGGATACGCTGCTCCTGCTCCGGGGTCTTGATGCCGGGTACCTCCACGAGAATCTTATCCTTACCCTGCTTGGCGACGGTAGGCTCTGCCAGGCCGAACTGGTCGAGACGGTTTCTTATCGTATCAACCGCCTGGGTAATGGCATATCTCTTTATGGACTCCTTCTCCTCGGGGGTGAGCGTAACCGTATATTTCAGCCCCTCTTTCTGAACCGAGATCCCCTCCATCTTCTTAAGAATCTCATCCATCTTGGGCATATCGTCCCTGTCGAGAAGCTCGAACTCGACCCTTCCGTTTCTGACCTTGAATCCGTCAATTATCAGCTCTTCATCTTCGGCCGCGTACTTGATAGCGGAGGCGAGAGACTTTATTTTCGACCGTATAGCTTCGTCGGTATCGACACCCAGGAGCATATGGAGCCCCCCCTGAAGATCGAGGCCGAGAGTTATCTTCGACCCCTTTTCGGTCTGAAGCAGAGAGGGCATCGAGAGCGCTATGCCGAAAACGGCCGCGGCTATGAAGATTACGACGCGGTAGTTAAGCTTCATCCTCGATCTTTCTTGCAACGTAATCGGGGACCAGCTTCACGATCGTATCGTCGTTAAGCTTGATTTTGATAAAATCCTCTTCAGGCTTGATCACCTCGGCAATGAGACCGCCGGTAGTGACTATCTTATCGCCTTTTTTAAGCGAAGCGACCATCTCTTTGTGCTGTTTCGCCTGCTTCTGCTGCGGGCGGATCACCAGAAAATAGAAGATCGCAAACAGAATCAGAAGCGGAAACAATGAAGCTAAAATATTCCCCTGCTCGGCACCGTTCATCTTTAATCCTTGTATGTGAAAATTTTGATGCGATATTTTAACACCGCTACGCTAAGTTTAGGCTTTCTTTCCGCACTTTGTGCCTCGGCTTTCATCTATCTGTTTCATTTCGGCCTCCAATTTCCGTATCTACAGACTCTTCTGGGGCTGTCTGCTCTCTACTTCTGGCTCACTCTCGAACGTCCCGCACTCTTTTGGAGCGGCTTTTTTACCGCACTCTTCTGGTTCTGGTGGATAGCCCTCAGTTTCAGGTACTACGACCTTGCATGGATGATCCCTCTCGTCATGCTCGGTGTATCGCTCGTATACGGGGGGATATTCTGGCTCATAGGCTCTTTGGGGCATACCGCGCTCAGGGCTCTCGCCCTGGGTCTGATAGAGTGGCTCCACCCGATGGGTTTCGACTGGTTCAGGCCGGCCCTTCTCTTTACCGGATCCATTCTCGGAGACTCCCTCTGGCAGCTATGGGCGGTACTCGCCTCTTTGACTCTCCTCATAATTCTGCGCACAAAGCTGCGGTGGATTGCGGCAGCGGGGATTGTCGCGGCACTCCATATTCCGCAGGAGGCACACCCTCCCGAAATTCCGGTCAAACTGGTCCAAACCTCTCTCGACCAGCGCGACAAGTGGGACCCGAGGTATCTGAGGGTGATAGTGGAGGCGAATATCGCATCGGTCAAAGAGGCGGAGAGAGAGGGGTACAGGGCCGTAGTTCTCCCCGAAAGCGCATTTCCTCTCTACCTCAACCGGGAGATTGAGCTTATAGACCGGCTGCTGAAGCTGAGCCGAAAGATCACAATTCTGACCGGGGCTCTCTACTACGAAAAGGGCAGGTCGTACAACTCATCCTACCTCTTCAAAAACGGCGAAATGAGGGTGATGCACAAGGTGGTACTCGTACCTTTCGGGGAGGAGGTCCCGCTGCCCTCATGGATAGGAAGATGGGTCAACAAAATATTCTTCGGCGGAGCGAGCGACTACAAAACCGCTCCAAACCCCAGCGACTTCACGATGGCCGGAGTCGAGTGGCGAAACGCCATCTGCTACGAAGCTACGACCGACAGACTCTTTGAGAAGAGTCCGAAGTATATGGTCGCCATAAGTAACAACGCATGGTTTCTGCCATCCATAGAGCCCTCTTTGCAGAGGCTCCTTCTTCAGCTTCAGTCCGACCGCCACGGCACGATAATCTACCATGCGACAAACGGCCCGATTACGACCGTGATAACGCCACGTTAAGAGTGCGAAGTGCAGTCGGAGAGAGTTTTGCCGAGACAAATTTCACATATTTTACGCTCATAATTCATTTTTATTATCTCTTATGCTACTATCATATAAATGAAACCGTGGATATACCCGAACGAGAGCCTGTAGAGATGATATTTGCAAGGAGACAGGAAATTATGAATATAGCCAACGACGTAACCGAACTCATAGGAAACACTCCGCTGGTAAGGCTTAACGCCCGGAGCGACGAGACCGGGTGTACGATTCTGGGAAAGTGCGAATTTATGAACCCTGGAGGTTCCGTGAAGGACCGAATCGGCAAAAATATGATAGAGCGTGCACTCGAACGCGGCATTATAGATGAAAACAGCACGGTTATAGAGCCTACAAGCGGCAATACCGGTATCGCCCTGGCGAGTATCTGTGCCGCGAAAGGGATCAGGCTCATACTAACGATGCCGGAGTCGATGAGTATAGAGAGGAGAAAACTTCTCAAGGCGCTCGGGGCCCAACTGGAACTCACCCCGGCCGCCGAAGGGATGCAGGGGGCGATAGACCGCGCCGAAGAGTTAAAAAGAGATATAAAAAACTCCCTGATACTCCAGCAGTTTGAAAACCCCGACAACCCGGAGATACACAGAAAGAGCACCGCCGAAGAGATACTTCGAGATACCGGCGGAAATGTGGATATTTTCATAGCCGCCGTAGGAACGGGAGGAACCGTAACCGGGGTTGGAGAGGTCCTGAAGCAGAGGCTCCCTTCAGTCAAGGTCATAGCGGTGGAGCCGAGCAGCTCCCCGGTCCTCTCCGGTGGAAGACCCGGCCCCCACAAGATCCAGGGTATCGGTGCCGGTTTCGTCCCGAAAATATTGGACACCGAAGTTTACGAAGAGGTTATAAAGGTCTCCAATGAAGAGGCTTTCGCCATGAGCAGACGCATAGCGAAAGAGGAGGGGATACTGGTCGGAATCTCATCCGGCGCCAATGTGCACGCAGCCGTAAAAGTCGCCTCCCGTCCCGAGAACAGAGGCAAGACCATCGTTACCGTTCTGTGCGATACCGGCGAACGATATCTCAGTACGGAGCTCTTCAGCGAAGATACATAGCGGACTCCGCTCCGCCTCTTGCGCTTCGGCATATGCGCACTGGGTTCCCGGGCATAGCAGAAAAAGGAGCAATAATGCTTTTTGAAACCATACGCATCCACAACGGATCGATACAGCATCTATCCTACCATCAGGCCCGTTTCGACTCCAGCAGAGCCGCACTCTTCCCTGACGAAGCGAAAGATATAGATCTAGCCTCCATCATACACCCTCCGACCGGTTCCGGAATACTCAAATGCCGCATCAGATACGGGCGGGAGGTTACCGATATCGACTACTCACCATATATACCGAGAGAGATAAGAAGATTGAAGATCGTCCACTCCTCCATCGGCTACGCACACAAGTTCAGCGACAGGAGAGAGCTGGACGAGCTCTTCGAAAAGAGGGGTGACGCGGATGAGATTCTGATAGTCCGCGACGGGTTTGTGACGGACACTTCGATAGCCAATATCGCTTTTTTCAACGGACGCACCTGGGTGACCCCCAAAAGACCTCTTCTGCGCGGCACGACCCGTGAAAGGTTGATAAGAAGCGGTTTCCTGGTCCCCAGGGATATAAGAGTAGACGAGATACGCGGCTTTGACAGGTTCGCACTGCTGAACGCGATGATCGGGTTCGAGCCGGTAGAAAGTGGTATAATAACCGAATAGAGAATAATAAAGCACCAAAGATGGCAAAATGATCGTCAAACTTGTAAACAGCCCCGATTTTCGGGATATGATGCAGGCGCATCTGAAAGATATGATCGCGTTTCTGCTGGATGAGGGCCTGGCTTTCGGACTCCTTTGCAATATCGAACATGTCGACTTCGATCCCCCTCTGCCTTCGGAGCTCTACGAACAGCTTCCGAGCGTCACTCTTTTCATGATCGCCGGATACACATTCGAAAGTTTTGAGTTAAGTGAGCGAAAGATATATTTCGAAGCCGGTTTCGGGCCTCAGAACTTCGGAAGCGTGGTATCGATGCCGATTCTGGCAGTTTTACAGGTCATAGTGGAGGAGACGCCTCTGCTGATAAACATGGCGCTTCCTCAGGAAACTGAAGAGATTCAAAAGGAGAAGCCCGGCGAGAAGAGCTCCATGGAGGCCTTTTTAAGCAATCCTGAAAACAGGAAGTTCATCAAAAAAAGCTGAGCCCCGCTCTAGCACTTGGCCTGCTGCAGGTAACCTACCACATTCTCGATGAATGCATCGTGCTTGCGCTCTTTGGAGTAGGCTATGTAGAGTTTTCTCTTTATGCGGTGGCCTCTGATTTTCGCTTCGTAAAGGAGTCCGTTTTCAACCTCGTCCGCAACGGCGGCATGTGATATGACCGATACTACCGGCGGCTTGCTCTCATCTTTGTCCGCTTTCAGAATCGAGGCTTTGAGTGTGGATGTGCTGTCAACTTCATACAGAACATCGAGTCCGTTACAGTCGAATCCGATCTCTTCGAAAACCTCTTTCACCAGCTTCCTGGTATGTGAAGACTCGTTTCTGCAGATCCATCGGAAACTTTTGAGATCCTCCGGCTTCAGATACCGGGGAAGAGGCCTGTTGCTGAAGATCACAAGCTCGTCATCAAGCCATTCGCGGTAGATCACGTCATCTTTGAAAACCGGAGACTCTATGAGGCCGAGGTCTATCTTCTTGTCCAGAATATCGTCTATAACCTGCGCCGACAGCTCCACTTTCACCTGTACGTCATTACGGATGACCTCTTTGATGTTGTTGAGGCATTTGCCGGGAATGACGAAGTTGCCGATGGTGAAAGAGGCTCCTATTCTGAAGGTGATCTCTTTGTTTATGATCTTTATCAGATCTCTCTCGGCACTGTTGATGCACTTCTCGAGACGGAGTGCGATACGGTATAGATCTTCACCCTCTTTGGTAAGGATCACCCCGTTTTTTTTGCGTTCAATCACTTTACAGTCGAGATATTTTTCGATAAACTTGATCTGCTGCGTGACAGCAGGCTGGGAGATCCCGAGCTTCGCCGAAGCTTTGGAAAAACTATGTTCCCGGATGACCGTCAAAAAGGTCTCCAGTTTCGCAAAATCTTTCAACATAATCTATCCTTAATATTTTTATTTGTTATTCTAGCAAATTATCTTTCCAAAAGCAATAATTTTTTATTATTTGTTTATTTTTACGGACAAATTATTTTCCCTCACAGAGGCAGCCTTTCGGGAATAACCGAAATATTAAAATTTTTTTGGTATACTTAATTTAATTACCGATGTTATGCAAAATGTATCTACCCCGCGGTTTGAGTGGAAAGATATCGTTTTGAAAAACCGCACCTATCCGTAAGTGAACCGGGAAGGTCGGCGTTTTTCGGATATTCTGCGGCATCCGGCTGACAGTTGCATTCGGCGCGTGGATTTTGCGCAACATCAGCTAGTTACCGATTTAAAAAGACAAGCGATTCGATGGATAAGATATTGGAAGAACTGAACCAGCAGCAGCGTGAAGCGGCCCGTCATATCGACGGACCCCTGCTCATTCTTGCCGGGGCCGGCAGCGGGAAGACGAAGACCATCACATCCCGCCTGGCCTATCTGCTCTCTTTGGGAATAGATCCGGCAAATACGCTCACACTCACCTTCACCAACAAAGCGGCCTCGCAGATGAGGGAGAGAGCCCTCTCCATGATAGAGAACCCGGTATACCCGCCTCTTCTGTGCACCTTCCATAAATTCGGTCTCCTCTTTCTGAAGTTCAATATCGAGAGACTGGAACGGAAAAACGACTTCATAGTCATCGACACTGACGACAAGAAGAGAATCGTCAAACAGATAAGCAAAGAGCTCCCTACACCGCTGGTGGCGAGCGAGATATCCAGATACAAAAACTCTCTCATAGATCCCGATCAGGCGGTGGAGCAGGCCGAACATCCGAACTACAAGACGATATCGAGAATCTATAAAATCTACCAGGAGTACCTCGAAGAGAACAACCTTGTCGATTTCGACGACCTTCTCATGCTCACCTACAAAATCCTGGACAAAGACGAAGATATCAGAAAGAGCATCAGCGAACGCTACAGGTATATAATGGTAGACGAGTACCAGGATACCAACGAACTGCAGCTGCAGCTGCTAAAAAAGCTCTGCCACTCACATACAAACCTATGTGTAGTCGGGGACGACGACCAGAGCATATACGGCTGGAGGGGCGCCAACATAAAGAACATACTGGAGTTCTCCAACATGTTCGAAGGCACGAAAGTGGTGAAACTGGAGAACAACTACCGCTCCACCGAAGAGATTCTCTCGGCGGCGAACCTTCTCATCCAGCATAACCGCGGAAGGCTTGGAAAGAGGCTGATCAGCACAAAAGGGAGAGGTGAACCGGTAACACTTTTTCAGAGCCATGACGAAAACGAAGAGTCAGACAAGATTGCCCGTGCTATAAAGCAGCTGATCGATAGCGGTGTTCCTGCCGGCGAAATAGCGGTTCTATACCGTATAAACGCCCTCTCCCGCTCCCTTGAAGAGGGGCTCAACCGTGCAGGCGTAGCCTATCAGCTCGTAGGGGGTGTACGCTTCTATGAACGGGCGGAGATCAAAGATGCCATAAGCTACCTACGCATCATAGCCAACAGCCACGACGACTTCAGCTTCAAAAGGGTGATAAACAGGCCGAAAAGGGGAATAGGCAAAGCGACCATCGACAAGATAGAGAGGGCGGCCTTCGAACGGCGGCAGTCGCTCTACCAATTCCTTGCCGAAACACCGAAGTCGGAGCTCTCCAAGCTTTTGAGCAAAAAAGCCTACGCCTCAATAAACAGGTTCATAAACGACCTGGAGATACTGCAGGAGACACTGGAGCGCTCCACTATGGAGTTTATAGAGATGCTGGAACCTACAATCGGCCTAAAAGAGTACTACGCCTCCATGCCCGACGGAATGGAGAGAGTGCTCAACCTCGACGAGTTCTACGGCCTGTTCCGCGATATGGTGAAGAAGAGCCCCGATATGAGCCTGGACGCCTTCCTCAACGAGATATCTCTTCAGAGCGAGCAGGACCAGATAAAGGGGGAGCAGATATCCATCATGAGTGTCCACGCTTCGAAGGGGCTGGAGTTCAGGCACCTTTTCGTTATAGGTATGGAGGAGGAGTTCTTTCCGCTCCTTGGAGACGGCTGCGATATAGAAGAGGAGCGAAGGCTCGGCTACGTGGCGATGACGAGAGCCAAAGAGAGCCTTACACTCTCGACGGTACAGAGCAGATTTCACAAAGGGCGCAGGAAACAGCTGGAGAAGAGCCGCTTCCTGACAGAAGCGGGGCTGCTGGAGGGCTCTTTGGTCATCGAGAAATCGGTAGGATACAAAAAAGGGGATCTCGTGAAGCACAAACTCTTCGGTATCGGGCGTGTTCTCGGCGTCTCACGTGCCGGGAGAGATTTCAAACTCCAGATAAACTTCGGCGGCGACAGGAGGGAGATTCTCTCCTCGTTCGTCGAAAAGGTCTGAATCTCCGATGGCGATCTCCATCTCGGCAGGGCTGTAGGGTTGTCCTCTCAAAACCGCCTCTTTGTGGCCAGAAAACCGATGTTCACCGGCTCCAACCACCTACTCTCCCGCATAAAGAGGCGCTACGGTGTGAAAAAAGCGGGATTCTCCGGTACACTGGACCCTTTCGCATGCGGAGTTCTCATAATAGCTTTCGGCCAGTATACGAAACTCTTCCGCTTTCTTAAAAAGAGCCCAAAAACATACAGGGCGACTCTATGGCTCGGTGCCGAAAGCGAGACTCTCGATATAGAGTCGGTAAACCGCATAACACCCCTGCCGCCGCTCCCGGAGGAGAGGATAGTATCGACTCTTGAGTCGTTCAAAGGCGAATTCAGATACACCCCTCCGAGCTTCAGCGCCAAACGCATAGAGGGCAGAAGGGCATACGACCTTGCACGCGCCGGGGAGGAGGTGAAGCTGCAGGAGTGCACCTCTACGATCTACGATATCAGGTTTCTACACTACAGCCATCCGTTCATCACATTCGAAGCGGACGTAGGAGAGGGAACCTACATCCGCTCTCTCGGCGAAGCGGTCGCCGCAGAGCTTGGATCTGCGGGGGCGCTCAGCTATCTTGAGCGCATACGTGAAGGGGCGTTCATATACGAAGATGAGAAGCCTCTTGATCCCCTCGACTACCTGGAGCCGCCTGAAAACCGCTATCTTGGGGATCATAAAGATCTGCTTCTCGGCAGAAAACTGGAAAAGTCGAAATTCGAGAATCGAAATCCCGGCATATACCACACACTTTTTGACAAATATTTTGCTATTATAGAGATTGATGACGGCGACCGGGTTGCCTATCTGCTAAACAAGGTGGAACTATGCTCGTACTGACACGCAAAAAAGATGAAGCGATTCGTATCGGTGAAGATATCGTAATCAAGATAATTTCATGCGACAGGCATGGAGTGCGCATCGGAATAGAGGCCCCCGGAGATGTCACCATACTCAGAGAGGAGCTCTTTCTTGCAGTAAGCGAAGAGAACAGAAGAGCCTCCAAAGAGGCACCCTCCCAGCTGATCGACAAACTCAAGGAGAGACTCGCCGAATCATGAAGCGCCTCGCACCGGCCAAAATCAATATCTTCCTGAAGATAACCGGAACAAGGGGTAGATACCACGAGTTGCGCTCCCGTTTTGTTCGCATAGATTCGCTCTACGATACGCTGAGTTTCGAAAAGAAGAGCAGACCCTCCGCCGGATTCGAACTGGAGTGCGACACCCCGCTGCCGGAGAGAAACAGTGTAAGCGAAGCCTACCGCCTGCTGAAAGAGGAGGCGCCCGGAATCGACTCTTTTTTCAAAGAGTACGGAGTGCGTCTGCAAAAGAGAATACCCCAGGGGGCGGGGCTGGGAGGAGGAAGCTCGGATGCGGCCGCATTTTTGCACCTTTGCAACGAAGTGTGCTCCCTCAACATACCCGCAAAGAGACTGGCGCGGATAGGGGAGAAGATAGGCGCAGACGTTCCGTTCTTCGTCTACGGCTACAGGAGCGCCAACGTGGAGGGAATCGGAGAAGATATAACCCCCTTCGAAGAGGAGCCTCCTGAGGTAGAACTCTTCACGCCCCCCCTGCATTGTGATACCACCCTGGTATACAGGACCTTCAGAGAGAGGCTTGCGGAGAGAATCGATCCGATAGCCGGAGAGGAGTGGCTGGAGCTTCCGAGCGCCCGGATAATGGAGGAGGTCGACCCCCTGACGGCCAACGACCTCTACGCGGCCGCGCTGCTAGCATACGGAGAGCTGGAGAGGTATGCCGCACCGGGCAGGTTTTTCAGCGGAAGCGGCAGCACATTTTTCGAAAAGCTCTGACCGCTGACGTTACGCCAGGCCACGGTAGTTCAAAACCGTAACCGGAGGCCGGTGTTTCACTCTCTTCCGATAGATCAGCCCGCAAATATACATAACCAGACGGTTTTTCCAAAGTGCACGGCCGCAACGATCGTGACGGGTACCTCTCTCTATTTCGGAATTTGTGGGTCAGATTATTACCTCCGCTGGGGTATAATTAGAGGTGCCTAAAGTCAAAGATGCCCGCATGGGCAACAGAAGGATATCAGAGATATGTCGATCAAAATCGTCGCAAGAAACAAAAAGGCGTTTCACGAGTATGAGATTCTCGAAAAGCTGGAAGCGGGTATAGAGCTGCTCGGCAGCGAGGTGAAGTCGATCCGGATGGGGCGCGTAAACCTGAAAGACAGCTATGTGAGGATCATAAAGGGGGAGGCGTGGGTTTTCGGAATGCATATAACCCTGCTCGAGAGCACCAACCCCCACTACAAACCTGACGAAAAACGGCCCAGGAAGCTCCTTCTGCATCGCAAACAGATCGACAAGTGGCTAGGCAAAGTGAAGCAGGAGGGGCTTGCCATCGTTCCGTTGATGCTATACTTCAATGAGAGAAACCGGGCAAAGCTGCAGATAGCGCTTGCGAAGGGGAAGACGAAACACGACAAGAGGGAGAGCCTCAAAAAGAGGATGGCGGACCGCGAAGCGCGTGCTGCGATGAAAAGGTACTGAAACCATTCCATAACACCGATTCGACACCTTCGGTGAAACTGCCCGCCAAACGGGCAAATTATGAAAATCAGGAGAGCGGATGTTTTCTACACTGCAAAAACAGAAAAGGGCCGAAAGTCTCATAGAAGAGGCTCGTCATATCATAGAGGAGACGGACGAGAAGTGCGCACTTGCGCGGGAGAGACTCGAGAAAAGGGTGGCCGTAGCCGACAATTTCCGAAACCGGCTGGCCAGGAAGATATTGAAGAGATTTCACGACCTGTTTTTCAAAATAGAGGGTGCCCCGGCCGTTGAGATGGCGGATATACCCGAGCGCCCCTTTGCGGCGCAGCTACATGATCTTACAGAGCGTATCGATGAGATCGAAACTCCGGAGATATCTGCGGCGAAAAAGGGGAAGCTAAAAGCCGTAGCGGCCTCCGTTGCCGCAGCATTTATCACGGTGCTGGCGGCACTCGCCGCGGCCTTTGTAGCTACGGGAACGCCTCCGGACCAGCAGATATTTACGGACCCCTCTACTATTGAGAAACTACTTCTGTGGATAGGTGGCGGAGCGCTCGGCTACCCAGACGCATCACCCCTGCTGGGAGGGGGCGGACTGGCGGTCGCTGCCCTTGCCGCCGCACTGATAACATGGTCGATACTTATGTCGAAGAGTTCCGGCCGGAACCTGATGGAGGCCGAAAGCAGCCACGCAGACGCCGAGAATTACCGCGACCGCAAAGAGCACTTTATCTCTTCGATGGAGAGGCTGGATTCTGAGATTTCGGAACTCGGGGATATTCTCGAGACATTCGATGTTTTCCTGCAGGAGTACAATGCCGTCATCAGGCGTATTCTCTATACGGAGGGGGCGGAGTTCGAAAACTACAAAGAGAGTTCCAGAAAGCTTCTCTCAAGGGCTGCCGTATGTGCGGAAGCTCTTGTTCCCATACTCAATATAACGGTCGTTACGATGGAGGGGACTCCGTCCGAGCAGCTCTCCGAAGCGCTGGAGAGAGGGAGAGCTTTTAGAAAAGCGCTCATCGAAGATGGGGAGCTTCCAAACGAAGCAGCTATACGGAAAGAGTCGGCTGAAAAAAAAGAGGAGCCGACCCCAGCAGACCGGGAGGTTGAGAAGCCCTCTTTGTCGGTGGAGGATAGCCTCGGGGAGGTCAAATAGACCGTTTGCGGCTGACCGGCTACAAAAAGGGGCCGGCCGGCAGATCAATCTACAACTTCGGCCTTCATAATCTTTATATCCCGCAGAGGTCTGTCGTATCTGTCGACACCTGTTTCGGATATCTTTATCACGACATCCATCCCGTTTTTGACATATCCGAAAATCGTGTGGCGGCCGTTAAGCCAGGGGGTGGGAGCTACCGTAATGAAAAACTGGCTGCCGTTCGTGTTTCTTCCCGCGTTTGCCATCGCCAGAATACCGGGCCTGTCGAATACCACGTTGGGAGCAAACTCATCTTTGAAGGGCTTGCCCCAGATAGACTCGCCTCCTCTGCCCGTTCCCGTCGGATCGCCTCCCTGGATCATGAAATCCTCGATGACACGGTGAAACTTCGTGCCGTCGTAGTAACCGTTCTTTACATGTGTAAGGAAGTTTTCGCTTGCAAGAGGGGCATAATCGGGACGTATCTCCAGAACTATGTCACCCATGTTCGTATGGAGCACCACTTCAGGGTGGGCCTTGCCTGAACTCTGGGCAAAGAGCATGGAGATCAGAACCGTTACAAACGCAATAACTTTTTTCATGGGGTATTCCTTGTCTGAAGTATAGGGGGTTGTCTATCTCCGGTTGGCCGGAGAGAAGAGAAACCTTCTCTTTTCAAAGGCGTTAAAAGATTTTGTAAAAACAGAGAGGCTGGGAACATAAATCCGGCAATAGCACCGGAAGAAGCAGTCATGATCATTGAAGTCATGTGCTTACTGAAAAGGCCGGGAGCCGTAGCCCCGGCAAAAGAGCTATTTTCTTCGAAGCTCTTTGATTCTTGCGGCTTTTCCGCGCAGTTCACGCAGGTAGAAGAGTTTCGCCCTGCGGACACGTCCGCGTCTGAGAACCTCTATCTTTTCGATACTGTCGGAGTAGATCGGGAATATACGCTCCACGCCCACATTGTTGGCACCGATCTTTCTGACGATGAAAGTCTTGCCGGTACCCTCTCCCCGAACGGCGATGCAGACACCTTCGAAATTCTGTACACGGGTCTTCTCACCCTCTTTGATGTTGACGGCGACGCGAACCGTATCTCCTGCACGGAACTCCGGAATACTCTTGCTCTCAATCTGAGACTTTTCGAATGACTCAATATATCGATTTCTC
Organism: Hydrogenimonas sp.; assembly: GCA_003945285.1. Lineage (NCBI taxonomy): Bacteria > Pseudomonadati > Campylobacterota > Epsilonproteobacteria > Campylobacterales > Hydrogenimonadaceae > Hydrogenimonas > Hydrogenimonas sp. Next base: position 1,903,720 of record AP019005.1, read on the forward strand.
ATCACTTTCCCTTTGGGTAAATTTCAAATATCGCTCCGGGCGAAAATATTTTGTTTTAGATAACGCCAGCGTTTTTTTCAGGGCGTTAATTTTACTATGATTTCCCTTTAATAACTCTGAAGGTATGCTTAAATTATGGAAACTTTTAGGTCTGGTGAACGACGGTGCCTCCAGGAGAAGAGATTCGAAGCTCTCCGACTCCAGGGATTGTGCATTTCCGAGAACACCTGGTACTATCCTGCTTATCGCATCGGCCATCACCATCGACGGCAGCTCGCCTCCGGTAAGTATATAGTCGCCGATAGAGAAGCACTCGTCCGCCCATCTCTCTATGACGCGCTCGTCTATCCCCTCGTACCGCCCGCTCACAAACACGATGTGGCTCTTTTCGGCCAGCCTTTTGGCATCTTTTTGCACAAACGGCTTTCCGACCGGTGTCGGGAATATGATATGAGCGTCACGCGAACTCTCTTTTATATGCGCAAGCGTATCGAAGAGGGGCTGCGGCATCATGACCATTCCGGCACCGCCGCCGGCCATCGTGTCGTCCACTTTGCGGTGTCGGTCGGTCGTGAACTCTCTCGGATCCAGATGGTCTATCTCAAGAATACCGCTCTCGACGGCGCGCTTTAGAATGGAGTCCTTGAAGTAGCCCTCCATCAGCGGCCAGAATAGTGTGACGAAAGTGAAACGCATCAGCTGGCTTCCAGGATCTCTTTTGCGCCCGAACTCTCTACTATCCCCTCTTTCAGGTCGACACCGACGATGTAGCGGTCGATATATGGCACAAGAAACCTCTTCGCGGCCCCCTTCTCTACCAGGGCCGCGGATGTCTCGACCTGAAGGTAGTCCGTTCCGGCAAGCCGCTCTATATCGGAGATACGGCCGATCTTTTCACCATCTTCGACAAGCTCAAGGCCTATTATCTGATACCAGAAATACTCATCTTTACCGAGTCTGCATGCAGCTTCGCCGGCCTCTTTCGTAGTGTAGAGATATGCGTTGGTAAGAGGTTTCGCTTCGTCTACACTCTCTATGCCCCTGAACCTGATCACCCCCCTCGAAGGGTTGTAGGATTCGACAACCAGATCACCCCTGTCGCTCATAAACTTTGCACCGGGTTTGAACTGCTCGGGAAAATCGCTCAGCAGATTGAGGCGCATATCGCCTTTGAGCCCGACACTCTTCCCTATCCGGGCTACAGGAATCTTTTCGGGGTTCACCCCTTCGACTCCTCTATCGCCTGTACATTTACCCGGTAGCTGATGCCGTCTTTGGCCTTGCAGCCGCTGATAACGGTTTTCAGGGCATTGATCATACGCCCCTCTTTTCCTATCAGTTTGCCGGCATCCTCTTTGTGCGCGTAGATTACGATCTCATCGAAGTTTTCACCCAGGTTCTGCCGTTTTACTGATATCAGCCCGGGGTGTGATGCGATCATCTTCGCAAAATCGCGCACAAAATCTTCGACCATTTTACTTTCCGGTGAGTTTCTTGACACGCTCACTCGGCTTGGCGCCTACGCTGAGCCAGTAGTTGAGTCTCTCTTCGTCTATCTTGACGGTAGCGGGCTCGGTCATCGGATTGTAGTATCCTATGGACTCTATCCAGCCGCTGTCACGTCTTTTTCTGCTGTCTGTCACAACGATTCTGTAAAAAGGTCTCTTTTTGCGTCCCATGCGCGTAAGTCTTATGGTAGTCATCTTTTCTCCTTGAAGATATTTTGTTTTCGTTACCCTAAGAGGCATTGACCTAAGCGATTGACGGGATCGTTTAGGTCAATGTCCCGCGGTAGTTTCAGCGGGGGAACCCGCCGCCCTGCATCTGGCTCATCATATTCTGGAGATCCTGCATCCCCTTTTTGCCGGAAAACTTTTTGGCCATCTTTGCTGCGTTTTTGAACTGTTTCAGAACCTTGTTGACCTCCATCTGGTTGAGGCCGGCCCCTTTGGCTATCCGCCTCTTGCGGCTGTTGTTGAGAAGATCGGGATTCTCCCTCTCCGCCGGAGTCATCGAGCTTATAAGCGCCTTGATCTTCTTGATCTCTCCGGAGTTCTCGAGGTCCATATCTTTGAGGGCGTTGGCCATCTTTCCCATCCCGGGAATCATGCCTACTATGGACTTCAGGCTTCCCAGCTTCTTCATCTGCTCAAGCTGCTCAAGGAAGTCGTTGAAGTTGAACTGCCCCTTCTTGATCTTTCTCGCGACCCTTTTGGCCTCTTTCTCATCGATGACCGCGGAGGCTCTCTCGGCAAGAGACTCTATATCTCCCGCGCCCATGAGACGTCCGACGATACGGTCGGGAATGAAAACCTCCAGGTCGGGCATCTTCTCTCCCGAACCTATGAAGCGAAGCGGTACCCCGACCTGCTTGGCTATACCCAGAGCCACACCGCCCTTGCTGTCTCCGTCATATTTGCTCAGGATGACACCGGTAACTCCCAGCTCCTTGTTGAACGCTGCCGCACTTCTTACGGCATCCTGCCCGGTAAGGGAGTCGGCGACATAGAAGATCTCGTCGGGGTTCAGAACCTCTTTTACCCTCTTGATCTCATCCATCAGCTCCTCGTCGATAGCCAGACGGCCCGCGGTATCGACTATCAGAACGTCGTAGTTTCCATCTTTGGCCTTCTGCAGCGCTCTTTTCGCCACCTCGACCGGATCTCCTATCGACTCGTCGGCGAAAACGTCGACCTCGATCTGCTCCGCTATCTGCCTGAGCTGCTCTACTGCGGCAAGGCGCTGGAGGTCGGCCGCCGCAAGAAGAACCCTCTTCTTTCTGAGCTTGAGATAGTAGGCGAGCTTACCCGATGTCGTCGTCTTTCCGGATCCCTGCAGACCGGCCATCATCACGACGGTAGGGGGAGTCGAACTGTAGACGAAACCCTGCTTTCCCGGTGCTGTCAGGATCTGCGTCAACTCCTCCTTGAGGGCTTTTAGAAAGTTCTCTTTACCTATTCCGGCGAGTTTTGTTTCACGCTCCACTACACTGAGCAGCTCTTTGACCACTTTATGGTGTACGTCAGCCTTCAGCAGAGACTTTTTCAGCTCACCCAGAGCACGCTTGAGCGCCTTTTCGTCATCTCTGAAACGTATCTTCGATATGGCATTTTGAAAACTGCTGCTTAACGACTCGAACACGCCTGCTCCATTATATAATATTTATTTTGTTCACTGATCTTGCGCAAAATTTGTTAGCCCATGCTTCGGCAGGGACTTACCCTCCTCAGCACCCCCTAAAGCTGTGAAATCTCAGATTTCGAAATGATGCCGCGCCGGTTTCACAACATAAGTTGAAAGGGCTCTACTCAAAGTCTGGAATTTTAGCTTATAAACACTTTAATTTTGATTAGGCGCCTGCAAATACGTCGAACCCTTTCGGCTCTTTCGCCCTGAAGTCGTAACCTAGCAGCTTCAGCTCCAGTGCGTGAAGAAGCATCCGGTTCGTCTGCGCCGACACCACTCCATACTGCGAATCACCGATAATCGGATGCCCGATGCTCCTGAGGTGCACTCTTATCTGATGGGTACGTCCCGTCTCTATCGTGACCCTCAGCTTCGTACGGCTGCCTACGATCATCACCGGCTCTATATGCGTAACGGCATCTTTCCCCCTGCGATCCACCTTGCTGTATGCGACACCGTTTTTCTTGACCGTTTTGATAGGCTTCTCTATCGTCGTCGGTTCGCTTACGATTCCCTGAACCTAGCAGGTATACACCTTGTAGACCGCCCTGGCCCTGAACGCCTCCTCCGCACGCTTATGGAAAGATTTGCTCCTGGAGAGGAGCAGAACACCGCTCGTTTCGCGGTCGAGCCTGTGCAGCAGCCTGGCACCTTTGAACGATGAAGCCGCTTCGTCGCTTGTAAGGAAAGCGGGTTTGTCTATAGCCAGCACTTCATCGTTTTCGAAAATGACCCTCGGCTCGTTGAGCTTCAGAACACGAAACTTCGTCTCTACCGGCAGCTCCCCTCTGGCTATCGCGACTTTTCTGTTTCCCACATAGACTACACCCCTGTCTATCAGCTCCTTGGCCTTGGAGTTCGAAAGCCCCATCTGTACCGCCAGAAGTTTGTAAGCCTTCTCTCTCTTCTCATCTGTTTTCATTAATGAACTCTTCCACTTTTTCGTTTATCGGGAGGCGAAGCCTCTTTCTTTTTCCTGTCTCTCCGGAGAGGAGGACTATCTCGCTTTTCGGAATTTTGAAGCTCTTCGAGAGGAACTTCACCAGCTCCCTGTTTGCCGCACCCTCTACCGCGGGCGCTTTTATGTAGATCTTCAGGGTATCGTCGTAGATACCGGCAAAAGCGTTTTTGCCGCTCGATGGTCTCGCTGTGACGAAGAGATCCACATACCCCTCTTTCCTTATATCATACCACATCGGAAATCCCCTTCAACAGACTCTCCAGTGAGACTCTCCTTCTAAGCCGCGGTGGCTCTGAATCCCTGGCTTTACGGAGAGTCTCAGCAAGCTCCGGAAGATCGCAGAAGAGCACTCCCTCCATCTGGTCGAAGATCGCTTTCTGGTTGAATATCCGCCTTCCCGTGACAAGCCTGCATCCGAAGGGGAGAACCTCCGCCGGATTGTGCCCGCCTACCGGTGCGAAGGCTCCGCCGAGAACCACGATATCGCTCACCGCATAGAGGTTTATCAGCTCCCCCATCGCATCTATTAGAACGATATCGCCCTCCAGGCTCCGGGTTTCGCTCCATCTGTGCAGACTCAAACCCTCTTCACCGGCACGCTTTTTCACAGTTTCGTAAACCCTGTCGAAACGCTCGGGGTGTCTCGGAACTATCAGAAGTTTCGCATCTTCACACCCCTTTTTCCACTCTATGAAGGCCTCCAGAATGCCCTCCTCTTCACCTTCGTGCGTACTCGCAGCCGTTACGACCGTACCCGGCGGCTTCGCATACTCCCTGGTGACTCGCGCCGGCTCTGCCAGTTTTATGTTTCCGATCACCTCCACATTTTTCGCACCGAGTCTCTCGAGCCTACGCCTGTCGGTTTCACTCTGCGCGTATACTTCGTCTATCAGGTCGAAGATTTTCGAGTAGAACCATCGGAAGCGGAGGTAACTCTTCCACGATCTGTCCGAAATACGCGCATTTATAAGCACCGTTTTCGCCCCGCGCAGTTTGGCTATGTAAAAGAGGAGAAACCACAGCTCCGCCTCCATTACGGCCAGCACCTTCTGGCGGCCTGTCCAGAACCACAGGAGCGGTTCGAAAGGTAGGTAGCGTACCTCGTCAGAAATCTTCCGGGCCTCTTCGAATCCGGTCTGCGTGATGGTCGTGACGGCACACCTGCTCCGCCCCAAAGCCTCTATTATAGGTTTGAGCGCCCTCGTCTCTCCGAAGCTGCACGCATGGAACCAGATCTTCCCTTCTTCAAGCGGCGGGTTGCGCCAAAGCAGAAAACGGGCGGGAATGGAACGGCGGTATTTTTTTCTGAATGAGAGCAGGAGTATCAGCGGAAGAGAAAGCAGATAGAGCCCCCCCGCCGCAAGCGTATAGAGGGCTGCGAAGAGGTTATGCTTCAGCGCTCTCTTCTTCTTTCCGGACTTCGAGATAGAGGATTCGTCCGCAGTGCGGGCAGGTGGTAATCTCTTCACCTTTGATCACCTCGGCATAGGTCTTGTCGTTTATCTTCATATAGCAGCCCATGCACGCCTGTTTCCGTACAGGTACGACCGCACTGTTTTTGGCCCATCGGCGTATCTTGTCGTAGAAAGCGAGTATCTTCTGGCTCATTTTTGAAACCAGGTTCTGCTTCTCTTCGAAGAGTCTCTGCCTCTCTTTTTCGATCTCGGCGAGCTCATTTTCGACCTCCTCTTTGATGAGGGCGTTCTTCTCACGCAGAGCGGCAAGCTCAGCCTCTTTCGTCTCTATCTCACTCTTTCTCGTCTCGATGAGCGCCTCGAGCCGTTCGATCTCCTCATGGGCGAAATCGAGCTGCTCTTTCGCGATCTCCTCTTCGAGCTGCAGCGCCTTTATCTCTTTTTCCGTCTTGGCCTCCGCACTCTTCTTTCTGTTCGCCTCGAGCTTGTCGCCGAGCTCCTGGATATGGAGTTCGTTTTTCGCCTTCTTGAGCTCGCTCTCCCTGATCTCGTCGGAGAGCTGCTGGATCTCTTTCTCTACCGCGGTCTGCTCCTCTTCGACGGCGTTAAGCCTGGATCGGGCCTCTTCTATCTTCGGTTCAAACGCGTCTATTGTCCGATCTATGCCGGAGAGCTTGATCAGATCTTCAAGATGCTTGTTCATGGAATTCCTTGGTTAAATGTAGGTAAAGGGGTTGATTGATTGTGCAATTATAACCGGAATCGGCAAATTTTTCAAACACTCCGCAAGAGCGTCGGCAAAATGGCGCTCACTCTCGAAATGGCCTATATCGGCCATCATAATACCTTTCGAACTGGCTTTCATAGCGTCGTGAAACTTGATGTCGCCTGTCAGAAAAAGATCGGCATCTACCGTGTCGAGCAGACTTGCCCCCGCTCCGGTGGTCATGGCCACGCTTCTTAGCACCCTGCTCTCCCCGACTACCCTCATCCGCTCGAGCCCCAGTCTCGCTTTTATATCCGCGAGCAGTTCGTCGCTTCTCCACTCCCCCTCCGCACGGCAGATGAAATCTTCGCAGTGTGACGTTTCGAAACCCAGGACCTTTTCGAATACGTATCGGTTCAGATGGGTCCGGTCGAAGTTGGTGTGCATGGCGATCAGCGAATGCCTTTTTGCGACCATCTTTTCGAGCAGGTTTGCCGGATATTCGTCCCATACAAGCCGTTTGAGCCCCGAGAAGATCAGCGGATGGTGGAGGACGAAGAGTGTTCCCTCCGCCGCCTCTTCGATCATCCCGGCATCGATATCGACACTCAGAACGATACGCTCCGCACCTCTTGTTCCATCTCCCAGAAGAAGACCGCTGTTGTCCCAGCTCTCCTGAAGCTCGAACGGGCTGATGGAGTCCAGAAGCTCGTAGACTTCGCCGACAGTCACGCCGTCACGCCTTTCACTCTCGCCTCTCTTTCGGGCTCCTGCTCCTTGTAGAGCTCTGCACACCCTTTTGCCAGATCGCGTATCTTGAGTATGTAGTTCGCCCTCTCGGTAACGGAAATCGCCTTCCTTGCATCCAGCGTATTGAAGATATGCGAAGCGATCATACACTGGTCGTAAGCCGGCAGAGGGAGCCCGGCGTCGAGACACCTGCGACACTCCGCGGCGGCATCGTCGAAGTGCCTGAAAAGCATTCTGACATCGGCGATTTCGAAGTTGTACCTGCTGAACTCGTACTCGCTCTCCTTGTGGACATCCGCATATCTGGTTACATGCCCATCCTTCATGCTCCAGACTATATCGAAAACGGACTCCACCCCCTGGAGGTACATCGCCAGACGCTCGGTTCCATACGTTATCTCCGCGGCGACCGGATCGCAGGCTATGCCGCCGACCTGCTGGAAATATGTAAACTGCGTAACCTCCATGCCGTCGAGCCAGACCTCCCAGCCCAGCCCCCATGCACCCAGTGTCGGAGACTCCCAGTTATCCTCGACGAAACGTATATCGTGCTTCGAGAGGTCAAGCCCGATATACTCCAGGCTCTTGAGGTAGAGATCCTGTATATCGTCGGGGCTCGGTTTTATGAGCACCTGAAACTGGTAATATGCACCGAGCCGGTTGGGGTTTTCACCGTACCTGCCGTCGGTGGGACGCCTGCTCGGAGCGACATATGCGGCAGACCAGGGGCCGGAGTCGAGACTCCGCAGAAGCGTAGCAGGGTGAAACGTTCCCGCACCCGAAGGTATATCGTAGGGCTGAACGATGTTACACCCCTGCTCGGCCCAGAAGGTCTGGAGTTTCAGAAGAAGGTCGCTGAATGTGATCATTTAAGTTCCAATGCTTTCTTTATTTTCGGCTCGTCGAATCCGCAGATCCACTGACTGCCTATGAGAACGACGGGTACACCGCGGCATCCGTGCCGCTCGCAATCTTTCGCCGCCTGCTTGTTGGTGCTTATATCGATGGTTTTGAACTTCACACCGTTCTTTTTGAAAAAGGTTTTGGCCCGGGTGCACCAGACACATCCCGGCGAGGTAAAGAGAACAACCTGTTTCTGCCGTTTCGGTTTCGCCTCTGCCATTATTACCTCCTTTTACCGAAAAATTTCTGTGAAATTATATCACTTCCGCCTCACTTTTCAAGCGAGAGGGCATTCATGATATACATCTCCACGTTTGCGCCGGTGACACCTCTTTCAAGGGCGTCTGTGTAGTATTTGGCCACCTTGGCATGGTAGGTATCGAAGTCGTAGTAGGGCAGATGCAGTTTCCACGCCTTCTTTATCTGGTTGAGCGCCATTCTCTCGATCGCCCATGATCTGAATATTGAGAGCACCCCGAAAAAGAATAGTGTGAAAAAAACCGCCAGGACGATCATGATATGGCAGTCTATCTTGGCCAGCAGCTTGTGGAAAATGAGTGCCGGGGGGAGAAATATCAGATTCCAGATAACGATCATAAAGATATAGAGGCGTGAGAGCCTCAGCTTTATTCCCGGTATTCTACCCTCAAGGGGGATATGGTCTACCAGCATCTTGTTGGCCTGCATCAACTCGTTGAAACGCATGGGGTGCTTCGGCTCCCTGAAAAGAAAAGGGAGTATCTTCTCATCAAGCAGACGCTCAAACATCACCGGCTCCTTTGTAATTGTAGTGGCATATTATATCTCCTATTTTCTCCCCCAGGGAGGAGGCTACGACATTGCATTTTATCTTCATCAGGTAGAAGACGGGTCTGGCAGATCTATCGTTCAGCGATTCGTAGTTACCCATCCCTTTCGAGATAACCAGATCGGCACTTTCATAATATTTTCGAGCATCTGGACTTAGCCGCTCCGGGTCGAACCCGGGCGTATCGACCCCGCTGTCTATAATGACGGCTACTTTATCTATGGATGCCTCTTTCGCATACTCCGCCGTAACGTCGTTGATTATCGGCCGGCCGCGTACCGCATAGCCGATCTCGACGGCGGGGTAGAGCTTTCCGATCTGCTCCATAAGTACCCTGTCGAAGAGATGCTCGCCGACATTGTCGCCTATCACGAGCAGACGTCCGGCATCTTCGAGCATCCTCTTCAGTTTCGGGCTATCATCCAGCGCAAAAGGGGTTTCGAAAACTCTTTGCACCTCCTCTTCGAGGCTGAAGCTGTGCGTTGCCGCCAGATCTATTACGTTGCCGGCAACAGAGGCTTTCAGTGCCGCATGGAGCCTGTCATCGCTCTCTTCCACCCTTTTTATCACAGCCGGCAGAAGCCTTTCTGCGTGCTTCACCGCCTCCCTCTTCTGCTCCGCATAGATATCATCGACCCCGAGGATTTCGGCTATTTTTGGATAGACCCGGGCCGCCACCTGCGGAGGGGTCTCGGAGAAGGAGAACCCCGGTATCATCAGGGCTACCTCGTCAAGGACCCTCTTGGTATCCTCTTTCGGGATATGCAGAGTTTCACAAACCCTGAGCGCCTGCGAAAAGATACATGTTATGCACTCCGGCTCGAGTTTCAACTACCCTCTCCCCCGTGCTTCTCTATAACCTTTCCCCACATAAGCCTGTATTTGCGCTTCATGAACTCCAGCTCCTCCCTGACGGCATTCAGCTCTTCGGTTAGAGTCTCTATCGTCCTGCGGTCCTCGTCGTAGAGCTCCTGCATCGAGAGGAGCGCATCTTTCAAAAAGCTGTTCTCCTCTTTGAGTGTCTGAAGGGTCTCATCCTTGGCGTCCATAACCTTTTCGTGCATGTTCAGGATGGTGCCTATCGTCTTTTCGACGAACTGTATCCCCTCTCCTGTCTGCATGTCAACCTTGAGTACCTCTCCCCCTCTTACCGGCGCGCCGGGCAGCCTCTCCTGGGAGTCCGCCTCTATATAGATCTCGCCATTCTCCTCTTTGGAGACTACGGCACCGCTGTCAACGAGTCCGAGTACATAGTCGAAATCCCGGTCTATAAGTTTCGCATACGCGCGAATACTAAGCCATGTTTTCATCGTGTCTCCTCTGTAGCGGCGACTCCGGATTCAAAATTGCGGCAGATGCAAAAACCGTTCACTACTCTGAAATTCTGACCTCTATCTCAGCAGAATCGGTCTCCACCTTCTTCGCCTTGGCAATTCTATCCTCATTCAGCTTCACATTGAGTTCGTCATCGTCTATCGCCAATATCTGCATCGCAAGATATGCACTGTTGATGGCACCGGCCTTGCCTATAGCAAGCGTAGCCACCGGCATTCCGGCCGGCATCATAACCGTACTCAAAAGGGCATCCTCGCCGCGTAGGTCCGAAGAGCTCATCGGCACGCCTATTACCGGTTTTATCGTTGTGGCCGCGACCGCTCCGGCCAGGTGCGCCGCCATTCCCGCGGCGGCTATAAAGACTACCGCACCCCTCGACTCGGCATCTTTTATGTAGCTCTTCGTACGCTCCGGGCTTCTGTGTGCCGAAGATATTATGAGCTCGTATGGAACACCGAACTTCTCCAGCGTCTTGCCGCACTCTTTCATCACCTCGTAATCGCTCTTGCTTCCTATTATGATGGATATAAACCTCATGACTCTACTCCTTGTTTATATTTTTTGAGTTCAAAACCAAATCCCGCTCTCCGGAACTTGCCTCCGAACTCATCTCTTCCGGTGCGGCATAGCTACCGGGCTCTTCGCCGTCTACGAGCTTCTGCTTTACTTCGAATCTGAAATCCCCATAATCTTTTTTTAGCGCAAATCTGAAAAAATAGAACGAGGCGAATATCGCCACTCCCGTATATATAATGTTTCCGAATACCATTATGTTCTGTTTCGACATCCCCAGCAGTGCGGCAAAAAAGGCGAAAACGGCGATCAGAACAAGTGAGCCTACAAAAGTAGCCACAACCGCTCTCCACTGCATCGCCCACCAGGCCCTGAGCGCCATTTTTGTAGTCAGCTTCTCATCCATCGAGCCTCTTTCTCAAAAAGGTGAAAGCAGGGAGCGGGGCCGGCAGGAGAATAGGGTTTTCGTTGCCGCTGTGAATGACGCTGTACCTTCTCCCTTTCGGAGTCTCGAGGCGTCTCACCTTCAGAAACCAGCGCCCCTCTTTTTCATAAATCTCTCCACGCTCGTTATCTACGGCACGCTCTATCGGGCCGGGTGCCATTATCTCCAACTCATCACCCTCTTCGATCCTCTCCTTCACATGGAAGGCTAGCCCATGCTCATCGACGAGGGCATGCACCTGGCAGCTGCCTTCGCTTATCGAACTCTCCAGGCTCTGGGTACCATCCTTTTCGAACGGCCTGTGGATAAGGTAGGCATCGGTGAATCCTCTATGTTTCGTCGTATGAAGCTCCCTCTGGTACCTGGAGGCGTCGAACCTGCCGGCATAGAAGTCGTCTATCGCCTGCCGATAGGCGTTTGCCGTAACGGCTACGTAGTAGGGGCTTTTGGTCCGCCCCTCAATCTTCAGCGAATCTACCGCCCCGCTTTCGAGAATCTCGTCGATATGCGAGGCGAGATTCATATCTTTTGCGTTCATGATGTATGTGCCTACCCCCTCCTCCTCTTCAAGCCTGAAAGTTACGCCCGTCTCCGGATTCTCGGCATACAGAACATACGGGAACCTGCAGTCGTTCGCACAGCTGCCCCTGTTGGGAACTCTTCCGCTCTGCACGGCGCTTATCAGGCATCGGCCGCTATATGCGAAACACATGGAGCCGTGGACAAACACCTCCAGTTCCAGATCCGGAAGCTCCCTCTTTATCGCCACAAGATCATTGAGGCTTATTTCGCGAGCCGCTATGATCCTCCTGACGCCGAGATCGTAGTAGAACCGGGCATCCATCACATTCATCACATTCGCCTGTGTGGAGAGGTGCACCGGGATTTCAGGGGCGGTCTCGAGCGCCATCCTGACAAGCCCGGGAGTGGCTATAATGAAGGCGTCGGGCCCCATTTCGGCCATCCTCTCCATATGGCTTCTGTAGAGTTCGAGCTGTGAGTTGAAGGGGAAGCCGTTGATCGTGACGTAGACTTTTCTGCCCATGGAGTGGGCGTACTCTATCCCCTCCGCAAAACTTTCGTAGGTAAACTCCTTGCCGCTTCTTATACGCAAAGAGAAGTGGCTGACTCCGCCGTAGACCGCATCGGCCCCGTAGGCCAGCGCAATTTTGAGCTTTTCCAGGTTACCCGCGGGGGAGAGGAGTTCGACCATACGCCTATTTTCCGAACTGGGCGATAAGCGCCTCTATATCATCGTTGCTGATCACCTCTTCGGTCGATGTATCGCCCGCAATATGGCGGGCCGACTTGACACGCTTCTCATCTTCGACACTCCCTTCGAAGAGTGCGCTCATATAGCGGCTGAGTGCACGCATGATATTGATTACACGCTCTATCTTCTGCCGGTGGATATCCTGGTACTGCATCGTATCCATCGCCCCGAGGATCTGGTCGTTCGAGCTCTGCAGCATATCGGTTATCTCATCCGAAAGCTCTCTCAGCCGTACGGCTTCGTCGGCGGCACTTTCGAATCTCTTGACATTCGGAAACTTCTCTTTGAGGGTAGAGAACATATCCTCAAATCCGCCGGCTATCTCCCTGATCTTTTCGATGGCGGAGAGAGCTCCTTCAATATCGCTCATCACGGCATCCAGTGCATCGAAAATCTCGCTGGCCTTCTCTTCGGAGTCACGCGTCACATCATCCAGTTGATGTACCACCTGATGCTCTTTTGTCGCCGGAGGCGGTGTAAGCACCTCATCGTCACCGCCGGCCTTCCCTTCAACAGAGGTAGTCTCATCGGCCTCCATCTTCGTCGGCTCCTCTTCGGCATCCAGATCGAGATCACCGGCCATCAACGCGTCAAGCTCTTCCTGTGTCATAAGGCCATTCCTATTGTTTTGGGATTGTTACCGCTGCCGCACTATGCAACGGTATTGACCTGCCCCCAAATTTAGGTCCAATCCCAGAGTTAGATTTTGATTGTATATCAGGCGACATATTTTCTGCCTGAAACCTTGGCCGGTGGCTGTTTGTCCAGTGAGCTGTGCGGTCGTTCGTGATTGTAATGATTTCGCCATTTTTCGATGATGACAGCGGCCTCTTTCCGATTGTAAAACCACTCCCTGTTCAGACACTCGTCCCTGAATTTTCCATTGAAGCTTTCCACATAGGCGTTCTGCCAGGGAGAGCCTGGCTTGATGAAAGCCGGACCGATATCATTGTCTGTCAGCCATTGAATAACCGCCTTAGCCGTGAACTCCGGCCCATTGTCACTGCGGATGAATTTGGGCCTGCCGTACAGTGTCATCAGGCGAGAGAGCGTATCGATGAGATGGTGCGTCCTGATGGAAGCCGCTACCTCCAGTGCCAGGCATTCTCTTGTGTATTCGTCTACGACCACCAGAATCTTGAGCTTCTGCCCATTGGCGGCACGGTCGCTGACGAAATCGTAGCTCCAGACATGATTGATATGCCCGGATTGCAGTTTGATCGGGTCGGTTCCCGGACGTCTGCGCCTGGGACGCTTCTTCGGCAGCTGCAGGTTCAGCATTGTCCATAGGCGATAGATCCGCTTAGCGTTGATCGTCTCGTTCATTTCCCAACCCAGCATCACACCGATGCGGCGATAGCCGAAACGGGGATATTTCTCGCTGAGCGCTTTGACCGATTCGGCCAGCACCTCGTCCTTGAAGGGCTGTCTCGGTTTGTAGACCATACTCGACCGGCTCACGCCGATCTCCTGGCAGGCCCGCCGTTGCGAGACGTTGTGCGCTTGCATCATCCGCACCGCTGCACGCTTCTGGTCGGGCCTTACCACTTTTTTTCGACAACATCCTTCAGCGCATCGTTGACGAGTATCTGCTCCGCCAGCAGCTTTTTCAGCCTGGCGTTCTCCCTTTCGAGCTCTTTGAGCCGCTTGACCTCGGAAACCCCCATGCCTCCATAGAGCTTTTTCCACCGGTAGAACGTCGTATCGGATATATTGTGCTTTCGGATGACCTCCTGGTCTGTCGCGGCCCGCTCCGCCTCCTGCAAAATTTTGACGATCTGCTCTTCACTAAATCGTTTCTTCATGTTTGGCTTCCTTTGTTAGAAATTATATTCTAACTCTGGATATGGCTTGAATTTCGGGGAGCAGGTCAGTATGATTTTGAATCTAATGTTTAGATTATAGTGCGTTATTCATTACAGGAAAATTATACCCCAAATCTCGAAATAGAATAGTTTGAAATCGTTGCGATGTTAACGGTCGGGCGGTTTTTTCCCGAAGTGCACGGCCGCAACGGTCGTGACGAGCTCTTCTATCTCTATTTCGAGATTTGGGTTATACCTTTCTACCGACAGGCTCTATGCGATTGACGACGGCATAGAGTGTCGGGAGGTAGTAGAGATTGAGTATCGTACCCCAAAGAAGGCCGAATCCGATAGAGACCGCTATGGGCTGCAGAATAACCGCCTGCCCGGTCGCGAAGAAGATCAGGGTGGATAGTCCGAGAAAGGTTGTGGTCGAGGTTATCAGAATCGGCCTAAGCCTCAACCCAGCACGTTTGAAAAACTCCCGGCTCTCCTTCGTTCCGTGCAGGAAATCGAGCATGATGATTCCGTCGTTCACGACAACCCCTGCCAGTCCAAGTATTCCTATTATAGAGGCCATGGAGAGGTTTATACCCAGCAGAAGATGGCCCAGCAGGGCCCCGAGTATGGAGAAGGGTATTACGGAGATGACCATGAGAGCGTACCTCATCCTGCTGAATATCAGCAGCAGTGAGAGGAGTATAAGAAAGAGTGCGAGAAGGGTGGCACTCTTCATCTCCTTCGCAAGCTGCCTGTTTTTCTCCTTCTCCCCCAGAATCGTTACCTTGACACCCTCACCCTCTATCTTCGATATGAGAGCGGAGAGGCTGTCGAGCACATCGTTTGCGGTGGTCCTGTATTTGTCAATGGAGGCGAACACGCTCTTGACCACTTCGCCGTCGCGCTTCTTTATCTGGGCGTAATCCCGCGATATTTCGAACTCCGCAACACTGTCGAGCCTTACGAATCTCCCATCTTTCAGCGGAAGCTGGAAGGCTCTCAACTCCTCGAGGCTATCTTTTCTCAGATCTTCTGTACGAATCTCAACTACTCCATCCCTGCCGAATGTCAGGGCGTGTCTCTTCTGCAGGAAATAGCCGGAAAGGAGCGAGGCGACCTTCACCTCGTCGAGACCGAGCCTCTCTCCGTAGTCGTTGATTTTTATCTTGTACTCCCTCTTTCCGTACTTCAGATTGTCGCTTATGCCGACAACCCCGTCGATCTTCTCCAGCGCCCTCTCGACAAGACGCATACTCTCCTCTACAAGCTTCTCGTCATCGCCTGAAAAGTTGATCTTTATATCGTTTCTTATGACCCCTACATGTCTCTGCCTGACACCCAGCTCCTCCATCGGGTAGCGCTCTCTGAACGGCTCGACGATCCTCCCCAGCGGCTCCGCCAGCTCATATGTCTTCAGTTTCCGTCTCTTGTTCGGGTCGTTGAAGTCGAAAGAGAGGTTGAAAAGCGGATTTATGTACCGGTTGACGAAATCCCTCTCTATCAGGTCATAGAGCTCAACTGTCACGTAAAAAGCTCCGTTGTCACTCTCCTTCTCTCCTCCAAGGGTGGTCCTGGAGCCTGCAACGGCCGAAACCGACTTTATGCCGAGCTCATCTTTATGCTTGAGTATCGCCCTCTCGATCTCCTTCGCGACCTTCGAGGTGTGCTCTACCGGGGTATTGGAGTCGAGCTTGCCTGTAACGTATATGTAGTTGCTGTCGAAACTGGGGAAAAACTGGAAGTGCATCGACTTGAGAATAAGATAGGTCGAAACAGGTATTCCGACCGCAAAGAGCAGGAGAAAGCTCTTTTTATATTTCACACAGAAGTTCAATGAGCGCTTATAGAGCCGCTGGAGCGGGCTCCAGTCGACCATGGAGCGCCCTTTCGAAAGGAGCTCTTCGGCATGGAGCGGAAGAAAGAGGAAGCTCTCTATCAAAGAGCCCGCAAGAACGGCGACTACGACCACCGGAATGAGTATTATGAAGTGGGAGATCTCGCCGGAGAGCATAAAGAGGGGCAAAAAGGCGGCGAAGGTTGTGAGTGTTGCGAGTGTAACCGGCAGTACCATCTCTTTCACGCCTCTCAAAACGGCGGACCTTCTCTCCATCCCTTCATCTATGTAGCGCTGTATATTCTCCGCGACCACCACGGCGTCATCGACGACGATACCGATGACTATCAGCGCTCCGAGCAGCGAGACTATGTTTATCGTATACCCCATGAAGTGCAAAATTATCACTCCTATCGCAAACGAGAAGGGGATACCGAGGGTGACTATCGCGGCGATACGGAAATTTATCAGCAGGGTCATCGTCAGAAAGATGAGTACCAGCCCTATGAGAATATTCGATATTATGACGTTCAGCCTCTTCTTTATGGGCTTCGAGGTGTCGTGATAGATGTCTGCCATGATCTCTGGGCGGCTCTTCTTCAGACTCTCCACATATCTGTGCAGCTTTTTCGACAGAGATATCGCATCGCCGTTGGAGCTCTTGTAGACCTTGAGCGTGATGTTGTCGCGTCCGTTGAAGGAGGAGAGTGTGGCGGTATCGGCGAGCTGCCTGCTCACCTTTGCGACATCACTCAGGCGTACGAACCTGCCGTTCACTTCTATAAGGGCGCTCTCCCACCCTTTTATATCCTTGCGGCCGTGCACGGTAGAGAGGTAGAGGTAGTCTCCCGGCTGCTCTATATCGCCTACCGGATAGATATAGGAGAGTCCCGAAATCGCCGCGATGAACCCTCCCGGGTCGATACCGTAGGCGGCCAGTGCCCCGCTATCGATCCTTAGCAGAATCTCCTCGTCGGAGTCGCCGTATATCTTCACCTCGGCGATATCTGGCATCTGCATTATCTGTCGCTTTATCTCCTTCGCCTCCTTCAAAAGCGACTCTTTGTCGAGTCTCTCGGAGGAGATGGATATGGAGAGCAGATCGCGCTTGCGGGTCAGGTGTGTCGCTGTCGGCTCGGTCATATCGGCCGGCAGGTACTGCCTGCTAGCCGCAACGGCATCCTTTACCTTGCTCAGTACATCTATAGGGTCCGCTTCGTCGTCGAGTGTCAGGATTATGTCGAATCTTCCGGGCACGATGACGGTTTCGGTACTCTTTATGCCGCTTATACCTTCGATAGACTCTTCGATATCCCTGACGGCCATCTTGTCCAGTATCCTGGCGCTGGAGCCGGCGTAGCCGCCGCTGACCCCGATCATATTGAGTGTAACGTCGGGGAAGAGCTCTTTGGGCATCTCTTTGTAGCTGTATATGCCCGCTACGAGTATGAAAAGCAGAAGGAGGTGGTTGAGTCGTCTGTTGCTTATGAAATATTCGATAATCCGCATGCGCTATTATGCCCTAAACATCATTGAAATCGCCATCTAAAGCCCCTTTTTGGATATAATATCTCCATGAATATAAATGAATATCCGGAACTTGGAAAGATAAACCGTCTCAAAGCGGTAAGAGAGAGCGACCACGGTCTGATCTTCGCCTCTTCGAAAGAGAAAGAGGTGCTGCTTCCGAGGCGCTACGTGACGGAAAATATGGGGCCCGGATCGGTCGAAGAGCTCTTTCTATACACAGACAGCGAGGATCGTCTGGTGGCTACGACCCTGAGACCCTTCGCGATGCTGGGAGAGTTCGCAGTGATGGAGGTAGTGGATACGACACCGCACGGAGCTTTCGTCTACTGGGGCCTTCCCAAAGATCTTTTCGTTCCCGCGGCGCTGCAGCGCAGGGCTATGAAAAAGGGAGAAAAACATCTCATTTATGTCGACTACGACGAAAGAAGCCACCGTCTCGTAGGGGTGCAGAAGGTGGAGAGAAGATTCGACAGGCAGCCGCAGAGACTGAAACGCAACGAAGAGGTAGACCTGCTCCTCTTCGACAGAACCGAGCTCGGTTTCAAGGCGCTGGTGAACGGACGCTACGAAGGGCTGGTTTTCCACTCCGAAGTATTCTCCGAACTGCAGGTAGGAGAGAGATGCAGAGGCTATGTCAAAAAGGTGCGTGACGACGGGAAGATAGATATACTTATGCGCCCCATAGGCAAAAAGAGCGACGACCTGGCCGCAGAGAGGATCGTGGAGTATCTGAAAAACAACCGGGGAGTGATACCGCTCGTCTACAAAAGCGACCCGGAAAGAATCGGTGAGCTGCTGGGCCTGAGCCGGAAAAACTTCAAAAGGGCGCTGACTCTGCTTGTCAAAAAGGGTGTGATAGAGGTAAAAGAGAACGGGACATTTTTGAGACTCAAATGAAAAAGATGAACGAAAAAAGAGTTATCGACCTGCACAACCACACTTCGCGCTGCAACCACGCCGAAGGCACCATCGACGACTATATAGAAAAAGCCATATCGGAAGGTATAGATATTTTCGGGTTCAGCGACCATGCGCCTATGGACTTCGATCCGAGATACCGCATGGGGTTCGATGAGATGAGAGCGTACGAAGAGGAGGTTCTGCTCGCGAAAGAGAGGTACAAAGAGAGAATCGACATCCGCCTCGCATACGAAGTCGACTATCTTCCGGGCCATATCGACGAACGGGTGCTAAAGGCCGATGTGGACTACCTGATAGGCTCGGTGCACTTCATAGACCGGTGGGGATTCGACAACCCGGAGTTCATCGGCAAGTACGCGGGAGCCGACATAGATACGATTTGGCAGGACTACTTCGACCTCGTAGAGAGTATGGCAGACTACGGAAAGTTCGATATAGTCGGCCACCTGGATCTAATTAAAGTATTCAAATATGTTCCCAAAACGGATGTCAGACTCATCGCCCAAAAGGCTATGGACGCCATAAAGCGTGCGGATATGGCCATAGAGATAAATGCTGCAGGCTTTCGCAAGCCGATCGGAGAGCAGTACCCCTCCAGGGAGCTCCTAGAGATGGCTTTCGAAAGAGATATACCCGTTACGTTCGGCTCGGATGCGCACAAGCCGGAACAGGTGGGGTACAAAAAAGATGAGATCGCCGCCTTCGCCGCCTCGGTTGGATATACGGAGGCTGTCCACTATATAAAGAGGGAGCGCTACAGCGTGAAATTCCGCAACGGGATGTAACCTTTCATCCCGTCCGGGGCACTGCCTCTTTTTTAATCAATCCTTTCACTTCCGCTTTACAGATTTTTTGTTACAATACCCGATATTCCAAAAATAACCCAAGGAGAGACAATGGGCAAATTCGTCAACAATGTCGAAGAGTTCTTCAGATACTGCGCGGAAAACGAAGTCAAATTCGTCGATCTCCGCTTCACCGATATAAAAGGCGCATGGCACCACCTCACATATCTTCTGAGTGCACTCGACAAAGATATGCTTACAAACGGACTTCCGTTCGACGGAAGCTCCATAGAAGCGTGGCAGCCTATCAACAAATCGGATATGATCCTCAAGCCCGATATCGAAACGGCGTTCCTTGATCCTTTCACCGCAGATCCCACCATCATAGTATTCTGTGACGTTTACGATATCTACAAAGGCCAGATGTACGAGAAGTGCCCCCGCTCCATAGCGAAAAAGGCACTCAAGTATCTGGAAGAGTCCGGTATAGGCGATGTAGCCTACTTCGGTCCGGAAAACGAATTCTTCATTTTCGACGATGTGCAGATAAAAGACGAGATCAACGAGTCCTACTACCGTGTCGACAGCGAAGAGGGAGAGTGGAACGACCCGAGCCGCAACGACGACTTCGGAAACATAGGCCACAGACCGCGCACAAAAGGCGGCTACTTCCCCGTAGCTCCTACGGACAGCATGGTCGACCTCCGTGCCGAGATGATGCAGGTTCTCGAAGAGGTGGGTCTAGAAGTAGTTCTCGGACACCACGAAGTGGCACAGGCTCAGGGAGAGATAGGTGTCAAGTTCGGCACCCTGGTCGAAGCGGCTGACAATGTTCAGAAGTACAAGTATGTAGTCAGAATGGTCGCACACCTCAACGGCAAGACGGCTACATTCATGCCCAAGCCTCTCTTCGGAGACAACGGAAACGGAATGCACGTACACCAGTCGATCTGGAAAGATGGGAAGAACCTCTTCTACAAAGAGGGAGAGTACGGAAACCTGAGTGAAACCGCCCGCCACTATATGGGTGGAGTTCTGAAACATGCACAGGCGGTTGCCGCGTTTACAAACGCTTCCACAAACTCCTACAAGCGCCTCATTCCCGGATTCGAAGCTCCTTCGATCCTGACATACTCCAGCCAGAACAGATCGGCTTCAATCCGTATTCCCTACGGTGCGGGAGAGAAAGCTACAAGAATCGAAACACGCTTCCCCGACAGCTCATCCTGCCCCTATCTCGCCTTCACGGCACTGCTTCTTGCCGGTCTTGACGGCATTAAAAACAAATATGAGCCTGTAGGCCCGATGGATATAGACCTCTTCGAACTGAGCCTGGACGAAATCAGGGAAAAAGGTATCCAGCAGATGCCTCACACACTTCGGGAAGCGGTCGAAGCGCTTATCAAGGACAACGACTTCCTCAAGCCCGTTATGACCGACGACTTCATCGATACATACAAGAGCTACAAATTCGAAACACAGATATGGCCGGACGAATCACGACCGACCGCTTTCGAATTCAAAACCACATACTCCTGCTAAACATCTCCGCACCTTCGGGTGCGGGCTCCTGCCGCCCCTTCGTTTACAGACATTTAAACTTGGTTGACGGCCCGTTGACCGCCGGCATGTAAGATACTCCCGATATATGAAAGAGGGAGGCTTTTCAATCATGACCATACGACTGTTCGCACTGTTTTGTGCCGTTCTTCTCACTATAGGTTCCGCTATGCAAAAACCGGATGACGGAAGAGACGAGATCCACAGCGGCAAAATCCCGATTTTCAAGAAATAAGAGTATAATATGTTGGAAACTGACCTTACGCAAAATTTGTCAGCCTTGGGATTTGAGCGGAAAAATATCGTCAAAAAACCGCGCCTGCCCGTAAGGGTGCCGAAGGCGTTAGCGGTTTTTAGATATTTTGTAGCGTCCCACGGGGCAAATCCCGCTCGGCGTGCAGATTTTGCGTAAGGTCAGTTGGAAACAGACGCTGCACCGACGCAAATCCCGGATCAAAGGGGGAAGCATGATCAACATTCTGATGATAGAAGACGATATAGACATAAGCACCCTTCTGACGAAGTACCTCGGACAGTACGGGATGGATGTCCATAGCGTGGAGACACCCAAAGCTGCACTCAATGCACTAGAGTTGGACCATTACGACCTGATAATACTCGATCTCACTCTCCCGCAGATGGACGGCCTCGAGCTATGCAAGATCATCAGAAAAGATCACGACATACCCATAATCATCTCCAGTGCACGTAGCGATCTGACAGATAAGATAATAGGGCTGGAGTACGGTGCCGACGACTACCTTCCGAAACCCTACGAGCCGAGGGAGCTTGTCGCCAGAGTACAGAGCATACTGCGTCGCTACCGTCCCACTCTTCAGCCCCACGGCACCGATTTCGAACTGGATGAGAGCAGAATGCAGATAACCCATAAAGGCGAAGTGCTTGATCTCACCACGGCCGAATATGAGATCTTGAGACTCTTTCTGCTCAACCCGGCAACTGTTCTCAGCAGGGACTACCTCGCCAACAACGCCGAATCGATCTCATGGGAGAGCTCCGAGCGGACAATAGATGTCATTATAAGCCGGATAAGAAACAAGATCGGCGACAATCCGAAACAGCCGCGCTACATAAAATCTATTCGCGGAGCAGGATATAAATTTACACCGTGAACCGCCACTCGATATTTTTCAAACTCAACCTGATATTCATATTCGCTCTCGGCGCTCTGATAGCGCTTTTCGCCATGATGGTGAAGGAGATCGAGAGCCAGGAGATGCGGATTCTGGAGAAGAAGGCGATCGAATGCGAAGCCGATATCCGCAAGATCATAGTTCAAAACGGAACCCCTCTTAAGGAGAGATTCGAAGAGCACGGTTATACCGTCATCGAGCATCCCGAGGAGATAAATGTCAATCTGCGCCCCATCTTCCAGCCTCCCCCGCCCTCGTTTTCACCTGCGTTGAGAGAGCGTATCGAAGACGGGCGGCTTAGAATCTACCGTGACGACAGCAGAATCTATTTCGAACTTGTAGGGCCCAAAAGCTCGAGAATGGTGGCGGCACCCATAGAGGTCTACCGCCCCAAGTGGATAGCACTCTTTTTCGGAGGAATGACCGGTATAATCATTCTTCTCTACTGGACTCTCAGAAGGAGCCTGATTCCGCTAAAAACGCTTGCGAAGCAGATAAGACGTTTCGGGGAGGGAGAGACGGATATCTCCACTCTCTCGAACAAACGGGACGAAATTGCCTTCGTAGCCAACCAGTTCGATGCGACCGTAAAAAAGATAAATGCGATGAAAGAGGCCCGTACACTCTTTATGCGTAACATAATGCACGAGTTGAAAACTCCGATAACCAAAGGGAAACTGAGTGTAGCCCTGCTCAAGGAGGAGCAGGAGGCGAAGATACTGCAGCGCGCTTTCAGCCGGATGGAACACCTGATACACGAAATGGCGGAGATGGAGATGATAACCTCCCGCTCACTCGATCTGAAGAGCGGCGTCTGCGATTTCCGCTCACTCGTCAAAGATGCGGCGAACCTTCTCTTCATAGAGGAGGAGCGTATAGTCGTCTCCTGCCGCTCATGCCATATCGAGGCGGACTACAACATGATGGTGATAGTCCTCAAAAACCTCATCGACAACGCAATAAAGTACGGTTCGGAGGATAAGGTCCATCTCTCTTTCAGAAAAGGTACCCTGGAGGTGATAAACAGGGGTGAACCGATGTCGGAGAGTTTCGAAAAACTTCTTGAACCCTTCAGCCGGGACGAAAACGGAGATAGGAGAGAGAGTTTCGGCCTGGGGCTCTACATTGTACGCTCCATTCTCGAAGCTCACGGCGCTACACTCTCCCACCGCTACGAGAAGGGATATCACATATTTTCGATCGATGGGTTGAAAACGGTCAAACGAAAGTAGTTCAGGGCCCCGACGGGGCCTATCTGAGAGATCAGATAGCTTTCGCTATAAGCCTGTTCAGGCGCGCATTGAAACCGGCTATATCATCCACTTCCAGACCTGCGGCCATCTTCGCCTCATCCAGTACTATATGTGAAACCTCGCGTATGGATGATTCATCACCCTTCTCAAGAAGCTTGACAAATATCTCGTGCCCCGGATTGATCTCCAGAATCGGCTTGGGCGGCTCGACCTCCTGACCCATCTGGCGAAGAATCTGCTGCATGGCAACATCGGGGTCATTCTTGTCGAACACCACAACCGCGGGAGACTCCTTCAGCCTGTTTGTCAGACGTATATCTTTTACACTATCGCCGAGCTCGGCTTTCATGGCCGCAATGACGGAGGCGAACTTCTCTTTGGTCTCCTCCGATACCTCGCTCTCCTCTTCTACATTGGCGATATTCTGCAGAGGTGTACCGTCATACTCGCTGACCGAAGGCATCACTATAGTATCCACCTCGTCGTCGAAGAGAAGCACCTCTATACCCTCCTCCCTGTACTTCTCCAGCAGCGGGGAGTGCCTGAGCAGATTCTCATCTTCTCCCATAATATAGAATATCTTCTCCTGCCCCTCTTTCATCGACTCTTTATACTCTTTCAGGGTCACATACCCCTCTTTCGAGCTGGACTTGAAGAGCATGAGGTCGAGAATCTTATCCCTGTTTTCGAAGTCGCTGTAGATCCCCTCTTTCAGAGCCTTGCCCATCTCTTTGAAGAACCCTTCGTAAGCCTCCCTATCTTTTTCGAGAAGCTTTTTCAGCTCTCCGAGTATCTTCTTGACACTCGCCTTCTTGATCTTGGAGAGTACTATATTCTCCTGCAGTATCTCCCTGCTGACATTCAGGGGAAGATCCTCCGCATCTATGATGCCTCTCACGAAACGCAGGTATGTGGGCAGAAGCTCCCTATCCTCGTCGGTGATGAAAACCCTCTTGACATAGAGCTTGACACCGGGTTGGTAATCTACCCGGAAGAGATCTATCGGAGCCTTTTTGGGAACATAGAAGAGGGTGTAGTACTCAAGTGTACCCTCGGCCCTCGTGTGTATCCAGAGCAGCGGATCTTCACTGTCATGGCTGATCTGCTTGTAGAACTCTTTGTAATCTTCATCTTTGAGCTCGCTTTTTGGGAGTCGCCACAGGGCGGAAGCCTTGTTTATCTGCTCCTCTTCGCCCTTTTCGTTAACCAGGTATATCGGGAAAGGTATATGGTTGGAGTACTTCTCCACGATTCTCTTAATGCGCCATTCGTTTGCGAACTCGACGGCATCGTCACGCAGATGGAGGGTTATCTCTGTCCCGTAACCTTCCTTTTCCGCCTCCACTATCTCGTATGAGCCGTCACCTTCGCTCACCCATTTCCACGCCTTCTCTTCAAGCGGCTTGCGGCTTAGAACCTCCACCTTTTCGGCAACCATGAACGAGCTGTAGAACCCGACACCGAACTGGCCTATGAGATGGCTGTCTCTCTTGGCGTCTCCCGTCAGACTCTCTATGAAACTCTTCGTTCCGCTCTTGGCAATCGTTCCGAGATTCTCTACCATCTCCTCATCGTTCATACCTATACCGGTATCGCTGACTGTAAGACTCTTCTTCTCTTTGTCGTAGGAGATCACAATTTTGCTCGGAAGGTCGAGCTCCTTGTACTTTTCATCCGTTAGTTTGAGATACTCCAGCTTGTCGAGGGCATCACTCGCATTTGATATAAGCTCCCTTAGAAATATCTCCTTGTTCGAGTAAAGCGAGTGGACCATCAGATGAAGCAGCTGGTTCACTTCGGTCTGGAACTCATGTTTTGACATTGTAAAACTCCTTTTTTTACCGGTCTGATATAAGGACACCCCAAAAATCCCGGGGGTTTTGTAGGCGCCCGTTACGCAGCTTGAAACGCCCCCTCTGCGAAGCTCCGAAAAAGAGCTTCCCGGGACGCCCTCACATCTTCTGCTCTGTATTTTGTATGGAATTTTACAACATTGATAGTGCTATTGTCAATATTTATAAGTTCTATACCTTAAGATTCTTTTGCTCAAGAAAGTATCTTTTTGAACAATACTTTCATTCTTGCTAAATTACCTACTTTAAAACTTATATTATCCAAGACAATGTGTGTTATCTTCTTAGTATGCTTCTCAGTTAAAAAATAGATGAAATAGCTATAGCAATAAATCAATATTATCATACATAGGAAAAAGAGAAAATTCGAATAACTCACCGTCTTTTTAAAGTCGTAGAAAATCAAATAAAATATATTGACAAGCAGTAGCATAAAAGGAAAATGTAGCAGATATAAACTATACGAAAAATCTGCTAAAAAAGCATTAAGTTTTGTTTGAATTGTCCTTTCTACAATACGTGGTATTTTAGGGATTGATTTAAAATATATAATAATTAAACCAAAGATTATGCCGACTAACAAGTCTCCTATAAAGCCTGAAATATAACGGGAATATGCAACTACAGAAATAAAAAGTGCTGTCAATAAAAACCCAGGATAGGGTAATTTATTTAATAGATTTTCGTCAATAAACCAAATTGCCATACCAAGAAGCCATATCAAAAAATACAATATGATTTTCTCATTTATTAACATGGCGATTAAAATGAGCGTAATCAAAGATAGCAATTTTATTTTCCACTGCCGGGAAAAAAAGAATGTTGCAATCAATGGAAACATTAGATAATACCAAAACTCATAAGCCAAGCTCCACAATGGGTCGTTAGAGCCGAATAGAGGACCATAACTATGTTGCAGCATAAAAAGATTTAAAAGAAAAGTTCCAAAGCTCTCTTTTCCACCTTCAAAAAAACTATCATAACCATTTAGATCATTGAAAAAAAAATATCCTAAATGATCCAATATTGATGTCAAAAACAGTGCGGGAATTAATACTATATAGAGTCTAATTACTCTTTTTATTGTATATTTTCTCCAATTAAATTTTTGATTGACCATTCCTCGTAAGATTTCTCCACCAATCAAAAAACCACTTAGAACAAAAAATATAATCACAGCTTCATGCCCCAAAGATGTCATAAAATAAAATAACTTCCAAACTATCTCAGATTTTCCCAACTCCGCATAACTTGGGAAAGTTACTGCACGAACATGTGACAAAACTACTATAAAAGCAGCTAACCAACGGGAAAAATGCAGAAAATTAGATAAAAAAGGATTTATATAGAATTTTTTTTCTTTTTTATAGAAATAGAAACTGTTCATATGTTTTCATTTTTCCCTGACGGACTGACAAACTGGTCGTTGAGCTTCTGTATGGAGCGCCTGCTCTGGTTTATCACCTCTTCGAGTCTCTGCTGTGCACGCTTGATCCAGCCGCTCATTCCGGCCCTGAATATCGGACGGTACCAGCGGGTATTACGCAAAAACGCCTGTGCCAGTGCCGCATCGCCGGCTTCGAGCTTCCTGTATATTCTCCGCCCTACGAAATTCCTGACCTTGAAATGGAGTATCGCCAAAACCGAGAGAAGAACCGCAACGGAGGCTCCCAGGGAGAGGGGGGAGCCGGAGATCGAACTTACAAATCCGAACTGCCACTCAAGCACCCCTATACCGGCAAAAAGCAGCAGAAAAAGTACCGCATCGACAACCGCGACACCCCTCAACCACTTCTTGAGCGCGCTCTGGAGGGCCGGAAGCTTTCTATCTTTGATCTCCCGGGCGAAATCTTCGAGTGCTTTCGTGATTCTGTATGCCCTCTCTATTCCCACTTTGTCCATCCGCTCCACGATCTGCCGCAGATCCTCATCGCGTTTGCGCTTCATCCTCTCCGCGAGAGCTTCGTCGTCGATGGGCACCATCGCCTCCTCGCTGTAGATGGCGAAGAAGTTGCCCGAAACCAGCCCCTGCTGGGAAAGCGCCCTCTGCCAGGAGCCTATGACATCTTCGAGGTTATCCTCTTTGGCCGTTGTATCTATCTGGTTGAGTATATATAGAATCTTGTTGGCATCCCTGTGTGATATCGCGGCACCCACAAGATGCTCCAGCGTATCTCTCATCGCTCCGGGCTCCGGGTGTCTCGCGTCGAAAAATATCAGAACCAGGTCGGACATGTCTATGATGTGGCTGGTGATCCGCAAGATCGCATCGCGCTGGCTGTCGGCATCGAAACCGGGAGAGTCTATGAGTATCTTTCCCTTGACGGCATCGGAGCGTACGGTTTTAAGCTGAAGGTAGAGGTTGACACGGCTCCCCTCCCCCGCATCCACCTTCTCCACCTCTTCGCTTATGTTATAAAATGGAAAACGGGGATCTGCATCTAGAGCAAGGCCGGGAAGGGTCGTCACATCTTCGGCGGAGCCGTAGCAGATGACCGTAAACTTGTCATCCACAGCCTGGTTGCCGGTACTCTGCACCTTTCTTCCCAGATACTGGTTTATAAACGTCGACTTTCCGGATGAAAAGGTTCCGAGTATAGAGATCAGCGGCCACCAAGATATGTGTGCCGTATAGGTATCTTCAGGATCCAAAAAACCGTGTGTATGCGCGATTTTGTCCAGAGTCTCGTACCGTTCGATAACATTCAGCAGTACGGGATTCTCCTCCGAAAGATGCTGCTTGAGTTTCCTGTATCGCTCCTTGGGCGTCATATGCTTCTCCGTTGAGTGTATTGTGATATTATACTCTTTTTGAATAGATAGCTTAAAATCAGTCATTGAGACTTGATAATTTCCCTCTTTTTCTCAAAGATCAATTTTATGATAAAGACCAATATAACGGGCAGCACCATCCACTTTAATGTGGCTATAAATGAGTGAATGAAAAATAGAACATTTGAAAAATCATCAGGTTTGCTTATGAACAACAATTCAAGCGTATTTTCAATCCAATCTAACAGACCCGCGGCAAAAGGAAGATAGATTACTGAGTTATACTTTGTAATATTTTGTACTTCTTTTTTTGATATCAGCGCTGAAAGTATTGAAGCAAAAAGTATTGAATAACTTAAAGCATAAATATAGTCGGTGAATATGTATCGGTTAAAATACTCGATTCCTGACGGCGACCAACTCTTTATAATCTCAATTCCGACATTTTTATTAAAAGCAACTTGTAAAGCTATTACACCCATCCCGTTTCTACCGTCAATAGATGGATTCACTATAAACATCACTACTATGAACATAACCGATGTTGCAACAGATGAAAAAATTAAAACTTTTTTCCGACTTAATATATTAGACACTGTCTATCCTTCTTTTCGTTGAAGTAGTGAAATAGTATCATTTATATGCTACCATATCTAGTACATACAATAAAGTTATATACATACCGAAAGGATACTAATGGCCATAGTTTACCAGGGGAAAACGTATGAATGCTCTTTTGAGCTGGCACTTGATATGTTTAGCGGAAAGTGGAAAGGATTGATATTATGGCACTTGAGTCACGGTACTATGAGATATGGGGAGCTTAGAAAAGCTTCCGGTAAAATTACGCAAAAAATGTTGACTCAAACCTTGAGAGAATTAGAGAAAAATAGACTCATTACTAGAAAGGTTTATCCGGTAGTACCACCGAAAGTAGAATATACTTTAACTGATAATGCCAAGAGATTGATTCCCATTTTAAAATCTATTCAGTCTTGGGGTGACGAGCTGGTTAGAAACAGTGAGGGAACCTGACATCTACGACGTAAGCCTTCGGAGTTGCCTTAATATGTGTAAACACCACATCCGTGGGGAACACTTAATGGTCGATAGTCAATAGTCAATAGTCAATAGTCAATAGTCAATAGTCGATGGTCGATGGTTCATCCCCACGTCCGTGGGGAACACGGCGACGCCAATCCGGCTCTGGTCACACGGGTCGGTTCATCCCCACGTCCGTGGGGAACACATCTCGTCAGTTCCGTTACCAGGGAAAATATTCGGTTCATCCCCACGTCCGTGGGGAACACTGGATGGTGACTCCCATACTCACCTCCTTTTCCGGTTCATCCCCACGTCCGTGGGGAACACGATATTCCCCATAGTGAAGAGCTGAACTGGGTCGGTTCATCCCCACGTCCGTGGGGAACACTTCCGACCAAGATGAAACATACCATATCCCATCGGTTCATCCCCACGTCCGTGGGGAACACATAGAAATCTTTTACTAGGCGCAACCCCTCGTCGGTTCATCCCCACGTCCGTGGGGAACACGTACCATCTAGGCATTGCGCCGCTAATGGGTAAGGTTCATCCCCACGTCCGTGGGGAACACATTCCCTGTTCTGACCGGAACCAAAAGTTTTGCGGTTCATCCCCACGTCCGTGGGGAACACAGAAAACGTAGGATTATGTTTTGAGAATCAGGCGGTTCATCCCCACGTCCGTGGGGAACACTGAAAAAGTATTGGTAAGGCTGTTGAACTGGTCGGTTCATCCCCACGTCCGTGGGGAACACACTTGCTTAGAGTGTGCGGTTTTATGGGGTTTTCAACCTTTCAAGAAATTGTACCAACTTTTATTGAATATTTTTTTCTTCCACTTGAGGCAGGAAAGAAACGAGTTTAAGACCGTCGTAATCAGCCGGTATTCTTCTGTTTTTCCCCAGTGTCATGAAGTCGAAACCGCTTTCGGTATTGGTTTTCCAAGCCATCACTGCGTTTCCGGTTCCTATACCGGCTTTAACAGTTCCCCAGATCATCTCTCTGACACGTCTAGAGAGGGTGCCGACATAGACACCGGTGACCTGCCCCCAAATTTAGGTCCAATCCCAGAGTTAGATTTTGATTGTATATCAGGCGACATATTTTCTGCCTGAAACCTTGGCCGGTGGCTGTTTGTCCAGTGAGCTGTGCGGTCGTTCGTGATTGTAATGATTTCGCCATTTTTCGATGATGACAGCGGCCTCTTTCCGATTGTAAAACCACTCCCTGTTCAGACACTCGTCCCTGAATTTTCCATTGAAGCTTTCCACATAGGCGTTCTGCCAGGGAGAGCCTGGCTTGATGAAAGCCGGACCGATATCATTGTCTGTCAGCCATTGAATAACCGCCTTAGCCGTGAACTCCGGCCCATTGTCACTGCGGATGAATTTGGGCCTGCCGTACAGTGTCATCAGGCGAGAGAGCGTATCGATGAGATGGTGCGTCCTGATGGAAGCCGCTACCTCCAGTGCCAGGCATTCTCTTGTGTATTCGTCTACGACCACCAGAATCTTGAGCTTCTGCCCATTGGCGGCACGGTCGCTGACGAAATCGTAGCTCCAGACATGATTGATATGCCCGGATTGCAGTTTGATCGGGTCGGTTCCCGGACGTCTGCGCCTGGGACGCTTCTTCGGCAGCTGCAGGTTCAGCATTGTCCATAGGCGATAGATCCGCTTAGCGTTGATCGTCTCGTTCATTTCCCAACCCAGCATCACACCGATGCGGCGATAGCCGAAACGGGGATATTTCTCGCTGAGCGCTTTGACCGATTCGGCCAGCACCTCGTCCTTGAAGGGCTGTCTCGGTTTGTAGACCATACTCGACCGGCTCACGCCGATCTCCTGGCAGGCCCGCCGTTGCGAGACGTTGTGCGCTTGCATCATCCGCACCGCTGCACGCTTCTGGTCGGGCCTTACCACTTTTTTTCGACAACATCCTTCAGCGCATCGTTGACGAGTATCTGCTCCGCCAGCAGCTTTTTCAGCCTGGCGTTCTCCCTTTCGAGCTCTTTGAGCCGCTTGACCTCGGAAACCCCCATGCCTCCATAGAGCTTTTTCCACCGGTAGAACGTCGTATCGGATATATTGTGCTTTCGGATGACCTCCTGGTCTGTCGCGGCCCGCTCCGCCTCCTGCAAAATTTTGACGATCTGCTCTTCACTAAATCGTTTCTTCATGTTTGGCTTCCTTTGTTAGAAATTATATTCTAACTCTGGATATGGCTTGAATTTCGGGGAGCAGGTCACCGGCTCTAATCTCAAGCATCCAAATTGCAAGCCGCCCTCTTAGCGCATCGGGCGCCGCTTCAAGTACGATAACCGTCATCTGCGATATTCTCCTCCGGTTCTTCGAATGCAGGGCCGACAGACTCAGGAGGTGCTGTCGGTCTATCCAGTCCACCCGCCGAAAGTACCTCTTCTATTAACGGAATCAATTTGGCCAATACTTTTTTACGGCGAAAAAGATCACGACATGCCAGTCGCACTTCCCTTTCCGGATTAAAAGGTGAATCGGAGGCAATTTTAAAAGCCAGGGGGACGACTGTGTCGAATTTAATCAAATCGGCTATATCATACACGAAAGAGAGTGGTTTCCCCGTATGAATAAATCCCACTGCAGGAGCATATCCGGCCGCCAATACCGCTGCTTCGGTCACACCGTAAAGACAGGAAGTGGCGGAACTTAAACAGCGGTTGATTGTGTCTGAGCCGGCCCAATCCTGAACATCATATCTTCGTCCGCTCCAGTGGATACCGTAACGATTGGCCAGATGCTGATAAAGCTTTTTGACTCTGATGCCTTCGATACCTCGCAATTGCTGAATGCTGCGACGCTGAGGAGCTTTCTCCCCAAAACGAAGCTCATACATTTTTCGAACTACATTCAGGCGTGCAGTATCGTCCAGAGCCAATTTCGCCTGGTATAGCAGCTTGTCCGACCGGGCACCGCCGGGCTGACCGGAGGCATAGAGGCGCACGCCTGCTTCTCCCACCCAGACAATCAATGTTCCTACCCTTGCTGCCAGCTCTACGGCACGATGGCTTATGCGAACGCCCGGTTCCAGCATAATACACGCAATGGAACCTGCGGGAATTTGTGTATGCACACCATCTTTGGTAATCATGACGAATGCTCCGTTAACCACATCCACATTGCACTTTTCAATAAAAAGCAGCGCCATGCGGTCCTTGATGGGAATGGGTTTCAACCTGGGAAGCATCACTGCATCCTTGCAAGGCTTAAAAGACCGAAACCAAATCCTTTTGCCGGGCCGATACCTTCCAGGCATGACCGTATTAGTTTCTCCGGATCGCTGACTATAAGATATCCCTCATAGCGGACCGACTTGAATTCGAGAGACTTCTCCTCCCTTTTGCCGATTATTCTACCTTCGTCGATTATATTTTGAATTTGCCAATCGGCACCGATTTTTTTGCGCAATAGCCATTGGCGCTGGTCGGATTCCCTGATGAGACCGTAGCGCTTTTTGTTACGGGTAACGACCGGATTGGCCCGCAGGCGGAACGTCAATAGCTCTCCTTTACGAAATTGCGGGTTGTAGTATTTGGTTTCAACCTGTACGCTGTGACGGGGCAGGTGGTTCCAGTCCGGCTCCCGGAGGCTCTGAACCAGCAAATTTGCAAACCTCTCTCTTCGCTCCGGCTCCAAACGAAAGAGGACTCTACCAAGCTTCTCCGGCGGATAGGTTTTGAATCCTCCCATGATAGAGCGATGCAGCCTATAGACATCGGAGAGTAGCGATTGGTTGGTTCGATCCAATAGGTCAAGTTCCATTTTGCTAAGATATATCATCGCAATTCTCCCAAAAGATTTCTACATAGCGTGAAGCGAATTTTCGTTTTCCCAGAGCAAAACTGATGGGTTGATCCTGCCGGATGTATGGTGTGGGATCTTTGCTTTCTATCACGAAACGAATTGCCTCTGTGCGATTGTCATTCTCCGAATGCAAGCTTTCTCTACCTGCAAAGGGGGATAGAAACGGATAGTTTTTCAGCGCTTCGGATACGCACTCGTCTCGTATGCCGTCCAAAAGCCATGGTGAGCGTGACGGCACATAGGACTTTCGGCCCAAACTTAATGGCCAGACAGGAGTGCGTAGAGCTTTGTGGATTTTTTCGAGAATCTCTCTATCTCCTTCCAGCCCTACAAGGAAAACGGCATCGGCAAGATACCAGCGATCTGAAGTCAGTGTTCTTCTTCCCCCGCCGGCCGTTGCGGCATTTTGGATGGTTTGATAATCTTTCTGGACAACTCCTTCGCGATCGACCCTAACCCCCATCTTCAAACCGGCAAGGTCATCTATCGGTTCGTTGCGATCCCGTCCGAGGGCAGCACACACCATGCCGATAATCCCGCTTTTGCTCGGCTCTCTTTCTGTATCTCTTTGGGTAAAGTGGCTTCTGGTTCCCCAGCTCTGCATCGGGCCGGCGATTGCCATCAACAGCGTTGGCATTACGATTCCTCTGGTGAGAAATATGCGGCAAGCCGCTTTTGCAACTCTTCAATGAGTGCTGGAACGCAGAGAGTTTGGGAATCATAAAAATCGGCTTCCAGCATCCATTTAGGTCCAGATCCCAAGAACTCTTCCGTACGTCTGGCCTCTTCTTTGAGAGCTTCGATAGAAGATCGTTCCACGGAGCGGTCTTTGCGGACTGGAATCGGTTTTTCGAACGCATTGGCTAGAGATAGAGGTGCCTCTGTCAGCTCCAGTCGAATGTATTTGGGAGGAGTATGAGCGGCAAAGCTGTTTTGCATTCCTGTGGGAATCGCCTTTATCGCCGCTTCGACGAATCCTGTAACGGCAGCTACCGCCTGGTCACTGTGCAGTTCGCCAAGATTTTCCGATAGTTTGTTCAAATCTATGTCGGCATAGCGGTAATAGGTAGCACTGGTAAATTCAATAATGCCCATCATTCCGGCACCGCTTTCATCCTCAGGCAGCAGGTCGTCTACAGCCGTATAAAAGTCCGTCTGCAGAGAATTGGCCGACGTTCCTACGGCATGAGCCACCTGACAGGCCGCATCTACATTTAGGTTTTTATCATCGGCCATCATACGGCCAAAGAGTGCAATGTCGGCGGCATAGCCAGATTTTTTGGCACGCTCCGACAGGATGGTTTTCATTTGCTTTTCGGTGGTTTTCTCGAACTCGGGTTTTTTTGAATCTTTTACAGCTTCCTGCCAATGATCCAAAGCGATGTCAGCCAGTTCTTCAATCTCTTTATTGCCAAGAAAAAGCAGGTACTGGGTTTTTTCGCTTTTACTAGCTTTTTTGATTCCGATGGCTTTCAGGATTGCCTCAATGGTCTTTTCAATTTCCTCGTCGGGCCGGCCGGCATTTTGAAAAATCTCTTGCAGGCGTTCGGTAAGCCTTGCGGTTCGAACCCCCAAGTCCCCGCCTGACTCTTCAATACGTCGGCGGAAGGATGGATGGGTTCGGATGCTGCGTTTTTGGCACTGACTGGAGATACGGCTGCGTTTATGGCCGCCAAAGATCACATCTTTGGGTGCCCCGGTGTCGTCACGGTTTAAGTTGGATGCGGGAAAAGTCTGGATCATATGAAGGTTCAAAAACATGGTTCACTCCTTTTCGTTTTTTGATTCGGTTTGGTAAAAAGA
Source organism: Hydrogenimonas sp. (assembly GCA_003945285.1). Classification (NCBI taxonomy): domain Bacteria; kingdom Pseudomonadati; phylum Campylobacterota; class Epsilonproteobacteria; order Campylobacterales; family Hydrogenimonadaceae; genus Hydrogenimonas; species Hydrogenimonas sp. The sequence continues at coordinate 1,938,167 of AP019005.1, forward strand.
TCGGGCCCAATTGAGTTGGACATAGCGGTCGGGATGCTCCCACGCCAATAAATCGCGCAAAAGTCGGCGATAGTCTATTGGAATGTTTTTACTCTTCAGCAGCGAAACTACACTTTTTAATCGTGAGGGCAATTCGTCGCTCTGAGAATCCAAAAGCCAGCTGAAACGCCACTGTAGAGAGTCGTTTCGCTCCAGCGCACCCATCGAGGCTCCCAGGTTCCTTCCATCTTCGATTGTAGGGTCATGGTGGTAGCCGTAAAGTGCCGCAATGGTAAAATAGATCCAGTCATTGGATCGGTAACGGTCCAAAAAAGGAACTACATAACGATACATCTCGGGATCACCCGATGCTTTTCCCAAACCGCGGCGCAGCGCCGCCATCGCACCCCTGTCTTCTTCAAGTTTTTCGAGGTATTCGATAAAAGAGTATTCACTCACTGCTCTCTCCTTTGTTTGAGATATAGGGTCCGTTCACCCAGAGCGACGGCCTCCAGCCCTCTGGCTTTATCTGTCATAAACCCCATCGTGGTTTTCCGGTAAGCATCTCTCATGGATGATGTTACGACATCGCGCCAACTCTTTAAGGCGTCCGACTGGTCTATCATCTCCAGGAAGCGGCGAAAGGGGCCGTCGAGCGTCTGCCAGTAAAGGGTTTCCGCTTTGTCCTTTACGCCGCCTGCTTCTATTTCGAGGTGGCCGGCGAAACTTCCGATCGCATTGCGCAGAACCTTTTTTCCCTCTTCGCCAAGCGACAAGGCAAGCTCAAGCTTTTTGCGTGTTTCGGCCTTTTCCAGTATGGAAAAGGGGATAGGCAACGATTCTTTGACATAGGCAAGCGGACTGGCCTGGTCATTGACGATTCCGTAGGCCGTAAGACGATATGGGCGTCTCGCTTCGCTACGCCCCATCTCCGCCAATTGAGATAGAGGTGCGATCGTGAAACCGCTTTGGTTGTAACGGAAAAGGGTGTCGCTGTCACGCCAAAAGAGACGTTCCATGGATAGATTGAGAGGTATCTCGCCCCTTTTTTTGTCGATTTTTGTAGGGACAAAGGGTTCTTTGAAAAATGTCTTGAACGAATCACCGCAGGCGATGAGAACATGATCGACACGACCACCGTTTTCAAGTAGGTGAATATTGCGGCCTCTGAAGGTGAGATAATCCAAGTACCCTTCGGGCATACGTTCATCACAGCGTGTAGCTTCATCTCTCTCCCAGCAGGGTAAGCCCCATCCAAACTGCTTGGAATATAGCGGCCCCAAAAGTTGAGGAGTCAGGGTATTCAACACCAAAGTCTCGAAAAGAGAATCTCCTAAAACAAAGACATGATAGCCGTTGACCATAGGGGCATGCAAGCAGTTTCCTTGCCAGCCGCATAGGTCGCTTCCTTTTTTGAACGTTCCGCCAAAGAGATAGTTATTGCCAAGCATAAGCGCATAGGCAGACTCTTTGGGGCTTAATTGCAAAGAACTTTTGTCGGTTGTATGATCAAAAAGAGTCACATTGTTACCGGAAGCTTTATGGGGCAACAATATAGAAATCGATAACGGTTCGATGGTTTCTTCCGACCGGTTGGTCTGACGTGTGAGTTTGCCGTTCTGCATAAAGGGATATAGAGGATGGAAGAGATCGAAGCGTTCATACCACTTTTCGAAATACTCATTTATCCGTTTCTCATCATATTTGCCTTTTTTGCAAGCATCTCTCCACGCTTTCTTGTCTGCAGGTCCATCCAAAACCCGGTGGCTGATTGCAAGGACTATTTTCATCAATACAGCTTCGACCAGGGGAGGATCGGTATGAAAGCCGCGTATCTCGTGGGCCCGTTCGAAAAGTTCCATAAGTCCGAGGCTTTTTTCTGAGCCGTCGAGAAAGGTGCAGTCGATCCAGGGTTCTTCTATAAGGTTGTAGTTCACTCTTTCTCCTTTTTCGGTGTAATGACCATTCCAAGCCGTTCATCATAATAGGCGGCCCAACCGCCTCTTTCTACCTGCTCTTCCGGATCGAAGGGAACGGCATGGCGCAGCATCGGTTCCTCTCTCCATGTTTCCGGGGTTTCCCGCTTAAGCATCTCCTCTACCAGCCAGCGGGTTTGGATTTTCAGTGTTTGCATATAGATTCTTTCGACGTCGCTGAAATTTTCAATCTGTCGATCTTGCGGTTCTGTAATGGCAAGAGTAACAGTCGGAGGGCCCAAACGGGTCTTGGCGCGAGGATCATCGGGGTCGTCACCCAGTCTGTTATCCAACGAGTCGAGCAGTTCTTCTCCGTCATTGTCGAGATTTTCCGGTATGGAATATTGACAGGCCAAAAAGATATCGGCATACTCTTCGCCGAGCTTCTCCTCGTTCCACTTTTCGATCTTTTCTTCCTCGTCTCCCCCGTACACCGATTCCACCAGCGATGTGAGCCCGTGAGGGAAGGTAATTTCAACCGTTTGGTAATTTTCCGTGTCGCTTTCGAAGAGTTTTGCGGTGCGGTAAAGCAGTATGGGGAAATAGAGAAATCGGCTTTTGCCGAAAATCTTCTCGTCTTCACTCAAACGGGGCGGTAGCAGAACATGCAGCTCTTTTTTCTGCAAACCGGCGGGGCGTTCCCGTCTGTGGCGATGGAGCCGCCCCATACGTTGAAGCAATAGATCCACAGGCGCCAGATCGGAGATCATCAGGTCGAAGTCAAGATCGAGACTCTGTTCGATCATCTGGGTAGCGACCACGATACCACGCCGGGGCCTTGCACCCTTTTTGCCGTATCGTTGCACGATGCGTTTTTCGATTTCGAGACGTTTTTGAAGTGGAAACCGGGCGTGGAACAGGTCCAACTCTTCCTCTTCGAAATAGCGGGAAAGCTCTTCAAAGAGTCTCTGGGCATCCGCGACGGTATTGATAATCACCGCGGCGCAACCTCCCTCTTGTAGTTGTATTTGGAGCATGGTGACGACCGGTTCCCAACTCTCTTCCTCCTTGATCAATGGGCTGATCCACGCGGTTTCCTCATCGAGGCTGTAGATCGTTTCCGAAACAAGAGCACCATCTGCAGAGATTCCATGAACCGCCGGATAGGATGCCAATGTTAGTGAATCCACCCTTCCCGCATCATAGGCGCTCAGCAGGGAAGAGCGTTTCTCGGCGGGAAGTGTCGCTGAGAGCAAGATGACAGTGCTTCCCAAAAAACGGAGCCAGCTTATAAGTACTTCGAGCAGTTTGCTCATATAGGCGTCATAAGCGTGCACTTCGTCAATGATGACGGTTTTGCCCGCAAGCGCAAATAGTCTTAGAAAAAAGTGCCGACTGCGTAAAGCCCCCAAAAGAATCTGATCGACGGTCCCCGCACCGTAATGGGCTAAGAGCGATCGTTTACCGCCGCCAAACCAGCTACTGGCATAAAGCGCTCCTTCGTCTGTATAGATGGCATGAAGTTTCAGCTGCCTGTAGAGGGGATTGAGTGAAGCCGTACCGTGGAGCAGATGGAGTTCACTTTGGCCGACATTGAACCGTTTGAGAAACTCTTCAAGGCGTGCATAAACCATATTACCTGTTGCTTGCGTGGGCAGTGCAAAATAGAGGCCGTGTGACCGCATATGAGAGCAAACCTCCGCAAACACTCCCAATGCCGCTTCGGTTTTACCCAGACCCATCGGTGCTTCTATAACCATCATAAAAGGATTGTGAAGTTTTTCGCCAATACGCAAAGCAGTCTCTTGAACAGGGTTGAGCGAATCGAAATGGGGGAAAAGGTCAAAAAAGCTTTTTTCGTTTTTTGGCAAAGCAGAGATATGGAGTATGTCAAGGGCTTTTTGGGCCCGTCGCAATGACTCAGAGTAGTAGGTTTCAATATCTGACGCATACGATTGATACTGGAAATACTCTTCCGATGAGCCTATCCAATCGGCAAGTGTACATAGACCCATGATCTGGATCTGCGTTGCGGCATCTGGCAGCGAATTGGGATAGTGTTTGATGTCAAATAGGCGCTCCAGCTCATCAACAAGCTGTAAGCGGGCTTCTTCCCAAACTCCTGTGCCGACAATATGCTCTTCATCGTATCGTGAAGGCAGATTTCCATGATGAGAGCTAATCGTTCGCGCCCATCCGGAGGCGACGTCCTCGTCAACGTTCTTAGTTATGAGCAGGTCTGTCAATAGCTGTTGACCGCTTATGGAATGATTGGTTTCGGCAAGAGTGGAGAAGTCAAACCCTCTCTCTTTAAGAAAATCGGCAAGACTCTGCACCTTCGCCTGAAAACCCGGAGTCGCTTTTCCAAAATCGTGTAGAGCAACCCAATAGAGCAAGAAAGCACGCGCATTTTCATAATTGGGAATACCGCAATCTATGACAGATTGAAGAAGAGTCTCCTCTCCCATTTTTTCAATCAGCTTTTCCACTACAGCTGCTACATCGAGCATATGATGTATTAATGGATGATATTCACCATTTCGATGATTGAATTTTGCCCATAAACAAAAAACAACATCGCTATTTTTTCCTGACATCGCACACCCCTTTCAGGGATTTTATCATGTAGCCTATAAATGCGTCAATATCGATTTACAACCTTAATCTAGAAATAATTTGAAATCACTGTGATGCTTGTGGTCAGGCGGTTTCAGAAGAGTTTGAGGCGCACCCGCAGGGTGCGTCGATGATTTTATGATAATGACCGTGATGAGTTCCCATTGCTCTATTTTGAAATTTGGATGAGTTGTTATTAAAATGGCACCATCCGCAATCACGGCATCAAAAAAGAATATCCTCTTCAGGCTCTACACCGTTGTCGGCGGGCAGCGGAGATATATCTGTGTAGATAAGATCCTTTCCGTTCCGTTTGGCGTGGTAGACGCCTTCGGGCTCTTCGAACTCTCTTTTATACTCCGGATGTTTTCTGACCAGCTCCGTATAGAAGGCTCTGGCCACAGGTGCGGCGGTCCGTCCTCCGGTTTCATGTTTGGGCAGAGGGGTGTTGTCGTCGTTTCCGAACCATACTATGGTCTCGATATCCGGAGTGAAGGAGCAGAACCATGTATCCACGCTGTTGTTGGTGGTTCCCGTCTTTCCGGCTATGTCCATCCCTCTTACGCGGGCGTTTCTGCCGGTACCCCTGCGTACTACGTCGCGCAGCATATCCACCATCAGGTATGCCTGCGGTTTGGGGTATACCTCTTTGCTTTGCGGTTCGAAACGTTTTACAAGCCTCCCTTTCGAATCGTATAGAGCGGTAACGAGTCTCGGCTCATGCAGTGTTCCCATATCCGCAAAAACAGTATAGAGCTTTGCCATCTGCATAGGCGAAAGAGCAAGATTTCCCAGCGCTATCGAGAGGTTGTAGGGCAGATCTTTTATGCCGAAGGGCTCCAGCTTTTTATGAAGGGTCGTAATACCGATCTCATTCACGAGATTTATCGTCGCAAGGTTTCTGGAGTGCACCAGAGCCTCTCTCAGGGTTATGATACCTTTGTAGTCCTTTTCATAGTTTTTCGGCTGCCACAGCTTCTGTGTGTCACCCTCCTCGAAACGGTATGTGCGGGCTATGTCCGGTATCTTGCTTATGGGGTTGTAGCCCAGATTCAGAGCAGTTTCGTAGATGAAAGGTTTAAAGGCCGATCCGGGCTGGCGCCTTGAAGAGACGGCTCTGTTGAAGGCGCTGGCAGAGTAATCCACCCCTCCGACCATCGCTAAAACATCGCCGCTTCTGCCGTCTAGCACAACCATCGCACCGTTGAAGGTGTCGGATACGTCGGTATCGCTTTTATGCCGTTTCCTGTAAGCATCGTAGCCGTACTTCAGGGCACGTCTTGCCATCTGCTGATACTCCAGGTCCACAGCGATGTCGATTCGGTAGCCTCCGCGCCTTATATCGGGGTAGGAGGGAATCAGCCTGTTGATCACCGCATCGACCACATAGGGCGCCCTGTTCTTGGTCAGCGTATCGTCGTAGACTTTCGGCGCCTCTTTTACCGCACTCATATATGTAGCCTCGTCTATCCAACCGAGTGTGCGCATACGCTCCAGCACACGGTTGGCCCTGGCCATCGCGTTGGCGTAACGGCGGGTCGGATCGTAAGCGCTCGGAGCTTTGGGGAGTCCTACCAGCACGGCTATCTCTTTCAATGAGAGCTCATCCAGGTCTTTTCTGAAATAGCCGAGTGCCGCTGTGCGTATGCCGTAGTAGCCGTGGCCGAAGAAGATGGCGTTCAGGTAACGCTCCAGAATCTGCTCTTTAGTTAGATCACGCTCAAGCCTGATCGAAAGAAGCGCCTCTTTTATCTTCCTTTCGATCTTCTTTTCACGCGTAAGCAGTGTCGATTTGACCAGCTGCTGAGTCAGGGTAGAGGCACCCTCCACCAGTTTGCGGGCCTTTATATCCTTTATTATCGCTCTGAAGATAGCCTCCGGGTTTACGCCGTGATGCTCGAAGAACATCGTATCTTCTATAGCCACGAGCGCCTCTATCACTCTCCCCGGTATCTCGTCGTAGGGAACATATATGCGGTGCTCTTTTTCAAACACATTGGCGACCAGCTTTCCGTTCCGGTCGAAAATCTGCGTAGTCTTAGGAGGGTTGTACTCTACCAGCGGACGCACTTCGTGGCCGATCTCGAAGTAGAGATAGACAAGGTAGCCGGCCAGTGCAAGCATGACCAGGACCCCGAGCCTGACACTCCATCTGAACAGAAACTTCATTCTCTAAACTCCCGGTTTGCGAAATTGGCCGCTATGAGCGCCCTTGTATACTCCGATTTCGGATTCTCTATAACTCTGCGCATCGGCCCGCTCTCAATCACCTTCCCCTCTCTTATGACCGTAATGTGCTCACACAGTTTCCGTGCGGTCGATATATCGTGCGTGACGAATAGCATCTTGAAGCCGAGCCTCTCCTGCAGCTGGAGCAGCAGCCGCACAACAGTCTCTCTCAGCTGTGCGTCGAGTGCGGTCGTAGGCTCGTCCAGCAGCAGCAGCTTCGGTTCGCCCGCAAGGGCCATTGCGATTACGACCCGCTGGAGCTGGCCGCCCGAAAGCTCCGGCACGAAACGCTCCAGCAACCCGGCTTCGAGTCCAACCCGCTCCATCATCTCTTCGGCGCGCTCCTCGAAAAGAATCCACTGGTCTTTTATCTTTGTAAGAGGCGAGAGGGCGGTAAAGGGGTTCTGCGGAACGTATGCCAGCGTCGAGCCGCGCTTCGGTTCGAAGTCGCTTTCACACTCCAAAACGGCATCGAAGCCTGCCGGAAGCATCCCTAGAAGCGCTTTAAGTGTCAGGCTCTTGCCGCTGCCGCTCTCACCCACCAGCGCCAAAGAGCTCTCTATCTCGAACGAAATATCGACATAGACCCTCTCCCGGGTCGAAATCTTCACTCTTTTGCAGAGAAACCTATCCATCGAGAAGCTCTCTGATCATACCGAACAACCTGCGGTACTTTTTGGGTTTGACGGCCGTTCTCAGTATGACTCTAAGTATCGGCCTCTCAACCGTCGGAGGTCTTATGGCGCCCACCTCGCAGCCTCTGTCGGCAAGCTCTCCCCTTATCCGCATAGCCGTCGCGATATCGGGCATCTCCACCGGTACGATCATACCGTCCGGTCTTCTTCCCGTCGACTCCTCCACAACGCTTTTGAGCCTCTCGATCCTCTTTCGAAGGGCTTCTCCCTTCCTGCTTATGTAGCGGAATCCTTCATGCGCCAGCGCTATATCCAGAAGCGAGGGGGCCGTGGCGTATATCAGGGGTTTCGCCCTGTTGTGCAGATATGAGACGATCTCTTCTGAACCGAGAATGTAGGCCCCGTAGCTGCCGTAGGCTTTACCGAGAGTCCCCATCTTTATATGTCTCTCGTTCGGCTCTATGCCGTAGTGGTCGAATACACCCAGAAGATCGGGGCCGACCGTACCGCTGCTGTGCGCCTCATCTACGATCATCAGGGCATCGAACCATTCGGCGATGTCGAAGAACTCTCTTTTGAGCATGTCGCCCTCCATCGAGTAGACCCCTTCGACCGCTATGATCTTTCGCCCCTTCGCCGCGGACTCTGCCATTTTGGCTATGAGATCTTCGGGATCGTTGTGCGAAAAGAGCACCACATCACCCTGAACCAGCCTAGTCGCCACCATTCCGCTTGCGTGGTAGCTCTCGTCTATGAAGAGGGTGTCGCCTCTTCTTACAAGCGCCTCGATCAGCCCGAGATTGGCCAGAAAACCGCTTCCCGCCACGACTCCAGCTTCGAAACGGTTCGCTTCCGCCAGCGCCTTTTCGAAATCTTGGTGTATCGGATGGTACCCGCCTACGAAGAGAGATGATTTGGGAGCGTGCCACCCGAAAGAGGCGACCCTTCTGCACGCCTTTTTCAGAAGCCTCTTTTTGTGTGCGAGCCCCAGGTAGTCGTTGGAGGCCATATCCAGGGCATCCGGATCGGCCGAAACGGGGACGCGGAAGCGGCCGGAGCGCCTGAGAGCTTCGAGCTCTCTTTCATAGTAGGATCTCACGACGCCCTCTTCAGCCACGGCAGCAGCTTCTCCACGGTAAGCCCCATGGCGCAGGACTCAAACCCTTCGACCGACTCGATATAGCGCTTGCAGAACCCCTCCACCATACATGCACCGGCCTTTCCTCTCCACTCCCCGCTCTCTATATACTTCTCGAGATCCTCCTCGTCGAACGGAGCGAAAATGTAGAGTGTCTGCGACAGGTCAAGGAACATCAGCTTCTTCGACTTCAGAGCGGTACAGGTTATGATCGCTACGCGGCTGCCGCTTTGCATCTTCAGAATCTCTCTCGCCTCTCTCTCGTCGGCAGCTTTTCTCAAAATCTCTCCATGGGCCGTCACTACTGTATCGGCGCAGAGAATCGGCAGGTCGAGCCCGAAACGACTCTCGCAGGCCCTCATCTTCCCGACGGTTGCATGGTATACAAAGTGCTCCGGTACCGGGTGGTCGAGTGCGTCTTCATCGAAATCGCAGCCGACCTGCCTGAAATCGATACCGTAAGACCTCAGAATCTTCGCGCGTGTCTCTGAAGAGGAGCCTAGCAGCAGCATCTGTCTCAAAAGCCCCTGAGCGCGATTCCGGCAGCAAGCGCGATCAGGCCGAGAAGTATATTGAGAGGAAGCATCATTTTCGCGATCGGCTCCATCGACTTTCTTGCGCCCGCCAGGTCACCAGAGACGAAAAGCCTCTCCGCCCGGTTTCTAAACCTCACCATAAAGGCGTAGTTCACCGTCATAACGAGCCATATTGCCTCTTTCATATGCACCAGCATCCCCGATCTCGTACCGTCGGCTCCGACGGCGAACCCCATGATGAGTCCAGTTAAAATCAGCAGAACTATGAAAGGGAGAACCAGCCTGAAGAGGTTTGCGACCATCTCCAGGGTTCTCGCCAGCCTCACCTTCGCATCCTCTATATGCTGCAGGGCCGGATGCACCGCGATCCGCATCGCGATCATCCCGCCTACCCAGACAATGGCGCCGAGAACATGCAGAAACAGAATGACAAAAGCGTAGTTCGCAAAGAGTTCAACAGCCGTCTCTCTCATCTTTATACCCTCTCTATGAGCCGATACTCTCTTTGAGATACTCCAGGGCCCTCTTTTCGGCCTCGGCTATCTTGGACGGATCTTTTCCGCCCGCCTGGGCAAAGTCGTCGCGCCCTCCTCCGCCTCCGCCTAGAACCGGTGCTATCTCTTTGACCCATGCACCCGCCTTTACGGGTGTGTTTTTCTGCCCGGCGGCTATCAGCACCTTGTCGCCTCTCTTCTGGAAAAGCATCACCGCGACACTCTCATGGGCATTTTTCAGATCGTCTATCATCTGCTTGATGTCGCCCCCCTCCACTTCGTCGACGATCACCATGACACCGCCGATTTTTTCACTCTTCACTTCGCTCTTTCTGCTCTTTTGCGCCGCCTGAAGCTCCTGTTTCAGCTCTTTTACCTGGCTCTTCAGCTTCGCGATTCCCTGAAGAGGATCTTTGGCTTTCAGCTCGCTGCCGATCTGCGCAAGTTCGGAACGCATACTTTTGACCGTCTCGTATGCCGCATGGCCGCAGACCGCCTCTATACGCCTGACTCCGGCGCTGACACCACTCTCTTTCGTGATGAGAAACACCCCTATTTCGGCCGTGTTGTGCACATGCGTTCCGCCGCAGAGCTCCACTGAGCTCTCACCGAAGCTGACCACCCGCACCCGCTCTCCGTACTTCTCTCCGAAAAGAGCCATGGCCCCCATCTCTTTGGCCTCATCTATACTCATCTCCGCCGTCTCGCCCTCTATGCCGCGCTCTACAATCTCGTTGACTCTCTCCTCTATCGCGGCGATCTCTTCGGATGTAAGCGCCTTGGGGTGGCTGAAGTCGAAACGGAGTCTCTGCGCTTCGACCAGTGAACCGGCCTGGGTGACGTGCTCTCCGAGAATCTCGCGCAGTACGCTGTGCAGAAGGTGCGTAGCGCTGTGATGTTTGGCTATCTCACGTCGGGAGTTGTCGACGACGGCCTCTACCGTATCGTTTTCGCAGAGTTTTCTCTCCGCTCTAACTTCGCTCAGATTGAGATCGAAAAACTTCTTAGTATAGAGCACATCCGCAACCCTCTCTCCTTCATCGGCCGATTTGAGCTCGCCGACATCGCCCGTCTGTCCTCCGCTCTCCGCGTAGAAGGGTGTGATATCCAACAGCACCCACCCCTTCTGTCCCGGCTCGAGACACTTCACCCTGGCGAAACTCTCGTTCAAAAGTGCGAGAATTTGACTACGTGAGCCGAGATTGTCGTACCCTATGAAGCTGTTTTTGCCGAACTCCTGCAGAAGCTCTTTGAAGTCTCCCTCCACCGAGGCGTCGCCGCTCCCTTTCCAGGCCGCCTTGGCGCGCATCCGCTGTTCGCTCATCAGGCGCTCGAACTCCGCTATGTCGACCTCAATGCCCCTCTCTTTGAGCATATCCTGCGTAAGATCGAGGGGAAAGCCGTATGTGTCGTATAGCTTGAAAGCCACTGCACCGCTGAAGAGTCTTTTCGTATTCTTCAGCTCCTTTTCGAAAAGCTCTATTCCCGCCGCTATTGTGACGAAAAAGCGCTCCTCTTCGAGCTGCATCAGCTGCTTTACACTCTCTTTTTTCTCCTGCAGGTAGGTGTAGTGGCCGCCCATTATTTCGACGAGAACGTCGACAAGCCTGTACATGAAAGGCTCTCTTAACCCGAGCATATATCCGTGGCGTACGGCACGGCGCAGTATCCGGCGCAGAACGTAGCCGCGCCCTTCGTTGGAGAAGTTGACCCCCTGCGCAAGCAGGAAGGTGGTCGAGCGCAGATGGTCGGCTATGACCCTGTAGCTCGCACCGCTTTCGTACTCGTACTCTCTGCCGACAAGCTCCTCTACCGCCCTGATAATCGGCATGAAGAGCTCGGTATCGTAGTTGCTGAGTTTCCCCTCTTTCACGGCGACTACACGCTCGAGCCCCATGCCGGTATCTATGGAGGGCTTTGGAAGCGGATTGAGGTTCCCCTCCCTGTCCCGCTCATACTGCATGAACACGAGATTCCAGATCTCCAGAAACCTGTCGCCGTCTCCGCCAAGATAGTCCTCGGGGCCGCTGAAGTGCTCCTCTCCCTGGTCGTAGAATATCTCGCTGCAGGGGCCGCAGGGGCCAGTATCGCCCATCTGCCAGAAGTTATCCTTGTCGCCCATCCTGAAGATTCTATCGCGCTCTATATACTTCGCCCAGATCTCCTCCGCCTCGTCATCGCTCTCATGCACCGTCACCCACAGCTTCTCCCTGGGCAGCTCCAGAACCTCCGTAACGAACTCCCACGCATAGGCGATCGCATCCTCCTTGAAGTAATCGCCGAAGCTGAAGTTGCCCAGCATCTCGAAAAAGGTGTGGTGCCTGGCCGTGTGGCCGACATTCTCCAGATCGTTGTGCTTGCCGCCGGCTCTTATGCAGGTCTGGCAGCTTGCGGCCCTCGGAGGATTCGGGGCCGGAACCTCGCCGGTGAAGATGTTTTTGAAAGGGACCATACCGGCATTTGTAAATAGCAGCGTCGGATCGTCCGGTACCAGGGGCGAACTCTCGTATATCTTATGCCCCTTCGACGCGAAGTAGTCCAGAAAAGCCTGTCTGATATCCATAGTCTTTAGAACCTTGTAATAAAATTGTTCCGATTTTATCCAAATTCTTTTGAAATATCGGTAATGGCCGAAAAGTTAATCAACCCGATAGAGTCGATAATGAATTCTGAAAGCTAAAACCTCCCTTTAAAAATAAAATCTGCTTTCTTTGTCTATAATCTCAGCTTAAAATACCGATATGTATCGTCATAAGATACGGCAGAGCCGAAGGCTTTGCCGAATATATACAACACCAACCGGGAGAAATCAAATGAATGAGATAGATATAGAGTCACCGGAGTTTCAGGCGGAGCTTGAAAAGACCTGGAAATTCGTCGAAAAGGTTAACAGGCAGTTCGGCTTTGTCCAGAACCCAGACGCGGAGATCAACGAAGGGGTGGCTATGGGGCTTGCCAGGAACAGGATGATCTACGGCAAGCGCTACTGCCCCTGCTTCATGGTCATAGGGGAGACCCCCGAAGAGAGAAAGGCGGCCGACAACCGGATATGCCCGTGCAAGCCGGCACTGGAAAAGGAGATTCCGGAACAGGGTTACTGCCACTGCGGAATCTTCTGTACCCCTGAATATGCCGAAAAACATGCTGTCGAAGAGTCGCTGGAGGAGGCTGTACACCTGCACTCAAGAGGTTTGACGCAGGAAGAGGCGGAACTGCTTCTTTGCAAGGAGCAGCTTGACGGGGAGGAACTGGAAGCGCTTCTGGAAGCGAGAGATCTGGGAATGGTGAAGTTCGAGCTGATAGATGTAAGGGAGCCGATGGAGTACCGTATGGGGCACATAAAGGGTGCGGATGAGCTATGGCCCACATCGCAGTTCTACGACTGGTTCGGAAAGATTCAGGGTAAAAAAGATGACCGGCTAATACTCTACTGCCACACCGGAAGCCGCAGCTACCAGATACAGCATGTCATGAAGGCGCAGGGTTTCAAGCATGTAGGAAACCTGATGAGGGGCATCGTCTCCTACGACGGAGAGATAGTACGCTGATGATTCGGCCTTAGCCGCGGCTTACCCATTTCGGCAAGAGGGTTCAACCCCTTTTTCTATCTTCTATCAGTTTCAGCACCCCGTCTATCGCCTCTACAAGAATCGGGGAGAAGTAGGAGAGAGTCTGCGGATTCGCCGCCTCGGCAAGAAGCAAGAGTGCCGCATGCTTCAATTGATCCTTCTCCCCGGCACCCAAAAGAGGAGAGATATCTATACCCGGGTCGCTCATGCGGAGCCTCTCTCTTGCCTCTTCGGGAGTCAGCCTCTTCGGATAGTAGCCGCCGCGGCTGATCGCTTCGAAACGCTCTCTCGCCTCTTTCAGTTCATCATCCATCGCCGCTCCTCAGTTTCGAGGCCAACATTGCGAAAACCGATGCGAAAACAAGCAGCAGGCCGCCGGCTGCGAAGGGTGCGGCCGTTTCGGAAAGGTATAGTGCGAACCAGTTGTAAAAACCCCATGCGAAAAAGCCCAGCGCACCTATGACGGCGGCTGCGGCGGCCGCTATCCAGGCGGCCATCCACCCGTTTTTGAAAAGAGACTCCTTGAAAGCCTCTCTCTGCCGCTTCATGAAGTTCTCGGCCGACTCCTGAAGCGCTCTGCTCTCAGCTTCTGCAAGATCGAGAATGGCGATGATAAAGTCGGATATCGTAACCTTTGCCATCAGCTCTTTCCGCCCAGCACCCTGCCCAGCAGAAATCCGATCCCGGCAGCCACCAAAAGCGTCCCGGCGGGGTGTTTCTGCTGCTGATCCTTTATCGCCTCGAGAATCTCTTCGCTCTTGGCCCCGGCCTCTTTCAACTGCTCGAGCTGCTCCTTCGGAATCTGCGAAAGAATCTGCTCTTTTATATCTTCAGCGGAGCTCTTTATCTTCTCTTCGCCTATCCTGCCGAGTGTCTGCGTGAGCTTGGAGAGGTCGTTTTTAAGCGCCTCTATCTCCTTTTTCAGCTCATCTATCTGTGCCGATTCGTTTTTTGTCATAATACCCTCCTTCGGTTGGGTTGTTATATTATAACTCAAACAGGTAAACAAATGGTGCAAGGAGGACCGGACTGAGAGGGTCTCTATCGTTTTCCCAGCAGAGACTCCGCAATTGCGGCCGCTCCGCCGGGCTTTATGGCATCGGAGAGTCTTTCGCTGACACCCCTTATGTCGCTTCCGATTATCTCCGGGAGCATTTCGGGGCTGAGTTCACTCTCCCTGACCAACCAGCAGGCAGATCTGCTCTTCAGAAAGAGGGCGTTTTTGTACTGGTGGTCTCCTGCGGCGTAAGGGTAGGGGACGAAGAGCGCCGGAATACGGTTGGCGGCAAGCTCCCAAAGAGTCCCGGCACCGGCACGGCTGACCGCAAAGTCGGCGGAGGCTATCTTTTCATGAAGTTTTTCGGTGAAATCGAAAACATCCGCTTCGATCCCCGCCTCTTCGTAACCCTTTTTGACCCGTTCAAAATCGGCACCGCCGGTCTGATGGATGATCGATACTCCCATACCCGCGAGTTCCGGGGCGACCGAGAGGGCGAAGTCGTTTATGGCCCTCGCCCCCTGGCTGCCTCCCAGGAAAATCACCCTCTTCACCCCGCTGCGCACCCGGGCACTCTCGAAAAAAACCTCCGATACCGGATAGTCAACCAGAGTCTCGCCGTATGAAGTGAAAAACCGCTTTGCAAAAGGCTTCAAAAGCCGGTTCAACCGTCCGCTGACGGCGTTTTGCTCATGTATATAGAGAGGAGTACCCAGGGTAAGAGCGGCAAAAGCCGCGGGCGCCGCGGAGTAGCCGCCGACACTGAGCAGAGCCTCTATATCACGGCTCTTCATGAAACTACGCGCCTCGCGGGCAGACTTTAGAAGCTGAAAGATCGAAGCGGCTTTGGCGACCCCCCTCTTGTTGACGACCCCGGCGGATTTCAGAAAGAGCTTCTCTTCGAAATCCCCGTCACCGCCGAACCAGGCCATATCCTGCCCGCTTACAGAGCCGATGTAGTAAACCTCGGCTCCCCTCTTTACAAGCTCCTCCTTAACCGCACGCACAATGGATAGATGCCCGCCGGTACCGCCGCCCGTAAGCAAGACTCTCATCTATCACGCCTCCGGCAAACAGAACGGCAGCGGCCCCGCCGCACCGGCACATCTTTAGCTTCGCTCACCGACAACCCAAATCCCAAATCCAACTCCTAACTCCTCACTACCTACTACCTACTAAAGAATACCTCTCCCCAAGCCTCCGTAGAAGCTCCTCATAGGTAATATCCGGGTTTTCGGCCAGAATCTCCTGCATGACGACATTGTCCTCTTTTCGGTTCCATATCTTTTTGTAGGTACCCTCTTTGTAGCCGTGCATCTGCCTGAACTGGTTTAGAGCGTTTTTGCCTATATAGAGGCGGTAGAGATCATCGAAGCTCAGTCCGACCGCATCCACGCACTCCCAGAACTGCTCCAGCAGCTCCCTTCGGTAGGCCTCGTCATCAGTCTTTATCAGTGCGAGCGCCATGAAGTTCTCGAACGGCTCCAGCAGCTCCTCTATGCGGGCATTGTCCGACTCGCTCCAGCTTTTCGGAAGTTTTACGGCGCTCATCTTCATCATCTCCAGAGCCAGCTTCGCCGCCTCGTCCGGGTCTTGAAAACGGAGAATATAACTCATGACGAAGTGCCAGATATCGACCATCTCCACCTTTATATTCTCCAGATCTATCCCTCCGGAGATGTTTTTCCAGTGTTTCCAGCTGAAACTGTCAATCAGTTCGGCCGTCTCCATAACCATGCACCGCTTCCAGTTTATCAGCTTGCCCTGCTTCGTTACACCTTCGCGCCACTTTGGACCGTTTGTATCGTCGTTGAGCCTGTTTTGAAGCCTGAACATCTCTAACATCTTTTCAACTCTATCTTTCTGCACTATATCTCCTGCTTATATGGTTTTGCCCAATGCCGCGCCGTCTGCGCGGCACCCACAGTCCCGTTTTCGTCAGAGCCTCGCTCTTTTGCTCATGGAGAGCGCCAGGCCCACCCCTATCGACAGCGCCAGAATCTGTGAACCGCCGTAGCTCAGAAACGGAACCGCTATACCTTTGAGCGGTATCACCCCGCTGATTCCGAGTGCGTTTATCAAAAAGGCGAACCCTATTATCATCGCTATTCCGACGCAGTAGAGGTAGTAGACCGGCTTCTCGCTGCGTCCGGCAATCTTGAGCAGCCTGAATATGACGAACATCATCAGCGCGACCACGGCGCCTACGCCGACAACGCCTATCTCTTCAGCCATTCCGGCAAGCACGAAGTCGGTATGCACCTCGCTCAAAAAACCGAGCTTCAGCACCCCGTTGCCCAGCCCCACGCCGAAGAGTCCGCCGTGGTGAATGGCATGGAGGGAGTTGCTTACCTGGTACGGCTCTTCGGCCAGGTCTACCCTGGGTACTTTCGCCGCCCACTGCGGAAATATCTGCGATAAAAAGTTCTGGAGCATGAACCACCACCCCTTGAAGCGCTCTATTCTGTGCGGTGAAGTTACGATGAAGCCGGCAAACGCGATCAGCGCCATCAGAATCGAAAAGGCGAAAAAGCGCAGGCTGCTTCCGGCAAAGATCATCATAACCAGCAGTGTACCCCCGAGTACGATGACCTGTCCTAGATCGTTCTGGAAAATCGCGATGATGAACATTATCGCCACAAAGACCAGAAAGTAGGGAAGAACTATTAGAAGCTCCTCTTTAAGCGTATAGCGGTTGTCGCTGTCACGCTCCATGTGGCGCGGCAGCACCTTTCTCGAAAAGCTCCACGCCAGGAAGAAGACGAAGCCGACCTTGAAAAACTCCACCGGCGCAAGAGATATGAAACCGAGCCGTATCCACCTTTTGGCCCCTCCCACCTCTTTTGCAAACTGCTCCGGAAGAAAAGGGAGGGCTATCATAAGGAGTGCGGAGACTACAAAGAGGGTAAAGCCCACAGGTATCACAATCTTTTCGGGGTTCTGCCTAGCCAGTGCCCACATTATGACTATTCCGGCCATACCGGCAATGAACTGGCGAAGGAAAAAATGGTATGGCTGGGTATTGTAAAAAATTACCGTATAGGCTGAAAGAGAGTAGCTGAAAACCATGCCGACAACGATCAGGGCGGTTACTGCAAGAAATAGTGGACGGTCAATCATCTGCTCTCTTTGGTTTTGTGTCGCTTCTTGGATTTTGATATTATATCAGACTCCGGGTACGATCCGAATCCGGAATTATAGTGGAACAAAGGTATAAAATCGATGTACTTCAGGTTATGGCCGGTACTGCTGCTTATACTTCTCATTGCCGGATGCACTACACCAGGGCAGAAACATGAGGAGAGGGTGGAGCGCTCCCCGAAGCTTCTCTACTACAGTGTCAACTCCTACAGGCAGACCATGCAGATTCTTGACAACCTCGGCTATACCGACAGCAGCTTCAAAGCGGGGATGATAAAGATTCCGAGAGTCCTGATTACTCGCATATCCAAACGGTGGAAAGAGCAGGCCGACAAGATTCCGGTGGAGATAAAAAAGAGTATCTTTCTAAGACTCATGGCTTCCGGTGCCCTGATAGCGGATGAAGAGATTCTTAAAGAGCGGAAAAAGCTTCTTTCTATTCTCAAAGAGCTCTCGAAGGGCCCTATTTCACGCAAGGAGAGTGCTTGGCTCAGAGAAACGGCTCTTAAATACAAGGTATTGAAAGATAGAGGCGACATTCTCACAAGAGAGAAGCTCCACGAACTGGTACGGCGTGTAGACATAGTTCCGCCGTCTATCATCGTAGCGCAGGCGGCGGTAGAGAGCGGCTGGGGAACATCGCGCTTCGCGGTCGAAGGAAACGCCCTTTTCGGGCAGTGGAGCTTCAGCGACAATGCGATGAAGCCGAAGGAGCAGAGAGCCCATCTCGGGAACTACGGTCTCGCCACCTTCAAAACCCCACTCGATTCGATACGCTCCTATCTGCTAAATATCAACACTCACCCCGCCTACAGATCCTTCCGGTATCTCCGCTCGGAAATGAGAGCGCACGGTGTACCGCTACGAGGAGAGGCGCTTGTGCATACGCTCGAACACTACTCGGAGCGCAAAAAGGAGTATATAGAGGACCTGAACAGGATTATCCGCACAAACAGGCTCTCATGGCTCGATAGTGCCGAGCTTCAAAACAACAGGCCTGTAGTCATCCATCCTGACAGATAGATAGAGCTTCAGAGCCCAGAAAAGCGAGAGCGGATCCAACACTGCGGCACACAATAACGGAACGGTTTTTGCTTACAATACTGCAGTCACCTACCAAACCATTCAAGGAAAGAGAGATGCAGATTGACCGTGCAGAGCAGCTTATGGCGAAAGCGCTGGACTACAGGGCACTGAGGCAGGATCTGATCAGTGCGAACATAGCGAATGTGGACACACCCTACTACCGTGCAAGGGATATCTCCTTCGAAGATGCTCTGGTAGCCGAAAGGGCGCGGCTTTACGGGGAAAAAGGGCGGATTTTAAAGATGGCGAAAACAGATGATTCGCACATGCAGGGGCTGCCCGACACCGGAAGCGTCAAACCGGAGATCTTCTTCCGGGACGGACATACTGCCAGAAACGACGCCAATACGGTCGACCTCGATGTCGAAACCACGGAGATGGCAAAAAACCTGACAATGTACAATGCCCTCGTCGCGGCAATCAAAAAGAACGGTGCGATTTTCCGCAGCGTCATAGACGCTTCCGCGAAGGTATAAGGAGACGGCATGAGTTTTCTGAACAGTTTCGATATAAACGGCTACGGTCTTTCGGCCCAGCGTTTCCGTGTGAATATAATCAGCTCCAATATAGCCAACGCCAATACTACGAGAACCGAAGAGGGCGGGCCTTACCGCAGGCGCGAGGTCGTTTTCAAAGCTTTCAATTTCGATAAAGTTTTAAACAGTAAAATAGAGAAAGATTCCGACTTCCTCCCCTACTCCGATCCGCTCTCGGAGGGGACGGAAGGAGTAGAGGCCCTGCCTCCCCTTATGGGCGTAGCGGTAGACAAAGTGGTTCGCGACGACAGCGAGCCGAAAATGAAGTACGATCCGTCACATCCGGATGCCGATGCGCAGGGGTATGTAGCATACCCCAACATAAACCCGGTCGTGGAAATGGCCGATCTTATTGAAGCAACACGCGCCTACCAGGCGAACGTAGCCGCGTTCCAGAATGTAAAAGCGATGGCGAACGGTGCCATAGAGCTTTTAAAAGCTTAAGTCGAGAATAGTGTTACACTTGTGTGCGACATCAGACTCAAAAACTTTTTAGGAAAAGGCGAATGGATAAAAACATTCAGGGAGTGAACCGACTCTCCACAAACGACCTTCTCAAAAGCGACAAAGCCGATAAGAAAAGCGGGGAGAGCAGCTTCGGTGAAGTACTCAAGGAGTCTCTCGAAGAGGTGAACGACCTGCAGAAAAAGGGTGAAGAGGCCATGAGCGATTTGGCGACCGGACAGGTCAAAGATCTGCACCAGGCAGCCCTTGCAATAGGCAAAGCAGAGATGAGCA
The DNA here is from genome assembly GCA_003945285.1 of Hydrogenimonas sp. Classification (NCBI taxonomy): domain Bacteria; kingdom Pseudomonadati; phylum Campylobacterota; class Epsilonproteobacteria; order Campylobacterales; family Hydrogenimonadaceae; genus Hydrogenimonas; species Hydrogenimonas sp. The sequence continues at coordinate 1,957,777 of AP019005.1, forward strand.
TGAAGCTCATGCTCGAAGTCCGCAACAAGGCGATAAACGCGTACAAAGAAATTCTCCGTACACAGATCTGACAGCCACCCGTGTCTCCAATCTTCCCGCCTCAAAACGAACTGGACCGACGCATCGGCAAAAAGACGAAGCTCCTTCTGATAATGCTCCTCTTTTTTATAGGGGTTCTCTTCTTTTTGGGGTCGATTCTCCATACGGCCCTCTCCGACAGACAGATACCGAAACTGGTCATAAGCGAAACGAACAGGGCCCTCAGGGGGTCGATAGAGAGCAGGGACGGCTTCAGGATGGTCTTCAGCCAGAAGCTCTACAAGGCTATGGTAAATACCCGCAATATAGATCCTGATAAGAGGGAACTCTTCATAAATCTCTTCAGTATATACAGCGGGATACCGAAAGATGAGATAAGAAAACGGCTGCAGGTGAAAGGTAACGTGGTCCTCTCCTACTCCATTGACGCCAACAGGGCAAAATATCTCAAAGAGTTGGCACGCAAACTTCGTATTCTGAAGGTTTTTATTCCCTACAAAGATACAAAAGGGCGGATAATAAAGTACGGTCTGAGCCTTACGGAGAGCGGAGAGTCCCGGATTTTCTCCTATGGAGACATTTTGACACCGGTTCTCGGATTTATAAGAAAACGGGAGGAGGAGGGATTTACCCGACCGGCAGGCGTCAAGGGGCTCGAAAGGTACTACCGCGACGAGCTGATGCCTATACAGAACGGGATAGTGCAGGGTGAGCGCGATATAGGGAACACCATCATCCTGAGCGGGGAGAGCTTCGTAAAACCGGCGATAGACGGGATGGGGCTCCGGCTCAACATCCCGATCGGCCTGCAAAAGTCCGTCGAGACTGTTCTCGACAGGGCAAAAGAGGAGCTCAAAGCCAAAGAGGTTCTGGCGGTCATCATGGAGGCGCAAAGCGGAAGGGTCATATCGCTGGCCACATCGAACCGCTACGACCCTTCCAATATCAGAAGAAGAGATTACGACTCCTTGAACGTATCGGCCGTCGAATATACATATGAGCCCGGTTCTGTCATGAAGCCGATAACATTCGCCCTCCTGCTAAAAGAGAAGAAGGTAAACCCGTTCGATATAGTGCGCACCTACGGGGGCCGCTACAAACTGGGGCGAAAATGGATCACGGATGAGCACAAAGAGGAGTGGATGAGCGCCGAAAACGTCATTGTCTACTCGTCGAACATTGGAATCGCCCAACTGGCACAGCGTCTCGATGCCGTAGACTTCACGGAGGGGCTCAGGGAGTTCGGGTTTATGCAAAAGAGCGGCATAGACCTTCCCTACGAACATGTGGGCGTAATGCCGTCGCAGAGGCAGATGAGGAGCGAGGTATACAAGGCCACCGTCGGGTACGGCTACGGTATGCGCGCAACACTCATACAGCTTGTGCGCGCATTCAACGTATTCAACAACAGGGGGAGGCTGATCGAGCCGAAAATAGTATCGGAAATCGTAGACCCCTACGGGAAGAGCTATCCGGTGACGCAAAACAGCGATCCCAGGCAGGTCATACCGCCCGCAACGGCGGCGAAGATGATGAACATTCTGGAAAAGGTTGTAAAAAAGGGAACCGGCACCAAGGCACTGACGCCCGGAATCAGGGTCGGAGGAAAGACCGGTACCGCCCATATAGCCGGGAAAAAGGGCGGGTATGCGAAACTCTACAACAGCTCGTTCATCGGTTTCGCCAACGACAGGAGACACCGCTTCACGATAGGGGTACTCGTAAGAGAGCCGAAGAAGAAGTACCACTACTTCGCATCTATGTCCGCCGTACCGGTATTCAAACAGATAGTCGATGTCATGATAGAGCAGGGAGAGCTCAAACCCGACCTGTCACACTCACCCTAATCCAAAAATAGAATAACTGACCTTACGCAAAATTTGTCAGCCCTGGGATTTGAGCGGAAAAATATCGTTCAAAAAACCGCGCTTGCCCGTCAGGGCGCCGGAGGCGTTAGCGGTTTTTAGATATTTTGCAGCGTACCGGAGGGCAAATCCCGCCCGGCGTGCGGATTTTGCGTAAGGTCAGAGAATAATTTAAAATTGTTGCGATGATTTTCCCTGAAGTGCATGGCCGCAACTGTCATGACGAGTTCCTCTATGAGATCAGGGTCAAATCCACAGATTGTCTATAAGCCTGGTGCTCCCCACACGGGCGGCTACCAGAATTATGGTGTTTTGTATCTCCACCCTATCTATCGGCCTGAAATCGCGGTCGACTATCCGGACATACTCCACATCTATATCTTCCATGATCTCATACATCCGCTCTTTTATCTTTTCACTCTCCAGATCTCCGGCCATCACGAGACGTGAAGCGCTCTTGAGCGCACGCGATATGGCAAGCGCTCTTTTCCGCTCATCATCACTCAGGTATATATTTCTGCTGCTGAGAGCCAGGCCGTCCTCTTCGCGGACGGTCTCTCCGGCCACGATCTTCACGGGAAGAAAGAGATCCCGGACCATCTTCTCTATTATACGGAGCTGCTGCGCATCCTTCTTGCCGAAATAGGCCCTTGTAGGGCCGACCAGGCCGAAAAGTTTCATAACTATCTGCACTACGCCGTCGAAGTGACCCGGGCGCCTGCTCCCCTCGAGAATATAGCCCAGGTACTCCGGAGCTTTCAACTTCACCTCATCCTCGCCGTAGATCGATCCGGCCTCGGGCATGAAGAGGATATCTACCCCGGCCACCTCACATATCTTACGGTCGGCCTCTTCGCGCCTCGGATAGGAGTCGAGATCTTCTCCCGGAAGAAACTGCGTAGGATTTACGAAGATCGATACCACCGTATAATCGTTCTCCTCCTTCGATCTTCTTATCAGGGAGAGGTGCCCCCGGTGCAGAGCTCCCATCGTCGGGACGAAGCCTACACTCCCCTCAAGAGACCCCCTGGCCCTTTTGAACTCCTCTATATCGCGTACAACCAGCACATGCAACCTTTAGTGTATAATTACGCAATTATAGCAAAGAGGGATACGCAGTGGACAGTTACGAATTTTCCGAACTGATGAAGAGACTCAAGACAAAGATAGAGAATATCAAGAACATAGTGAAGCCGGAGAAGATAAAGAGACGTCTCGAAGAGATTTCGAAGATGGAGATGGCCGAAGATTTCTGGAGCGACGCCAAAAAGGCTGGTGAGATTCAGAAGGAGAAGAACAGGCTCGAGAGGCTTCTAAAACGGTATGAAGAGGCCGAAAGTGCCGTAAACGATGCCATAGACCTTTTCGAGATGGCAACCGAAGAGAAGGATGAAGAGACACTCGAGCAGCTCTTTTCGGAGGCTCCGGAGATAGAGGAGAGGGTCAACAGAGTCGAAATAGAGGTGATGCTGAGCGGCCCGCACGACGCCAACAACGCCATCGTCTCCATACATCCGGGAGCCGGAGGAACCGAGAGCCAGGATTGGGCCAGTATACTCTACCGTATGTACCTGAGGTGGGCCGAACGGCACGGATTCAAGGTAGAGGTGCTGGACTACCAACCGGGCGAAGAGGCGGGAATAAAGGATGTCAGTTTCATTATCAAAGGGGAGAACGCCTACGGATACCTGAAGGTCGAAAACGGAATCCACAGGCTCGTTCGAATCAGCCCCTACGATTCGAACGCGCGGCGCCACACATCATTCGCCTCCGTCATGGTCTCTCCCGAAATCGATGAAGATATAGACATAGAGATAGAGGAGAAAGATCTGAGAATAGATACCTACCGCGCCTCCGGTGCCGGCGGCCAGCATGTAAACAAAACCGAGAGCGCCATACGTATAACCCATATTCCCACAGGCATAGTGGTACAGTGCCAAAACGACAGAAGCCAGCACAAAAACAGGGCTACAGCCATGAAGATGCTGAAATCCCGTCTCTACGAGCTTGAACTGGAGAAGAAGAAGGCCGAAGCGGACGGTATCGAGAAGAGCGATATAGGGTGGGGACACCAGATACGCTCCTACGTTCTCGCGCCCTACCAGCAGGTAAAAGATACCAGAAGCGGCCAGGCATTCAGCAATGTCGAGGCGATTCTCGACGGCGATATAGATAAACTGATAGAGGGCGTACTCGTAGCAGAGGCGGGAAAAGGGGGCGGAAGCGAGTGACAGGAACCTCACCTGAAAACTCCTTGATCCCGAAAGAGTCCCGCAAGAGAGCGGGAGGGGGTCTTCGCTTTTTGCCGACTCTACAGACACCCGCCAAACAGCCGTTTGGGAGAAGCGGTTTCCGCAACATCCGCCCCGTTCAACTCTTGAACCCATTCTTGGGTTGTCAATTTCTGAAATTTTTGTACTTCTACACCATTAATCCTCCTGTTTCTACCGATTTTAAGCTTTTTAAACCCTTTTTAAAAATATCTTAAATAATATTTCAATAACATATAGTTAATCGAACCATCATTTTATTGACTTTCATCAAGAAAATAAGTGACGGGTCGTAGTAAAATTGTATGGTTAAAGCTGTTCCGGCCAACTGTATATAGACTATAGATATATAGAGTTGACCGGAACGGTTAATCCTAATACCACAAGGGAGTAAGTATGAACAAAATCAAGATGAGTCTTGTAGCAGCACTGGCAGCGGCTGCAGCGACCACAGGTGCGAACGCAGGTGCGCTCGACAACATCCTCAGCAACCCCAAGCTCGACATTGAGCTTCGCCCGAGATACGAGGCGGTAGATGACAGCGTAAAGAAAGAGGCGAGCGCGCTTACGGTTAGAACCGCCATAGGCGTACAGGCGGGACTCCTCGGAGTTGACGGGCTCAACACCCAACTGCAGGCTATGAGCGTAGACCACTTCGGACTGGTAAATGACTATAATGGAGTCACATCCGGTGATGCAACGTATGCAACCATAGCAGATCCTGCACAGACACGCATGACTCAAGCTAACATCTCCTACAGCGCAAACGGCTTTACAGGGATCGTAGGACGCAAGATGGTAGTTCTGGACAACGCCCGATTCATCGGTAACGTCGGCTGGAGACAGATGCCGCAGACTTACGACCTGGCTGCCGGTATCTACAACGGTATAGAGAACCTCAGCCTCCTGGCAGCATATGTAACCAGAGTAAACAGAGTTGTCGAAAGCACTGTCGACACCGGAAGTGTACTGCTTCATGCAAGCTATAAAGTGATGCCTGAACTGACGGTTACAGCATACGACTATATGATTCAAAACTATGCAGACCATATCGGTGTAAGAGCTACAGGCAAAGTCAACCTGGAAGGTGTGGGCTTGAAATATGAGGCGGAGTATGCAGTACAGAACGATCCGACAATGGATGACGCAAACGATCCGATTCTAGCAAACGCAACCAACACATCTATCACGCAGGATGCAAGCTACTATAAACTTGCACTCGACGCTTCTATGAACGGCTTCACCGTAGGTGCGGGATATGAGGTCCTGAGCGATAAAGGAAATGGAGCAGATCCTTTCTTCACTCCTCTTGCCACGCTCCACGCCATGAACGGCTGGGCGGATGTTTTCCTCGGCGGCACTCCGGATGAGGGTCTGGTAGATATGACTCTCAAGCTCGGCTACAATGCAGGCGAGTACGGTAAAATCGTAGGTATCTACCACAACTTCACAAGTGATGTAAACAACGCTGCAGGCCAGGATGACCTCGGGTCAGAAGTAGATGTAGCCTATAACGTAAAAGTTGCAAAGGGTCTCGGACTCCTTCTCAAAGGCGCATGGTACACTGCAGGCGATGCATCTTTCGGCAAAAACGATGTAACCAAGTACTGGGTACAGCTCGACTACAAATTCCACGCAGAGCTCTAATCTGCGCACACCTCTCTGCCGCATGAAGCGGCAGAGTCTCTTCGTACCGCCTCTTTTCTCCTACTCCTTGGGGCGGTACACCTATTTCTCTCTTTTTTTGCTACAATCTACATAACCTGACTACGGAGTATGAAAATGGGCGGATGGACATGCTCGCATCAAATTGGCAATATATGCGATCTTCTCGACAAAGCGTGCGAACCGGGCACAAAAGGGTGCACGCTCTACGGCAAAGCTCTCTTTTCAGACCCCTCCACACCTTCGAACGAGGCGGTTGAGAGACGCGAAGAGATGCAGAGAAAAAAGGAGATGGAAGAGCTTATTAAAACCCAAATCTCGAAATAGAGATAGAAGAACTCGTCACGATCATTGCAGCCATGCACTTCCGGGAAAATCATCGACGCACCTGACGGGTGCGCCTCAAATTTTCCCGAAACCGCCTGGCCACAAGCATCGCAACGATTTCAAACTATTCTATTTCGGGATTAGGGTAAAAGGGCAAAATCCGGTTTTTAGTTTTATGATTGTTTCTGAAGTGCAGATGGCGCGCCCGGCACGATTCGAACGTGCGACCGCTGGTACCGCAAACCAGTGCTCTATCCAGCTGAGCTACGGGCGCCTTTGTGGTTGTGGACGGGAATTATACACTTTTTCTTCATATATTTCAACCCCGGAATGCGGCTTTTACACTCTTTTGCGCAGTAGGTGCATCGGTCCGAAAAGTTCATGGGCTTTGGGGTTCAGAACGAATGTGTGGTTGTAGGGATGCTCCAGTGTTATCTGCTCGAATTTCCCGGCTTCGGGAATCCTCTCTATCTCCTTCGCGATGGAACCGAAAAGTATCAGTTTCGTATCTTTGTCGATATGGCGAAGGAGTGTCGCCATAAACGGCCGCCACTCCTTCGCATGGCGCCTGGATGACTTTTTGTCCTCGAAAAGTAGTGCGGCGTTGAGCAGCAGTACCCCTTCCGATTCGAAATTCTCCCTAAGTTCGGCCACACTCTCTATCAGGTCGCTGCGGTCAACCCGGGCCACGGCCTCCTGTGAAAGGTCATCCTCTCCCAGCCTCCCTTCGGCGACCAGCGCCATCTTCACGAAGTTGCGAAGGCTTGTGGCCCTGTTGACGCTTTTATGAAGTCCCGTCGGAGAGAATATGCCCTCAACCGCGCCGTCTATAAAGGCGTACCCGGTTGCCGACTCGGCCCGGGGATACGGGTCCTGTCCGAAAAGGATATAGCGCAGAGAAGATTTCGGAAGGGTTTTGAATGCGTTGAAAATATCGCAACGTCTCGGGATATAGCTCCCTTTTTCAACAAAATCCCTGTACTCCGGGGAGAGGGCCGCATACGACTCCTCCAGAGCCTCCCGCCACTGCGGGTCCACATCGAACAGCGCGGCTCTCATTGGAACCTGTTCAGCTTCGAAAATTTCAAGACCAGCTCCACCTCTCCCTTGCCGAGCCGCAGTTGCTTCGCGATACTTCCGGAGTCCATCCCCTGCGCATGGAGCTGTAGAATCTTCTGCTCATCCGGTGCCGAATGCTCATTTGCGAAGAGAGCTTGCCGAATCTTGGCATCGATTCTCTCGACCCTCTCCTGAAGCTGCTCGACCTTTTCCATCTGCCTGCGGATATCCTCCGCTTCCAGCATGTAAGGCTTCAACCTGCTCTCGACAATCTGCTCGAGCGGCTCGGACTGTTCCCGGTTTTCGGCAACGTCGGAGTATTTTTCGTCCAGCCTCTTCTCTACGGCTTCGATCTCTTTGGATATTTTGAAAATCTCCCTGTTCAGACCGTCCATTCCAGCCTCCATCATGGAGAGTTTTCTGGATGTCTCCCTCTCTTTCAGGGCGATGTAGAGCACCATAATGAGCATCACACCGGCAAGTGCCGCTATCATCAACAGAGTCTCATTCACTTTCTTTTCATCTCCCGTATCATGATACGCTCACGCGCCGTTACATAGCTGTTCCACTCCTTGATGTCCCGCTCGTGCATACGCACTATCTTTGCAAGATTGGTATCGAGTGCATCGAACCAGACGGCAACGTCTCTTTTCGGGAAAACCGGCATCGCTATACGGCCGTAGTAGCGCTTCTTCGGCTCCAGCAGCGGTTGAGAAAGCCTGAAGTGCTCAAAACCTATCGACTCTATATGTCCGTGAAAGGCCAAAGGTATCCGTTTGGGCTCCTCGTTTTTGACGATCTGCGTAAGCTGATCTACCTTGCGGTGGAGCTCTACGATAAGATTGAGAAGTACAGGGTCTGTATCGCGCGTCTCTCCTCGGGCCTTCGCTATTTTGAGCCACTGCCCTATCGGGTCCTCATCCGTTTCACTCAGGCGCTGGAACTCTCTCTCGAACTCCTCCGGACTCTTCTCGCCGAGATCGAAATCTATCTCCAGCGGAGCGGTAACGAGCCTGACATTCGTACTCACGACGCACTCCTGTCTATCGCTATGAGCAGAAGATATACGAAACCGAGATATCCGTTGACGGTAAAGAAGGCGCGGTCAATCTTGGTGAAATCCCTGCCCACCAGTCTATGTTCGTAGGTCAGCATCGCCGCAGCCGCGGCAACCGCAACCCATGCGAAAAAACCGAGCCCTGCCGCAGCGGTGAAAAATGCCCAGAAGAGGAGCGCTACACCGTGAAATATTTTCGCGAGAAACATCGTGCAGTCGCTTCCGTATCTCGAAGGAATCGAAAAGAGCCCCGCCTCTTTGTCGAACTCCATATCCTGAAGGGAGTATAACAGATCAAATCCGGCCACCCAGAAGGTCACACCGGCGGCAAGCATGAGAGACCACATCGGTATGGCACCATCTACGGCAACGACACCCGCAACGGGCGCAAGCCCCAGGGAGATACCCAGAACTATATGCGCCGTCTCCGAGAAGCGTTTGAACCAGGAGTAGCCGCCCAATATAGCGAGAATCGGGAAAGAGAGTATGAAAGCGAGACTGTTTATGGCGTAGGCGGTCGCTATGAATACCAGTGCGTTTACTGCGATGAGCAGCCGCATCTGCGGGGCGGAAAAGCGGCCGTCCACACTCGGGCGGCTCTTTGTCCTGGGATTCAGGGCATCTATGTCGCGGTCCAGATAGCGGTTCACGAGCATCGCGAAGTTTCTGGCACTCACCGCGGCAAGAACGCCCAGCAGCAGCAGGCGCCACCCGAACCAGCCGTCGGCAGCCACTATCATCGCTATGAAAATAAAGGGGAGCGAAAATACCGAATGCTGGAACATTATGAGTTCGTTGAAATCTCTATACCACCGACGAAGCGACAATTTAGACCCTTTTTGGTTAAGATTTTATCATAAAGTTGATGTATAATTCCTTCATGAAAATCGTTGCGATACTCGGCCCTACCGCATCCGGCAAGAGCGATCTCTCCATAAGGCTCGCCTCCCGGCACAATGCCGTCATACTCTCGCTCGACTCCCTGAGCCTCTACCGTAAGATAGATATCGCCTCCGCAAAGCCCTCTGCCGAGGAGAGGGGCGGTGTCGTCCATTTCGGGATAGATACGATATCGGTAGACGAACACTTCAGCGTTTCACTCTTTGCCGAACTCTTCAAGGAGGCCCGTGAGTATGCCGAAAAGAGAGAAAAAGATCTGATAATCGTAGGGGGGACAGGCTTCTACCTCAAGATTCTTATGGAGGGCCTCTCACCTCTGCCCCCTCTTACGGAAGAGATGAGAGAGCGCCTCGCATACGACATGAGAGATCCCGAAAGGGCCTACAAAACCCTGCTGGATATTGACCGCCGATATGCGGAGTCGATATCCTCATCGGACAGATACCGCATAGAGAAGGGGCTGCAGGTATACTTCGCATCCGGCATGAGGCCGACCGACTACTTCCTCTCCAACCCGCCGAAGCCCCTGCTGAAAAACCTCCACCTCTATGAGATAGCGGTGGATAGAGAGGTGCTCGGCGAGAGGATTGCGGCGAGAACGGAAAAGATGTTCAAAGCGGGTCTCGTGGATGAAGTGGCGGAGCTGGAGTATCTCTACACAAGGGCTCCAAACCCCATGAAAGCGATCGGCATCAAAGAGATTCTGGACTATTTCGACGCCAAGGTTACGCTACGGGAGGCGAAAGAGAGAATCGTAATACATACACGTCAGCTCGCAAAGCGTCAGCAGACTTTCAACAGAACGCAGTTTCCGCCCCACCCCCTGCTTCAGGCGGATCGGCTGGAGACGGAGATCTCCTCTCTACTGCTGCAGCGGTAGAGCCTCTTCACACAGCCTCTTCCATGCCCCGCCGTTCTTCACCTTCGAACACTCTTTGAAGCTCTTGCCCGCCTCGGCGGTTTCTCCTGAGCTTTCATAGAGTGTACCCAGTTCGTAGAGCCATCTCGCCCTCTTCTCACCCTCCAGGTCCAGATCACGCATAGACTCCGCAAGCTTCAAAGCTTCGGATATTCTGCCCTCTTTTTTGTAGAGTCTCATAAGCTCGAACTCCGCCCAGGGAGAGTAGGGGTGGCTTCTCTTCAGATTCTGAAGCTCTATGATCTTCTGCAGCATCCATCTTTGCTGAAGGGTATCGGACTCCCTTTTGGCCGCATCGTATCCGGCTTTGTATACCTCCACCATGCGAATGTCGTCACCATACCGTTTGGACATCTTTTTGACCAGTGAAACCGCCTCGGCATACCTCCCTTCGGCAAAGAGAGCCTTTACCCTGTCCCACTCGTAGGTCGGGCATACCGACGCAGCCCCTCTACCGGCAAGAGAAAGCAGGTCCTCCGACGCCTTTACAGCATCCGAAAAACGCTCTGAGAGAACCAGTACGTGCAGAGTCCGGCACAGCCACGACTCACGCTCTCGGCTCTTTTTGTCGTGAAGATGCCTCTTCGCAATCCGTAGTGCATCGTCGTAGCGGGCATACTTTTCATAACATCCGAAGATGAACTCCTCCTGCCCTCTTTTCACCTCCACACCGTATCTCTCCACCGTCTCTACGGCGCTCTTGCACTCTTTCGCTTCGACGCTACGTTCAAAAAGAGCCTCGGCTGCACTCTTCAGACTTCTTTGGGCCTCCTCTTTGACCTTTTCGTCGTCTATCTTCTCGATAAGAGGAGCCAGCTTCAGCACCTCCTCATACCTCTTCAGGGCGAGCAGCACTCTCGCTTTCGCCGCCAGCGCCTTGTCGGCTATGGGACCTCCCCTGTAGTCTCGCATCAAGCTCTCGAACTTCTCAAGCGCCTGCGTAGCGTTGCCTTCATTACCGGTAACGAAGAGGGCATCCAGGCTCTTTTTTGCCTCGTCGCTGAATTCGCCGTAGGCGAACTCGTCGAGGTATCGCTCGTACCACTCTATCGCCTCTTTTATATCCCCTTTTTCGTCATACCATTCGGCAATCTCGAAGATAATCCGCTCATAGAGATCATCGAGCTTTTTTAGTCTATTCAGCAGGGCTTTGTCTATCTCTATCGCAAGATCGAACACTTTGCGGGCGGCAAGCTGTTTTGCAATCTCGTGAGCATCCTCTTTGTCTTTGAGTATGAATCCCGGATTCTTCTCCCATATCTTGCGGATATACTCGACACCCTTTTCGGTCTTACCCATATCGAGATAGCGTATTGCGAGCTTGTAGGCGGCCAGCGAAGCGATATCGAGCTCTTTGGTACCGTAGTAGGCTTCGAGATATCTCTTTATCGCCTCTTTTGTCTTTCCGTTTATGTAGAGCTGGTCACCCAGGTATATCAGCCCCAGGTCGGCGAACCTGTCCCCTTTGTGCTCCTCTATCAGGCGGTCGAAGAAGTAGTTAGCATCGCTCTCGAACCCCGTCGCGCTGTAAACCCTTGCAAGAATAAGCAGCACCTCCGGAAGATACTCGTCGGAGGTATATCTTTTGATAAATCTCTTACCCAGTTTGATGATCTCCTCCGCATGCTCCTTCATATCCTGCTGCGCAAGCGACTTGATTCTGTAGCGCAGAAAGTCACTTGCGAAGATCGAGTCGGGGTGAGCCTCCAGCGCCTCGGTGGCAAGATCGTAGGCCCTTTTGTATTTTCCCGCTCTGAAGGCCTCTTTCACGGAAATGAAGCGCTCCACGTCTCGGTTGTTCTTCATGAAAACCGGGTTTCCGTTTATATCAACGGCACCGACCGTGGGAATAGCATACTCTTTAAGATCGAGCGGGAAGATTATGGACTCTTCGAACCGCTCCCTCATGCCCAGATAGGGCGGCTCGTCCGTATATCCAAGAACCATCCAGTGTCTATAGCTTCTCTTTTGTAGAGACGGCAAAATCCCGTTTTCATGCAACGGAGGCGGAAGCGGGAAGAGCGAACCTCTCTTTTTCAAGGCTATACGGCACAGGAACTCCCCTTTTCTCTTCTTGAAAGATATATTGAAAAAGTCGTTTCCGATGTCCTGAAGCTCCGATTCGGGCATCTTGTCGAATCTGCAGAGATATACGGGGGGCATATCATACTCCCCTTTCTCCTCTGAGCATTCAAAGGGGTTTTTGTCCTCTATATGAAGTATTGCAAAGGGGTGCCCTTTTTCGATCCCCCGTTTTATATCGATTGTCAACGCGTTGAGGGAGAGGGCAAGGAAGGCAAGAGAGAGCAATAGCCGCAAGCTGATGAATAACTCCTCTCTATCTGAAAAGGGCTCAGCAGCTTAAAAGCCGCTGGCCAGTACATAAGCGGTAATCACATCCATCATTGGCTCTACGGCCATTACCGCGAAAACCGTAAGAAATACGGAGAAGCCGATTATTGTCTGGAGAGGCTTCGATGCATTTTTCATATATACAGTACCGTCATTCTCCTCAGGAGCTTTAAGAAACATATAAACGATAAGCTTTAGATAGTAGTAGGCAGATATCGCACTGTTGATCGCCATGATCAGCGCAAGTATTATATAGTCGCTGTTGACTGCGGCACTCATAAGGTAGAGCTTACCCCAGAAGAGTGAAAAGGGTGGGACACCTGCCAGTGAAAGCATGAAGAGAGCCATAACGACCGCACCGACCGGCATGATTTTTATCATACCTGAGAACTTTTCATACGGGTGGTCGTAACGCTCATGCCAGCGTGACTCTTTGTGGCGTGAGACCCAGAGCATAGCGAAAGCGCCGAGATTGGTAAAGAGGAAGAGAATCCAGTAGAGGAACAGGGCACTGTTCGCCTGTGTAGTACCAATCATGATGGCCGCCATTACAAAGCCGGCATGGGATATCGAGCTGAACGCAAGCATCCTTTTCACATCGTGCTGCACGAGGGCCATGATGTTGGCCAGTGTCATTGTAAGTACTACGGCTATATAGAGAATATCTCTGAGCCAGACGACATCGCTCTGCACGAGGAATTCGAAGATTCTCATCGCAACGACGAATCCGGCAATCTTCGGAACCACCGACATATAGCCAGCAAGTGCGGCACTAGCACCCTCATAGACATCAGGTGTCCAGGTGTGGAACGGTACCATCGAGAGCTTGAAACCGAGCGCGGCTATCATGAATGCGAGGCCGACAAAGAGTATTGTGAGATTGCTGTATCCGCCGGCTGCAAGTACCTCTTCTATTTTGTATATCTCGACACTTCCGGTAAGGGCGTAGAATATCATCGCTCCCATCGCGTAGAAGCCAGCAGCCAAAGCGCCCATTATGAAATATTTGATGGCCGCTTCGAACGATTTGTCCCTATTGTGCATGGCGATTAGAGTATAAAGCGCCAGGCTTGCCGTTTCGAGGCCGACAAATATGAGTATCAGGTTGTCGCTTGCAACCATGAACTGGAAACCGGCTACCATGAAGAGGAAGAGCGCGAAAAACTCCGGATAACTGAACTCATGGAACCTCTTGGATGTCAGTGCCAGAGGAATGAAGAGCATAGATGCCGCCAGTATGATAACCTGCGACAGTATTGCTATGCCGTCGATGAGCATCACGTCGAAGAAGCCGCGCTCTCCGGCCTGAAGGCCGAATACGGTTCCAAGGTCGACGAACAGAACCAGCACACTGAGCATTACGTAGAGTGTCTTATCGAGATCCTTCTTGACCAGATCAATTATCAATATGCCCAGGCCGCCGCAGATCGCGACGAGCATCGGAGCAAGAGTACCTAGATTCAGCGACTCAAGGCTGACTGAAATTGGCTCTAACATTATTCCGCCTCCCTTTCGATTACGACCGGTTTTATCACCTCTTTCGCCTCGTCGGTTATCGATTTTTTATGCATGAAAGAGACAAGTGATTCGACACTTGTATTGATCGGTCCGAGTACCGGCTTTGGATATACACCAAGCCATACGGTTACCAGGACAAGCGACCAAAGAGCCATGCTCTCCTTTCCGTCGAGATCTTTCAGCCCCTTGTTCTTTTCATGAACCACATCGCCGAAGAAAGATTTTCTGTATAGACTGAGCATATAGACTGCACCGAGTATAATGCTCGTACCGGCAAGAATCGTCATGATCGGAGAGACCTTGTAGAATCCGGCGAGACTGAGAAATTCGCCTACGAAACTCATGGTCAGAGGCAGTCCGACCGATGCCATAACCATTATTCCCATTATTGTCGCATATCGGGGCATGACTTTGGCAAGTCCGCCGAATTCACTCATAAGTTTTGTGTGTCGCCGGTCATAAATGACACCCACCAGCATAAAGAGTGCGCCGCTGACAATACCGTGGCTTAGCATGAAGAAGACCGAACCGGATATTCCTTCCGGATTCATAGCGAAAGTTCCCAGGACTATTACACCCATATGTGAGATAGAGCTGTAGGCTACGACCTGCTTCATATCCTCCTGCGCATAGGCTACCATAGCGGTATAGATGATCATAATGAGTGAGAGTATGGCTACAGGCGTTATCATGTAGACCGATGCGTCAGGAAACATCGGAAGGGGCAGCCTGACCAGACCGTATGTACCCATTTTGAGCAGTACGGCGGCAAGTATGACCGAACCGATGGTAGGGGCCTGACCGTGCGCATAAGGAAGCCATGTATGGAACGGGAACATCGGAACCTTGATGGCCAATCCGATGAAAAACGCGACAAAAAGCCAAATCTGATAGTTGAGAGGCAGTACAAGCCTGTGCCACTCGGTGATAGAGAAACTCCATACTCCCGTTGCCTGGTAGTAGAGATAGGCCATGACAAGCATACCCACCAGCATTATAAGCGAACCTGCAAAGGTGTAGAGGAAGAACTTGACAGCGGCGTATATCCTGAGGTTTCCTCCCCAAGCACCGATTATATAGAGCATAGGTACGAGAGAGAGCTCCCAGAAAACATAGAAGAGTATGGCATCGAGCGATACGAAAACTCCCACCATTGTCATCTCAAGGAAGAGAAGCGATATGATCATATTCTTTATATCCCTCTTCTCACTCAATGCAATCAATCCGACAAGTGTAATAAATGTGGAGAGAACCACAATGAAAAGCGAGATTCCGTCCACCCCAAGATAGTAACTGATTCCAAAGCTGGGAATCAGGGGGGCCATCTCCACAAACTGCATTCCGGGGTAGCTGCCGTCGAAGCTGAACCAGAGCCACAGCGAGAGCAGGAATTCGATCACAGCTACCGATATTCCGTAAACCCTGATCGACTCTTTAGAGACGACGAATCCAAGCAGTGCCGCTACTGCCGGAAAGAAAACCAAAACTGACAAAATGTGATCCATACCTACTCCTTACCGCATCGGGCTATAGAAAATGGCTGCAACAAGCAGGACGAGAAGACCCACACCCATCCAGCGCAGCATATTCGAGAGGTTACCGCTTTGAACAACACGCGATACCATACCCGATTTATAGATCGTTCCGGCGATGAAGTCGACTGTGGCGTCCACCACCTTCAGATCCAGATCTTTCCAGAAGATCTTCGACAACTCCGCATATGGTTTGCAGATATAGTCGTTGTAGATCTTCGGTATATAATACTGGTTGAAGAGAAGTTTATATATAAACGTCTCTTCGAGTCTCTTGCTGAAACCGCCTCGACTGTAGACTACGACGGCGACGACGATTCCTGTTACTGCTACACCCAGTGCGAGTGCGACCAGTATCCAGAACACCCCGGTCGAAACATGATACTCCTCTATAGGAAGAATATACGAGACCATATGTACGAAGTCATGCTCTGCAAATCCGGCGACAACCGAAAGTACTGCAAGCGGAGCCATCGCCCACAGCATAAACTTGTAGGCTTCATGCGGATGGTAACCGAATATCTTGTAGCGCTCCTCGCCGAAGAATACGAGCATGATGAGTCTGAAGCTGTAGAATGCGGTCAGACCGGCGGTGACCCACAATACTGTCCAGAGTACATAGTGGTCGGTAGCGAACGCCGCTTCGAGAATCTTGTCTTTCGAGAAGAAGCCGGCAAACGGGTAGATACCTGCAAGAGCCAGAGAAGCGATTGTCATCAATATCATCGTCCACTTCATCTTTTTTGCCAGTCCGCCCATTTTGAAGATATCGAGTTCATCATCCATTGCGTGCATTACATTACCGGCTCCCAGGAAGAGAAGGGCTTTGAAAAAGGCGTGCGTCATCAGGTGAAAGAGCGCTATCCAGTATGCGCCGAGTCCCGCCGCGACAAACATGTAGCCTAGCTGCGATAGGGTAGAATATGCGATGATTCTTTTCAAGTCACGGTTAACCAGGGCCATAGAGGCCGCGAAGATGGCCACGAATGCTCCGAGGCTTGCGACGAACAGACTCACTTCCGGCACTTCGCCGTAGAGAGGGTTGGCCCTTATGACAAGATAGACACCGGCTGTAACCATTGTTGCCGCGTGGATCAAAGCCGAAACAGGAGTTGGGCCTTCCATCGCGTCGGCAAGCCAGGTGTGAAGCGGGAACTGGGCCGATTTACCCATCGCTCCTATGAAGAGGAACGCCGTTACCATCATCAGGACCGTGTTCTCCATATCTCCCGCCTGTGCGAATACGACATCGTACTGCAGACTTCCGAAGTTCCAGTAGACCAGGAAAATCCCGATAAGCATTCCGAGGTCGGCGATACGGTTCATAATGAACGCTTCGCTGGCTGCCCAGCTCGCACTTTCGCGCTCGTACCAGAATCCGATGAGAGCCCATGAGCAGAGTCCGACACCCTCCCAACCTATGAACAGACCGGCGAAGTTGTCGCTCATTACAAGTACCATCATCGAAAACACGAATGCCGATAGCCATGCGAAGAAACGGTTGAACGATCTATCGTGGTCCATATAGCCTATCGAGTATATATGCACGATCGTAGAAACGGTAGTAACTACGAACATCATCGTCGCAGAGACCTGGTCAACCACAAAACCGAAAGGAATAGTCAATCCTCCTGCATGTATCCAGTCCATCATCTTGACGTGAACGACTTCACCGTGGGCAACGTGGGCAAGAAGCACCACGGAACTTATCCATGAGACAAACAGCAGTGTCGAAGTCGCAATTCCTGTAACTAGATTCTTAGGCTTGTCCGCAAACATCGCAGCAAAGAGCGATCCGACAAGCGGTGCGAACAGTGCCGTATAGAGATATGCTTCCATGTGTTTCCTTTACCCGTGCATCGACTGCATTGAATCTACATCAAGCGTACCGCGCCGCTTGTGCCATACAATAAATAGACCTAGACCGACCGCAACTTCGCTGGCCGCGATAGCTACGATGAAAAACGCGAACATCTGCCCGGTCAGATCCCCGTAAAACTTGGAGACTGCAGCGAAGCCAATATTGGCCGCATTTAGCAGTATCTCCGTGGAAAACAGGAGCATAAGCAGATTTTTTCTGCGATAGACTCCGACCAGCCCGATACAGAAAAGAATGGCTGAAAGGATCAGATAGTGGCTGAGCGTTATCATTTTGAACCCTTGTTTTGAAATTCTTCTTCACCGTCTACTTTGAGCGTGAGACTCTCGTCCATTTTTTTACCGGCAAGGATTATGCCGGCAATCATCGCTACGAGAAGCATAACAGCCGCAAGCTCAAAAGGTACCAGATACTTTGTAAAGAGAACGATACCGACCGCCTGGGGATTCTCTACACCTTCCACGACAGGATAGAGGGCCTGTATATGGTCTGAAGCTATCGGTGCGGCAAGTGCTATTACCAGAATCAGAGCACTCATTCCGCTTAGCAGAAAGACCAGTTTCGGTGCTCTTACATTCTCGTGCACCATGCGTGTGGTGTTGAAAAACATCATACCGAACGCATATATCGCCATAACGGCGCCGGTATAGACAATTATCTGAACCACTCCGAGGAAATCAGCTCCCAGTAGAAAGAAGAATCCCGAAATCATTATCATTCCGGCCGCCAGGGCGCTCATAGCGTAAAGGGCG
The DNA here is from genome assembly GCA_003945285.1 of Hydrogenimonas sp. Taxonomy (NCBI): domain Bacteria; kingdom Pseudomonadati; phylum Campylobacterota; class Epsilonproteobacteria; order Campylobacterales; family Hydrogenimonadaceae; genus Hydrogenimonas; species Hydrogenimonas sp. The sequence goes on from AP019005.1 coordinate 1,975,911, forward strand.
TTGCTGCTCATCACCGTTATCGCAAACATAGCGATGGTTACTGCACTGAATAGGTAAAATGCTACTGCTTCAAACATGCTCGATCCTTAATACGCCAAAGGCGTTTTCTTTATACGCTCATCCGCATTCGGGCTCACGGCGCCGAATCCGGGGAACTCTTCCTGTTTGCCCTCTTTCAGGAAATCGAGAGGGGTAAGAATATCGTCTCTGAGCACAAAGTGCGCCCTCTGCTCACTCGCGTTCTCATACCTTCCGCCGTGAACAATGGCCAGCTCCGGGCATACCTCCGCACAATAGCCGCAAAAGATGCACCTGCCGAGGTTGATAGTATACTCCGTTACCTCTTTCCTCTGGTTTTCGTCATACCTGGTATCCATCCTGATACAGTTGGCGATACAGATCTTTTCACAAAGTCCGCATCCGATACATCTTTCATTTCCGCTTTCAAGCAATCTGTAGAGCTTATGAACCGCTCTGTAACGTGGTGATATGGGAAGCTTCTCTTTCGGATACTGGACCGTGTGGATATTGAACCGGACCATCTCCCTGAATACAACCCAAAGGCCGACGAAAAGCTCACCTTTGAAAGTCCTCTTTACGACCTGTTTGAACTTCTCGATCGGGGCCGTCGGCGGTTTGTCTACCGGGATAAACTTGTATGTTTGTGCCACATTTCTATCTTTGAACTGTTCTAGACTCATTCTCTCCCCCTTAAATCATCAGCACTAGGCCGGTAATGACTACGTTTACGACGGCAAGCGGAAGCAGGACCTTCCAACAGAGCCACATGAGCTGGTCGGGCCTGACGTGAGGCCATGCGGCACGAGTCCACAGGAAGAAGAAGAATAGGAAACTCACCTTTAGAATGATCGCGAGCGCCCCCGGGATGAATCCCCAGTCGTTGAATCCTCCGAGGAATATGAGACTCGCCAGGAAGGCAAGTGTAATCATATTCGTATACTCCCCTATGAAGAACATTCCCCATCGCATACCCGAATATTCGGTAGCGTAACCGGAAACGATTTCTGCTTCATGCTCCAGCAGGTCGAAAGGGGTCCTGTTGGTTTCCGCGAAGCCCGCTATCAGGAAGAGGACGAAAGCCACCGGCTGGCTCCATACTATCCAGTCTCCGAATCCTCCGCTCTGATAGTTGTTTATATCTATCAGAGAGAGCGAGCCCACCATCATCAACGGAGCCATGATACTAAGACCGGTTACCACCTCGTAGCTAAGCAGCTGTATGACTGTACGTGCGGCTCCCAGCAGTCCCCACTTGTTCGAGCTGGCCATACCTGCCAGCAGAGGTGCATACAGCCCGCTCGCCATAACGCCTAGCACGAAGAGCACCCCGACGTTGACGTCTGAGATTATAGGATGTACCGTAACGCCGAATATCTCGAATTCGGGCAGCAGCGGTACCGCGGCAAGCGCAATGAACGCGGTTGCGGCACCTATTATGGGTGCTATCATAAAAATAGGTCTTACGGAGTTCTGGGGTACGATATCCTCTTTGCTAAAAAGCTTAATACCGTCCGCAAGAACCTGAAGAAGGCCGTATGGGCCGACATGCATAGGACCGAGTCGTCTCTGCATAAATGCCAAAATTTTACGCTCCAGGTAGGTTCCGAAACCTGCCAGAGCGGAAAAGAGACCAAGGACCACAAGGATTTTCACTATCGTGGAGATCACAAATTCAGTTACTGTCATGGCTCACACCTTTTCTATCGTTACATTTTGGAATCTGCCGGATGCAAAAAGCCTTTCGGCATCAATCTCCGGATCGAAGTCGGGTATAAAGACTATATCGCCGCCTATGAACTTGTCGATCTCTACAGCAAGCTCTACGCTTCCTTCCGAGAGAAGCACTCTCAGCTTCTCACCATCGGATACGCCCAGACTCTCCGCCCTCTCCGGTGAGAGGTAGAGCCGCGCTTCAGAAGCAAGCTCATGTGTCTTTTTTGTAAATTCATTGAACTGGAGTACCGGGTTGCAGCGGTACGCCAAATCTCCCTCCATCGCCAGGCTCTCATCAATCCTGGATGGTGATGAGTCGCTCGTTTCGGCTTTCATATGCGAAAGACGGTATCCCCGTATCTCTTCGCCTCTGTTCGTGTAGTGGTTCGGCAGATCGTCGAATTCCAGAGGCTTGAACCCTTTCGACTCCGGAAGGGCTGCGGTATACTCCACCGTCAGTTCCGCCTCCAGCCCAAGCGCGTTGGCGATATCGTTTAGAACGTAGCCTTTGTAGCCCAGTGCCACGTTTGTCGGAACAACCCTTTTGTCGACATTGGTCAGTGTCCCCTCCTGCTGGTTCAGAGCAGGCATATCGAGATCGCCTCTGCCGACGGAGCTCAGAACGAAGTCCCCTTCGGAGTTGTAGCCGATTACGTAATCTCCCGGCTCATCATCCAGATCGCATATAAGGCTTACCCCGAGGGTGTTCGTACGCGAAGGCAGAATAACAACGTCGAAGTCGGTACATCTCTCCACAAGACCGGCAAGTCTCGCGATATTTTCAGATTTCGGATGGCTGAAGAGATCTTCGCCCAATATGATCGAAAACTTCTCCTTCTTGGCAACCATTTTAGCCATTTTGTCGTTGAAATCTTCGGGGGCGTCCAAAAGATCGAGAAGCCCGTTCAGATCGACCTCCACCTCTTTGGTGACCTTCTTCGGAACCATCTTGGTAACCTCTTCCGTTACCTCCTTCTCCTCGCCGGTCTCCTTATCTTTCACCTTTTTGGTTACGGTCTCGGTCACCTTCTCCTTGACGGTCTCCTCGACCGTTTTGGTTCCCTTGCTGTGGAAAGAGTCAAGATAGTCGACAACCTCTTTCGGCATAGTGTCTCTATCTCCGAATAGATCCAGTATGAGATAGAGAGCCGCCTCTTCAAGGCCTGGTTTGTGGTTGATCGATATCAGGTTCTTGCCGAACCCTTCGACAACCGGATCTTTGACCGGGTGAAAATAGAGTCCGGCACCCTTGTTCATCTTTATGGCGTTGTTGAAAGCGAACCTTGCGCGCGGATTGTCGCTTTTGAGCTGAGCCCCTATGCTGACAACGAAGTCGCTGTTGTGTACACTCTGAAGATCGCCGCTCCACAATGTACTTCCGCTCGCTTTTGAAAAGGTCTCCATAAACTTTTTGAACCTGTTGGCATCCTCGTTAACGAGTCTGTAGCCCCTCTTCTCTTTCAATCTCTGAAGTATAAGCGCCTCTTCATTGGTTATAACGGAGGAGAACCGTATAGTATCGGCCTTTTCGAAAGCCTGAAGCGCTCTGCCGAACGCCGCTTCGTCTCTACCCTCCACGCGGTTTTCAAAATCGTAACCGAAACGGCCGGCTCCGCAGAGCGAAACATAGTTCCACTCGTTCTTTACACGGTAAATTTTCGGCTCCGGGTTGTCGATACTGGTATGTTTCACATCGTAGTATATATGGCAGCCGGCGCTGCAGTGGGCACATGCGGCCGGGATGGAGTTCAGCTCCCATGCGTTGGTTGTATACTGGAAGTCACTGCTGACCAGCGCACCGACGGGGCAAACGGCTATACACTCACCGCAGTCCGTGCACTCGAGCGTATCTCCGGTAGTAGTGCCTATGAGGGATTTGTTCAGTTTGTTCCACATGGCGTAGGCGTCTTTGGGCATGCTCTCCTTCAGCTCCTTGCTGAGGGCCTCTCCGCCTCTCGGAACCGTTTTCAAAGCCGCATCGCCTATCATATCCTTACATACGGTGACACACCTCTCGCAGACGATGCAAAGCCCCGGATCGTAGTGCATCAACCCCCAATCTTTCGCTTCCCTGGGAACATCTTTGATAGCATAGTGCTGTTCATCAACACCGAGCTCGAGAGTGTAATTTTGTAGTTCGCACTCCCCCGACTGATCACACACCCCGCACTGCAGAGGGTGGTTTACATCATAGACCTCCATAATCGCCCGTCTCTCCTTGGCGATATTCTCTGTAAGGGTCTTTATCTCCATCCCGTCTTTCGATTTCGCATTGCAGGCATAGACCTGCTTACCGTCCGCTTCAACCAGACAGATACGGCAGGCCAGCGTCGGACTGCAGCGCGTCAGGTAACAGATGGCGGGAATGAATATATCGTTGGCACGAGCCACATTGAGGATATATTCACCCTCTTTAGTTTTGCACTCTTTTCCGTCAATCTTTATAGTAATTTCACTCATTTGGCTGTCCCACTACTTCAATTTTGCTTTGGCTGAAACGGTAGAGTGAAGATAACGAATCTTCACTTAATCCCAAGTCAAAGGAAGGGTTGAGCGCTATCGTACCTTTCAGCTCCGGGTCGATTCTAAACACTCTGTACATCTCCACTCCACCGACGTCGATTTTGACACGTGCGCCCTCCTCGAGTCTGGCCGCCATAGCGAACTGCCGGGAGCCCAGCAGAACCGCCTCCTCTTTTCCAAGCTGAGAGCATACGGCGGTCTGCGGGCCGAACTGCAGAACAGGATCGCAGCGATATAGAACCGGGCCGTTGAACTCGGGCAGCTCCTCGACCTCCTCCAGAGTCGAATCGATATTATGCTTCACGCGTTTGAGCATGTAGCCTCTCACCTCCCCCTCGCTGTTGCTGAAATAGTAGGGAATATCGTCGAACTCTGCACCTGAGAAGCCCTTCTCTTGAGGAAGCCGTGCCGTAAAGTCTATCGTATAACCGCACTCTATTCCCAGCTCCCGTGCAATTTCGCATAGCGTGTACCCTCCGTACGGCAGTGCCGCGTTGGTCGGAACAACACGTTTATCGACAGTTGTGAAGGTACCCTCCTGCTGATTCAGTGCGGGCATATCAAGGTCACCTTCACCGAATGAGGAGAGAACGAAGTCGCCTGGTGCGTTGTAGCCGACGACACTCCCCTCCGCCCTATCGTCCAGGTCGCATATCAGGCTCACTCCCAGGGTGTTGGTCTTTGGTGCTACGGGCAGGACGGAGATGTTGCCGAAGCGCTCGAAGAGTGCAGCCAACTTCGCAATCTGTCCGGCACGGGGATGGTTTATGCAGTCTTCCCCTATGACGAGAGATATCTTTTTGCAACGTTTAAGAGAGCCTCTTATCGCATCCAGCTCCTCTTCTCCCACATTGCTCTCAGCACTGAGATAACCCTCATCGAGATCTTCCAGGAACGACTCTACTTTCTTGACGTCGACCTTTCCATCCAGAAGCGTTCTTGCCAGCATCGCCAGAACACCCTCTTCCGTACCCACTTCATACTTTACGAACTGCGTCACTACGTTCTGCATCTGCAGATCTTCCATCGGGTGCATGTAGACGACACGGGCATTGTGCCTCTTGGAGGCCATCGTTATATGGTAGCGCACGGCGGGATTGTCGGTAAGAATCCTCGATCCCAGCACGACTATGCCGTCCGAGTCGGCCAAGGTCTCGAGCGAGCCGTTGTAGAGGCTCTTTCCAGTTATGGTCGCATAGCTTTCGAGAAATCTGCCGTAGTTGAGTGCGTCTTGGTTTACCAACCTGTACCCGAAACGCTCTTTGAGGCTCTGAAGGATCATCGCCTCTTCGTTCGTGATCCTGCTCGTGAAGCGGATCGTACCGGCACTCCTGAAGGCTTCGACCGCTCTTTTGAAAGCCTCCTCATCCCTTTCGGCTCCCCGGTTCTCGAAGTCGTACCCGAAACGCCCGGCACCGCAAAGCGTCGTAAACTCGAACTGGTTCGTAACTCTGTAGATCTTCGGATCGGCGTTATCGAGAGCACCTGCATACTTGCGCTCGTAGTCGAGTGCGCAGCCGCCGCTGCAGTGTGCGCAGGTCGCCGGGACCTTCTGAAGCTCCCACGCATTCGCCTTGTACTGAAAATCGGTACTTATCATCGCACCGACGGGGCAGACCGCTATACACTCCCCGCAGTTTGTACACTCAAGCTCTTCAGTCCCTTTCGGCTGAATACGGGAGTTGTACCCTCCGTAGTGGATCTCTATCGCATCGTCGCCTATAACTTCGTTGCATACATGTACACACTTTTCACACAGTATGCAGAGAGACTCGTCGTAACCTATGAACTCCCACTTCCTAAGGTCTCTCTTGTGGTCCCGAGCCGAGAACTCCTGGCTGTCCACACCGAACTCAAGAGTCTTGTTCTGCAGATCGCACGCGCCGCTCTTGTCGCATACACCGCACTCCAGCGGGTGGTTCACATCGTACAGCTTCATTATGTTCTGCCTGTGGCCGAAGAGCTCGGGAGAGTCGGTTCTGACCACCATTCCGTCCAGTACCGGCGCCTGACAGCTCAGGATGAATCCGTCCACACCCTCGACATCCACGACGCAGAGACGGCAGGAGGCTATCGGCTTCACTTTGCTCAGATAGCACATTGTCGGGATATAGTGGCCGTTTCTTCGTGCAGCCTGAAGTATAGTCTCACCTTCGCGTGCTTCTATTTTATGTCCGTCGATGGTCATTTTTATCATGCCGAGCCCCCTAAACCGCTGTCATTGCGATGTAGTAGCACCGCATACAGCGTTCAGCCTCGGCTATCGCCTCTTCCTGGGTAAAGCCGAGGTTCACCTCTCTGTTGTTGTCCCTGCGCTCCTCCACGGAGAGCTTCTCGCTCACCTGCCGCGGAAGTCCGGGAAGCCATCCGGTCACCTTTTCGCTCTTGTCGTAGACACGCAGTTTGCGAAGGTGATCCTCCATGATCTCCTCATCAGTGAGGGTTATCTCGCCGGTTCTTACGTATCGTGAAATGACGGATGCCGCGCGTTTGGCCTGGCCTACCGCATTGACGATCGTCATAGGACCATATTCGCAGTCGCCTGCGGCGAAGAGCCCTTTTCTGCTCGTCATATAGTCGCGGCCGTTCGTTTTGAGAGTGTTCCAGCTGGTCAACTCGAGCTCCCACTCTTCAGGCAGAAGGGAGAGGTCGGCCGCCTGGCTGACCGCCGGAATCAGATAGTCGCACTCTATTTCGAAATCGGCACCCTCGATCTTCACTAGCTGCGGCCGCCCACCGTCGGGATCGGGAACCAGTTCGAACCTGTTCACTTTGAGCTTTTTCAGCCTGCCGTTCTCATCCTCTATGATCTCTTCTACGGCGGAATGGAATATGAACTCTACGCCCTCTTCGACCGCCTCATGGTACTCTTCATAGGTGGTATTTCTTATGATGGTCTTCTCGTCGCGCCTGTAGAGCATTATAACCTTCTCGGCATTCGCCCTGATCGAACATCGCACGACATCCATAGATGTAAATCCTCCGCCGACACACACGACGGTTTTGCCTGTAAGGTCGACCGGAGATCCGATTCTGTATTTCTCCCAGAGATTTACCTGGTCGAGAAAACTGATCGCTCCCCAGTAGCCGGGCATATCTTCCCGCTCGTTTTTCGCACGCACCTTCTTGCTGAGGCGTGTACCGAACGCCAGCAGTGTCGCATCGTACTCTTTGTCGAAGCGCCTAAGCATATCGGCGTCCACTTTCGTGTTCATTATGAAGTTCGTACCGACACTTTTGGCAAGCTCGATATCCTTGTTGTATTTCCCGATGGGCATCCGGTACTCGGGAACACCCACGGCCACTTCGCCTCCAAGCACCGGAAGCTCTTCATAGACATCGCACTCTATTCCCTCGAGGCCAAGGTAGTAGGCGGCCGTCAGACCTGCAGGGCCTGCGCCTACTATCGCCACCTTTTTGCCGATCTTCTCTTTCGCCGGTTCGTGCGGATGGAGCCACTCGAAACCGTGATCCGTTTCGTAATCGGCACCCAGCCGCTTGAGCTCCATGATGGAGATGGGCTCGTCCAGGTTGGCGCGGCGGCACTCATCTTCGCACGGATGGGGGCAGACCCTGCCGCATGTGTGGGCGAGCGGCATCGTCTGCCTCGTCGCCCGCAGAGAGTCGTCGAATCTCAGGTCGCGCACCCCTTCTATATAGGCCGGGATATCAACGTGCGTAGGGCAGGCATCCATGCAGGGGGCCGTCACCTTCGCAATGTAGTCGATACTCTCGAGATGGTAATCTTTACTGGCTCTCTTCTGCTCTATAAGCTCTTTGAAGGTATCGGCGTAGTGCTCCATCATATCCAGAAGAGGCTTCGGTACCGTCCTTCCGATCTCGCATTTGGATGTCTCCATCATCGTCCTGGAGACCTCTTTCAGATGCTCCAGATCGCTCATCTCCCCTTCGCCGCGGGCTATTTTGTCCATAAGGTCGTATAGAATCCTTCCGCCCCATCTGCCCGGAGCGCATCTGCCGCACGCTTCCGAATACTTCTGGTAGGTTGCGGCATACTCCGTCCCGAGCCTGACGACATCCACCTCCTCATCGAAGATCGCGAAGCCGTCCCATCCTATGAAGGCTTTAGCGTTTCTGTCGGTCTCGTACTGCTCCGGCAGCTTGTACTGAGACTCCGCCCATTCCGACTCCGGCTTGCCGCGGTTGTCTATGAACTCCCCGCGCCATGTAGAAAAAACCACTCGGGCCACTACTTTTTCCTTCTGACCACAATAGTCCAGTCGACTTCGTTGAACTTGAGCGAATTGAGTAGTTCATGCCCCGCCTCTTTGATCAGGTCCGCACTCTTCTGGACGGGAGTGAAGTCACCGATTTCGAAGAGAAAGATCGCAACTTCGTCAACTTCAGTTCCCGTCTCGAGCAGTTCCATCATGCGATCGTAAAAGTTGTCGTGCAGATGTCGCAAATCGTAACGTACCATTCTCTCTCCCTTACCTGTCTATTTCGCCGAAGACGATATTTGTACTACCTATGATCGTGACGATATCCGCTATGTATGTTCCGGGGAGCAGATCCTGCAGAATACCGCAGTGCCAGAAGCTTGGTGCTCTCATCTTCAGACGGTAGGGATAGGGTTCACCCTGTGAGTTTATGTAGAACCCGAGCTCTCCTTTGGGGCTTTCGGTCGGTACATAGACCTCTCCTACCGGCGGACGCATACCCTGCGTTACGAGCACGAAGTGCTGCATTAGAGAGTAGTTCTGCGTCATGATATCCTCTTTGGGAGCGGAGATATATTGCGGTGCATGCGCCATCAGCTCCGGCGGGGTATCGTCGTACATCGCTATGAGCTGCTGGATTATGCGCACGGACTGTCTCATCTCTTCCATATAGAGTTTGTAGCGTCCGTAGCTGTCGCACGTATCCGTTACGGGGATATCGAACTCGAGCTCGTCGTATAGCTCATAGGGCTCCTCTTTGCGTATATCGTACTCGATTCCGCTTCCTCTGAGCATTATTCCCGTACATCCCCAGCTCTTCGCCATCTCCGGCGGAACCACTCCGACACCCTCCAGACGCATGCGCCAGATTCTGTTTTCCGTAAGAAGGTCTTCGTAATCCTTGATGTTCCCGGGAAGCTCGTTCACGAATTTGGCGAGAGCGCCCAGCCACCCTTCGGGCAGGTCGAGCGGAACACCCCCTATGCGTACGGCGGAGTGCGTAAGACGCGCACCGCAGTAATCCTCCATGAGGTCCATCGCGAACTCGCGCTCCCTGAAGCAGTAGAGAAATACACTCATTGCCCCTACGTCCAGAGCGTGGGTAGCGAGCCAGAAGAGATGTGAAATTATGCGGTTGAGCTCCAGGAGCATCGTCCTGATGACCTGTGCACGTCTCGGTACCTCCAGCCCAATCAGCCGCTCTACCGCCAGTGCGAAGCCGTAGTTGTTGGAAGTTGCGGCTATATAGTCCATCCTGTCCGTTGTCGGCAGAAACTCGTTGTAGATCATGTTTTCAGCCATCTTCTCCATACCGCGATGGAGATATCCGATGTCGGGCACCGCCCTGACAACCTGCTCTCCGTCCAGTTCGAGGATCAGCCTCAGCTGCCCGTGGGCAGAGGGGTGCTGCGGTCCGAAGTTGATAACCATATGGTTGTCTTCGCGCTCGAACTCGAGGTTTTCGAAAAACGGTCTTAGTTTGTTGGTCTGTTGCATCCGCGTCCCCTTACTTTCTTCTGTCTAGCACTTTTGATCTGTCGGGAGAGAACTTCTCTATAAGGAATACTCCCTCTTCCTCCTGGTAACGGATCGGGGTCTCTTCCTCTTTCATCGCCTCCTCGGCCGGCGCACCTCTCGGCACCTCATGTCCCAGTCTAGCGAATCTCTCGGTGTCGTAGCGGTCTATACGTGCCGGGTCTCTGTTTTCCGGCCCTATGATATCTCTGGCCTCTTTGCCGAATATCTTGTCCACCTCGTACCACTGGGCGAACTCGTCTCCCTGTAGAGGATAGGTCTTGCGCAGGGGATGCCCCTCCCAGTCGTCCGGCATGATCAGACGCTTCAGGTAGGGGTGGTTGTTGACTTTGACACCCATCAGGTCCCACATCTCCCGTTCGGCCCAGTCGGCACTTCTGTAGAGCGGGTTCACACTCTCTACGGCCCGGTTCTCCTCGACGAAACACTTGACGCGTATACGCTTCGCGGTGTTGAGATTGAGAATCTGGTAAAAGACCTCGAAGCCGCCGCGTTCCGCCAGAAAATCTACCGCGCTCATCTCCGAGAGCATCTCGTACCACCGCTCCTCTTTCAGAGTCCTCAGTACATCCAGATTATCTTCGGGGTTGATGTATATAACGAGCTGACCGCGCTGAATATAGGCTTTCAGCACCTTGTGCTTCGCTTTCACCGCCGCAAGATCCTCGGCATACACCCCCTCTTCGGGAACCGGCTCTTCCGGTACTCTGGGGGCGACCCAGTAGCGGTCTGTATAGTAGGCTTTTGCCTGAACATTGTCTTTCGGGGTATACGGTCTCATTACACCAGCCTTTTAGGTTTTTGAGATTTGTTTGCCGACTCCCTGCGGATCTTCTGCTGAAGAAGCATCACCGCATACTGCAGTGTCTCCGGCCGGGGGGCACAGCCGGGCAGATAGAGGTCTACCGGAATCACACGGTCGACTCCCTGTACCGTCGCGTAAGTGTTGAACATTCCGCCGGTATTGGCACAGCTTCCCATCGAGATCACCCATTTGGGTTCGGTCATCTGGTCATAAAGCCGTCTGATGAACTCGGCATGTTTTTTTGTAAGCGTACCGGCAACGATCATGACGTCGGCCTGCCTCGGGGAGGCGCGGAAAATGGTACCGAAGCGGTCGAAGTCGTAACGGCTCGCTCCTGATGCCATCATCTCGATCGCACAGCAGGCCAATCCGTAAGTGAGTGCCCAGACGGAGTTGCTGCGCCCCCAGTTGAGGATTTTGTCGACTGTTGTGAGTGCGACGGGCAGTCCGCCGCTCTGGGTATAGTTTACTTGATGCTGTGCCATTCAAGCGCTCCTTTCTTCCATGCATATATAAATCCGATCGCAAGCAGCAGTATAAATAGAATCATCTCGACGAAACCGAACCATCCCAGGACTTTGAAGTCGATAGCCCACGGAAACATGAAGATGATTTCGACATCGAAGAGGATAAACAGGAGTGCGAAGAGATAGAATTGGGCGGAGATCGTATTGGGCTGCTTCGTCACCTCCGGCCCGCACTCGTATATGGTAAGTTTGAGTTTCTCGGTATCCAGCCGAGCCAGCTTGCGGCTGACGAAGCGCGCCGCAAAAATCGTGGCACCGAAGGCTGCGAAGGTGATTACCAGCAGCATGAAAGCACCGAAATACGGATGATCCACGGCCATATGTGTCATCAAAAACCCCTTTTTTTAAACCCGTTTGGGCTTCGTTTAGTCTCTATGAACCAATGATAGGGTAGTTTATCAAATAAACTTTAAACAAAAATTGTATCGTCAGAAGATTTTTTGATACCTGAAGATATGTTTCGCATTGAAACATCCTTGGCCACAGTGACTCCCCGGCCTGACCGTAAAGCTTTAACTATCTGAATATCTGCCGATAATTCCTCCTTCTCATTTTTTTCAAAAGTCTCTCTGCAATCTCCATGGTGAATTCATGATGCAGAAAACGTTACCGTGTGAAACATTGAGTAACTGACCTTACGAAAAATTTGTCAGCCCCGGGATTTGAGCTGAAAAATATCGTTCAAAAAAACCGCGCTTGCCCGTAAGGGCGCAGAAGGCGTCAGCGGTTTTTAGATATTTTGCGGCTCCCGCAGGGCAAATCCCGCTCGGCGTGCGGATTTTGCGTAAGGTCAGTGAGTAATTACCGAAGGATCAACTGTCAAACAACAAGGTCCGGAACAACACGGGTTGGATGATAATAATAACCGCCCATTCAACACCTTTGCACCGGCCGGGACATTCTGCCGTATCGCACAATAGAGATATGGGAGCCCGCCATAGTCGTAACAGCATCTATTTCGGAGAAAAACCATCCGGACATCTATTGGGTATGCCCCGAATTTTCAGAAAGCTGCCTTGATACAACAGAGAGCTATGACAACCCTCTCTCTTTTAAATATTGGAGTTTTGGAGGGCGCTCTACAGCTCCCCCTCCTCCGCGAAGCTGAACCAGCTCTCTTTCGTTATGATCACATGGTCTATCAGCTCTATGCCTATTATTGAGCTCACCTCTTTTATCCGGCGGGTGACACGGCGGTCTTCGGAGCTGGGAAAGCACTGTCCGCTGGGATGGTTATGGGCTATTACGATACCTGCGGCACGGTCAGTTATGGCATCGGCGAAGAGTTCACGCGGGTGTACAAGGCTCTGGTTAAGAGTCCCTACCGTTACTACCCGTTTCTCTATGATATGGCCGGCACCGTCGAGCGTTATGGAGAGAAAGTACTCCTGTTTTTTGTCGGCATAGCTCCTGAGTTCGCGCCAGACATCTTCGGCGCACGAGACTCTTACGTTTCTCTTTATCAGATGGCGGCGGCTCAGCTCTATTGCCGCAAGAATCTGCATAGCCTTGGCGGGGCCGAGGCCGTGAACAGTCGTTAACCTATCGAGCGAAAGCCCCTCGAAATCGGCATCGAGCAGCTTCTCTATCTCTTTTGATAGCCTGATGACATCCTTATCTTTCGTACCGCTTCCTAGCAGCACCGCAAGCAGTTCATAGTTCTTCAGAGCGGCCGGACCCTTCGCTTTCAGCTTCTCCCTGGGCCGATCTTTCTCATAGAGTTCGCCTACCCGTTTCACCCTTGACTATCCATTCAAAAAGCCCACCGGTTTCTCTCCGTTTTCGAAGCTTCCGCCCTGCTCCTTCTTTATCTCCTCAATGAAATCCTCCACGGTAAAGAGCGGCTCATCTTTTACGGCAACCCTGTAGGATGTGTTTTTGACTATGAGATTTATCTGACCTCCGGTAAGAGCATATTCTGCCAGCCTTTCTATATCGAAATCTTCAGAGTATGGAGCCTTTTCGGGCAGCATCTTTCGCCACAGCTCGGCTCTTTGTTTCCTGTCGGGCTTCCTGAAAGCGATCTTGTAGTTGAAACGGCGCGAAAAGGCGGTGTCGAGATTTTCGAGAAGGTTGGTCGTCGCTATAAGGACCCCTTCGAACCTCTCTATCTGTTCCAGAAAAATGTTCTGCATCTGGTTGTGCATCTTGTCCGCACTGCTGCCTGGGCCGGTGCTCCTGCCGCTTAGAAACTGGTCCGCCTCGTTTAGAAGCAGTACCGGTTCACTCTTCGACTTCTCGGCCAGCTCCCTGAAGGTGTCGAAAATCTTTCTTACATTCTTTTCACTCTCTCCTACATACATAGAGAGGATTTTGGAGCAGTCGAAGCTGAGTACCTGCCTCTTCATCGACTTTGCCAGAGAGAGCGCCGTCATCGTTTTACCGGTTCCCGGAGGGCCGTAGAATATGATTCTAGCATCGATATTTCCCGCTTTCCGGCGTATTCCCCACTCCTTCAGCCTCGTAGCCACCCTCTTGTCCATCTGCTTCAGCAGATACTCAAGGATTTCGCGTGTCTGCGGATGGAGCACGACATCGTCCAGTGTTGTTTTGGGATCTATCAGCTCGAATATATCCTGCTCTTTTACGAGCATGTCGAGCTTCAGTTTCGTACGCTTTTTCTTCTTCTGGGGGTGGATTATGTCATGTAGAATCTCTTCATTGATGAAAAAGGAGCGGGTAATACCCCCGAAGGGGTTCAGCATCTCGTCATAGTCTATTATCTCTTCGCTTACAAGCTTTGCACCCTCCTCCAGGAGAGCACGGTTTTTGAAGCGGTCATACTCATCGTAGCTGACTATATCTATGAGGGTGTTCATATCGCGAAGGTTCCCCTCGCCGCCGGCATACTCCTCCTTCAAAAGGGCCAGGAAAATTATCTGCTCTTTGGTGTCGAGTCCCTTCTCTTTGAAGAACTCCTCCACTACGATAGGCTCTCTAGTAACGGCGACCCGCTCTTCTATCCTCTTCTCAAGCAGTCCCAGTTTGTTCTGCAGACGGCTCGCTCCGGCCGAAACAGCAGCATGTCCATGTCGGGGTGCACCCATTTTGGTATAGAGATCGATGCGCAGAAACTGATCCTGCAGATACTCGAGATGGTCGGTATAGGGTGTAATCTCCGGCAGCATAAGATCCAGATTTCCGTTCTCCAGCAGCTTCAGCAGCGCTACACTCGGACTCACCGATGCGTGGAGTATCTCCAGCGTAGAGAGCTCACCTAGCTTGATGGAGTGGAAGCTGTTCTGTACAAGCCAACCAAGTTCAAGAAGGGAGCGTATCTTCCCGAGATGACGGACGTAACCGTAATCCTCATCTCCGTAGAGCTCCCCGAGCAGTTCGACTACACCGCTCTCTTCGCTCCCCTCTACGTAGCGTCTCGTTACAGCCTGGAGAATCTTCGCCTCCTCGGGAGTACATTTCAACTGTTCGAACAGGGGAGTGTTCTCGGGGTTCTCCGCCCTGATAAATTCCAAAAGATATCTCATACGGGCATGATACACCAAGGGTATCGGGATGTCAAGATATTCCCCGAATCTCGAAATAGAGATAGAAGAGCTCGTTGCGATGCTTGCAGCCAGGCGGTTTCAAACTATTCTATTTCGAGATTTGGGGATTCGGATGTAGCCCGGTCTAACTACCGGCCTCCTCTTTGAGCTGCTCCTTGAGCAGGCGTTTCAGAACTTTTCCGGTCGCGTTTTTCGGAAGCTCCTCTATGACTCTAAGCTCTTTGGGAATCTTGAAATTGGCGAGTCTCTCCTTGAGATAGGCTCTCAGCCTTCTGGTATCTACAGACTCGTTTTCGGCACACTCTATGAAAGCTACCGGAACTTCACCCGACTTCTCGTCGGGCATACCGACTACGGCTGATGCCCCTACACCGTCGAACGAATTTATCACCTCCTCTATCTCCCTGGGATAGATGTTTATACCTTTCGAGATGATGAGATCCTTTTTGCGGTCGACTATGAAGAGAAAGCCCTCCTCGTCAAGGTAGCCCATATCCCCTGTCAGAAGCCATCCGTTCACTATCGTCTCATCCGTCGCCGTCGGTCGGTTCAGATAGCCCTGCATCACATTGTCGCCGCTCACTATAATCTCTCCGATCTCACCGGTCGGAAGCTCCAGCATATTCTCGTCGACGATCTTTATCTGAACACCCGGGATTGCCGGGCCTACCGAAAGCGGTTTCTGTTTCCACGGCGGGTTTACCGAAACAACCGGTGAACATTCACTCAGTCCATACCCTTCGAGCAGTTTCGCCCGCTTGAACTTCGATGTAAATCTCTCTATCGTAGCCTCGCTCAAAGGTGCCGCACCGCTTACAAAGTAGCGGATTTTCTGAAACCACATGAAGTACCACGGCAATCTGGCACGGCTCAGCGCGTTGTATACGTCGGGAACTCCGACGAACATGGTGACACGCTTGAAAAGTATCTGCTTTATTATATTGCTGAAAGGCATAATCTTTCGGACAATTACGTAGGATGCTCCGTAGTAGATGGGCATTATCACGGTCACGGTGAGGGTGAAGGCGTGAAACATCGGTAGGTAGACTATGAAGCGGTCTCTTCTGCTGAAATCGGTAAGCTCGCCTATGGCTTTGCAGTTGTGCATGATGTTTCGGAAGCTCAGCATCGCCCCTTTCGGGTTTCCGGTAGTTCCGGACGTGTAGATGATAACGGCCAGGTCGTCAATATCGGGACTCTCCATATGTTCATGGCTTTCGAGAATTTCGAATATCTCGTCGAATCCTATGTTTTTGTTGTCCAGCGCCTCATATTCACCCTCCCAGACGACCCTCTCTATGGATGTGCTCTCCCAAAGAGGCTCCACTACATCTTTCTGCTCGGCCGATGCCATCATCATCTTCGCGCCGCAGTCGTTGAGTATGTATGCGACCTCCTCGCTCTTCAAAAAGGTGTTTACCGGTACCGCTACGGCTCCTATCTTCGTTATGGCGAAAAGGGAGATGACGAACTCTTTGGAGTTCTGCATGAATATCGCTACGCGGTCCCCTTTTTTAATGTCGGAGAGTTCGAGGAAACGGGCCAGTGTATCGACCTTCTTTTTGAGTCTCGAGTAGCTGAGTCTGTAATCCTCTACAAAAAGGGCCGGCCTCCCCCCGTGCCTTTCGGCATGACGGGCAAGCATCTCATAGAAGTTGCGGTAAGGGTACTCCATTTAGAACCTGTATCCGAGTGAGATATTCGTCAAAATGGCTCCTCCCTTTTTAAAGGTACCGTTTATCCCGTTTTCGTTCGGCGGCGAGTAGACGGTTCTCTCGTTTTTGTGATCGTAAAGAATACTGAAACCGGCTTCGAAATCTCTGTCTATCTGCATTATGGCGCCGGCAGAGAATATATGGGCATCGGAGTCTGGAAGCTCGAAACCGAGAGTCGCTTCGGGAATAGGCGTCTCGTCGTATGAATATCCGGCCATTACGGTCCACTTTTCATCCAGGCGGTGTGTGACTCCTATGCGGAATGTATTGGTATCGGACCAGTTTTTGTCTATGGGGCTGCCAAAAAATGCATCAACGGTACCGTCGTCGAAATAGAAATCCAGCTTTTCGTATGCAGACCAGTATGTTCTCTCATAGAGCAACTCCACCCTCGTATCCCCGAAGTTGTGGGCGGCAGCCAGCACCAAAGATGCCGGAAGCGGAACCGATACCCCGCCGGCCGTATCGTAGTAGGTAAGCTGCGGAGAGCCTACGGCGATGAAGCCGGTCGAACTCCCTTCAAGGTCCAGATCCACTTTCGAGCGATAGGTCACACTCAGCGTGGTTTCAGGCTGCGGTTTGAAAGATAGTGCGAGATTGTAGCCGTACTCTATTGTATCCCCGGTCATATTTTCGGCATACGCGTCGGCGAGATACGCTTTAACCTTGCCGTCGCTGTAGATTCCCCGCAGACCTCCTCCTATGCTGAACCCGGGTGTCACCTCGTACGACACGGTCGGGTTGATCTCGATAACCCTCAGTGAAAACTCTTCCGCTTTCATCTTCTGTGCATCACTGTACCACTTTTTGGAGAGCCCTCCAGGCTCAACCAGCGAGAGTCCGAAACGCCATTTCTCGATCCTGGGGCTTACATAGTGGAAGTACGGCAGAAGAAAATTCTCCGTTTTGGAGTCGGCATCGGCCGGTACACCGGCTACGGTACCCCTATACTCCACTTTGGGCAGGTGTATATAGGTAAGCCCCGCCTCGAGCAGCGCATTACCTTCCACCCAGCTCATATTGGCTGGGTTGAAGTAGCTTGCATCGGCCGAGTCGGCACCGGCGACATATGCGGCGCATAGTGCCATCGAACGTGTCGACTGCTCGGGAATTTTGTAGGCACTCGCCTCTGCCGTAACGGCACAAATCGTACCGGCCGTCAACGCTGCCAGGGTCCTGGAGAAAAGTTTCGGCTCTATCATACTGTTTCCTTGCGGCATTTTGTGACAATATTAGCGCAGATACGATAAAAAATGATTAAATTAATCTTGACCTTAAAGTTAAAGTTATAAAATGTTTCGAAAGCATTCAAAATATGAAGGATGGTGGCAACGATGAGAACATGGATGATAGCACTGGGAAGCGCGGCTATGCTTATGGTATCCGGTTGCGGTAATACCGGAGACAACTTCGATGCCGCGGATGCGGGCGGCGGCTACGTGATAATGGATACATACGGGGGCAACATCCCATACCCCAACGATATTCTCTTTGCACCCTCTGCCGGTCAGCCGGCCGACGGAACTCTCAACATTCCGTTCGATGCAAACGACTCCGACGCCGGCGTAAAAGCCGCACTGGACACACTCGACGGCTTCTCCACGACGGCGGCGATAAGCATAGGAGTGAGCGGTGATATCGACGACTCCACCCTGCCGGGCAACGTAAGACTGTTCGAAGTGGCGGCTACGGAGTCCAATGCGACATCACCCGTTCCGATCGTAAAAGCCGTTCTCTCCGAGCTTACGTTCGGCACAGACTATGTAGCGGCTCTCTCCGGAAACCGCATAGCCATTCTCCCCCTGAAGCCTCTAAAGAGCGGCAGCCACTATATGGTGCTGCTGACAGACGGCATAAAAGATCTCCGTGGACGCGCCGTCAGGCGGGACTACGTCACCTCCCTTCTTCTGAACAACACCACCCTCTTCGACGAGTCGGGAAATCCTGCCGTAATCTTAGACAGCGATCCGGCAACAAACAGGGAGAAGCTCCAGCAGCTTGCCGGACTCCAGCTGCTTGTGCAGCAGATGCTGGATGCAGCGGAACGTGACCGAAATATTTCGGCCGAAAACGTTTTGGCCGCATGGAGCTTCACTACCCAGACCATAGGCATAGTCGCCCGGGCATTCGCAGCAAAAAACGAAAACCGGGCCGTCCTGGCTCTTCAGGATACAAATTCGACATCAAAGGAGATACTTCTGGCAGCCGGCTACGACGTTAACAACACTATGAGCGGAAGTGCCGAGGTGTACGTCGGCACACTCTCGAATCTGCCCTACTATCTGGGCATACCGACCGAACAGAATCCGCTGGCTCCCCTTACGGACTCTTTCATCTTCGAAAACGGGAGTGATCTGCCCGTAGAGACCGGCAGGGTAACCGTTCCGGTTCTGGCGGCTCTCCCCTCCGCCGCTTCAGGGTGTACGGAGCCTACCGACGGCTGGCCCGTTGCGATTTTCCAGCACGGCATAACAAGAAATCGTCTCGATGTACTGGCGATCTCCGAAGCTTTCGCAAGCATCTGCTACGCGGTAGTGGGGATAGATCTTCCCCTGCACGGTATATCCGACACGACAAACCCTCTTTATATGGGCAGCTACGAGAGAACTTTCAATCTCGATCTCCTGACCCAGGATGCAAACGAAACCGTTCTGGCGAAGGAGCCTGACGGAGAGCCGGACACTTCCGGAATACACTACATAAACTTTGTGAGCCTGCTTACGGCCAGGGACAACATCCGTCAGAGCACGTCGGACTACATCGCCCTCCAAAACGCCATCGCGGCGCCTATCGGCGTCAACTTCGACGCGACCAAAGTCGCCTATGTAGGACACTCCCTAGGAACGATCGCTCCGTTCGGATACTTCGCACACCAGGATCTTGCCGGACTCTCGCTCAACTCCGTACTTCTCTCTATGCCGGGCGGCGGTATTACTGACATTATGGTCTATTCACAGACATTCGGAGATTCCGTTATAAAAGGGCTGGAGGATGCCGGCCTGAAACAGGGAACGGATGAGTTCAACTCTTTCCTCAACGCCATGCAGACGGTCCTGGACGATGCGGACCCGCTCAACTACGCAACAACGGTGGCGCAGAAGCAGAAGGTTCTGATACATGAAGTGAAAGATGACGACGTCATACCCAACAGTGTCGCTACCGCCCCGCTTGCCGGGGGTATGCCCCTGGTCAAGCTGATGGGTGCCGAAAATATAGTAGATTTGTTCCCGGCCGGTACGAATGCCGCTACGATCTATCCGGCCACAAACGTGACCTACACCTTTTTCCAGAGCGGAAACCACCGCTCACTCTTCATACCGGACTATAACCTGAACGTCACGATCGAGATGCAGACAGAGATGGACTCCTTCCTCTACTCGCAGGGGGCGGCCATAGATGCCAACCTCACGAGAATTATGAACTGATCACCCCTCCTCCAGATCGTAAAGGGCGCGGATCTCCCGCGCCCAGATCGTATCGTCGATCGTCTCCAGGATCAGCGGGATATCATCCATTCTCGGATCGTTCATTATAAATCTGAAAGCGTCCCAGCCTATCTCTCCGCAGCCGAGAGAGTGGTGACGGTCAACCCGGCTTCCGAGCTTCGGCTTGGAGTCGTTTATGTGCATTCCCCGCAGGTACTCGAACCCTACGGTTTTGTCGAAAAGCGTCATCGTCTCTTCATAAGCCTCTTTCGTTCTGAGGTCGTAGCCGGCTGTAAAGGTGTGGCATGTATCGAGACAGACTCCCACGCGGCTCTTATCTGAAACCTTGTCTATAAGATATGCCAGGTGCTCGAACCTGTGGCCCAGGTTGCTCCCCTGGCCGGCGGTATTCTCGATGACGAGCGTCACACCCTCCGTCTCGTTCAAAGCTATGTTCATAGAGTCTGCAATACGGTCCAGGCACTCCTCTTCGCCTATCTTTTTCAGGTGGCTTCCCGGATGGAAGTTCAGCTTGTCCAGACCCAGCTGCCCGCATCTTCTTACCTCGTCTATGAAAGCGTCGAGACTCTTTTTTCGCTTCTCCTCTTCCGGGTGGCCCAGGTTTATCAGGTAGCTGTCGTGTGGCAGAACGTGCTTCGGCTCTATGCCGCTCGCTTCTAGATTCTTTTTGAAGAGCTCTATAGTTTCGTCATCCAGCGGTTTCGCACTCCACTGGCGCTGATTCTTCGTAAAAAGTGCGAAGGCTTTTGCGCCTATCTCCTTCGCATTCAACGGGGCGTTGTAGACTCCCCCGGAGGCTGAAACGTGCGCTCCGACATATTTTTTGGACATATTACTCCTTTTACATTACATTCTTTATGATACACTTTTACAAGCAAGCCCCGTTAAGGGCATAAGAGCTCTGCTATCTATCTCTCCGTTATTTTTATTAATATGTTGTTAAGACGGTCCTTGAATCTGACCGAGCTTTTATCGAAGGTGTAGATTATATCGAATCTACCCTCTTTTTCTATATGCTGCACCGACTCTTCTCCCCGCCTTTGCAAGTTTTCGCCGCCGAATATGGGTGATTTGGAAAAAATATTTTTCAAAGTTCCGGGCGGATACTCCGCTTTGAGATACTTTCTGTAAAACTCACCTTCGGACATACACATGGAGTCAACGCATACCCTTCTGCCTATACTGAGAGTGAATGCAGGGCGGCCCGAGGAGTAAATCTGTACTTTCGTACTATTTTTTCCGCGGAATATGAAACCCATATCTGCATATTTGAGTAGCGGGGATTTCAAAACTATCAGGGCAGGCTGCGGCTTTTCGTAATATTTTGTACTGCACCCTGCAAAGATGAGAAAAGATAGTATAAAAGCGATCGAAAGGGCGCGTTTCAATTTCTTCCTTTTTGCATTTGGGAGATGTTGCCTTAATTTTATAGTATTTTAAGTTAAATAGACTATAATTTCACCCACAAAGCCGTTGATGGCCCCTTCATCTAGCGGTCCAGGATGCAAGGTTTTCATCCTTGTCACAGGGGTTCGAGTCCCCTAGGGGTCACCACTTTGTCCTCTTTTTAACACTTGATCCACAATTTTTTCTGATAACCCCAACAATTCATAGACTTTTTTCCGCATGCGTTTCGCATGCGTCCCCTGCCAGTAGATTTTTCCACATTTCGGACACTGCCGGAAACCGTTCAGCCAGCGGTAAGTCTCTTTCGGTATGGAGCCGAAACACTCCTCTTTTTTGATAGACAGAAGCTCCCTGTTGCAGCAGAGAGAGCGGCGAAAAGGTCTGGCGTATCTTGCAAGATCGAATATCGCACTTATTCTCTTTACCTGTTTCACGGCATCTTCGCATCTTAAAAGAACTATAGACCCGGGAGCCCTCTCATGGAGCCTTCTGTCGCAGGTTACTCCTATGCGGCCGAATCTGCACCTGGCGACTATTTCATCGTCCGAAATATCGTTCCTGTAGTATGTATCGAACCCGAGCATCCTTAGATACTTCGCGACCCTGGCCAGGTGAACGTCGCAGACAAACTTTATTTCTATATTCATACCCTCCTGCAATATTGTGAGCTCAAGCCGTTTTTTTGACCGTTTTCAACCCATACCGCAGGCTCATCCCATCGGGTACATAACCGCATCATTCACTCTGTCGCAGGCTCTCAGAAGCTCTTCATCCAGGGTTACATCGAGTGCGGCGAGCGTCTCGTCCAGCTGCTTCACATCGGTTGCTCCTATGATGGAAGAGGCGACGAAGTCATGGTGTATGCTCCAGGCTACGGCGAGAGTCGTCAGGCTCATACCCGCCGCCCAGGCAAGCTCCAGATAGAGAGCCGTAGCCTTGAGAGTCTTCTCGTTTAGGTACCTCTCCGCCTGCGCCCTGACCCTTGGGTTTTTATCTTCCATATACCTGGTAAATCTGGCTTTCGGGGGAAAGAACTCTCCGTTATACTTCCCGGTCAGCACCCCGCCGGCCAACGGAGCGTAGGGCAGCAGCGAAATCTTCTCCTTTCGGCATACCGTCGCCAGTTCGTCCATGAAGCGGCGATTGAGCAGAGAGAAGTTGTTCTGTATAGACTCGAAACGTGCCAGCCCACGATAGCGGCTCGTCTCATTCGCCTTCGTAAGGCCGTAGGCGGTATCGTTTGATGTTCCTATATAGCGCACTTTTCCGCTTTGGACCATTCTGTCGAAAGCCTCCAGGCTCTCTTCTATCGGCACGACCGTATCGGGCCAGTGCATCTGGTAGAGGTCGATATAGTCGGTTCCGAGCCTTCTTAGGCTCCCTTCTACCGCTCTTTCTATATGGAAGCGGTCTATAGCGGTCATTCCGTGCCGGATCGGAGGTACGAACCATCCGCTTGCGGCCCCCGCCACTTTACCGGCCAGAATGATGGAATCACGCGGTTTTCCAGCCAGCCACTCTCCTATGATCTCCTCCGTCGTACCGGCCCACGAACTTCTCGGGGGCACAGGGTAGAGCTCTGCCGTATCGAAGAAGTTGATCCCGCGATCGTACGCTCTGTCCATTATCGCGAACGACTCTCTCTTGTCGCAAAACGACCCGAAAGTCATGGTCCCCATACAGATTGGTGTCACCCTCAGGCCGCTTCGGCCGATATATCGATACTCCATTTTTTTCCGCCTTTTATCTTTTTTGCCTACCTCTCCGATCTTACGAAAGCCCCGGGCTTTACGTGAAGTAACCATCCATACCGCCTAAAGCTACGAAAACCGCACTTCAAACCGTTTCGTTTACCCGTATTTACAATATATTAATTTGCCGTTGATAAGATTTATCTAAAATTATATCAATAGACTTATTAACTGACCTTACGTAAAATTTGTCAGCCCCGGGATTCGAGCGGGAAAATATCGTTTAAAAAACCGCGCTTGCCCGTAAGGCACCGATTTTTAGGGCACCTCGAGAGGTGCCCTATGCGTCCCGCAGGGCAAATCCCGCTCGGCGTACCGATTTTGCGTAACATCAGTTATTAAACCGGGGGGCTTCAATGGAGTGGATACTCTTCTCTGTGCAGGGAGCGGTTGCAACCGTTCTCTCCTACTTCCTTATCTTTGTAGTTGTTCGTTCGGTTATCAAACCGGGAAGCTGAGACCCCGCAACGGGGTATCGCTCAGCCTTATTGTCACTTTTTACATTCGGCCAGCCACTCTACGAACGACTCTATGCTCATAGGTTTGCTGAAGTAGTACCCCTGCGCCAGATCACATCCGAACTTCTTCAAAAATGCGAGCTGTGTCTCGTTCTCGACTCCCTCGGCCACCGTTTTCATACCGAAGTGCGACGCTATGTCGATAATAGTTCTGGTAAGAACCTCATCATTCGGGCTTATACCTATATCCTGCACGAAACCTCTATCTATCTTCAGTGTCTTTATAGATAGGTTTTTGAGATATGAGAGCGAAGAGTATCCTGTTCCGAAATCGTCTATGCTGAACCTGAAACCCATCTCCTTTAGCTCCTGCAGCTTCTCGTTCGTCTCGGCGTAGCTTCCTACAAATACCGACTCTGTCATCTCCAGCTCTATCCTGGAGGGGTCAATCTCTCCTCTATCGGCCATTCCCCTGATGACATCGATAAAGTCGCTGCGCACAAACTCCTTTATGCTTACATTGACTGCTATATAGTCGAGATGCAGGTCCGAACAATCTTTTGCAACCGTTTTAAGAACCCATTGGCCAAGCTCATGTATGACGCCGCTCTCCTCCGCTAGAGGGATGAAAACCTCGGGAGATACCGGTCCCCGCTTCGGGTGCTCCCAGCGAAGAAGCGCTTCGGCCCCTACGCACCTGCCGCTGGAAATCTCTATCTGGGGGTGGTAAAGCAGTTTCAGCTGCCCCTTCTCTATGGCATTGTGCAGATCCTGCATCATCTCGGTTTTATCTACAGTCAGCTTCTCGAGCTTCGCATCGAAAAGCTTCACGCAGTTCCTGCCTGCGGCTTTGGCTTCATACATAGCCACATCTGC
Organism: Hydrogenimonas sp.; assembly: GCA_003945285.1. NCBI lineage: Bacteria > Pseudomonadati > Campylobacterota > Epsilonproteobacteria > Campylobacterales > Hydrogenimonadaceae > Hydrogenimonas > Hydrogenimonas sp. Next base: position 2,000,376 of record AP019005.1, read on the forward strand.
CTCTTTGAGCAGAGTGAAGAAATCTTTGCCGTGATTGAAGAGTGTAACTCCTATGCTGACACTGAAGTGGAGTTTTCTCCCTTTTATCAAAAATGGCTTTGCAACCTCCTTCCTTATCTTTCTGGCGACAATTTCACTCTTCATGGCGGCCTCTTCCGAATCCCCTTCAAGATCGGCAAGCAGAATCACGAACTCGTCCCCGCCCAGTCTGGCGACGATATCTCCCGTCCTCATCAGGGAGGAGAGACGTTTGGAGAGCTGCTTTAACAGGTAGTCCCCTATATCGTGCCCCATCGAATCGTTTATCTGCTTGAAGTTGTCCAGATCGAGAAACAGAAGGGCATTGTAGGTTCCGTTGCGCTCGGCACGCATCATAGCGATCTTTATATGCTCGAAAAGAAGTTTGCGCCTGGGAAGCCCTGTCAACTCATCGTAATAGGCGAGATAGTCGGCTCTCTCCCTGGCTATTCGCTCTTTCGTGACATCCCTTCCGTAGAGATTCATATGGCCGTCATCCGTAGCCGCTACATCGAATTGGTAGATCGTATCGCCGTCGCGCAGTTCGACGCTCCGGCTGCCGCCGTCACACACTTTTCTCAAAAAGTGTTCCCATCTCTTTTTGGCAGATGCCTCTACCGAAAAGCGTATCTTCATGGCCGGACCGTTCTCGAGCAGAACCTTACGCGACGGACACTCGATCCTGAAAACAGGATTGGGGTTACGGATATAAAACTGCGCGAACGATTCGATCTTCCTCTTGTTGTCAAGCTCCATGGCGATATCTTCCACAATTCCGATCGCACCCACCAGCCTGTTCCTGGAGTCTTTCAAAGCGGTTGTCTTTACCCTGATATCAACATCTATATCGCTCGTCGTCGTATGGTACCTTCCCTCGTAGCTTCCCTCTTCCAAACCGTTGTAATCTATCGGCGCACGGATACTCTGGGCGATACGTTTATCCACTAGCTCTTCTAGATTCAGCCCGATCAGCCTATCACGGTCGGACTTGAAAATGTCCACGAAATATTGATTTACGTTTACTATTTTGAACTCTTTGTCGTAGAAAAAGATACCTACCGGAACATTGTCGAATATCAGATCCATCTCGGCCTTGTGAGCCCTGAGCGCACGTATAGCCTCTATATTCTTCTTTCTGAGCGTCAAAGCGTCCACGATTGTTTTGTTTATTCTTCCCGAACTCAGTATCAAAAAGGCAAGGTAGGCCAGTACCAGAACCCCCATCATAATCTCTACAGGCTCGCCGCCGTAAAAGAGCCACAGTACCGTTCCGCCAAGTATGATGGTGATGTACGTGACCGCGATGATGCGGTCTGAAGAGAGCGTGGTGACAGCTCCGGAGGCCAGACCGCCCATGACGAAAGCCATGAGGAAGTCGAGGGCTATATCCTGCCTTCCCAGAAAGTACCATAGAGCGCTGACCCATACAGTCGCACTCATAAGCATCCCGATCAAAAGCAGAAGCCATGCCCGTTTTACCCCGATATCCTCCTGGTGCATCTTGTAGTAGAGATATGCCAACAGGCGATAGAACATAACCGCCACAACAAGTGCGAACCAGGTTGTCACACCTCCTTGCGATGTCGGCCAGTACACTATCAGCACCACGGTAGCCGCAAGAGTGTTGATAACTATACTGAAAGGGGCGGAGCTGTAGATCATATCAATCATCTGTCGGCGGAGTTTGTCGCCGTAGGGTACCATCAAGACTCCTTCCGCATGACGGCTACCGCCTCGCCGACTATATGAAGTTCGGACCTATCTACACTGACAGGCGAATATGCGCTGTTTAGCGAAGTGCAGACCCATTCGCCGTTTCCGCCCTCTCTATCCAGGCGCTTTATGAAGAGCTCCTCACCTATCCTGAGGACATAGATTCCCCCCTCTTTCGGCTCGCACCTGCTTCTATCGACCGCTACCAGATCGCCGTCTTGAAGCAGAGGCTCCATAGAGTCCCCCTTCACCTCCAGAGCATCTATATACTTGAGATGTCTTCTGCCTCCCAGAATATTCACGAGCTCCTCATCTATAAGGATCTTCTCGTAACACTCCTCCCGGTTGAGCGCCCCGTTTCCGGCCGAAGCGTTTATCTGCCTGAAGTATCTGATCGTAGCGAATTTTTCCGTACTCTCCTCCAGAGATTTCGGGGCCTGGTCATACAGCAGCCAGTTTATGCTTATCTTTCTTTCGGCGCAGAAGTCGGCGATCTGCTCCAGGGGAACACTCTCCCGCTTTTTCAGTACGGCAAAATATGCCGGCGCTATACCGAGCGCCTCGGCCACATCCTTATCCAAAACTCTGCGTTCCCCCACCTCGGCACTCAGGATATCCTTCAGCCGCATAAGAACCTCATCGAAAGGGAGCATCTCACCTCTTTAGAAATTGATATTTTTTAGACCCTATCATACCACACCGCCCTATAATAGTATCTGATATTAAACTTCTTTTAAACAAAACACTATTCAAAAGGAGACAATATGATAATCCATCTGGACCTGGACTCCTTTTTCGCCTCCTGTGAACGGCTTTCAAACCCGGCTCTAAAAGGGCTCCCCATAGCTGTCGGAGGGCGCGGGGACCCGTTCATTTTCGAAAGCGAAAGCCGCCGTAACATAGATATAACGGTAGAAAACAGCGGTGCTTTCGTGCCGACCGTCTTCTACGATGCGAAGAGCTCTTTCGAAGAGTACTTCATCGAAGGTAAAAAGATACGGGGTATCGTCATAACCTCGAGCTACGAAGCCAGAGCGTTCGGTATCAAAACCGGAATGACGATAAGAGAGGCTCTACTGCGATGTCCCGACCTCATCGTCCTCCCTCCCAACCACCTCTTCTACCACGACTGCTCGCACAGGCTCAAACTCTACCTCCAAAGAGAGATACCGGTACTGGAGCAGTACAGCATAGATGAGTTTTTCGGCGATCTGAAAGGGTGGGTAGAAGAGAAGGAAGTTCCGGCTTTCATAGAGAGGCTGCGAAAAGAGGTAGAGGAGAGATTCGGACTGCCGGTATCGATAGGTGCAGCTCCATCCAAATGGATAGCCAAGATGGCCACCGGCGCGGCAAAGCCCAACGGCTGTAAAACCCTCTTCAAAGAGGATGTGGAGAGCTTCGTGGACCCTCTGCCGATAGATGCCTTCCCCGGTATAGGACGCGGCTTTTCGAAACGCCTGCGCTCGTACAAAATAGAGACCCTCAAAGAGCTGAAGGCGGCCAGGCATCTCCTCTACCGCTGGAAAAAGCCGGGTATCCAGCTCTACCACCGCGTCAACGGTGACGATATGGAGCCGGTGGTACCGGGCAGAGACAGGCGCTCAGTGGGAATCTCCAGAACCATAGACCCCCTTTTCGACAGAGAGGAGGCGAGGCGGCGGCTGATCATACTCTGCCGCCATCTCTCGCAACTGCTCGCAAAGATAGAGAGCAGACCGAAAACACTCTATCTCGGTATCAAATACCAGTTCGGCCAAAAAGCGAAACGTAGCGTAAGCGAAACATTCATCTTCAGCGAATACTCTCTGCGAAGAGTCGTGCTTAAACTCTTCGAAACCATCGACATATACCGCTCACTCGCCATCGTAAGGCTCTCCGTCAGATGCGGAAACTTCGAGACGAAACCTCTTGAAGGCGGCTCTCTTTTCAACCACGAAAAGGAGGTGAAGATGCAAAGAGTCTGGCTTCAGACGGCCAAAGTACGCACCAAATACGGTGTAGACTCCATAAGATCGGGCATAGAGCTTCTATAGCCCGTTGGCCTCTTCGAAAACTCTTCTGCTCTCGTCGGAGTGGAAGATAAATGTAACATCCATATCGGGATGTCTCTTCAGAAACTCTCTTACCGTCCTGTAGGCTATCTTCGCGGCACGCTCCGGCGGAAAACCGTAGATACCGGTAGAGATCGCCGGAAATAGAACCGATCTGCACCCGACCTCAACGGCTCTCTCCAAAGAGTTTCTGTATGCGTCGGCCAAAAGCTCGTCGCACCTCTTTTTACACCTGCCCCATATCGGCCCTACTGTATGTATCACATATTTCGCCGGCAGATCTCCGGCAGTCGTAACCGCAGCCTCCCCCGTAGGGAGTCCGTCCGGATATTTCGTGCGGCGCAGCTCTCTGCACTCCTGCAGAATCTTCGATCCGCCGGCTCTGTGTATCGCACCGTCGACTCCCCCGCCTCCCATCAGCGAACTGTTGGCCGCATTGACTACGGCACATGCCCTCTCTTTCGTTATATCACCCGTTTTTACCGCTATTCCCATTCACACCTCCCAAAACAACACTCCTGCCGAACGGAAGATCGGACTCCTCCGGCACCGCCCAGACCGTATCGAAAGAGGGCTCCTCTTGAGGGAAGCTCCCCTTAGCGTCGGTAAAGTATATCAGCAGTGAAGTCTGCGGAAGCTCCGCCTCTATGTAGTCGAAAACCGGCCTGAAGTCGGTGCCTCCGCCCCCTTTCACCGAAAAATCAAGTATCTCTCCCGAAACGAACCTGTATATACCCTGAATCTTTGCGTCGCAGATGATGAGATCTACGCAGACATCCGGAAAACTCAACAAAATCGCCTCCAGTTCGGAGACGAAGAGGCCCAGCAGCTTCTCGTCCACCGAGCCGCTCGAGTCGATGGCTACTGCGATATTCAGGGCTTCACTGCATGTAGAGGGGAGGTAGATACCGGCGGAGAGTACCTTTTTGTTGGGGCGGGAGAATGTGTAGTCGCTCCTCATATGGCGGTTTACAGCCTGGTAGAGCTCGCTTCGCCAATCTGTCGCCGCCTCCCCATCGTGTGCGAACAGCCTCTCAACGCCCAGAGGCCGCTCCCCCTGCTCTTCGGCCCTATCCAGGGCATCCTTCATCGCCCTGGCCCACTCCTCCTGCAGGTCGGGCTGAAGCTCTGCGGGAGGCAGGGGCATATTCTCATCTTTCCGACTCCCATTTTCGGCAGGCGGGCTCTCCTTCATCCGGTCTCTGTTCTGTTCATTGAACCCCTCTTCGTTGCTCTCGTCGTCACTATAATCTTCGTTTCTGATCTCATCTTTCAAAAGGGCGTATATCTCTTCCGCATACATCCCTTCGAAACGCTCTTCGTAGTTGACCCGTGCCGGAATTTCGAAACCGTTGCTCTTGAGCATCGAATTTATCGCATAGTCCGTAGCCAGCTGCCATAGCCATCCGAGGCGGGACATCCTCCTGTTTTCATGGGCCAGAACATGGTGCATCACACTGTTTGCGAAGGCGAACTCCAGCGTCTCGACCGGCTCTTTCTCGAAGTACTCTTCGTTGTATTGAAGGGTTCTGCCGTCGCTGAGGAAGGCCTCCACGTCGCCGGGCTCCGACTTCAGCCTCAGGGCAAGCATTCCGAAGTAGGGGTGCTTCAGAACCAGACGGCTCTTTGCTTTCGCTATCTTCTCTTCGACACTCATGCCAGAAGGTAGCCGAACTCTCTTATCCAGAGCTTCCAGACGGAAGATCTCTCCACAACTACGCCTCTTCTTTGAAGCTCTTTCATTGTCATTACCGAGAACTCTCCCGGCATCTTCATCATATAGCCCATAAGGTTGTCGAGCCTCTCTTTGGAAATCTTCGGATCGGCCCTCTGCACTATCATGGAGCTGAGTACGTAAAGGGCGTTCGGATCTTCAGGCACCATCTCCTCCTCTCCGGAAAAAACCGCCTCCATATCGGGAAGCTCACCCGCCGCCGACCTCCAGCTCAGGAACTCGGCCGCCAGCTCTTCGCCGATACTTCCCGATATCAGCGGCATGAGAAGCTCCGGTTCGGGGGTCGACTTGACTATCTTGTCTACATACTCCCAGCTTCTCGGGGTGGCGAAACTCCTGTGGGCAGACTTCGCATCGAACGCGAAAAGCGCATCCGGCCTGGCCGCTATAAAACCGACAACGGAAGGGTCGAATCCGTTCTCCAATGCCCAGCTTCTCCACTGCCGCGCATCTATCTCCATCTCAAGGTGCACGAAACGGTTTGCAAGCGGGGCCGGCATTCTGAATACCGCCCCCCTGTCGCTCTCCCTGTTTCCTGCGGCCACTATCGCCCATCCGTCCGGGAGCCGATACTCGCCTATGCGCCTGTCGAGTATCAGCTGATAGGCGCCGGCCTGCACCATCGGGGCCGCCGTATTGAGCTCATCCAGGAAGAGTATCCCCTCCTCTTCCGTGCCGTCGGGCAAAAATGCGGGAGGCGCCCAGACCGCCTTTTGAGATCCGCTGTCGAAGAATGGGATACCCCTCAAATCGGTAGGGTCCAGCAGGGTGAGCCTCAGATCCATGAAGCCTATACCCCTCTGCTCGGCTATCTCTTTTACTATGGAGGACTTTCCTATACCCGGAGGCCCCCACAAAAAGATGGGTACTCTCTGCTCAACGAGGTGCTCTAGCGCCCTCTTCGCCTCTTCCGGCTTCATCTGCCCTCCTCGCTCTTCTCTACCACCCTATATTCCGCCTTATGTAGTCGCTGAAAGCCTCGTTTCTTTTAAGTATATTGGAGAGCTCTGCATCCGTCTGGTAGCCCAGCAGTATCTCAATCGGCGTGGAGGGGTTCGAAGCGAGCGCCGCCGCCACATCCCTCTCCCTTATTTTCGAGAAGCTCCGGAGGTATCTTTCCGGCATGGAGGGGTTCGAAGCGAGCGCCACGAATATCTCTTTCTCCCTTATACGCACCAGCCTCTCCAGAATCTCCACGGGTACCGACTCGTTGCTTGCAAGACGGCGCCGTATCTCCGGGTTCTGCAGGCCGAAAAGCGCTTCATATACAGGCCCGGTCAAAGAGGTGTTGGAGGCCAGCTCCTCCTGCAGCGCCCTCTTGCCCGCACGGACCATTCCGAGCGCCGTCTCTTCACTGAGCCTTCCGTTGCGCCCGACCGCTCTGCAGCTCTCTTCATCCATACTTTCTATATTTTCCAAAATCGACTCTTCTACAGGCTGATGGCTCAAAAAGGCTATCCGCACACTCCTGTGTTCACTATTTCGCAGCTTTTCACGCAGACTCCCTGAAAGAGAAGGGTTTCTGGCGAGACCCTCCAGTACCGCGGCCGTAGAGCTCTCTGCCAGGCGCTCCTGAACGGAATGGGGCAAAGAGGGGTGCATGGCCGCAAACGCCCTCTTTCTCTCCTCATCCGAATCACAGAAACGCAAAAGAGTCTCCACCGGCAGGTTCGGGTTCACAAGCAGTGCCTCGTGAAGGGTGGCGGGGAGCCACATATCACCGCTTCTTTGCGTTATTTCATAGTCCGGAATCAGAATCATCGCCTCCAGCAGCATCCTGTTTTCACACTGTGCCGCAACCAGAAAGGGGCCTACGGGGGAGTACTGAATATTGTGGTTGCGCTCTATCTCCGGATAGAAGCGGGCCACGATCGTGCCTGCCACATCCCTGTTTTCATCACCCTCGAAGGGTCCTCTCCCCTCCCAGTCGTAAAGTTTCAAGATTTCGCAGAAGAGATCGTCGCCTATATGGGGATTGTGCAGCAGGTTTATGATTCTCTCCCTGTTTCTGAAGAGCTTCAGGCTCCCTATCAGAGCCTCCCGGTCTATCTTCGCGGCATAATACTCCTCTATCTTCCCGATATCCGTTACGGCTATGCCGTTTCTGGCGAGATCATCGCACATCTGCTCTTCGATGGGGTTCAGGAGTCTTCCCGTTACCACCATTCCAAGCGGTGCATCCTTCTCATCTTCGGCCCGCTGCGCACCCGCCTGATCGAGAAAGAGCTCTATATCATCATCGCCCATTCTGTTCGATCTGCCTACAAACAGAATCTTCTTTCCCCTCGCTGCCTCTACCAGTCTCTCTATCTCCATACCCTGCCTCAAAACGGATTGGCCATCTTGTCGTCGAGCCACTTTTTCGCTCTTCTTCTGCCAAGTTTTCTGGCGTAGTCTACCGCACTAAGGCCCAGCTCGTCCACGGCGAATATATCTGCACCCTTCTCATATAGAAGCTCCATCATCTCTATATAGTCGAAACTCGCCGCCAGCATGAGCGGGGTCATTCCGCTCCTGCGCCTCGTTAGAGCCGGATCGAGCCCCCTGTCTATAAACAGCTCGGCCAGGTCGAGCCTGTTTCTCTCCACCGCTTCATCCAGAAGGCCGACCCCCTCGGCGGTAGTCCACCCGATATCGGCTCCTCTCTCAAGCAGCAGCTCCGCCATACCCTTTTCGGCCCCGCTTCTGATCGCAACAAGCAGAAGTGGTCTCTCCTCATCATCGGCAACATTGACGTCGCACCCCTCATCCAGCAGCCTCTTCACACGATCTGCGGCACCGTTTCTCACCGCATCTATCAGCTCGTCTCTTTTGCTATTTTCATTCATAACGCAATTATACCAGCTACACGAAAAACAGAAGCATCAGGGAAACTTTTAGTTTCAAACTTTTAACTGACAGTCCGACCCTGCACAAAATCTACATGGCCGACGATATCTACCCTCAAGCCACCGCAAAATGTCAAAAAACTGCTGACATCTTCGGTACCATGACGGGCAGGCTCGGTTTAATGAACGATACTTTTGCGCTAGAATCTCCCGATAAAAATTTTGAGTAAGTTCGGTGATGATGTTGCAGAGTTTGGTTTAATACGGGTTCAAAATTGCAGTATGGTGACCCCGGCGCGATTCGAACGCGCGGCCTTCGGATTAGGAATCCGACGCTCTATCCGGCTGAGCTACGGGGTCGGGAGAGTGGTGAGTGGGATGTCGGGTCTGCACTCACGCCGGGTGAGTGCAAAAGAGACCGGAGAGCTCCGGTCTCACTCTTTTAGCCGTTACGTTTTTTGATTATCTCGTCGGCAACGTTTTTCGGAACCTCTTCGTAGTGATCGAATTCCATAGCGTAGGTGCCGCGTCCCTGAGTAGCGGAACGCAGGTCGGTTGAGTAACCGAACATCTCCGCAAGCGGAACGAATGCGTTGACGATTTTGTTTCCGTGGCGGTCTTCCATGCTGTTGATCTGGCCGCGGCGTCGGTTCAGGTCACCGATTACATCACCCATGTAATCTTCGGGAATCTCCACCTCGACCTTCATGATAGGCTCGAGAATAACCGGGTTGGCCTTTTTCGCACCCTCTTTGAATCCCATGGATCCCGCAAGTTTGAACGCCATTTCGGAAGAGTCGACATCATGGTAGCTTCCGTCATAGAGTGTCACTTTGACATCCTCTACGGGATAACCGGCGAGAACACCGTTTTGCATAGCTTCCTGCACACCTTTGTCGACGGCGGGAATGAACTCTCTCGGAACGACACCGCCCTTGATCGCATCTACGAACTCGTAGCCGCTGCCGGGCTCCATAGGCTCGAGCTTGAGGAATACGTGGCCGTACTGTCCGCGTCCACCGGACTGTTTTGCATACTTGTACTCCTGCTCGACCGGGGTTTTGATCGTTTCGCGGTAGGCAACCTGCGGCTGTCCAACTTCCGCCTCGACCTTGAACTCGCGCATCATCCTGTCGACCAGGATCTCGAGGTGAAGCTCACCCATACCGGAGATGATAGTCTGTCCGCTCTCTTCGTCTGTGTGAACCCTGAAGCTCGGATCCTCTTCGGCCAGTTTCTGGAGAGCTATAGACATCTTCTCCTGGTCCGCCTTCGTCTTCGGCTCGACCGCGACGGAGATGACAGGATCGGGGAACTCCATACGCTCGAGAATAACCTTCTCTTTTTCGTCACAGAGGGTATCACCTGTCAGTGTGTTTTTCAGACCGACACAGGCGCCTATCTCCCCGGCGAAGATCTCTTTGATCTCCTGCCGTTTGTTGGAGTGCATCTGCAGAAGACGCCCTATTCGCTCTTTTTTCCCCTTGGTAGAGTTGTAGACGTAGCTACCCGCCTCGACGGTTCCGCGATATACACGGATAAAGGTGAGCTGTCCGACGAACGGGTCTGTCATAATCTTGAACGCAAGCGCCGCGAACGGACCGTCGTCTGTCGATTTAACCTCTACCGGGTTTCCGTCGAGATCTTCGGCATGGATATTTCTAACCTCAGTCGGTGCGGGGAGATAGTCTACGACCGCATCGAGCATCGGCTGAACACCCTTGTTTTTGAAGGCGGTTCCACAGAGCATCGGAACCATAGACATATCGAGTGTCGCGGCCTTGATACCTTTTTTTATCTCATCTACTGTAAGCTCTTCGCCGCCGAAGTACTTCTCCATCAGCTCTTCGCTCGTTTCGGCGACAGCCTCTATAAGCTTCTCTCTGTACTCATTCGCTTTATCGACAAGATCTGCCGGTATATCGGTAACTTGGAACTTCTGTCCGAAGCCCTCATCTTCCCAGATGATAGCTTTCATCTCGACAAGATCGACGACACCCTGGAAGTCATCCTCCGCTCCGATAGGGATCTGGATCGGCACGGCGTTGGACTTCAGGCGCTCTTTGATCTGGCGCTCCACCTCGAAAAAGTCGGCACCGATTCTGTCCATTTTGTTTACGAATGCCATACGGGGAACGCCGTATTTGTTCGCCTGGCGCCAGACCGTTTCGGACTGCGGCTGTACGCCGCCGACGGCACAAAAAACGGCTACCGCACCGTCAAGAACACGCATTGAACGCTCGACTTCGATTGTAAAGTCGACGTGGCCGGGTGTATCGATGATATTTATCTGGTGGTTTTTCCAGTAACATGTAGTCGCAGCGGAGGTGATCGTAATACCGCGCTCCTGCTCCTGCTCCATCCAGTCCATTGTGGCGGCGCCGTCATGAACCTCTCCGATTTTGTGTGAAAGTCCGGTATAAAAGAGAATTCGTTCTGTAGTGGTGGTTTTTCCGGCATCGATGTGCGCAGCGATACCGATGTTTCGTACACGTTCAATAGGTGTTTTTCGTGCCATCGTTATGTCCTTTTAGCATTGGTAAATTTTGTCGTGATTATAGCGAAGCGAAGTTTAAAAAAGACCAAACAGGGCGGTCCTGCCTGGTCTGTAAGTGATTTCCGGAGTCCTGGTCGCCTACCATCTGTAGTGGGCAAACGCTTTGTTCGCCTCTGCCATCTTGTAGGTATCCTCTTTTTTCTTGTAAGCAGCACCGCGCTTTTCAGCCGCTTCCATCAACTCGTTCGCAAGTCTGGCCGCCATTGTGCGCTCATTGCGCTTACGTGCGGCATCTATGATCCATCTGATTGCGAGTGCCTGCTGGCGTACCGGGCGTACTTCGATAGGAACCTGGTATGTCGCTCCGCCCACACGTCGGCTCTTCACTTCCATAAGAGGTTTGACGTTTTCGATCGCTTCATCAAAAATTTCGATCCCTTTTTTGCCGGTCTTCTCTTCGGCGATCTTCAAAGCACTGTACATTACTGTTTCTGCAACGGACTTTTTGCCGTCCAGCATAATTCCGTTGATAAACTTGGTGACCACTTTAGAGTTGTATATAGGGTCAGGCATCACTTCACGAACCGGTGCTCGTCGTCTTCTCATTATTCTTTTCCTCTTATCTTTCTAAAATTATTTGGGGCGCTTTGTACCGTACTTGGAGCGCGAAACGCGGCGGTTCGCGACACCTGCGGTATCGAGAGCACCGCGCACGATATGGTACTTAACACCCGGAAGGTCTTTTACACGTCCTCCGCGTACGAGTACGATGGAGTGCTCCTGCAGGTTGTGCCCCTCGCCGGGGATATAGCTGATCACTTCGAATCCGCTTGTAAGGCGAACTTTCGCCACTTTTCTAAGCGCCGAGTTCGGCTTCTTCGGTGTCGTCGTATAGACACGCGTACATACTCCGCGACGCTGCGGGCACTTCACGAGCGCGGGAGATTTAGACTTTTTGATTACCTTTTTTCGCTCTTTGCGAACAAGTTGGTTGATGGTAGGCACTCAAATTCCTTTCATAATTTTAATATTCTTGCATCTTACTGGAAAATGATGGCAAATAATAGCCAAACAATTATTATATTTAACTTAAATTAAGCGTCTTTTAATTTACGCTCCCGGCAAGACTATCGGCAAATCGTATCTCCCGGTTATCAGGGGCGGTTACGCTTCCGCTCCGCCCTCCGTAATTTTTATCTCATCCTGCGGATAGAGTCCGGTACCGACCGGAATGAGACGCCCGATGATGACATTCTCTTTCAGATCGTCAAGCGGGTCCACTTTCGCGGATATGCTCGCCTCAGTCAGTACCTTTGTAGTATCCTGGAACGATGCCGCAGAGATGAAACTGTCTGAGCTTACCGCGGCACGCGTGATACCGACCAGAACTGGTTCGGCGATCGCAGGTTCTCCTCCAAGCTTGATAATCCGCTCGTTCTCCTCAATGAACTGACGTCTGCTGACGAGGTCGCCGGCGATAAATTTGGTGTTACCGCTCTCAACTATGCGTACCTGACGCAGCATCTGGGAGTATATGATTTCGATATGCTTGTCCGAAATGTTGACACCCTGCCGTCTGTAGACCTGCTGTATTTCGCTGACCATGTAGTAGTGCAGAGCCTTTTCACCCAAAATTCTTAGAATATCGTGACTGCTCACAGTTCCGTCGGTGAGCTTTTCGCCGGCGTGTACAAACTCGCCGTTATGCACGAGAATCTGACGGTTTTTATCTACCAGGTACTCGCTAGTCTGTCCATTTTCACCGGAGATGATGATTCTCTCTTTTCCTCTGAGCGGTTTGCCGAAAGATACAACCCCGTCCATCTCCGCAATGAGTGCGGGGTTTTTCGGTCTTCTCGCCTCGAAGAGTTCACTTACCCTAGGAAGACCTCCGGTGATGTCGCGTGACTTGATAACCGCTTTCGGAGTTTTTGCCAGAATGTCCGCGGTTTTGACCTCCTGTCCGTCAACGACATAAATAGCAGTCTTCGGCTCCATGCTGTAGCGTATAATCTCACCGCTCTCGGTAGCCAGAACTATAGCCGGCTTGTAACCCGGGGGGGTATACTCGTTTATTTCGAGTCTGGTCTGGCCTGTAATTTCGTCGAACTGTTCGCTGGCCGTGATGCCGGGAATTATATCTTCGAATGTAACTTTACCGCTCTTTTCCGCTATTATCGGGTCTGTATAGGGGTCCCACTCGGCGATAACCGTATGTTCCGAACTTACCGGCTCGGCGATAACCGTACTGTTCTCCACCTTTTCATCGTCACCGACCTTGATGATGGATCCGCGTGCAATGTAGTGCCTGTTGGCTTCCCGGCCCTCATCATCCGCAACGACGGCGAAGAGGCCCTTTTCGTCGATCTTGTCTCCCGCTTTCACACCGTCGTAGCGCTCGAGATAGTCCCCCTTGAGGTGGAAATACTTCAGTGTACCGTTTGCCTCCGCTCTTATCGTCTGCGTCACGGGCGCACCGTTTTCGACGCGAAGCTCGGCGGCATAGGGGATACGGTTGGGTACGTTCCATCCGTCTTTGATGACCTCCACTATCGAGTCGTTCTCATCCACTTTAGTGCCGCTTGTATAGGGAAGGAAATATTTACCCTCTATCTTTCCGCTGACCCCTGCAAGCTCGTTCGGTTTGGCAACATCGCTCTTTCTCAGCGCGTATCTTACCTTCTCATCTCCGTTTTTGAGTGTGAGAATGATCTCCTCATGAACCGTCTGTACCTCAAGTTCTCCGCTGAACGGGGCCTTTATCTTCGGCTCTACCAGCAGAATACCGGCATTTCTCCTGTTAGCAACAAGCAGTTTTCCTTCGCTGTTGCGGTAGGTCTTCAGGTTGTAGTATCTTATGAAGCCCTCTTTGGTGGCGATAGCCTGTCTTTCAGCCTTTTCACTCGATGCGGTACCGCCGATATGGAATGTACGCAGAGTGAGCTGGGTTCCCGGCTCACCGATAGACTGAGCCGCGATGATTCCTATCGCCTCACCCGGCTTGACCAGCTTTCCTTCAGCCATATTCAGGCCGTAACATTTGGCACAGACGCCGTTTTTGGCTTTACAGGTGATCGGCGTCCTTATGGTCACTGCACGGACAGCCGCATCTTTAATCAGCTGCGCTTTCTCGTCGTCGATCAGGGTACCTTCGGAGATGAGAATCTCGTTGCTTATCGGGTCGATAACATCATCCGCGAGTACACGTCCGTGTACACGATCCTCCAGGCTCTCTATCATCTCGGAGCCGATCGTGATATCGGTAACCTCTACACCCTCATGGGTTCCACAGTCATCGATGGTTACTTTGACATTCTGTGCTACATCGATGAGTTTACGAGTCAGATATCCTGCGTTGGCCGTTTTGAGGGCCGTATCCGCAAGACCTTTACGCGCACCGTGCGTGGAGATGAAGTACTCCAGAACATTCAGCCCCTCTTTGAAGTTGGAGATGATCGGAGTTTCGATAATCTCCCCGTTGGGCTTCGCCATAAGTCCGCGCATACCCGCCAGCTGCCTGATCTGCGCTGCGGAACCTCTCGCTCCCGAGTCCGCCATCATGTAGATCGAGTTGAATCCGCCCTTGTCCTCTTTTATAAGCTTGAGCATCTCCGCCGCAACCGCATTGTTCGTATCTGTCCAGACATCCACGATCTTGTTGTAGCGCTCCTGCTCGGTAAGAAGTCCGGCGCCGAACTGCTGCTGTATCTCCCTGACACGCTTCTTCGCCTCTTCTACGAGTTTATACTTTTCATCCGGTATTCTTATATCGTCCGCGGAGATAGATATGCCGGCCATTGTCGCATACTTGAAGCCCAGATCCTTGAGGTTGTCGAGGAACTCCGCGGAGATCTCCAGCCCGCCGTGCTTGTATACGTAGTCGATCAGAACACCTATATCTTTCTTTTTAAGAATCTTGTTCCACATATGCTCCGGCACGAAATCGGGCAGGATCGATTTGAGAATCAGTCGACCGGCAGTGGTATAGACGATACGCCCGTCGACGATCGTACGTACACGCGCATGTATCGCGAGGTGCTCCCCGTCTAGTGCAGTCAACACCTCTTTGACGTTGGCGAAGAGCTTGTTGGAACCCTTCACATCCTGTTTCTCCAAAGAGAGGTAGTACAGTCCCAGAATCATATCCTGGCTCGGTACCGTAATCGCTTTTCCGCTCGCCGGAAGGAGAATGTTCATCGAGCTCAGCATAAGCAGCTTGCACTCCGCTATCGCCTCCTGACCCAGAGGGACGTGGACGGCCATCTGGTCGCCGTCGAAGTCGGCGTTGAAGGCGGCACAGACCAGCGGGTGAAGCTGTATAGCCTTTCCGTCTATCAGTACGGGGTGGAATGCCTGAATCGAGAGCTTGTGAAGCGTAGGGGCACGGTTCAACATGACCGGATACTCCTCTACAATCTCCTGCAGACACTCCCAAACCTCGTTCGTGCGCTCCTCTATCAGGTTTTTAGCCGCCTTCAGAGTCGTTGCGTACCCCTTCTCTTCGAGCTTTGCAAGCAGATGCGGCTTGAAGAGCTCGAGTGCCATGTTCTTGGGAAGACCGCACTGGTCCATTCTGAGATTGGGGCCTACGACGATAACAGATCGACCAGAGAAGTCGACACGCTTACCAAGCAGGTTCTGCCTGAAGCGTCCCTGCTTGCCTTTGATAACTTCGCTAAGCGACTTGAGAGGCCTCTTGTTGGCTCCCTTTACCGCATTTCCGCGTCTGCCGTTGTCAAAGAGCGCATCGACAGACTCCTGGAGCATCCGCTTCTCGTTCCTGATGATAATCTCCGGAGCATCGAGCTCCATAAGCCTCTTCAGGCGTTGGTTCCTGTTTATGACTCGGCGATAGAGGTCGTTTACGTCCGACACGGCGAACTTGCCTCCGTCGAGTGCGACGAGGGGCCTTAGATCCGGAGGAAGCACCGGAAGAATATCGAGCATCATCCACTCGGGTCTGTTGTTGGAGGTAAGGAACGACTCGATCACTTTGAGACGCTTTACGAGAGTCTTTCTTTTGGCCTCCGAACCGGTCTTCTCTACTTCGGATTTGAGATTATGGAAAAGTTCCGCAAGATCCAGGTCTGCAAGCAGACGCTTGATAACCTCGCCTCCCATTTCGGCATGGAAACCGCTGTCGGCGAATCTCTGGTATATGGACTGGAACTGCTCTTCGTTCAGGATATCGTACTTCAGTACCGGAGCTTTCCCTTCATTGTCATAGCTCGCTTCACCGGGATTCTCTACGATATACGCTTCATAATATAGTACGCGCTCGAGATCTTTCATCTTCACACCGAGAAGCGTTCCTATCCTGGACGGAAGCGAGTTAACATACCATATATGCGCAACGGGAGTTACGAGGTCGATGTGACCCATTCGGTAGCGTCTCACCTTGGAGCTCGTCACTTCGACGCCGCACTTTTCACAGACGACACCCTTGTAGCGCATCTTCTTGTATTTTCCGCAGAGGCACTCGTAGTCTCGGACCGGTCCGAAAATCTTCGCGCAGAACAGTCCGTCCCTCTCCGGTTTGAGAGTTCGGTAGTTGATGGTTTCCGGCTTCTTAACCTCTCCGAAGCTCCATGAAAGAATCTTTTCCGGGCTGGCCAGCCTGAGCTGGATAGCCTTTATATCTTTCGGACGTTTATCTTCGGTTACTTCAATTGGAACCAGTTTCTTCATTCTCTTCTTCCTCATCTAAAAGCTCTACATCTAGTGCGAGTGCCTGCAGTTCTTTCGTAAGAACGAACAGGGTCTCCGGTATTCCGGCAGCTGGGACATTTTCACCTCTTGTAAGCGCTTTGTACGCACGCAGACGCCCGTCCACGTCATCCGACTTGATAGTGAGCATCTCTTTCAGTACATTTGCGGCACCGTAAGCCTCCAGAGCCCACACCTCCATCTCTCCGAAACGCTGTCCACCGAAGAGAGCCTTACCACCTACCGGCTGCTGTGTGACGAGGCTGTAAGGTCCGGTAGAACGTGCGTGCATCTTCTCATCTACAAGGTGGTGCAGTTTGAGCATGTACATGTAGCCGACATTGACCCTCTCCTGCATCCGCTCACCTGTTTTGCCGTCGTAAAGGACAGATTTTCCGTCCGAATCCATTTTCGCCATTTCAAAGAGCTTGGCGAACTCCTCCGCATTGACACTCTCGAAGACCGGAGTAGCGAAGCGGACCCCTTTGGACCAGTCTCTGGCATATTTTATCAACTCTTCGTCGCTCATATTGCCCAGCATCTCTTTCGCGTTCATCAGTTTCGCGACATCGGCAATCTCCGTCATTTTGGCTCTCAGCTCTTTGACGAAGTCATCCTTCTTCTCGTCGAATATAGCCTGTATCTGCTCACCGAGACGCTTGCCCACCAGTCCGAGGTGCACCTCCAGAATCTGTCCGATGTTCATACGCGAAGGGACGCCCAGCGGGTTGAGAATTATCTCAACAGGGGTACCGTCTTCGAGATACGGCATATCCATCTCGGGAACTATGTTCGAGACGATACCCTTGTTTCCGTGACGTCCAGCCATCTTGTCACCAACCTTCAGTTTCCGCTTGGTGGTTACATAGACCTTAACCAGTTTCGTCACGCCGTTGGGAAGAATGTCATCTTTCTCAAGAATGTTCAGCTTCTCTTCGTGCTCTTCGCGCAGCTTCCTCTTTTCGGCCTGGAAGTGGTTCTTCAGCGCGGCATATCTGTTCTGGATATCTTCGCTGAAGTGTTTGGCGATCGTGTTGAGAGCGAAGCGGTTGACACTCTCGAGAGCCTCTCTGCCGATCTTCTCACCCTTCTTGAACTTTTTACCCTCTATTTCGATATCGGATTCGAGTACCGCGTCTCCAAGCAGGGAGTAGATTCTCAGCATCTCTTCGCGGTCGAGCATCAGCAGTTTGTCGTGGTGCTCGCGATCAAGCTCCGCCTTCTCCTCTTCATATGCACGTATCGCACGCTGATCTTTCTCGTAGCCCTTCTTGGTGAAGATCTTGACATCGACTACGACACCCTCCATGGAAGGCGGGCAGTAGAGCGACTTGTTTACAACGTGACCGGCCTTTTCACCGAATATCGCACGCAGCAGCCTCTCTTCCGGTGTCGGCTTCACCTCCCCTTTCGGAGAGACCTTGCCGACCATAATCATTCCCGGTTTTATATATGTACCGATCTTTACGATTCCGCTCTCGTCGAGATGCTGTATATCCTCTTCGCGAACGTTGGGAATATCGCGGGTAATCTCTTCCACACCGTGTTTGAGCTCTCTCGCTTCGACCTCTTTTTCATAAATATGGATAGAGGTGAAAGTGTCTTCCCTTATCAGCTTCTCGCTTACTACGATCGCATCCTCGAAGTTGTACCCGTTCCAGGGCATGAATGCGACCATGATGTTCTTGCCTATTGCAAGTTCACCCTGATCCATGTTCGGCCCGTCGGCAATCACCTGGCCCGCTTCCACCCTCTCGCCTTTTTTCACAATCGGAACCTGCGAAAAGGTGGTATTCTGGTTGGTTCGCATATTCTTCTGCGGCTGGTAGTGGTCTATGAAGGCTCCATCCTCATCTTCACCCATTATGTAGATGTTTTTGGAGTCTACCTTCTCTACGATACCCCCTCTTTTCGCCTTGATGCTTACCCATGCGTCCCGGGCAATCAGCTTCTCTACTCCGGTACCTACGATAGGAGCTTCCGATATCAGAAGCGGAACACCCTGGCGCTGCATGTTCGACCCCATCAGGGCGCGGTTTGCGTCATCGTGCTCGAGGAAGGGAATAAGGCTGGCGGCCACACCCACAACCATCAACGGATTGAGGTCTATATAGTCGACTTCGCTCTTGTCGACAAGAAGAATCTCACCGTCTCTTCTCGCCTCAATAAGATCTTCAGCTATCTCACCGTCTTCGGTGAGTTTCGTGCTGGCCGGGGCGATAGTGAGTCCCTCTTCCTGCGTGGCAGTCATATAGACAATCTCGTTGCTCACTTTGCCGTCGACGATCTTTTTGTACGGTGCCTCTATGAATCCAAGCTCGTTGACCTTCGCATATGAAGAGAGGGTGTTGATGAGCCCGATATTCTGACCTTCCGGCGTCTCGATCGGACATATACGTCCGTAGTGGGTCGGGTGGACGTCTCGCACTTCGAATCCTGCCCTCTCCTTTACGAGTCCACCCTCTCCTAGAGCCGAAAGTCGTCTTTTGTGGGTAACTTCAGAAAGCGGGTTCGTCTGGTCCATGAACTGGCTGAGCTGTCCGCTCGTAAAGAACTCCAGTATCGTGTTAGTTATCATCTTGGAGTTGATAAGATCGTGCGGCATAAGCTCGTCGAGGCTTCCGCTCATCGTGCTCATCTTGTCACGGATAGCCTTCTGCATCTTGATCAGGCCCGTCTGAAGCTCGTTTCCGAGAAGTTCACCGATCGCACGGATTCTTCTGTTTCCAAGGTGGTCACGGTCATCTATATGCCCCTGGCCGTTCTTCACGCGGATTAGGTACTGAACTGTCTTGATAATATCCTCATCGGTCATAACCGTAACATACTCGGGAACTTCAACGCCAAGCTTGTGGTTCATCTTCATTCGGCCGACACGTGTCAGGTCGTATCTCTCCGGATCGAAAAAGAGCTGTTTGACGAAGGCTTTTGCCGCATCCTTGGTAACAGGTTCTCCCGGCCTCATAACTTTATATATTCTGATGGCGGAGAGATCGTTCTCATCTTCTATCTGCTCAGTCTGCCTGAGCAGCTTCAGGCTCTCCTGATCGGCATTGAAAGCATTAATGAGCGAGCGGTCCACTCCGCTGGCAAGGTCGTCGGCTATGACGAACTCTTTTATACCGCTGTCTAGGATCTTTTTGAGTTTGTTCTCGTCGAGCTGTGTCAGCGTATCCAGTAGCACTTCGCCGCTCTCCTGGTCGATAATGGGCTCGGCAAGGTGTCTCTCTATCAGAATATCTACCGGATACTCCACCCACTTCAGTCCGTCCTCTACCAGTTTCTTTGCCCTCTTCGACGATAGCCTTTTGCCCATGGCTATAATGAGATTTCCGTCTTCATCTCTTACGTCATGCTCTACGCGGCCGGCGAAGTTTTCAGGTTTGAAAGGCATCAGGAATTTGTTCTCTTTTACACGTATCGTCATCAGCGGGTAGAATAGTTTGAGAATATCCTGTTTTCCGTAGCCGAGAGCACGGAAGAGTATGGTTACCGGTATCTTTCTTCTTTTGTTGATGCGAACATAGAGAATATCCTTGGCATCATATTCGAAGTAGAGCCAAGATCCCCGGTCTGGGATTATCTGAGCCGTATAAAGTAGTTTGTTGGATCCGGTCGCAGACTCCTCCTCTTTGAAGATTACACCCGGGCTTCTGTGAAGTTGGTTTACGACAACCCTCTCTACTCCGTTGATGATAAATGATGTACGATCGGTCATCAGCGGGATATCACGAACAAATATAGCCTGCTCTTTGATATCCTTGACACCGGTTTTCTCACCTGTCTTGTCATTTCGCTCCCAAAGAACCAGTCTAACTTTCATCTTGAGCGACACGGCATATGTAAGTCCGCGCTCCATACACTCTCTGACGGTGTACTTGGGTTTGGTTATTTCGCTGCCGGCATATTCTAATGTAAGTCGGTTCTGCGGGTCATGGATCGGAAAGATAGATCGGAAAACATGTTCAATTCCGCTGTCGGATCGATCTTTTTCATTGATCATCAGAAAGTTGTCGTAACTGCTGTGCTGAAGTTGCAAAAGGTCGGGGACTTCTATCTCCTGGGGAGTCTTGGCAAAATCAACACGTAAGCGGTTCCCTGATTTAAGATTGTTAAGCATGGGCTAAGACCTCATTCAGTAGTGTGTTGCATCGGGATGTATCTGTATTCGATACGATTAGTGTAAGCATAAGTTACAATGATAGAATAAACCTGATAAAGGGAAGTTTCAAACTTCCCTTTATATAAATAAATTAAAATATTATTTAATTTCGACAGTAGCGCCTGCTTCTTCGAATTTGGCTTTGAGCTCTTCAGCTTCCTCTTTGCTGGCGCCCTCTTTGATAGTCGTAGGTGCGTTGTCGACAGCCTCTTTCGCCTCTTTGAGACCGAGACCGGTAACTTCACGGACAACTTTGATGACGTTGATCTTTTTGGCGCCCGGGCTTGTAAGGATAACGTCAAATTCTGTCTGCTCTTCCGCGGCACCGCCTGCCTCTGCACCGCCGGCACCGGCTACGACCATCGGTGTAGCGGATACGCCGAATCTCTCTTCAAACTCTTTGACAAGCTCATTGAGCTCGAGGACTGAAAGACCTTCGATATATTCAAACAACTCTTCTTTGGTGATTGCCATTTTGTTTCTCCTGTTAGGAATTTTATTTGTCGGTTGCAGCCTAGGCTGCCACTATCAAGCGGCCTCTTCTTCCGCTTTCTTCTTCGCAAGATTGTCGAGTCCGCAAACCATGTTGCGTAGCGGTGCGGTCCAGACAGACAGAAGCATTCCGAGAAGCTCTTCGCGTCCGAGAAGCTTGCTGTACTCGATGACTTTCGCCGCATCCACAACCTCTTTGCCGATTACACCGCCTTTGATGACGAATTTGTCATTCTCTTTGGCGTATTTGGCAACAGCTTTTGCGGTAGCTATAGGGTCTTCACCCCAGACAGCCATATTGGTGTCGTGAAGTTCGATCCCTTCGACTCCGGCATTTTCGAATGCGATCTTGGCAAGAGTGTTCTTGATGATGCGCGCACCGAGGCCCGCTTCATATCCGATTTTCCTGAACTCTTCGAGCTCTTTGACACTCATCCCTTTGAAGTCGCATATCACTACGGAACCGGCTTCATTGAAAGCATCGGTAAGCTCCGCTACCAGTTGTTCTTTCTCGCTTCGGGTCATTTCTTCTCCTTTCCGACCGAGACTTCAAGAAGGGCGGCTTTCGCCGATTAAGCTTACGCCCCTAACTATCTCCAGTCTAAGATTAAGCCTATCCGATAGGGTGTGACCTGTCGGATTGTTCCTTTTTTTCAGACGTTTCGCTTTTATACAACGCCGTTTTCAAATCAACCTGCAAAGAGGTACGAACCGCTCTGTCAGATTGTAGATTTCCGAGAGCTTAGGAAGCTCTTTTACTGCTTGATATCCATCAGCTCCTGCGTATCGAGCTTGATGGAGGGACTCATCGTCAGAGAGAGTGCCGCGTTTTTGATATATCTTCCCTTTGCAGAAGCCGGCTTCTGCTTGTTGATTGCGGCCACAAAGGCTCTGAGGTTTTCCGCCAGCTTCTCGGCATCGAAGCTGGCTTTGCCGATTCCGGCATGTATATTCCCTTTTTTATCGACACGGAAATTGACCTGTCCGCCCTTCGCGTTTTTGACCGCCTGGGCTACGTCCATAGTCACGGTACCTGTTTTCGGGTTGGGCATCAGACCTTTAGGTCCGAGTATGCGGCCGATCTTTCCGACCTGACCCATCATATCGGGAGTTGCAATGACGATATCGAAATCGATGTTACCGCCCTGGATCTGCTCTACCAGATCTTCTGCACCGACTACATCGGCACCGGCCTCTTTCGCCTCATCCGCTTTTGCACCTTTGGCGAAAACTGCGACCCTGACGCTTTTACCTGTACCGTTGGGAAGAACCACGGCGCCGCGCACCATCTGATCCGCATGTCTAGGATCGACGTTGAGGCGTAGAGCGAGTTCGACGGTTTCATCGAACTTGGCGGATTGGAGATCTTTGACTACTTTTGTAGCTTCATCTATAGAGTAGGTCTTTTCTGTATCTATCTTTTCGAGCAGCTTCTGTACCCGTTTGGAAACTTTTTTTGACATATTTTTTCTCCGCAAATATTTTTTTTGCTACCGCGTCTTTTCGATCTGGCGGTGAAGATCTATCAGTCGATAACCTCTACACCCATGCTTCTGCAGCTGCCTTCGATAATCTTGGCGGCGGCATCTTCGTCATGAGCGTTGAGATCGTCCATTTTTGTTTTTACGATGTTGAGAATCTGCTCTCTGGTGATCTTTCCTACTTTGTTCTTAAGCGGATTGTCACTACCCTTCTGCAGATTTATCTCTTTTTTGATCAGGTCAGTAACAGGAGGTTTTTTCGTTATAAAAGTAAAGCTGCGGTCTGAGTAGACGGTAATTACGACGGGAATGTTGTAGCCCATCATATCTTTTGTCTTCTCGTTGAACGCTTTGCAGAACTCCATAATGTTCACTCCGCGCTGTCCGAGAGCAGGGCCGACCGGAGGCGACGGGTTTGCTTTGCCGGCAGGAATCTGCAGCTTGAATTCATCAACAACTTTTTTAGCCATTGTGTTTCCCTTCTTGTGAAATTTAGATTATTTTTTCGACTTGAGAATATAGGATCTCGACCGGAGTACTCCTGCCGAAGATCGATACATTCAGTTTCAGTTTACCGTGCTCAAGGTCATACTCTTCGACCATGCCGGTGAAGTTTGCGAACGGACCCTCTACGATCCTTACCATTTCTCCGGGCTCGAATGAGATTTTTGGTTTCGGCGCAGCACGGTTCCGGACCTTGTCTAATATGTTCGCTACGTCCGTCTCGCTGAGCGGTGTAGGCTTCTTGGATTCGCCGATAAATCGTGAGACCCGCGGAAGCGACTGTATCTTGTGCCACAGATCGGTGTCAAGATCCATCTTGGCAAAGACGTAGCCGGGGTAAAGAGACCTCTCGGTTATCTTCTTCTGGCCGTTTTTTACCTCGATTACGTCTTCGGTCGGAACCACAATCTCTTCGATCTTCTCTTGAATTCCGAGCTGATCGGCCATCGCTTCTATCGCACGTTTAACACTCTGTTCACTGCCTGCGTAGGTCTGTATCGCATACCATTTATGTGCCATGTAATTTCCCTTTTCAGATCAGCGCCGAGAGTGATGCGGACATAATTACATCTATCAGAGCGAGGAAGAGCGCTACGACTGTCACCACAACGAAGACGGCGAAGAATGCCTGTCGTACCTGCAGTTTTGTCGGAAAAATAACTTTTGAGATTTCTATTTTGGCATGGTTGATATAGTCTATCACTTTTTCCATGTTCTTTTTTCCTTAACGTGGCAGGGCAGGAGGGACTCGAACCCCCAACACTCGGTTTTGGAGACCGATGCTCTACCATTGGAGCTACTGCCCTAGAAAAGCCAACCCGAAAGGGTTTAGCTTTTGAGTTTTACCTCTTTATGAAGCGTATGCTTGTTACAGCGTGGACAAAACTTTCTAGTCTCGAACTTCTCAGTGTGAGTCTTGCTGTTTTTGGTCGTAGTGTAGTTTATCTCTCCACACTCGCTGCATTTGAGCCCAATATTGATTCTCATATTTTCTTATCCTTAAGCAAAGGCGGCCCTGAAGCCGCCTTCAGATTCGTTGTTAAGCAAGGATCTTGGAAACAACACCCGCGCCGACAGTACGTCCACCTTCGCGGATCGCGAAGCGTGTACCCTCTTCCATCGCGATAGGAGCGATAAGCTCTGCCTCGATTTTAACGTTGTCGCCGGGCATAACCATCTCTGTTCCCTCCGGAAGAGTGATAGCTCCGGTAACATCTGTTGTACGTACGTAGAACTGCGGTCGGTATCCGTTGAAGAAAGGAGTGTGTCGTCCGCCTTCCTCTTTTGTAAGTACATAGATTTCCGCTTCGAATTTGGTGTGAGGAGTGATTGAACCGGGCTTACAAAGAACCATACCGCGCTCAACTTCCTCTTTTTTGGTACCGCGAAGAAGTACACCGCAGTTGTCGCCTGCTTCACCGCACTCCATCTCTTTTCGGAACATTTCGACACCTGTAACGGTAGTCTTTTGTGTGTCACGGATTCCGACGATCTCGATCTCGTCGCCTACGCAGACTTTACCGCGCTCGATACGTCCTGTAACGACGGTACCTCGACCGGAGATAGAGAATACGTCTTCGATAGGCATAAGGAAATCTTTGTCTGTCTCACGCTCGGGAGTAGGAATGTACTCGTCAACGGCGTTCATCAGCTCAAGAATCTTCTCGCTCCACTCACCGAGTGTTCCCGCCTTGGCCTCTTCGAGAGCCTTGAGTGCGGAACCTGCGATTACCGGAGTGTCGTCACCCGGGAAGTCATACTCGCTGAGAAGCTCGCGAATCTCCATCTCTACGAGCTCGAGAAGCTCCTCGTCATCTACCATATCCGCTTTGTTCATGAAAACTACGATATACGGAACGCCTACCTGGCGAGAGAGAAGGATGTGCTCACGAGTCTGCGGCATCGGGCCGTCAGCTGCGGAAACAACCAGGATAGCTCCGTCCATCTGAGCAGCACCTGTAATCATGTTTTTGACGTAGTCCGCGTGTCCGGGGCAGTCAACGTGTGCATAGTGGCGTTTGTCAGTCTCATACTCAACGTGAGAAGTAGCGATTGTAATACCGCGCTCACGCTCTTCCGGTGCATTGTCGATCTGATCGTAATCCATCAGCTCCGCATCACCTTTTGTAGCGAGAACCGCAGTGATCGCTGCAGTAAGTGTAGTTTTACCGTGGTCAACGTGACCGATAGTACCGATGTTAACGTGCGGCTTGGTTCGTTCGAATTTTTCCTTAGCCATAAGTGTCCTCCGTAAAAGATTTAAGTAAAAGGGTACCTCTGCAAATATTCCATCTAAATTAATACGCTGAAGGGGCAAAGCCCCTTTCGGCTACGCTAACACTGGGTTCGCTTCGGCAGCGGGCCCGCGCGCAGTCAATCTGCGCTTTTGAATACCGCACCAAGCTCCTCAACTGCCGCAAGCCTTTCAGCTGCGCCAACGCAGTGTTCGCTTCTGCAGCGGGCTCACGAAGCCAAGCCGGCGCATTTTGCCGGATTGCACTTAAGAAACAGCGTCACCGCGTTTTATAGAACATTTACAGAGGCACCCTGCCAAAATGTGCGCCGTATTATACCAAAGTTTCAGTCAATGTGTGCTTTTGCGCTCCGATGCCCTGCAAGATCTCCAAATCTTCAGGTCGGTGGAGCCCAGAAGCGGGATTGAACCGCCGACCTCTTCCTTACCAAGGAAGTGCTCTGCCACTGAGCTATCTGGGCACTGTTGTCTGCTAGGAGTGAATTATAAAGAGGGCTGTAGTCGGCTTCTCATACAGAGAAAGAAGCAAATCTAGACCTCATTCGATTGCAAGAATCAAAAATTTCAGCTCCCAGATTCGGATGGAGCGGGAAACGGGACTCGAACCCGCGACCCTCAGCTTGGAAGGCTGATGCTCTAGCCAACTGAGCTACTCCCGCATCCATATGATTCGACTGGTGGTGGGAGGAGGATTCGAACCTCCGAAGGCGAAAGCCAGCAGATTTACAGTCTGCCCTCGTTGGCCACTTGAGTATCCCACCGTCATTGTCTACTCTGGTACAAACACTGACGAAAAAATGGAGCCGGTGATGGGACTCGAACCCGCGACCTGCTGATTACAAATCAGCTGCTCTAGCCAACTGAGCTACACCGGCGACTAAAAATGGAGTGCAATTTTAATATCTTTTGCTTCAGTTGTCAAGCTTTTATACGAAAATCGTCTCAAAGAGGGGCTTTTTATCACTCTTTTCCGTAAATAGAGCCATCCGCCCTGCGTTTATATCTCAGCTTTTGCTGGGATTGACAGCCATCTGTACACCTGGAAGCCTGAAAATCGTAGTTTTCGAGATAACGCTGCGCTTTTTGAACAACGTCACTCCCTCAGATACTCTATGAGAAAACCGTCGTTTATTCTGTACTCCCCTCTGCCGGTGCGCGTAACATGTCCCATATTCTCAAGCCCTCTTAGAACCTGCCTCAAAGCGGCACCCTTCAACTCCTGCTCAAGGCCGTTGGCCAGTCTGTATATCACATCGTGGTGATGTTTTCTCGCTTTTATCTCCCCGATATACTCCTCTATCAGATCGAGCACCTCATCGTAGCCGTCCATATATGCCTTATTCAGATCCCTCTTTTTGATGGTCTTTATATCTTTTTCAAGTGCCAAATAGTAGAGGTTCTGCATAACCACCATCGTGTTGGCTGGATGGCCCGACAGCTTCTCCAGCACCTCGTCGAGCGCATCTTCATCCTCAAAAACTATCTTCCTCTTTTTGAATGCGGCGAGAAGATCTCTTTTTATCTCGGCTGTATCGAAAGGCTCCAGGCTCATCCTGCGGCAGTAGTTGTAAAAAGGGGACTTCCTGTTTTCGAAAATTTCGCTCATTATAGTCTCTATACTTCCCAGGAAATAATAACTCACACTCTCGGCATGGTGCTGAATGGTGCCTCTCAGCCTATCCAGAACCCGCTCTTTGGCCACTCCGAATCTGCCTATGTCCTGAAATTCGTCAAAGACGATATAGAAGCGTCTTTCCAGGCTTGAAGCGAGCTCAAAGATATTGTCGAGGGCGGCGGCTAGAAGCTCATCTTCACCCTTTGTATCCTTCTGTTCGAAGAGCTTCACCGAAGCTTTTACGATACCCAGATCTACCGAAAGCTCCTTTTCGGCCCTGCCCAGGAGGTCGACCACACTCTTTCTCAGGGCACCGACAAATCCTTTCATGCCGGCACTCTCGTAGGCTCTGTCTACAATTATCTCCGCCACGGAGGAGAGATTTCTCTCTCTTCTCAGATCGACATATATACAATCTTTTTTCGCAACGGCAAAAGCCTGTTTTATCAGCGAGGTTTTTCCGTATCTTCTGGGTGCTTTCACCATTACATCCTGCCCGTCGTCAATATATGCGACAAGCTTTTTTACCATTTTCGAGCGGTCAAAGAAGTTTTTGCCGGTTACCGGGCGTCCGACGTTGAACACGGTTCTCTCCTCTGGTTAAATACTTTTATATACTATAGCATATATAGATTTCATTAGTAATAGATTTTATATACATCCCGTTCCATACTATATTCAATCCGGGTTCAATACCCCTCATCCGTGCCGCTGCCTCTCGATTTGCGGCTGTAACTCTTTTTACGTTTCGATTTCCTGATCCGGTTCGCCTCATGAAGAATCTCGCTCTTGATCTCGTCGGCCTCCCTCTCGCCGCCTACCAGCCCTTTCGTCATCTCTATGAAAGCCTCCAGCTTTTCGAAGTAGTCGTTGTAAAGGGGGACTCTCTCCACCTTCTGCAGCTTCTGCAAGGCCTTTTGAACCATGCTCTCATATTCGCTCTTTTTGAAATCCCCGCCCATGGCGAACGAGACGATCCTGTTCAGATAGCGCTCCAGTTCGCGCCTGTATCTGGCCATGAGGTACTTCTCTCTTCGCTTCTCATCCATATTTCAGTCCGCCTTCAACGCGATCTTCTCTCGCTGGGCTTCACATGGTGCACCTGCGGCGCCTCCTGCTCGTACCACATATCTTTAACTATATATGCCGCGGCCTCGGAAAAGCCCTTCTCTTTGGCGATATCCAGATACTCTTTATCTTCGAAATTCCGCATCAAAAGCTCCATCCCATCCATATCGGCACGAAGCTTAGCGTCAGATCCGCTCTCCAGCTTCGCCATGAACCAGAGGTTGAGAAACTCCGGTTCGAAACGGTTCATGACTTTGGCGGAGAACTCCTCGAAAGTGGCACATCCGCTCTCTCTGAACTCCTTCAGCACCAAAGAGACGACCCTTCCCATCTCCGAAAGAGGGACACTCTGAAAGACAGCCTCCGCCGCCCTCCTGCCGGAGGTATACTCGGCTCCGAGGAATATCCGTGCCGACCTGTCGTCCCTGCCGAACCTGCTCGACCTGAGCCCGACTATCCCGATGTCGGCGTGCTTGTGGCGTCCGCACCCCTTCAGGCACCCTGAAAAGCCCACGATCACCCCGCACTCTTCGATCTCTTTTTGCGGAAGCATGTGGGACTCATCCTTTATGCTCCAGTAGGAGAAGGGGCAGTATTCGCTGCCGGCGCAGGCGACTACGGTGGGGGCGGTATCTCTCCGTTCGAACGGCACCTCTCTGTTCCTGAGTCCAAGGATATATATCTGCTGGTCGATACCGAGGCGCACTTCGGCTCCGCTCTCTTTCACGAAAGCGGCGATAGCCTCAAACTCTTCAGGACCCACCACGCCGTAATCGGTACGGTAGCGGTAGCCGAAACTCCCGTCGGCAAGCTCTTCGAAATCTTCAAAATCCCTCTTTTGGAGCAGAAGCTCACCCTCCTGCGCCCAGGGCTTTTCGTAGAACTCCGAAATCTTCTGTTTCAACCCCTCCATGCCGATATCCTCTATCATATGAAAGAGGCGGCTTCTGGTCCGTTTCTCCCTCGAGCCGTAGCGGTTGAAGGCGAGTATCAGGGCTTCGAAAAAGGGGACTGCCTCGTCTGGTTTTAAAAAGATGTCGGCGCTCATAGCGACTTCCGTATTTTTCCCGCCGATATAGACGTTGAAGCCGAACCCGTTATCTCTTTTCGCAAGCGCGAAGAGAAGATCGTTCGAAAAGAGCGGCATTGCGTTTTGGCGCATTCCGGTAATCCCTGTCGAGACACGTCTGGGCAGCATTCCTACGAGGTCCGGGTTTCTTATAAAGAAGCTCTGCATCCTCTCTATCAGCGGATAGACCTCTATTTCGCAGCTTCGCCCCCTTCCGTCATACGGGTCCGTGACGACGTTTCTTATGTTGTCTCCGAAGGTCTGCCAGGTCGTGAGACCATCCATGGCGTTCACCTCTTTGAAGACCTCCAGGATGTTGTCGGGCTCGAGTCCGTGAAGCTGAATGCCCGCACGTGCCGTCAGCACCATCTGAAGATCGTGCTCTTTGACAATGCCCGCTATGGAGGAGAAGTGCTCCGCCTTTATACGTCCGCCCGCGGTGCGGATACGGAGCATGAATGTCTCCTCTTCGAGCTCGCTGTTGTAGATGCCGAAACACTGTAGGTAGAAGCGGTCTCCCTCTCCGAGACTCTCGAAGTCGAGAGTGTCGAGCATCTCGAAGTAGTCGTAGGGGCGCATAGCGGCTTTGAACTGTTCGAACTTTTTTAGCGTCAGGTGCTGAGCGGGTAACATTTTGTACAACCTTGCTTATGGAGTGCTTTTCGCCCCGGTCGGGCTGTGGCTAATTTTACTCAATTTTTCCGCCGGCGGAGTTGACGGATGTCGTATAGGAAGAAAAAGAAGAGGGTCTACATAGACGGAATCTATCATCACACCGAAATGGAGGTGCGGCCCCGTAACCCTGCCGGTAGAGCCGACATACCCGACTATATCACCTCTTTTCAGGCGCTCGCCCGGATGTACGGCTATTTTGTCAAGGTGCGCGTAGACGGTTACGAGGCCGCCGTTGTGCTCTATAAAAACGAGATTGCCGCTGAAGAAAAAGCTGCCCGCATCCACCACCGTGCCGTCTGCCGCAGCCACAACCGGTTCTCCTTTCGGGGCGGCTATATCTATACCCTTGTGCGGACTCCCCGGCTTGCCGTTGAAGACTCTTCTCAGTCCGAAAGGGCTGCTCACTATGCCCTCGAGCGGCCAGATAAAATCTACATTCGCGAGCCCCGGCGACCTGAACGATTTGGCTCTCCGCTTTCTCTTGCGCTCTTTTGCAATTCGTTTCATATCTTCCCTGTTCGGCTCCACTTTGCGTCTGTTTTTTATCTTCAGCCGCTGAACGGCGTACTCTTTGCCCTCTATTTCAACCTCCCTCAACACATCTGCGCCGATGTAGGCCTTGTAGCGCCCGGGAGCGGTCTCCAATGGAACCGGCAAAAGTGCGTAAAGCTGCTCTTTCTCTCTGAAAAAGGTGCCTCTTTTGTCCAGAAATTTTACAGGTGTAGTGTTGTTGTCTACAGGCAGTACCAGGATACCGCCGGGAACGGGTGAGTCTCCGGGCATAGAGAGGGCCGCGGAGCAGAAAAGAAGAAGATATAGAGTGTAAAAATATAGAAGGCGCATACGGCATTTTACCCAAATCTCGAAATAGAATAGTTTGAATATCTCTATTTCGAGATTCGGGTTTTAGCACATATGGGCACCCCGTCCGAAACAGTTGGGTCGGGAGCCTGCGCTACGCAGATATGCGCAGCGTCGCCGGTCAGGATCTTTTGCGGAAAGTTCTGCCTTCACGGCCGCCGGAGGCTCCTCTGCGGCCCGAAGAGCCGAAGCCCCTGCCTCTGCCGCCGCTTCTCGGGCGCTTCCCGGAAGCTTCGGCCTTGATGGACGGGTCCGGATGAAAACCCTCTACCAGAACCCTCTCTATCTGCGAACCAGTCACTCTTTCGATTTTATGGAGCAGGTGCTTCTCGTCTACGGAGACCAGGGAAAAGGCTTCACCGGCGTTGCCGGCGCGACCCGTTCTGCCTATGCGGTGCACATAGTCTTCGGCCACTTCGGGCAGGTCGAAGTTGACGACCTGGCCCAGTCTGTCGATATCGATACCTCGTGCAGCCACATCCGTAGCGACAAGAACGCGGACACGTCCATCTTTGAAAGCTTTAAGCGCCTTCATGCGCGCCGCCTGCGTCTTGTTTCCGTGAATGGAGGTACTGGGCAGGCCGTCTTGCGCAAGGCGTCTCGAGAGCTTGTCGGCTCCATGCTTTGTGCGGGTAAATACAAGTACCTGTTTCCAGTTGTTGGTTCCGATAAGATGGCTCAGCAGATCGGCCTTTTTAACCCTGTCTACCGGGTGGATGGTCTGTTTTATACGGTCTGCGGTGGTGTTGTCAGCCGCCACTTTTATCATACGGGGCTCTTTCAGAATCGTTTTGCTGAGGCGCTTTATCTCCTCTGAGAAGGTTGCCGAAAAGAGAAGATTCTGCCTGAAGTGGGGAAGCTCCGCGATGATCTTTTTTATATCGTTTATAAAGCCCATATCGAGCATTCTGTCCGCCTCATCCAGCACGAGTATCTCAACTCTGCTCAGATCGACGTTGCGCTGGTTGAGATGGTCGAGCAGGCGGCCGGGGGTGGCGACGAGAATATCGACACCGTTGCGCAGCGCACGGGTCTGCGGATGCAGTGAGACACCGCCGTAAACTTCCGCGCTCTTGAGCTTTAGATACTTCCCGTATGTACGCACGCTCTGGTGCACCTGCGCGGCCAGCTCTCTGGTGGGTGTGAGCACAAGTGCGCGGACATAGCGTCTGCCCTCCCCTTTCTTGTCGGAGAACTTCTGCAGCATCGGGAGTGTAAAAGCGGCTGTTTTTCCGGTACCGGTCTGAGCGGCAGCGAGAAGATCTTCCCCATCCAGAATGGCCGGAATAGCTTCAGCCTGGATCGGTGTAGGTTCGGTGTAGCCCTCCTCTTCGACGGCACGCATGATACGGGGGTTCAGGTTCAAAGCCTTAAAAGACATAGATTTTCTTTCTGTTTTAACCCGCCGTAGATCTGTCTTGAGATCCATTCGGTCACGAGTTGAACATTTGGTTTGGATTTTTGTGAGTAGATAAAAGAAAGCGACTTTTTTAGGAGTGTTGTTCGATATTTACTCGCTCCGTAGAGCATTTAAAGAGAGACCGAGTCCCTTTTGGTTGACCGGAGTATAGCTGAAGTTGCACAAAAGGTCAAGGTCCTGTATTGGTCCGAAACAGATGTCCAAAGGGCCGGGCAGCTCAAAGCCTGTGCCCTTGAGGATACCTCTAACCCCTCTGAGTTCATAGCTTTGAGAGCTTTTGCGCAGACAAGGCGCTTCGGTAAAGATGTTATACTCATGTTATATATGTTACGCAAAGCTGAGAAATAGCAGATTTCGGGAGGAGGCTGCGCATAGAGCTTAACCTCCTCCGGTTGTTCAAACAAAAGAGTGGAGAGTTCAGTATGGTAGACAAAAAGAGACTCCCGAGAGTCAGTTTCGAAGATATGAACACGATGCACTACGAAGAGGTAGATTTCATCAATGATCTTTTCGAACAGTTGGAGAGCGGTTCAGACATGGGTGTGACATCCGCACTGGAGGCTCTGCTGGAGCATATGCAGAAGCATTTCGGGTATGAGGAGGAGATGCTGAAAAACAGAGGGTTCGGCATGTTCGACATACACAGGAACGACCATAACCGCATCATGGGCGAGACACGGATGGCCTATATGAACTGGCGTAACTTCAAAGATCGTGAAGCCCTGAAGGAGTTTATGGAGGATGAGTTCATGGAGTGGCTCAATCTTCACATTCAGGCTATGGACAGCGTAGCGGCAGATTTTCTCAGCCGCCTAGACGATTCTTAGGGGCTCGTCGGTATCTCTTCCGAAGAGCTCTTTTTTCAGCCCTTCTGTCCATTTCCGGACTCTTTGTTCTGTAAGCTCCTCCTGGTTCTCTTCATCTATTGCGAGTCCCACGAAGGCTCCCTCTCTCACGGCTCTCGATTCGTCGAAATCGTACCCCTCCGCAGGCCAGCCGCCGCCGACTGTTTTTGCACCGTTTTCTACCGCCTGCCCGTAGAGTATTCCCATGGCGTCCACAAACGTATCCGGGTACTCCTCCTGATCGCCGAGACCGAAGAGGGCTACCGTTTTGCCCTTCAGGTCTATCTTTTTGAACTCGTCGAAAAAATCCTCCCAGTCATCCTGCAGATCTCCGTCGCCCCATGTTGAGCTGCCGAGTATCAAAATATCGTACCTGTCGAAATCTTCCGCCTTCGCGTCTGCTATATCGATGAGGTCTGAGTCGATACCGAGCGCCTCTTTTATCATTTTCGCGACCCTTTCGGTTGCACCGCCGCTGCTTCCGTAAAATATTCCTACACTCATTTCGGCTCCTTTTTCCGTTTCGCCATATTTGGCGAATAGACTTGATTGTCTATATTAATTCCTTTTTGTGTAATTTTTGTGTATCACGGGGTCTGTGGCGGCAAAAAGAGTCCAAAAATTCCGATTCTTTTGGTAAACTTCACCAAAAAGAGATGACCATGACGATACTTTTCGCTCCGAGTGAGGCAAAAAAAGAGGGCGGCAGCGGGCATATGGACAGAGACTCCTTCTGCCTGCCGGATCTCTACGACAAGAGGGTGGAGGCTGCCGAAAGATACAACGAAATGCTCAAAAACGGCTCGATGGAAGAGATTTCAAAGCTTACCGGCATAAAGGATGAAAAGCAGCTAGAGCGCTACCGTACCGACATCTTCACCGCTCCGGTAATGAGAGCGGCGGAGCGTTACGACGGTGTTGCCTACAGCTACCTGGAGTACACTTCTCTCACACCGGAAGCGCAGAGATATGTAGATGAACATCTGCTCATATTCTCCAATCTCTTCGGCCCTATCCGCGCGAAGGATCTGATTCCAGACTACAAGCTCAAACAGGGGGAGCATATAGGCTCATTCGCACCTGAAAAGTTCTACAGGGAGCACTTCACGCAAGCGCTGGACGACTACCTGTCGGAGCGTGGGCCGGTGGTCGATCTCAGGGCCGGTTTCTATGAAAAGTTCTACAAGCTCTCTATGCCCTCCATTACCATGAAGTTCCTCAAAAACGGCAAGAGTGTAAGCCACTGGGCAAAGGCGTACAGGGGCAGAGTCTTGAAAGAGATGGCAAAGCGTGGTATTATGGATGAAGAGAGTCTGCTGGCTATGGATATAGAGAATCTGGCCATAGTCGAAATAAAGCAGATCAAAAACAGAAAAGAGATCGTTTACGAGATAGTACAGTGAATATTCAGGAAAACAGCGAACACTCCATAGACTTCTGTATGCTCGACTACCGGTGCAGCTATCTTCCGGAGATGAAGACGCGAATGTACTACCGCTATATGCGAAATGCGAGCAGAGCTCTTGTCTCGAAGCTGGTCGAACGCGGATGGAGACGCTTCGGATGCTACTTCTTCCACCCTATCTGCGCCGGATGCAGCGCCTGCAAAAGCCTGCGGATAGATGCGCAGAACTTCACCCTCTTTAGGTCACAGAAGCGTGTCATGAAAAAAAACCGGGATACGCTGATACATATAAGAACACCCGGCATGACGCAGGAGCACCTCGACCTCTACAACCGTTTCCACAAACATAAAAGCGAGACGGTCGGCTGGAACTACACCCCTATAAATCCGCAGCTCTATTACGAAAATTTCGTAGACGGAGCGCACGATTTCGGAAAAGAGGTGCTCTACTTCAGAGACGACAGGCTGGTCGGGGTAGACCTCATAGACATCACCGAAGACGGCATCTCTTCAATATACTTCTACTACGATCCCGACTACTCCCCGTTTTCGCTGGGAACCTACTCTCTCCTGATGCAGATAGAGCTTGCGAAGAGGATGGATCTGCGCTGGATCTATCTCGGCTACTGGGTCGACGGATGCCGCTCATTCGCATACAAGATGAACTACCGCCCCCTGGAGATCCTCGACGGCTTTCCCCCGCTGGAAGAGAGAGCGGTTTGGATACCGCTGCAGCAGGCATAAACCAGCTTTTTGAAAATTCGAAGGCATCGTTGCATACATAGTTCACAGAAGCGCTGCAAAAACGGACCTCTATAGTTTCCGGCAAGGCTTCTGTTAAGCGCTTGCAGTCCGGCCCGACGGTGAGTATAAACTATATTTTTTAGAGCGAATCTTAATTCGGAGTAATTTTATCCCATTTATTAAAAAATCAGACTACTTGATCTTCTTTATCGGAATTTTTGAACAATTTGCTACAATCCGCCCGAAAAATAATAGATATAAGGAGACAAAGATGAAAAGATCGTTTCTGATTGCGGCGACATTCGCCTTCACACTCTCTGCATTCGCACAGGATACTGTCTATTATGCGGACACTACCTACGGTCCTTCAGATACCGTAGTCCACTACGACAACGACAGGCACCAGGAGAAAAACGGTAACGGTATGGACCAGACAAACATACCAAACAACGATATATATACGGAGTCAAAAGATAAGTAACCGGCGTTACACAGGGGACGTTCACTCCCCGCCAAAACCCGGGCTTCGCTTAACATAGGGAAGCTGGATGTTGCGCCGATTCGCAACACCCTCTCTCAAAGCTTCCCTATCTGCCTCTCTATAATGGAGAGTATAGTCTCAAACTCCTCTTCGGGAATCTTTCCGCTTCTTGCATAAATAACCGTACCTTTCGGGTCTATAACGGCGATATTGGCATCGCCATCGGCCATTTGCCATACCTCTACACCCTTTTTTACCATATCTTTGACATAGATCGTGTCGGGATACCTCTTCTGCTTGCTTTTCAGTGCTGCCGCTATCGCGAAGTTGGGCATCCATGTAGCTTCCATATTTATGACAGCGACGGATCGGTAGCGGCTTCGGTCGAATTTTCTGGCTTTCAGCCTTTCTACAAACGGTTCGTTGAGATCCTTCTTGTCGGGGTCGACATAAAAAATCACTGTCACCTTGCCTCTCAACAGATCACTCTTGAAAGGAGTACCGTCTACCCTCCCGCCATCCTTTCCCGAAAGCTCGAGAGAGGGGAGCGGCTCCCCGACTTCGAGCGCAAAAACAGGAATTGATATCAAAAAGGCCGTCAGCAGAAGCTTTAGCGATCTCACTTAAGCAGCGACTCCGCCCGGGCGACTACATTGTCGATTGTAAAACCGAAGTGTTTGAAGAGATCTGAAGCTTTTCCGCTGGCGCCGAAACTCTCCATACACAAAACGTCGTCGGCGAAGCGGTACCACTCGCTGCCGCTTGCGGCTTCTATGGCCAGAACCCTGGTATTCGGGTCGATAACACTCTTTATATACTCCTCATCCTGTTCAAGGAAGAGCTCGTAACATGGAACAGAGACGACGTTTGCCATGACTCCGCGCTCCTCGAGATGGCAGCCGCTCTGTAGGGCTAGCATAACTTCGCTCCCGCTCGCAACGAGTGTCAAAGCCGCATTCTCCCGCCTTTTGATCAGGTAGCCCCCCTTCTCCGCGCTTCCGAAGGCGATCTTATCTTCCCCTTTGAGAACTTTCAGCTTCTGGCGGCTGCATACGAAGGCCGAGGGGGCGTTCAGCCTGAGCGCAACCTTCCAGCAGGCGACATTTTCACTCGCGTCAGCCGGGCGGAAAGTATAGAAGTCGGGAAGCGCTCTGAACTGGCTCAGATGCTCTATGGGCTGATGTGTCGGTCCATCTTCTCCCACTCCGATACTGTCGTGCGTCCAGACGAAGAAGTGTCGAAGACCGCTGAGCGCGGCAATCCTCACGGCCGGCTTCATATAGTCGCTGAATACGAAGAATGTAGCACTGAAAGGCAGAAGCGGCCCATACGCCGCGATAGCGTTGCAGATGGCCGCCATCGCATGTTCACGGATTCCGAAGTGCATATTCCTGCCCAGAGGGAAGTCGCGCATATCTTTCAGCTCTGTCTTGTTGGATGGTGCAAGATCGGCGCTTCCTCCGAAAAATCCGGGGACCGCTTTCGCGATCGCATTTAGAATCTTCCCGTTGCTGTCGCGGGTGGCGACTTCGCTGCCGGGCTCGAACTCCGGCCACTCGATGGAGTCGAAATCGGGGTTGAGAAGTCTGTTCAGAGCTTCGTTCTGCTCTATGTATGGAGCCTGTTTCAGAAGATGGTTCCACTCCTTCTCCGCAAGCTCACCCTCTTCGACGGCACACCGGAACCTGACCAGCACGTCATCCGGCACATAAAACTTTTTGTCGGGATCGAACCCTGCGACCTCTTTTGCCCTGCGTATAAGATCTTCACCGAGCGGCGCACCGTGGCTGTTGTGATCGCCCGCCATTTCCAATGCGCCTTTCGCGATAATCGTATGGGCTATTATCAGCACAGGCCTGTCGGCCTTTTTCGCAAGCTCCAGGGTCTCGTCTATCTGCTCGTAGTTGTGGCCGTCGGTCTCCAGAACTTTCCACCCCTGCGCTTCGAACCTCAACTTCACATCCTCGTCCCACGCCAGGGATGTATCCCCTTCGATCGTGATCCTGTTCGAGTCGTAGATCATGATGAGATTGTCAAGCTGCTGCTTTCCGGCGATGGCGCACGCTTCGTAGCTGATCCCCTCCATCAGGTCTCCGTCTCCGCAGAGACAGTAGACGTAGTGGTCTATGATCTTCGCCGTTTCGGAGTTGACCATGTTCGCGCAGTATCTGCTCGCCATCGCGAACCCTACCGCATTGGCCACACCCTGCCCCAGCGGCCCGGTCGTTATCTCTATTCCGGGCGTATGTCCATACTCCGGGTGTCCCGGTGTCCTGCTGCCGAGCTGGCGGAAGTTCTTTATATCCTCCATAGAGAGGTCGTAGCCCCAAAGATACAGAAGAGAGTAGATGAGACCCGTAGCGTGGCCTCCGCTGAAGACCAGCCTGTCCCTGTTCAGCCATTTCGGATTTTTAGGGTTGTGCTTCAGGTGCCTGCTGAGCACGACCGCAATATCTGCAAGCCCCATCGGAGCACCTGGGTGTCCGCTGTTCGCCTGCTGAATCATATCGGCCGCCAGAAAACGTATTGTGTCGGCCATCTTTTTCATCATCTGGTTATCCATAAAAGAGTTCCTTTTTCATTGAGTGGGAGGTTAGAAGTGAGCAGTGGAAATTCGACGCTTTCCACTGCTCACCCCTGACCTGTCACTTCCGCCTGTGCCTGTAGAGGTAGTTTTTCAATATCGGCTCCAGCTCGGATCTGAGCGGTTCGTCAAAGCCCTCCAGCGTCTGCGCCACACTCTCGGCCAGTCTCTCCGCACGCTGCACGGAGCCTTCGAGACCGAAGTGGTTTATATAGCTGTTTTTATCCTCGTCGTTGCCGGTTGTCTTTCCCGCATCCTCGGAGCTGCTGGTGGCATCTATGATGTCGTCCTGTATCTGAAAGAGCAGACCCAGATCGAGCCCGAATCTGAAAAGCTCATCCTGCATCCTCTTGTCGAGCCCCGCTATGATCGCACCCATTTTGAGGCTTGCGGCGATAAGCCTGCCGGTCTTGTACTCATGCAGAAAGTCAACCTGCTCGGTACTCAGCTTCTCTCCCTCGAAATAGCAGTCTATCGCCTGCCCGAGAACCATGCCGCCTATTCCGCCGCTGTAGGCAAGCTCCTTGATGAGGGCGACTTTGACATCGTTGTGCAGAGGTGCGTCGGCGATAAGGTAAAATGAATGGGTGTTCAGGGCATCTCCAACCAGCACCGCGGTCACCTCGTCGTAGCGCTTGTGAAGCGTAGGTTCGCCGCGGCGAAGATCGGCATTGTCCATAACCGGCAGGTCGTCGTGCACAAGCGAATAGGTGTGCAGCATCTCCAGTGCCATTGCCGCCGGATAAGCACTCTCTCTCAACAGAGGTGTATAGGCATCTACGACGGCCAGCAGAAGCTGCGGCCTGAACCTCTTTCCGCCGGCCTCGAGCATAGCCCCCAGCGCCTTGTCGAAAGTGGGATGGAAACTTGGAGCTTTGGGAAGATTGGCCCTCAGATAGGCTTCGAAGTTCTGCATGGACACCCTCAATATATTTTGCGAATTATAGCGAAGTAGGGAGTAAAAAAAACTGAAACCCTTCACGCTCCCAAAGCATATTTTCGGGTGTGCGTTTCTGTACCGCGTAACCGCTCAGCACTTCTCTGACTTCGGCTTCGCCGCCTACCGGTTTTCCGTCTATCATGAGCAGTCTGTCTCCGACTCTCAGCCCCTTTTTGTAGGATATGGAAGAGGTATCGATTTCGCTTATTCGAAGCGATTTAGAGAAGTGCATACCGAAACGCTCCAAAAAGGTGTCGGAGAGTACTCCCCCTCCCCGTCTGTCGAAACAGGGAGCTTCGACACTCACACTCTTTCCGTTTCGCTCTACACCGAAAGTGAGCCTCTCTCCGACCCTGCAGCCGTCGACCAGCTCCCTCGTTTTTCTCAATGAGGGGTGATCGAAACTCCCCGCTTTCAAAATCTTGTCACCGGGCATCAGACCGGAACCGGCAAACGGATCGACGCTATCTACGACAA